>NZ_QKYN01000072.1 GCF_003258295.1 Streptacidiphilus pinicola | reverse complement strand
CTGGGACCCCACCGTCGCGGCCTGGTGCAGGCCGGCCGCGACGGTGGGGTCCCAGCGGGTCAGGTCGGCGGGGTCGGGGCCCATGGTGGTGAGGGCGGCGGCGTCGGGCGAGACGGTGACGGTGGCGGGGGAGCCATCGGTGGACGGCTCGTGGCGCAGGGGTTCGCCGGTGCGGGACATCGGTTCCAGGACGACGACGAGGCGGGCGTCCGCGGCGAGATCGGTGTTCGCGCCCGCGCGCAGCGCGCCGTCGATGTGGGGTGCGCCGTGGACGGTGACCGGGGGAGCCGCGCCCGGGAAGGCGCTGCTGGCGGCGACGGCGCGGACGAGCGGCACGTCGCTGTCCCGGTCCCAGACGGCGGGCAGGCCGGTGCTCGCGTCGACGGCGGTGAGGAGCAGGCGCCGCTCGGGCCAGGAGGTCGTCCCGATCAGCTGGGCGCGCGCGGTGAGCAGCGCCGACTCGGCGTCGGGCGTGGCGCCGTCGAGCGCGAGGCGGCCGACGCGGCGCCGGGCCTCCTCGGGTGCGAGGCTCCGGTCGCCGAGGACGCCGAAGACGCGGGCGGTCAGCGCGGCGTCCGGCCGGGCCGGTGGCGGGCCGTCGGGCTCCTCCGGCGACGCGAGGCGTTCCAGATGGGGGCCGTCGGCCAGGAGCGTCGCGCCGACGATCGCGCCGGCGGAGGTGCCGACGGTCAGGTCGGCCTCGGCGAGGTCGACGCCGTGCCGGCGCAGGCCGAGCAGGAGCCCGGTCAGCCAGGCCGTGCCGACGGGGCCGCCGGGGCCCAGCACCAGTGCGCGGTCGGGGGATTGCATGGGTGACTCCGATCGGTCGCGTGCGTGGGAGCGGGGCTCAGTCGACGCGCCGATGGGGACGCGCGGGCAGGAGGGCGGCGGGCACGAGGGCCAGTGCGAGCAGCGCGGCCGCGAGCGCGTAGGTGGTCCGGAACCCGGCGGGGTCCACCCCGGCCGACCCCAGCGTCACCGAGACGAGCGCGGTGCCCACGGACGCCCAGACCTGCTGGTTGATGCTGAGGACGGTGCTCGCGGCCGCGGCGCGGTCGCGCGGCAGTCCCCGGGCGGCGATCGTCATGGTCGGCATCAGCACCATCCCGGCGCCGAGGCCCATCACCATGGACGCCGCGACGAGCCGCCAGGCCGGGACGCCCGGGGAGCCGATCTGGAGGGCGTTGAGCGCCATGCCCAGCGCCCCGAAGGCGATCCCGGGCAGGATCAGCCGACGCGGGCTGACCGAGTCGATCCGCCGGGCGGCGATCTGCATGGTCGTCCCGACCACCAGACCGACCGGTGCTCCGAGCAGCCCCGCCGACGCCGCGCTCAGGCCGCGTGCCTGCTGCCAGTAGACGGGACCGAGCAGCATGGAGCCGAAGTAGCCGCAGGCGAACAGCGCCAGGGTGGCCGCCGAGGCGGCGAAGGTCCGGTCGCGCAACAGCCGCAGGTCGAGCAGCGGGTGACGCGTGGTCAGAGACCGTCGGGCGAAGGCCGCGACGAGGACCGCGCCGCCGACGGCGGGGAACAGCGCGTCCGGTGCCGCGAGGTCACCGCCCGCGCCGCCGCGGGCGAGTCCGAAGACCAGCAGGGTCAGGCCCGGCGAGAGGGTCAGCAGCCCGGGGACATCCAACTTCGGTGCGACGGAGGGGGTTCCGGGGCGGGGCCGGGGCAGGTCGGGCCGCAGCAGGACGGCGGCCAGGGCCAGGGCGGCCGCGCCCACGGGCAGGTTGACCAGGAAGATCCAGCGCCAGGAGGCGGTGTCGATCAGCCACCCGCCGAGCACCGGCCCGACCACCGGGCCGACCAGGACGGGCAGTCCGAGCAGGGCCATCGCCCGTCCGAGCCGGGCCCGGTCGGCGGCGCGCAGCACCATCGCCATGCCGACGGGCATCAGCAGCCCGCCGCCGAACCCCTGGACGGCACGGAAGGCGATCAGACTGCCGGCGTCCCAGGCGCAGGCCGCCAGCAGCGACCCGAGCGTGAACAGCACGAGCGCGGTCAGGTAGGTGCGCTTGGCGCCGATCCGGCCCATGGCCCAGGCGGCCGTCGGGATGACGGCCGCGAGGGCGAGCGTGTAGGCGGTGGTGGCCCACTGGACCGTCGCCAAGGAGGCGTCGAAGGCCTCGGAGAGGCGATGCAGGGCGACGTTGACGATCGTCATGTCCAGCACGGACATCATCGAGCCGGTGACCACGACCGCCACCGTGCGGCCGACTGCGCCGGGCGCGCCGGCCGTCACGGAGGGTGCCGCAGCGGCCGTCGTAGCGGTGGGTGCGGTGGTTCCCGCTGTCCTGCGCATCCCGCTCACCCCCGGTACGGCAGCGCCGTGTTGGCGGACCGCAGCGCCCGTCCCCACCAGGAGAGTTGGCCGAGCATGCCCTTGGCGGCGCCCTCGCAGACGGCGGCGTCGCGCGGGGTGCCGTCCGCCGTCAGGCCCGACCAGGGGCCGTGCAGGCTGACCGAGTCGCGCACTGTCATCGCGTGCAACTCGGCGAAGACCAGCCGGAGTTGCTCGACCGCGCGGAGGCCGCCTGCGAGGCCGCCGTAGGAGACGAAGCCGACCGGCTTGGCCTGCCACTCGCCGTGGTGCCAGTCGATCAGGTTCTTCAGGGCGGCGGGGAAGCTGTGGTTGTACTCGGGGGTGACCACCACGTACGCGTCCGCGGCGGCGATGCGCGGTGTGAGGTCCCGTAGGGCGGCCGCGGCCTCCGGGCTGGGCTTCCCGCCCCAGCCGGGCATGACGAGCGGCAGTGGGACCTCGGCCGCGTCGATCACGTCGAACTCCATGTCCTCCCCCTGCGCGGCGGCGGTGTCGAGGAACCAGTCGGTGACGGTGCGCCCGAGGCGGCCCTCGCGGACGCTGCCGACGATGACGGCGACGCGCAGCGGCGGCTCCTGACCACCGATGGACGCGGTGGTGGTGCTCCGGGAGGTGTCGGTGGCAGGCATGGCGGTGGATGTCCCCCTCGTGGATCGGGTCGGTCGACCGGCGGTGCGGTCGGCCCTCCGGTAAACTACAACGAGCGTTGTAAAAAGTGCAACGCTCGTTGTAGTTCGGTGACTGAGCAGGAGGCACGTGTGGGCAGCGGCAACGAGGCCTGGCTGGAACAGGCGCGGCGCGAGGTGCCGCCGCGGAAGCTCGCGAAGCAGATGGCGATCGCGAGCGCGGCCTGCGGCGTGTTCGGACGCGAGGGCTACGCGCGCGCCTCGGTGGACACGCTCGCGGCCGAGGCGGGCATCTCCACGCGCACGCTGTACAACCACTTCCCGGGCGGCAAGGCGGAGTTGTTCCGCACCGTCGTCTCCTGGACGTCCGGCGAGGTCGCGCAGGCGCAGCTCGCGCGGATGGCAGCGGTGCTGGACCCGGAGCGGCCCCCGCGCGCCGAGGACCTGGAGCGGGAACTCGTCGCCCTGGCCCGTGCGTTCGTCGGCCTGCTCGCCGACTACCCGAACCACTTCGCGCTTGTGCGCCACATCCACGCCGAGGTCGACCACGTCCCGGCGGAGGTGCTGGCCGCCTGGCGCGACGCCGGCCCCGGCGCGGCGGGCCGTGCCCTCGCCGACGCCATGGCCTCACTGGCCGCAGCCGGGCTCCTCGACGTCCACGGCGACCCGGCCCTGGCCGCCCAGCACTTCCTGGCGCTCACCTCGCACCTGATCGTGCAGCTCTCCAGCTACGGCGTCCTGCCGCTCGCCCCGGCGGAGGCCGACCGCCTGATCACCGGCGGCGTCGCGGCCTTCGTCCGCGCCTACCGGGCGGCCTGAGCCGATCCGTGCCTGGGCTGCGGCGGCGCCTCAGCCGTTGTTACCCCCGTCGTTGCTCCCGGCGACTCCGGTCCCGGGCCCGGTCCCGCCGCTGTCGCCGGAGGCCAGGCGGTGCAGCGCCGAGCTGATCGCGGCGAGCTTCGTCGACCAGCTGTGGTTGGTGGCCTTGTCGACGGCGTGGTCCTTGGCGAGCTTGCGCAGCACCCGTTGCGCGTCGTGAATCGCCTGCCCGGCGCCGCCGGGATCCTGCTGGGCGAGGGACTGGTCCGCCTTGTCCAGCGCGTCGATCAGGGACTGCTGCTGGTCGGGCGGGAGTTTGTCGTCGGCCGCGACGGCGTTGCGCAGCGCGGCGATCATGGCCGCCGGGCCGGTGGCGTGGGTCGGGGACGGGCTCGGCGTGGGGGTGTCGGAGGGCGGCGCGACGGCGGGTGCGCTGGTGTGGGTGCCGGGCACGGTGCCGGCCGTCGGCGTCGAGGGGCCGGACTGCGCGGCGACCGCCGCGACGACGCAGCCGACGACGACCACCACCGCGGCGGCGATCAGCGCGGTGCGCCGACGGCGCGGCCTGGGCGGGTCCATCGGCACGGCGCCGGAGGCCCACTCGGCCGACGGGGGCGTCAGCGGCGGCATCGCCATGGTCCGGTTCAGCGCCGACGGCTCGCCGACCGGCGGCAGCCAGGAGGTGGCCGCGCCGCGGCCGGCCGCCTGCAGTTCGGCGCGCGCCGCGGCCGCGTCGGCCGGGCGGCGGCCCGGCTCCTTCTCCAGCAGCCGCAGCACCGCCCCGTCCAGCGCGGGCGGGATGTCCGGGCGCAGCGCGGAGAGCGGCGCGGGCCGCTCGCTCACCTGCTTCCAGGCGACCTCGACCGGCGTGGCGCCGGTGAACGGCGGCTGCCCGGTCAGCATCTCGGTCAGCACGCAGCCGAGCGCGTAGAGATCGGCGCGGCCGTCCACCTCGGAGGCGGTGGCCTGTTCCGGGGCCAGGTAGGAGGCGGTGCCGAGCACCGAGCCGGTGCCGGTGAGCTGGGCCTCGTCGTTGCCGGCCTTGGCGATGCCGAAGTCCACGACCTTCACCTGGCCGCCGTCCGTGACCATGATGTTGCCCGGCTTGATGTCCCGGTGCACCAGCCCGGCGGCGTGCGCGACCTGCAGCGCGTCGCAGACCGTCGACGCGATGGCGATCGCGCGGTCGACGGGCAGCCGCGGTGTCTCCTCCAGCAGCTCACCCAGGGTGCGTCCGTCCACGAGCTCCATCACCAGGTACGGCGCCCCGGTCTCGTCCTCGCCCGAGTCGAAGACGGTCACGATCGCCGGGTGCACCAGCATCGCGGCGTGACGAGCCTCACGGGCGAACCGCTCGGCGAAGTGCGCGTCCTCGGCCAGGCCCTCGTTCAGCACCTTGACGGCGACGGGCCGCGCCAGCACCCGGTCGACCCCGCGCCAGACGGTAGCCATCCCGCCCGTACCGAGCGGCTCGTGCAGCTCGTACCGTCCGTTCAGCAGCCCACCCTGCACCGGCCCGCTCTCCTCACCCCGGGCCCCGGGCCCGGATCCATGCACCCGGGCACCCTAGTACGTCCGCCTTCCGGTGGCGGGTGGCGCAGGTCACGGCGGTGCGGTGGCCGACGCGTCGAGGGCCCGGACGGGGCGGCCGTCCGGGCCCTCGCTCCGTGCGGTGTGGTCAGTCGCGGCGGTCGAGGATGACCACCTCGAACTCCTCCAGGGCGATGACGTTCATCGGCACGTCCGCGGTCGCCTTCGCCCGGGCGGCGGACTGGGCGGCGCGGGAGGCCACGAGCGCGTCGTGGGTGGCCCACAGCGTGCCGACCGAGCCCATGCCGGTGCTTCGGTCGGCGAGCAGCGAGGCCCCGATGAAGCCCGGGGTGGCCTCGAACGCGGGCAGGCCGGAGGACCGGAAGTTCTCGGCCATCCGGTCGAGCCGGTCCGGTGGCATCTGGAAGCGTCCGAGGCGGAAGCCCGCGCCCGCCTCGGCCTTCGGGCTCGGCGTGAACGCCAGCGCCTCGACGGTCATCATCGACATGGAGGACGCGAAAGGCGCCAACAGCTCGGCGCGCCGTTGCTGCAGGTGCTCGTTGCTGGTCTGCGCCGTCTCGACGCTGTCCCACCAGCTCCCCATGACGATCTTGCCGAGCTCGCGGTCGGCGAAGAGTCCGTAACCCCGGTAGCCCGGCTGGTCGGAGAGCAGCTTGACCGCCTCCACTACCAACCCGTCCAGCGCCTGGTCGATCTTTCCCGGATCGCCCGTCACATAAGTCGTGCGTACGTACATGACTGGCCCCCATTCCTTTGTCGGTGTCCCCGTTACGACGCTCCTCCGGTGGCGAAGTGGCCGCAAGCGGGTGCGCTACCGCCGTGTCGTGGCGAGCCGGGCGGCCAGGCCGTCGAGGAGGGCGTGCAGGCCGAAGGTAAAGGTGTCCTGCGGGGCCGCGCCGTAGTCGGTGCCGCTCTCGGCCTCCAGGCGGGCGCGCAGGCGCGGGTGGACGGAGGCGACCTCGCGGGCCTGGGCCATGCCTTCGGCGAGCCTGGCCTCCGCGTCGCCGTCACCCTCGCGGGCGAGCTTGCGGGTCAGCGCCGCCTGCGCGGCGGGGCCGAGGGCGTTGCCGAGGACGAAGGTCAGTAGCGCCGCGGAGGCCTGGTCCGCCTCGGCGGGGGTGAACCCGGCGTTCTCGTGGAGGGCGAGGATGTAGTCGTCGTGGCGGGCCTTGGCCGGCCCGAACATCAGGTGCGCGCCGAAGGCCTGCACCAGCCACGGGTGCCGGGTGAGCATGGCGTGCACGCCGACCGCCAGCGCCTCGGCGGCCGCGCGCCAGCCGTCCGGGCCCGCGGGGGCCTCGGGCAGCGTCAGCTCGGACCAGACCCGGTCGCCGGCCAGGGTGATCAGGTTGTCCTTGCTGCCCACGTGCCAGTAGACGGCGGTGGCCGCGGAACCCAGACGCTTGCCCAGGGCCCGCATGTTCAGGCCCCCAAGGCCCTCCTCGTCGAGCAGGGCGATGGCGGCCTCGACGATCTGGTCGCTGCTGAGGGTGTCGCGCGGCATGTGGCCAACCCTAGGACATTCCGTACAGGGACTTGTACGCCGTTCAATTCGCCCCGCCGCCAGGGGGCTGCCAGGGGTGGTGCCACGTGGCACCACCCCTGCCGCCTGATGGCACCATTGCTGAGCTGCAGCGGTGCCAACATGAGCCAGAAGCACTTGCGCTGGTGCCAAAGTGGTGCCACATTAGAGCCATCGAACTTCACGGCCCACCGCAGCAAAGGAACCCGAGATGTCCGCCTCGCGCTTCGACACCCCCGCCCCGATCTCCGTCGTCCTCGACCTCTACGCCGCCGACGTGCGGTTCACCGTCTCCGACCGGGCTGACACCGTCGTCGAACTCCGGCCGAGCGGCCCGGACAAGGCCGCCGACGCCAAGGCCGTCGCGAACACCACCGTCGAGTACGACGAGGCCGGCCGCACCCTCAGCGTCGTCTCCAGGAAGCCGCTGAACCGCTTCGTGAACTGGAGCAGCAAGCGTCCCGAGTCGATCGAGCTGCTGATCCAGCTGCCCGCCGGCTCCGAGGTGCGCGGGGAGGCCGAGTACGGCGACTTCCACGCCGAGGGCGTGCTCGGCGCCGTGGCGTTCAAGTCCGGGATCGGCGAGATCCGGTTGGCCGAGACCGGTCCGGTGAACCTGCGCGGCGGCGTCGGGGCGATCACCGTCGGCCGCGTCGTCGGCGCCGCGCAGGTGCAGACCGGCTCCAGCGACGTCCGGCTCGGTCTGGTCGAGGGCACCCTCGACGTCACCAACGGCAACGGCAAGGTCCGCGTCGGCCTCGTCGGCGGCTGCGCGACCGTCAAGTGCTCCAACGGCACCATCTCCGTCGACCGCGCCCTGTCCGACATCACCGTCACCGGCGCCAACGGCGAGGTCCGCATCGGCGAGGTCGTCCGCGGCAAGGTCTCCGCGACCACCAAGAACGGCTCCGTCGAGGTCGGCGTCCGCGAGGGCAGCGCCGCGCTGCTGGAGCTCGACACCACCCTGGGTCGCGTCTACAACGAGCTCGGCGCCTCCGCGGCCCCCGCGGCCGGCGAGCCCGTCGACAAGGTCGAGCTGATCGCCGGCACCAAGCTCGGCGACATCACCATCCGTCGCACCGCCCGACTGGAGGACCAGGCGTGAACACCGCAACCTACGAGACCGCCGGCGCCCGTACGGTCGCCGCCATCGCCGCCCGTGGCCTGCACAAGTCCTTCGGCGAGAAGACCGTCCTCGACGGCATCGACCTGACGGTGGAACAGGGCACCATCCTGGCCCTGCTCGGCCCGAACGGCGCCGGCAAGACCACCGCCGTTCACCTGCTCACCACCTATCTGCGCCCCGACGCCGGCGAGATCCGTGTCGCCGGCCAGGACCCCGAGAAGAACCCGCAGGCGGTCCGCCGCGCGATCGGCGTCACCGGCCAGTTCTCGGCCGTGGACGGGTATCTGACCGGGCGGGAGAACCTGAAGCTGATGGCCGACCTGCACCTGCTGCCCGCGGCCGTCGGCCGGCGCCGGGCCGCGGAGCTGCTGGAGCGGTTCGAGCTGGTCGAGGCCGGGGACAAGCCCGCGTCGAGCTACTCGGGCGGCATGAAGCGCAAGCTGGACCTGGCCATGACGCTGGTCGGCGACCCGAAGGTGATCTTCCTCGACGAGCCGACCACCGGTCTGGACCCGCGCAGCCGCCGCACCATGTGGGACATCATCCGCGGGCTGGTCGCCGAGGGGACGACCATCCTGCTCACCACCCAGTACCTGGAGGAGGCCGACCAGCTCGCCGACCGCGTCGCCGTGCTGGACGGCGGCCGGATCGTCGCCGAGGGCACGCCCGCCGAGCTCAAGGCGCGGATTCCCGGCGGGCACATCGAGCTCTCCTTCGCCGACCGCACCGCGCTGGACGCCGCCGCGACCCTGCTCGACGCCACCGGCCGCGACGACGACGCGCTCACGCTGCAACTGCCCGGCGACGGCAGCGTCAGCACCCTGTGGACCCTGCTGAACCGGCTCAGGGAGGCCTCGATCGAGGTCACGTCACTGGCCGTGCACACCCCCGACCTCGACGACGTCTTCTTCGCCCTCACCGGCCGGAAGGGAGCCTGACCATGAGCACCATCACCGCCACCGCGAGCCCCGTAATCACCGCTGACGCCCGGTCACACGCCTTCGCGCACGCCCGGATCATGCTGCGCCGCAACCTCAAGCACATGCAGCGCTACCCGTCGCTGACCCTGATGGTCATGCTGATGCCGATCGTCTTCCTGCTCCTGTTCGTCTATGTCTTCGGCGGGACGCTG
The DNA here is from genome assembly GCF_003258295.1 of Streptacidiphilus pinicola. Classification (GTDB taxonomy): domain Bacteria; phylum Actinomycetota; class Actinomycetes; order Streptomycetales; family Streptomycetaceae; genus Streptacidiphilus; species Streptacidiphilus pinicola. Next base: position 88,036 of record NZ_QKYN01000072.1, on the reverse strand, counting down.
GGGTCGGGACTGGGCGGCGGGATGCCGGCCGGCATGCACGGCGGCCGGTCCGCCTACGCCGACTACGTCGCCCCGGCGATCATCCTGATGGCCGTGGTCGCCGCCGCCCAGGGCACGGCCATCGCCGTCGCCCAGGACATGACCGAGGGCATCATCGCCCGGTTCCGGACCATGGCCGTCGCCAGGTCGTCCGTCCTCACCGGCCACGTCGTCGGCGCGACGATCCAGACGCTGATCGGCGTCGTGGCCGTCACCGGGGCCGCGCTCGCCGTCGGGTTCCGGCCGCACGCCAATGTGGCCGAGTGGTTCGCCGCACTCGGGGTGATCCTGATGCTGACCTGCGCCGTCACCTGGCTGTGCGTCGGGCTCGGGCTGTCGGCCAAGAGCGTGGAGACCGCGAGCAACTCGCCGATGTTCCTGATGCTCCTGCCGTTCCTCGGCAGCGGCTTCGTCCCGACCTCCTCGCTGCCGACCGTGGTGCGCTGGTTCGCCGAGTACCAGCCCTTCACGGCGGTCAACGAGACCCTGCGCGGGCTGCTGACCGGCACGAAGATCGGCGACAACCTGGTCATCACGATCGCCTGGTGTGTCGGCGTCACCCTGGTGTCCTACGTCTGGTCGCGCCGGCTGTACGAGCGGGAGCCGAAGGCGAAGTGACTAGCCTTTGCGGGCGAGAAGTTGGAGCTCCTGGAACTGACGCCGATCGGTGGGAAGTGGCTCGCACAGGGTGCGGGCCACTTCGGCCGTTCCGGCCTCGCGCAGCAGGCCGGCGAAGTGGTCGGGGGACCACCGGTAGGCCGTGGTCACCGTGTGGTCGTAGTCCTGCCAGGTGGCCCCGGGGTCGTCGGTGGCGAAGAGGCTGATCAGCAGGTGCCCGCCGGGCGCCAGGACCCGCCCGATCTCCGCGAGGACGGCAGGCAGGTCCTCCGGCGGGGTGTGGATGACCGAGTAGCGTGCGAGCACGCCGACGACGGAGCTGTCTTCGAGGTCGAGCGCCGCCATCGACCCCACCTCGAACCGCAGCTCCGGGCAGGCCTCTCGCGCCAGCCCGATCATCGCGGAGGAGGCGTCGACGCCGAAGGCATTCAGCCCCAACTCCCGCAGGTGGGCCGTCACATAACCCGGTCCGCACCCCAGATCCAGCACCTCGCCGGCGTCGCCCGCCCGCACGAGCTCCGCGAACGCGCCCAGCAGCGCGCGCTCCAGGGGACGATCGCGGAGCGAGTCCCGGAACTGCTCCGCGTAGCGGACGGCGACGGCGTCGTACGGGCTCTGGGTCATGCGGGGACCGTATCCCGCCCGACTGACAGTCAGCCTGCCGCCGAGTCCTGACGGTGAAAGTAATTTCCTTCTGGAAAGTAGATGCTAATGTTCAAGCATGGCTGCTGAATTGAGTCCCGAAGAGGCCCTGCGCGCCGCTGCCGATGCCCGCCGGGCCGCGACACCACCGCCCGTGCCGGGCTGGTTCCCCGTCTTCATGGGTGCCACGTTCGGCCTGGCGATGGTCGCTGTCGGCCTGTCCACCCTGTTCGACAAGTCCCCGGGGCTGTCGCAGGCCTTCGGGATCGCGGGCATCGTGATGCTCGTCGCCCACTTCGCCGTCTACGCGGAGCTCGTGCGCCGCTGGCGCCGCGGCGGGGTGGTCCCGCTGTCGGAGACCTGCTCCACGCGGGCCCGGCGCCGCAAGTCCGGCTGGTTCCTGCTGGCGGCGATCGTCGTCGGCGGCGCCTTCTATCTGGCTGGTAGCACCGGCTGGGGCAACATCTCGTTCGGCGTGATCATCGGAGTGGAGACCTGGTACCGGCTCATCGGATGGACCCGACCGAATGAGTAACGCCCTCCCCGACGAGGCGTTCGGCACCCTGCCGAAGCTGAAGCTGGCCGCGTTCCTGGCCGGCTGCGGCGAGGCGGACTTCGCCACCGTCTCCGACACCTGCCAGATCGCCGCGCCCACCCTCTCCAAGGCCGCCGTCGCCCTGGAGGAGATCGGCTACGTCCGCGTCCGCAAGGGCCACGTCGGTCGCCGTCCCCGTACCTGGCTCTCCCTCACCGCGAAGGGCCGCCGCGCCTTCGAGTGCCATCTCTCCGCGCTCTCCGCGCTCACCGCGCAAGGGCGGGCCCACCAGGAGGAGGAGACGTGAGCACCCCGCGGGCCCTCGACTCGCTTCCCGACGGCTTGGCCGCCGACGCCCATCGGCTGCTGGCCACCCTGGTCCGCGACGGCGCGGCGCTGGGCTGGGTCGAGCCTCCGTCGCGCGCGGAGGTCGCCGCCCTGCTGGCGGACGTGGCCGCCGCCGTGCGGGCGGGTGACGCGGCGCTGCGGGTCGCGTTCCTCGACGACCGTCTGGTCGGCCTCGGCTACTGGACCCGCTACTCCCGGCCGACCCACCGACCGCACGCCGACCTGGAGAAGGTCGCCGTCGACCCGGCCGCCCAAGGACGCGGCGTGGGGCGCGCGCTGGTCTCGGCCCTGGTCGAGGACGCGCGGGCGGCGGGCATCGAGGTGCTGACGCTCGACGCCCGCGGCGACAACGCCAACGCCCTCCACCTCTACCGGACCCTCGGGTTCACCGAGTACGGCCGCCTGCCGGACTTCGTCGCCGTCGGCGACCGCCGCTACGACAAGGTCTTCTGCATGCTCGACCTGCGGCGTTCCTGATCCCCTTCGTGCGCGACGACTTCGGCACGTTCGACCCGGTGCTCCCGGTCCCGGCCGACGCCGGAACGGCGGCCGGACTGCTCGCCTTCTCCGGCCGCGACCCCCGGTGGACGCCCGAGGCGTGCTGAGTACGCACGAGGCCCCGGCTGCCGAGCAGCCGGGGCCTCGTGGTGACCTCGTTCCGACTACCGCTTCGCGTAGCTCCGCAGGAACAGCGCCTCGGCGAGGGAGAGCCGCTCCAGCTCCTCCGGGGAGACGGACTCGTTGACCGCGTGGATCTGCGCCTCCGGCTCACTGAGGCCGATCAGCAGGATCTCCGCCTCCGGGTAGAGGGTGGCGAGGGTGTTGCAGAGGGGGATGCTGCCGCCCTGGCCGGCGATCTGCATCTGCTCGCCCGGGTAGGCCGCGGACATCGCCGCCGCCATCGCCGCGTACGCGGGGCTGGAGGTGTCCGCGCGGAAGGGCTGGCCCTGGCCGCGGGAGGTGATCTCGACCTGCGCGCCCCAGGGCGCGGCCGCCTTGAGGTGGGCGGTCAGGGCCTCCTCCGCGCGGGCGGCGTCGAGGCCCGGCGGGACGCGCAGCGAGACCAGGGCCGTGGCGGCGGCCTGGACGGACGGGGTGGCGCCGACGACGGCCGGGCAGTCGATGCCGAGGACGGTGACGGCGGGGCGCGCCCAGACGCGGTCAGCGACCGTGCCGGTGCCGATCAGGCCGACACCGTCGAGGACCTTGGCGTCGGTGCGGAAGTCCGGCTCCCCGTACTGCAAGCCCTCCCAGCTCTGCTTGGCCTCGGCCTCGAGCCCGCGCACGACCGTGGTGCCGTTCTCGTCCCGCAGCGAGTCCAGCATCCGGATCAGCGCCGCGAGCGCGTCCGGTGCGGCGCCGCCGAACTGACCCGAGTGCAGGTTGCCGCCGAGGGTGCGGACGGCGACCTCGACCATCGTCATGCCGCGCAGCGTCGCGGTGACCGTCGGCAGGCCGACGCGGAAGTTGCCGGTGTCGCCGATGACGATGGCGTCCGCCGTCAGCAGCTCCGGGTGGGCCTCGGCGTAGCGCTCCAGGCCGCCGGTGCCCTGCTCCTCCGAGCCCTCGGCGATGACCTTGACGGTGACCGGCACCCCGCCGTTCTCCTTGAGCGCGCGCAGCGCGGTCAGGTGCATCAGCAGGCCGCCCTTGCAGTCGGCCGCGCCGCGGCCGTACCAGCGGCCGTCCCGCTCGGTCAGCTCGAACGGCGGGGAGACCCAGGCGTCCTCGTCCAGCGGCGGCTGCACGTCGTAGTGCGCGTACAGCAGCACCGTCGGCGCCCCCTCGGGACCGGGCAGCACGCCGTAGACGGACTGGGTGCCGTCAGGGGTGTCCAGCAGCGAGACGTCGCCGAACCCCTCCGCGCGCAGCGCGTCCGCGACCCAGCGGGCGGCCTTCTCGCACTCCTCCACAGGGAACTGCCGCGGGTCGGCCACGGACCGGAACGAGACCAGCTCGGCCAGCTCGGCCTTGGCCCGCGGCATCAGCCCGGCAACGGCCCGGGCCAGCTCGGCCTGCCCGGGGGCGCCTTCCTGAGGCACGGTGGACTGCGACATGGGGAGCGCTCCTTGTGGGTGCGGCGGTGTGATCCGTGAGGGGTGGGACCGGTGGTACCAGCCCCACCTTACGATCCACCCGCCCACTGGACCGTCGCGTCACGGACGGACGGTGCGGTACGCCCGGCAGGTCGGACAGGTCGGACGCGGGCACCTCGTGTCACGTTCGCGCGGGCTGTGCTGTCCACACTGGAGGAGCAGTCGGCCGTGGAAGCGAGGCGTGGGTGATGGGGCAGGACCGGATCGTGGTGACCGGGGGCACGGGGGTGCTCGGGCGGGCGGTGGTGAGGAGGCTGCTGGGGGACGGGCACCCGGTGCGGGTGGTCAGCCGGCGGTCGCGGCCGGAGGCGGGGGTGGAGGCGTACGAGTGGGCCACGGCCGATCTGCGGTCCGGCACGGGGGCGGTGGCGGCGGTGCGTGGGGCACGGGCCGTGGTCCACTGCGCCACCGGATTCGGGCGGGGCCAGGAGGAGGCGATCGCGCGGGCGCTCGTCGCGGCGGTGCGGGAGGCCGGGGAGGACGGGACGGCGCCGCACCTGGTGTACGTGTCGATCGTCGGCGTCGACCGGATCCCCTTCGGGTACTACAAGGCGAAACTCGCCGCGGAGCGGGTCTTCGAGGAGTCCGGGCTGCCGTACACGATCCAGCGGGCCACGCAGTTCCACGACCTGCTGCGGACGCTCTTCGCGGTCGGGGCGAAGTCCCCGCTCGTGCCGGTGCCCGCGCTGCGGTTCCAGCCGGTCGACGTGCGGGACGTCGCCGCGCGCCTCGCCGAACTGGCCGTCGCCGAGCCCGTGTTCGGTCGCGCCCCGGACATCGGTGGCCCACGGGTGCGCGACGCACGGGAGTTGGCCCGGGTCTACCTCGCCGAGACCGGCCGGGCCCGCCGCCCGCTGCTGCCGATCGCCGTCCCGGGCCGGGTCTTCGGCGCGTTCCGCGCCGGCGGGAACCTGGTGCCGGGGGAGCCCTACGGGACGATCGGCTTCGAGGAGTACCTGGCGGATCTCGACGCACCGAGGAGGGCGGCCTACCGGTAGGCCGCCCGCGCCTCGGCTACTCGAGGGTCAGCCAGGAGCGGTGCCACAGCAGCGCGCACTGGCGGTCGCAGCCGAGGCCCGCCAGGGGTTCGCCGAGGCAGCGCAGGCCGTCGAGTTGGTACCACTCGCCGACCGGGTACTGCCAGCGCGGCAGGGCACGCGGGACGACCTGGCGGGCGACGGGGAAGCGGCGGCCGACGTGGCGGGCCATGGCGGCGTGGAAGGGGACGCCGAGCAGGGTGCCGTCGGGGCCGAGGGTCTGCTGGATCTCGTGCAGGCTGCGGACCGTGGCGTACCGCTGGGGGGCGGGCGGCGCCGGCGGGGCGTCCGCGAGGGTCAGCCAGTCGTCACGGAAGAGCAGGGCGCAGCCGAGGCCGCAGCCCTCGTCCTCGGGGCCCGCGCCGGAGCAGGTCGCGCCGCGCAGGGTGACCGTGCGGGAGATGCGGCGCATCCGGTAGTGGTCGTCGAGCATCCGGCGGACCACGTGCTCGACCTGGTAGACGCCGCCGCAGAAGGTCCACTGGGACGCGGTGAACCAGAGCCCGCCGAGCCGGTCGCCGGCGTCCAGGGTGGCGCGGACCTCCTCCGCGCTGCGGACGCTCACCCAGCTGCCCACCTCGTACGCCGACGGCCGACCCTCTGCGGGGACCCCGCTGAGCCGCATCCGGGCGTGCTCGCGGATGCGGCGCGTGGGGCGGAGCACGCCGAACGGCGGGCGGGCGTGGATCGGCAGCCCCTCGTACTGGCAGCGCGCCGCCTGCATCGGCAGGCGCGGCGCGGGCAGCGCGGTGAGCCGCGCAATCTTCTCGGTATCGGCCGCCTCGGTGTCGGCCGGGAGTTGGGACATCGCAGGGCTCCTCGTCGGCAGGCGCGGCAGCCTCGACGCGGGCCCGCATTCCCCACCGCAGATCGTAGCCAGCCGACTACGCATGGGAGTCGCGGATCACTCTCCTGTGCGATGTCCGCGAATGCGAAGTTGACGCCAGCCGCTCCGACGCGTCGGAAGAAGTCGACATGTCGGAACGCCCGGCCGCACGTGCTCGACCGCCTCGCCGCGGTACTGGCCGGCGAGGCGGTCCGAGTCACCCGAGGGGTCAGCCCGGGGTCGTCACGGGTGTCACGAGGTCACGGGCTCACGGGGTGCCGCCCTGCTCCGGCGCCTGGTAACCCTTGGGCTCCTCGGCGACCTCCACGTCGCCGATGTACTCCTGGGTCTCCTCCCGGGGCAGCCGGACCGCCTGGGCCCAGTAGAAGATCACCAGGCTGAACGCGGCCACCACGCCCAGGTCCCACCACAGCGGGATGCTGTTGCTCGCGCCGCAGGAGCTGGTGTTGGCCGGTCCGGCGCTGCAGTAGCGGCCGCGCCAGGAGATGATGCCCATGCCGATCAGGTAGACCGGCAGCCATTGGGCGGAGCGCCAGTCCAGGTGCGGCGTCTTGGGGTTGAGCTTGAACGTCACCGACGTGCCGAGCAGCACGTAGCCCAGCAGGATGCCGATCCCCAGCCGCCACAGCGTGTCGAACCCGGACCAGTACATGATCAGGTTCGCCACGATGAACGCGACCGGCGCCCAGAAGTTGCCGGCCGGCAGCCGGTACGGCCGGTAGCGGTCCGGGTCGGACTTGCGCAGCACGCCGAGGGAGAGCGGCGCGCCGGCGTACATCAGCACCGACGCGGAGGTGATGAAGCCGACCAGCTTCTGCCAGGTCGGGAAGGGCAGGAAGACGACCAGGCCCATGACGAAGGCGAAGAGCAGGCCGAACCACGGCACGCCGCGCTTGGTGGTCTTCTCGAAGATCTCCGGCACGTAGCCGTTGCGGGACAGGCCGTAGGAGACGCGGGACGTCGCCGTCGTGTAGATCAGCCCGGTGCCGGCCGGGGAGACGACCGCGTCGATGTAGAGGACGGTGGCCAGCCAGCCCACACCGATGGTCGTCGCCAGACCGGCGAACGGGCCGGTCTTGCCGGTGAAGGTGAGGTTGGCCCAGCCGCCGGCCGCGAACGCGCTGTGCGGCAGGGCGGCGATGAAGACCACCTGCAGCATGATGTAGATCAGCGCACCGAGCAGGATCGAGCCGATGACCGCGACCGGGATGTCGCGTTTCGGGTTCCGGCTCTCACCGGCGAGCTGGTCCGCCTGTTCGAACCCCAGCAGGGCGAAGATGATGCCGCTCGTGCTGATGGCGGAGAGCATGCCCTCCGAGCCGAACGGCGAGAAGCCCTGGTAGCCGAAGTTGTTGCTGTGCCAGGCGGTGGCCGCGAAGACCAGGATGGTCAGCACCGGGATGGCGATCTTCCACCAGGTCGCGACGCTGTTGGTGTGGGCCAGGAACTTGATGCCGACCCAGTTGACCACGACGAAGAAGGCCATGAAGGCGACCGCGAGCGCGTAGCCCCCGCCGGTCAGGTGGTTCTTGCCCGACTGGATCCAGCTCGCGTGCACCGAGAGGTAGTTCAGTGCGGCCATGACCTCGATCGGGGCCACGGTGACGGCCTGCAACCAGGAGAACCAGCCGAAGGACGCGCCGGCTGCCGTGCCGAAGGCGTAGTGCGGGAACCGGCCCGTGCCGCCCGACACCGGATAGGCCGCGCCGAGCTCGGCGTGCACGAAGGCCAGGATGATGATGGCCACGGCGCCGATGCCCCAGGAGACGAGCGCCGCCGTACCGGCGGCCTGGGCGGCGAACAGTGCGCCGAAAAGCCACCCCGAGCCGATGATCGACCCCACTGACGTCCAGGTCAGACCGATCAGCCCGATGTCGCGTTTCAGTGCGTGCTGGCCTCCCTTGGGAGGCGCGGTCGCGGTTGCCAAAGGGATCACCTCAATCCGACCGGGTCAGTCGGCGATCTCGGCGGGCCTGACGCATCGTGGGCGTACGGGCTCCCCGCTATCGGAGCCTGGCGACGGCAACGCGTAAGCAATATGTAAATGACAAGTCCAGCATAGGAGCGCAATGGTCATCCGGCAGCCCGCCGAGCCTGCTGGGCTGCCGGAATTAGCGCTAGGGTCGTGATCCCGAGCGGAAGGAGCGCGGCGGTATGCCGGCGGACGAGGCGGTGATCGGCTGCATCGGGCGCTTGCTCATCGGCACCCGCGGCAGCGCGGGCCCGGGTGAGGTGCTGGTGCGGGTCCGCGGCGGTTCCGAGGCCTTTCTGGCGTGGTCGGAGCAGCCCCTGGTGGCCGGGACGACGGTGCTGGTGATCGAGTCGCGCGGGGCGCGGCAGGTCGATGTGATCGAGTGGACAGATCCATTCGATGGCGGGGTGTAGACCCGGGCCCACCCCTCGGGTGTAAGACAGACCCGCGAGAGGTCCTCACGGGGGATTCCGCGAGGTTCCAGGATTTCTTGGACGAGGAGACGAGAAGGATGTTCGGTTACCGCGTTCCCGCCCCGGACGAGGCGATGTTGATCTCCGGAGGCAGGCGTGGGCTGGAGGGGGCTCCGTTCCGCGTCGTCACCGGCCACGGCAAGTTCGTGCTGCCGGTCTTCCGGAAGACGCGCTTCCTGACGCTGGCGATGTGCGAGTCCGAGGTCGCCGAGACCTGCGTGACCCGCCAGGGCATCGCGCTCACGGTGCGTGCCGTGATCGCGTTCAAGGTCGGCAACGACCACGAGAGCATCGTCAACGCCGGGCAGCGGTTCCTGTCCGACCAGGACCAGATGTCGGTGCTGACCGGGCGGATCTTCGCCGGTCACCTGCGGTCCATCATCGGCTCGATGACGGTCGAGGAGATCGTCACCGAGCGGCAGAAGCTGGCCACGGAGGTGCTGGAGACCTCCAAGGCGGAGATGGCCAAGATCGGCCTGGTCGTCGACTCCTTGCAGATCCAGTCCATCGACGACGGCGACGCCGGCTACATCGCGGCGATGTCCGCGCCGCACAAGGCCGCGATCAAGCGCGCGGCGCAGGTCGCGCAGGCCCAGGCGACCCAGGCCGCGGCCGAGGCCGAGCAGGCGGCCGCCCGAAACCAGGCCGAGTACGCCCGGCAGACCGCCGTCGTGAAGGCCGAGTACACGGCCGAGATCGACCGCGCGCAGGCGCAGGCCGCGCAGGCCGGTCCGCTGGCCGCGGCGCACGCCCAGCAGGAGGTGCTCACGGCCCAGACCGAGCTGGCCCAGCGCGCCGCCGAGCTGCGGCAGCAGCAGCTGGTCGCGGAGATCGTCAAGCCCGCCGAGGCCGAGGCCGAGCGGATCCGGGTGCTGGCCCTGGCCGAGGCCGAGCGGATGAAGATCCAGGCGGAGGCGGCCGCGTCGCACGACCGCGTCGCGCTGGACCGGATGCTGATCGACCAGCTTCCGCAGATCGTCAAGGAGGCGGCGGGCGGTCTGGCCGGCGCCAACGTCAACGTGCTCAACGGTGCGGACGGCCTGGGCGAGATCGCCGCCGGCCTGGTGGGCCAAGGCCTCACCATTCTCGACTCGGTGCGCCGCAACCTCGGCGCCCCGACCGGCAACGGCGACGAGCACGCCAACGGCAAGCCCACGCGCAAGCAGCTGAACAGTGGTCAGATCGACGTCGACTGACGTGAGTTGCGGGAGCTGATCGGCAGGCGTGGCGGCAGGCCGCCTGTTACGGGGCTGTGACGGAGGGTGCACCGATCCAGGACGGACGCGGGGCACCCTCTGGTCAACAGCCGCGAAGTCTCGACGAACGCGAGACCGACCGCCCCGGGGGAACCACCATGCGTGCTCGCCGAACCTCACTTGCCGCCATAGCCGTTGTCGCCGCCGTCACCACGAGCGGCCTGCTCACCGCCTGCGGCGCGTCGCCGAGCCCCGCCGCCGGGCACGGCACCCCGTCGGCGTCGACGTCCACACCGGCCGGATCCGGCACGCCGACCCCGACCCAGTCGCCGTCCGGCGGGACGGGCGGGAGCACCGGCGGCGGCTCCGGTTCGGGCGGCACGTCCGGCGGTTCGTCCGGCGGCGGGAGCGGTGCGCCGGTCTCCTTCAACGGCACCGGCGGGACCATGCTGACCATCAGCAACGGCACCAGCAAGGTCGTCATGAACGGCACCGTCGTCGACTTCGGCGTCGTCGTGCGCGACCTGGCCTGGTCCGCGGACGGCCGAAGAGCCGCCTTCATCGACGGCGACGGCAACCTCGACACCGCCAACGCCGACGGCAGCGGCCGCGTCGTCCTCGCGCACAACCCCGGCGGCCAGACCTGGTCCCACCCGGCCTGGCAGGACATCAGGAACGACCCCGGCTACAGCAACAAGCCCGTCGACCGGATCTTCTTCGTCGCGGGCAGCGGTTCCGGAGCCCGTCTGATGGAGGTGCCGGCGGCCGGGGGCACCCCGGCCCTGCTGGGGCTGGGGCAGATGTGCTGCACCGGCCCCGGGCTCCCGCAGAGCGGCAACACCTGGGTCAACGGTGGCGGCACGCACGGGACCACGGTGTACGAGAACACCGACAACGGCGAGGTCTACATCCGCGACGACTACCTGCGGCAGCAGGGCGAGGCCCTCACCAACGGCTCCGAGCCGGCCCTGAACCCCGCCGACCAGGACGCCGGCATCGTCTTCGTCCGCTCTGTCGGCGGGCACGACCACGTCTTCGTCGAGCACGCCGGCAGCGGCTCGGTGAGCTACGTCGACATCACGCCCCACGCGACCACCGACTACACCGAGCCCGCGGTCTCCCCGGACGGGCGCACGGTCGCGGTGCGCACGCCCGACGGCGTCGCGGTCCTCCCGATCGACGGCTCCGCCGCGCCCAGGCAGATCTCCTCCGTGGCGGGCCTGCCGGCCTACCGCTGAGCGATCTCCCGTTCCAGCGTGGCCAGATGCGCGGTCGCGGCGTCGTCGTGGGGCAGGAACTCGACGACACCGAGGAACCGGAAGAGGACCTGGGAGTCCGTGACCGCGTACTCGAAGTCGGTGAACCCGACCACGGCGCCGGTGGCCCCGCGGGCGGTGCCCCGGTCGAGCACCCGGCGGCGCGCCTGCTGCCGGGCGAGGTAGGGGCAGACCATGGACGCGTACAGCATGCAGGCCCGGTGCCCGGGGCCCTCCCAGGTCGGCGCGAGGTTCCGGTAGGGCCTGCCCTCGGCCAGCGCCGCCCCGATCGCCTCCGCCTCGGCGGCTCCGACGACCCGCCACACCGGCCCGTCGGTGCGCATGTGCGTCCCGCAGACCGAGCACAGGCGCTCACGCGCGCACGCCGCGCTCTTCTCGTAGTCGGTCAGTGCGAACCGCGGTTCGCCCTCCTCGTACGGCGTGATCGCCGGAACGGGATAGCCGCGCGGGTCGTGCGGCCGCGCGGCGACCGTGGCGGGTTCGGGTACGGCGTCGAATCGCACGGGCCGAACCTACTGAGACACGGCCTGCTCGTACAGCGCCTGGGTGTCGGAGCCGAAGACGATGCTGTAGGAGGTGTCCGCGGTGTCGCCACCCTGCTGGTAGCCGCCGATCACGCCGATGATGCTGCCCGCGTCCGCGTCGGAGTCGTAGCCCGCGATCCACGCCGTGCCGCTGGTGCCGCCGGTGAACGCGGTGCAGTCGATCACGAGTTGGGTCGACGAGTAGGCCGCGGCGTCGCCGGTGCAGGTGATCGGCTCGTCGGTCGCCGAGGGGTAGCCGGTCATCTGGACGGTCGCCGTGGTGGTGCCGGAGGTGGAGAGGGTGTAGCCGCCGCCCACGGCGGACTCCAGGCTGCGTCCGCTCTGCGCGGCGACCACGCCGAAGGCCACGTCGTCGTCCTCGTCGCCGTCGCCGGTCCAGGCGGAGTTCTCGACGACCTGGGAGATGGCCCAGACCCCGTCCGGTGCGCTGCCGTCGCGGTAGCCGGGGACGAAGACCGCGCCGGTCTGGCCGGCGCTCAGGCAGTGCGCGGCGGTGACGATCAGGTCGCCCGCGGGGCTGTCCACGACGCTCGCGGTGCAGTGGTGGTTGCCGGGGGTGATCGAGGACGAGGAGAAGATCGCGCCGACCTTGGTGCTCTGCTGGGACGCCTCGAGCACCTGCGACTGCCCGGTCGTCGTCACCGGCGGTTTCCCGCCCGAGGCGGAGGCCGTGGCGGCGGTGGGCGACGGCGAGGCGGAGGGGGAGGAGGACGCCGAAGCCGAAGCCGTGGCTGAGGCCGACGCCGAGGTGGTCGCGGTGGCGCTCGCGTGCGCGGAGGGCGTCGCACCGGCCTTGGCCGTGGCCGAGGCGGTCGCGCTCGGGGTCGTCGCGGCGTGCGCCGACGCGGTGCGCGGGGTGGTGGCCCAGGCCGTGGCGACGCCCACGCCGGTGCCGCTGACCAGCAGGCCCGTGGCGACCAGCGTGGCGACCTTTCGTGCGGCCGTGTCCATCCGCATCCCCTTCCTCCCGTTTCGCATATCGAGACTTCCCCGCCGGGCTGAGACATCGGTGGGAGCTACATGGGAGCTGGATGAGAAGCTCGGTTCACGAACCGCGACCGGTACCGCCTGTGCGGACCGGATCGCCGAAGCAAGGGGTGTGGAATGAGCGGAGCTGTCATGACGACAGCCGCCGGGCTGGCCGGAGCGTCCGGCTGGACCCAGGCGGGGGTCGCGCTGGCGGGCGTCGGGGCGGGGCTGATCAACACCGTCGTCGGCTCGGGGACGTTGATCACGTTCCCGGTGCTGCTGGCGGCGGGGCTGCCGCCGGTCACCGCGAACGTGTCCAACACGCTGGGGCTGGTGCCGGGCTCGGTCAGCGGCGTGCTGGGGTACCGGCGGGAGCTGGACGGGTTGGCGCCGCTGCTGCGGCGACTGGGCGTGGCGGCCCTCGCGGGCGGGCTCACCGGGGCGGTGCTGCTGCTCGCGCTGCCCGCCAAGGCCTTCGAGGCGGCCGTGCCGGTGCTGATCGCGGGCGCCCTGGTCCTGGTGCTGGCCCAGCCGCTGCTGGCCAAGCGTCTCGCCGCCCGCGCCGAGACCCGCCCGAGGCCGGCGAACGGCGGCTTCGCGCTGCTGGTCGGCGTCTACCTCTGTGGCATCTACGGCGGTTACTTCGGTGCCGCCCAGGGGGTGCTGCTGCTCGGACTGATGGGCGTGCTGCTGGAACTGCCACTGCAGCGGATCAACGCGGTCAAGAACGTGCTGGCGCTCGCGGTCAACGGGATCGCGGCGGTGTTCTTCCTTATCGACGGCCCGATCGACTGGCGCGCGGCGCTGCTGATCGCCGCCGGCTCGGTGGTGGGCGGACAGCTCGGCGCCCTGGTCGGGCGCCGTCTGCCGCCGCCGGTCCTGCGCGGCGTGATCGTCGCGGTCGGCGTGGTGGCGATCACCAGGGTCGTCCTGGGCTGAGCGCCCTCTTGAGGGGCGCGAGGCCCACGCCGGGGGAGAGCCGCATGTCGGCAGAGCCTCGCGCCCTGGGCAGTGCAGCTACCTGAAGTCAGCAACGGAAGCCGTGCCCAGTCCCCTCGGGCCCAGCGGGAACGTTCCGACGTTGAAGCGGGACCGCAGGTCGGCTTCCGGGTAGCGGGCGGTCTCCGCGTGCCAGTGGAAGACGCCGGCGATCCAGTGCTCCAGGTCGCGGAGCCAGCCGGCCACGCCCGCCCGCGCGGGTGCGTCCAGGGCCAGGTCGTCCAGGACGACCGGGAGTTGCTCGGCGACGACGTGCCGGAACTCGCGCAGGCGGGACTCCATCAGGTCGGTGACGATGCCGACCGCCGTAGCGCGGTCGCAGTCGAAGAAGGACTGCACGACCAGGACGGCGTTGTGCAGCTCGCCCTCGAACTCGATCTCCTTCTGGTACGACCGCAGGTCGTTGAGCAGGCAGCCGTAGTCGCTCGCCGCGCCCTCGATCGCCCGGGCCGCGCCGGAGGCGAAGAACGCGGCGGGGACCTCGCCGTTGCGGGAGAAGCGGCTGAGGGCCATCGTCAGTGGGGAGCCGAAGGTGTCGCGGCGCATCTCGACGTAGTCGACGGGGTCGGGGGTGCGGTGCAGGGCTTCGTTGTCCAGCTCCCAGAGCCAGCTCGCGAGCATGCTGTCGACCGCGTCGCGCAGGCCGCGGCGGGCGTCGGACGGCATCGCCGGGGTGGTGCGCTGCCACAGGTCGGCGAGGGACCGTTCCAGCGGGCCGGCCGGGTCGCCGGCGGGTTCGCCGGGCTCGACGGGCATCAGCGCGTGCAGGCGGGCGTTGGCGAGCCGGGCGGCGGCGAGGCCGCCGAGGTCGCCGCGGCCGAAGGCGTGCGGGTAGTAGTCGTCGGCGTAGGTGCCCCAGGCGAGCCACTGGGAGGCGAGGGTGACGCCGTCCTCGTCTCCCACGGGGAAGATCCCGGCGGCGCAGAGCGGGAAGTCGAAGCCGGCGAGCAGGTGATCGTCCCAGACGCCCTCGCCGAGCAGGCCCATCGCCGCCGCCCATGTCATCGTTCGCTTGCGCGCAGCGTCCAGATGCGGGCTCAGCGTCAACGGGAACGGCGACTCGAGGCCTGCCGGCAGCGGCGACGGCCCGACCCGCTGGTGCGGCACATGCATGAAGTTCCTGAGACGCTTGAGCCCCAGACGGCTCGTCAGCGTCTTCGGATCGGCGGCCGACAGGCCGATTCCGGTCGGGCCCGGTCGCCACCCGCCGCCCGAACCGCCTTCCAGTGCGCCCTCGTTCATGTAGCGCGAGGAGCGCAGGTGCCACTCGTGGCCGCCGGACTGCCAGTCCTGCAGGCCCTTGGCGTAGGCGAGGACGGCCGCGCAGCCGGCCGGGTCGAGCGCCTCCTCGGCGAAGAGCGGCGGCAGTTCGGTGACCACGGTGTGCTCGAACTGCTGCATCCGGGAGGTGAGCAGGTCGTTGACCGCGTCCGCGGCCTGCTGCGTCGAGCAGCCCAGAAAGTGCTCCAGCACCAGGACGCCGTTGCTGAGTTCGCCCTCGTCCTCGACCTCGCGCTGGTAGGAGAAGAGGTCGTTGCGCAGGTGGACGGCGTCGGCGAAGGTGTCGCGCAGCACCCGGAGCGGCCGGCTGGCCGCGACCTGCGCCGGGACCTCGGCGCGGTTGGCGAACTCGATCAGCCCGGCGGACCACGGCGCGCCGCCCACCTTGCGGCGCATCTCGATGTACTCGACCGGGTTGGCGATGCGCCCCGCGTGGATGTTGGAGAGCTCCCACAGTGACTCGTTCAGCAGGTTCCGGGTGCTGGCCGCAAAGCGGGTCCGCCAGGCGGGGGAGAGGTGCGGGACGGTCCGCAGCCACAGGTTCGCGAGGCCGGCCTCGACGGGATTGGTCGCGTCCGGCATGGGCGTGGTCGGGTCGAGCGGCATGAAGGCCGGCAGCCGGTCGAGGTAGGCCTTGGCGCCCTCGCGGTCCGCGGTGCGCTTGAACAGCTCCAGGAAGTGGTCGTCGAAGAAGAAGACCCAGGTGTACCAGTCGGTGACGGTGTCCAGGTCCTCCGCGGAGGCGTCCGGGTGGGTGTACGAGCAGAGCAGCGCGTAGTCGTGCGCGTCCAGATCGCCTTCGTCCCAGACGCCCGAGCCCTCCAGCATCCCCAGGGAGCGCGCCCACGCCTTGGTGTGGGCGCGGGCCCGTTCCAGGTGCGGATTGATGCGTGCGGGGTGGACGACGTAGAACTCGGGGAGCTGGAAGGGCTGTTGGGGCGTCGCGGCGGGCGCGGCAGGCGTGGCTGAGGTCACCCGGGGGGCCTACCCCGCCGGAAAAACGGTCATCCCGGCCCGGAAGTAGTCATATCGTCCGACAGCTCTCGTCGGCGGATTGAGCTAGGGTCCGGATCATGACGGTTGTTCGGACGGTGCTGGGGGACGTGGCCGCAGGGCAGTTGGGGCGCGTCGACGCGCATGACCACCTGTTCTTCCGCTCGGTGCGGCTGCCGGGTGAGGAACAGGACGACGCGACCGCGGCGGGCCTGGAGCTCGCGGAGTTCGCCCGCCTCGGCGGCGGGACACTGGTCCAGTGGACCCCGTACGGGCTGGGCCGGGGCGCGGCGGAACTGCCGCGACTGTCACGGGAGTCGGGAGCGCACGTCGTCGCCGCGACGGGGCTGCACCAGGCTCGGCACTACGCCGACGGCGTGGTGGAGTCGGTCGCGGGGCCCCGGCTCGCCGAGCTGTTCGTCCGGGAGCTCACCGAGGGGATCGTCCCCGGCGTCCGGGCTGGGATGGTCAAGGTGGCGGGCACGTATCACGGGCTCGACACCCACGCCCGCTGGACCATGGCCGCGGCGGCGGAGGCTCACCATGCGACGGGCGCGACCGTCGGCGTCCATCTGGAGCACGGCACCGCGGGGCTGGAGGTGGCGGACTTGCTCTGCGACGAGCTGGGCGTGGCGCCGACGTCGGTGATCCTCGGCCATCTGAACCGGTTCCCCGACGATCGCGCCCTGCGCGAACTCGCCGCCACCGGCTGTTTCCTGGGCTTCGAGGGCCCTTCACGTGCCCATCACGCCACGGACTGGCGCCTCTTCGACGCGCTGGCGTCGTTGATCGACGCGGGACACCTGAACCAACTGCTGATCGGTGGCGACACCGTGGTGGCCTCCGCGCGCGCGACGACGGGCGAGGGCCCCGGCGCGCCGTATCTCCCGCGAGTGTTGTGGCCCCGCCTGCGACGCGAGTTCGGAGCGGGGGCCGAGGCGGCCATCGCGATCACCAACCCCGCGAGGGCTGTTGCACTATCTGTCCAGGGGCGCGGGGAACTGCGCGAGAAGCCAACCCCTGCGGATAGCCCTGTTCGGTGAGGACCATCCGAACGTGGGTGGCTTGTCGCGCAGTTCCCCGCGCCCCTAGGTAGTGCAACTGCCCCTTGCGAAGCTGCTACAGCTTCGCGATCGCCGCGTCGAGACGCGCCAGGACGCGGTCGCGGCCCAGCGCCTCGAGGGACTCGAAGAGGGGGAGGCCGACCGTGCGGCCGGTGACGGCGACGCGGACCGGGGCCTGGGCCTTGCCCAGCTTGAGGCCGTGCTGCTCGCCGATGGCCAGCAGGGTCTCCTTCAGAGGCTCCGCCGCCCACTCCGCGGTCTCGTACGCGCTGCGCGCGTCGCGCAGGATCGCGTCCGCGCCCGGCTTCATCGCCTTGGACCAGGACGCCTCGTCCTCGACCGGCTGGTCCAGGAAGAGGAAGTCGACGTTGGCGGTGATCTCCGACAGCACCGCGAGGCGGGTCTGCGCCAGCGGCGCGACCGTCTCGAAGAGCGCCTGGTCGAACTGCTCCGGGGTCCAGTTGGCGTAGGGCGCCGTCAGGTACGGCGCGCACGCGGCGAGGAACTGCTCGGGCGAGAGGGCGCGGATGTACTCGCCGTTGAACGCCGTCAGCTTCTTGATGTCGAAGAAGGCCGGCGAGGTGTTGACGTCCTCGATCCGGAAGCGGCGCACGAGCTCCTCGAAGGGGAGGATCTCCTCGTCCTCGCCCGGGGCCCAGCCCAGCAGCATCAGGTAGTTGACCATGGCCTCGGGCAGGAAGCCCTCGGCCAGGTAGTCCTCCAGCGCGACCTTGTCGCGGCGCTTGGAGAGCTTCTGCCGCTTCTCGTTGACGATCACCGAGAGGTGCGCCCAGACCGGCGGGGTCGCGCCCAGCGCCTCCCAGAGCAGCTGCTGCTTGGGGGTGTTGGACAGGTGCTCCTCGCCGCGGATCACCTCGGTGATCTTCTCGTCCAGGTCGTCGACGACATTGGCCAGCAGGAAGACGGCGGAGCCGTCGCCGCGGGCGATGACGAAGTCCTCAATGGCCTTGTTCGGGAAGACGGTGTCGCCGCGGACCACGTCCTTGACGACGGTCTCGCCCTCGTCCGGCGTGCGGAAGCGCAGCGCGCGGCCCTCGGCGTACGTAAGGCCGCGGTCGCGGCAGAACCCGTCGTAGCCGAGGTGCTCGGAGCCGGTGCGGGCGGTCAGCTGCTCGCGGGTGCAGTCGCAGTAGTAGGCGTGGCCCGAGGCGCGGAGCTGCGCCGCGGCCTCGCGGTGGCGCTCGGCGTTGTGCGACTGGAAGTACGGACCCTCGAAGGTCGGGTCGTCCTGGTGGATGCCGATCGCGGCGAGCGCGTTGATGATGCCGTCGGTCCACTCGGGCTTGTTGCGCGCCGCGTCGGTGTCCTCGACGCGCAGCACGAAGACACCGCCGGACTGTCGCGCCACGGCCCAGTTGTACAGCGCGGAGCGGGCGCCGCCGACGTGGAACATGCCGGTGGGCGAGGGGGCGAAGCGGACACGTACCGGGGTAGCTGCAGACATGGGGCAACAATATCCGCCGCCGGGCCCCGGACCGCTCCGATATACCGCGCCGGGCCGCGTCCGGCGGAGCGACGTGCGCTGTCCAGGACCAGCTGGAGATCCTCAACTGGAGCGGGAACGTGAACCCCGCGCCGCACCAGGGGCTGCTGGTCCACCGACCCCGACGTGCCGCAGCTTGTCGGGGTTGAGCACGCAGTAGACCTCGGCGATCCGGCCCTCGGCGTCACAGCCGAAGACGTAGACCACCAGATGCACCGGCGCTTGGATGACCAGCGCCGGTGCGCTGTTGTACCAGGCGAAGGCGATCTCCGCCCGGCCGGTGTAGAACCGCTCGAAGACCTTGGCGAAGAGCCGGGCCGCCTTCTCCGCGCCGTGGATCGGGTGGCGTCCGGCCCGGGCCGCGCCGTTGCCGTCCGAGGTGACGACGACGTCCTCGCGCAGCAGCGCACGCAGCCGGCCCAGGTCGCCGCCGCGGGCGGCGGCGAGGAAGGCGTCGACGAGCGGTCTGGCCTCGGCTGTCGTCACGATCGTCGCGCCCCGCCCGGCGGCCACGTGGCGGCGGGCGCGGCTGAGCAGCTGGCGGCAGGAGTCCTCGGTCCGGTCCAGGATCTCCGCGATCTCCGGGTACGGCAGGCCGAAGGCCTCGCGCAGCACGAAGACGGCGCGCTCCGCCGGCGACAGCCGGTCCAGGAGCAGCAGCATGCCCATGGACGCGGTCTCGCGCAGCACCAGGCTGTCGGCCGGGTCGGCGGGATCGGAGGCCGGATCGGCGGTGGGCAGCGGCTCGGGCAGCCACGGGCCGACATACACCTCGCGGCGTGCGGCCGCGGACCGCAGCCGGTCCAGCGCCAGCCGGGTCGTGACGGTGGTCAGGTAGGCGGCCGGGTTGGCGATCCCGCCGCGGTCGGCCGCGCTCCAGCGCAGCCACGCGTCCTGCACCACGTCCTCGGCCTCGGTGACCTGGCCGAGCAGGCGGTAGGCCAGCGCGAGCAGCATCCGGCGGTGGCCGAGGAAGACCTCGTCGGCCACCGCTGCGTCGGCCGGGCTCAGCCGCGCGCCTTCACGTGGAGCCGCGTCGCGACTCCGAGCCGGTTCCACGCGTTGATCGTAACGATCGAGACCAGCACCTGGACGAGTTCCTTCTCGTCGAAGCGCGTCGCGGCCTCCTCCCACACGGCGTCAGGGACGCCGTGCTCGCCGAGCCGCGTGACCGCGTCGGTCAGCGCGAGGGCGGCCTGCTCCCGCTCGGTGAACAGGTGCCGGGCCTCCTCCCAGGCGGAGACGGTGACCAGCCGCTGCACCGACTCGCCGTTCGCCATGGCGTCGTGGGCGTGCATGTCGAGGCAGTAGGCGCAGCCGTTCAGGCCCGAGGCGCGCATCCGGATCAGCTCGCGCAGGGTCGGGTCGAGCGCGCCGCCGCCGGTCTCCTCCAGCGCCAGCAGGGCCTGGAACGCCTCGGGCAGCACCCGCGTCCAGACGGTGCGCTGCTCGCCGGGGAGCTGGGTGTTCGCGGTCATGTCGTACCTCCTCGCGGTGCGCGCCCGTTCGGCGCGCTCACCCTCCCGACGGGACAGCCGCCCCGCCTGTGACGGCCTTCGCTGTGACGGCAGTCACAGGAGCGCTGTCACTGGGACGGCACCGGGGCCATCAGGTGCTGGCTGAACCAGGCGATCGGGCCGGTGCCCATGGCCGGCACGTAGGTGTACGCGTTGTGCCGTCCGCCCTGGATGACGTTGACGATGGTGTGGATCGGGCCCTTGTTGCCGAACTGCTTCAGATAGCCCGTCACCGCGCCGATCTCGCCCGAGCCCTCCCGGGTGCCGTACTGGAAGGCGATGTAGACGTCCGGGCCGCCGCGCTTGATCAGCGCCTTGGAGAGCAGCACCGGGTTGTTGGCGGCCTGCTCCTTGGGGTGGCCCTTCCAGAACGGCGAGTCCGGCACGATGTCCGGCCCGGAGACCAGCGCGGCCTTGAAGCGGTCCGGGTACTGCAGCACGGCCTTCAGGCCGACGAAGCCGCCGCTGGAGGAGCCCATGAAGCCCCAGCCGTCGCGTGTCTTGAAGGTCCGGAAGTTCTGCCGCATCAGGTTCGGGATGTCGTCCATCAGCCAGCTCCCCATCTTCGGCTGGCCGGGGATGTCGCTGCCGTCCCAGTAGTGGTCGTGCACGTCGGGGCCCGGGTTGAGGACGGGCATGACCACCAGGAAGGGCAGGCTCGTGCCGTCCTGGGACCACTTGCTGATGCTCTGCTCCAGCTTGAGGCCGGGGTCCTTCCAGTAGTTGTCGTTGTACCCCGGGCCGCCCGGCAGCGCGATCATGACCGGGAAGCCGCTGCGCGCGTACTTCGGGTCGCTGTACTGCTTGGGCGCCCACACCCACACCTTGCCCGTGTAGCCGGACTTCGGGCCGGTGTAGGTGATCACGCCGATGTGGGTGCCGTCGTCCAGGGTGTGCTCGACCTTCCACGGCGCTTCCGGGCCGGTCGGCAGCTCTGTCAGCGCGTTGACGCCGGTGACGCCGTCGCCGCCGCCGGCGTTGCGGCCGCCGGCCCCGCCCTGCGGTGCGGGGGTGTCGAAGGTCAGCGGCTGGCCCTTCTCACTGAAGGGCGGGATCTCGTAGTGCTTCATCACCGGTATGGCCACACCGACGACCGCGGCCAGGCACGCCACGATCGCCGCCCAGATCACGGCGCGCCGCCGCCGTCGCGGCCGCTTGGCCGGGACGATCTCCTCGGGCGGGGTGGAGAGGGAGTTCATGCGTGCTGCTCCGCGGGGTCGGCCCTGATCGATCAGATGTAAAGGGCAGAGTGAAGGAAGTGATCAAACGGTGATCGGATACGGCGCTAATGACAGCCAACCCACAGTAAACGGTTCCGCGCTGTTCGAATTTCAGGTTCGGTTGCGTCCGACTCGCCCCCGCGCCCCCGGCTCGCGCGGGGTGCATCTGTGACGTCGTCAGATGACCGTGTCCTGGCGAAACAACGACTCCAGTCGACTGAAAGGTCGTCAGCTGCGACGTTCGAGTGATGTTGACCACCCTCCGGGACGAAGGCTAACATCTCGACATCAAGTTTCTTGATGTAAAGATAAAACGGGGGTGACCGGGCGTGGCGGTGACGAAGGACGCGCACAACGAAGGGCTCCTCGCCCAGCTGCGGCGGCCGCCGGGCGGCCGGGACGCGCGGGTGATGCTGCTGGCGCAGTTCGTGGACCGGACCGGCACCGGCCTGTGGGCGGCGAGCGCGGTGCTCTACTTCACCTTCGTCTCGCATCTGGACGCCCGTCAGATCGGTCTGCTGCTGGGCGTCGCCGGGATCGCGGGCATCGCCGGATCGCCGCTGGCCGGCCGGCTCGCCGGACGCTTTCCGGCCCGCGGCCTGTTGATCGCCGGCCACCTGTTGCGCCTGGCCGCCGTCGGCGGCCTGCTGCTCGGTCACGGGATCGCGGCGCTGCTGCCCGTCGTCGCCGTCACCGCTCTCGGCGAGCGGGGCGCGAAGATGCTGGAGATGCTCTTCGCGACCCGTGTCGCGGGCGCCCGCCGCACCAGCTACCAGGCACTCGCCCGCACCACCGCGAACGCGGGCTACGCCGTCGGCGCCGGCCTCGCGGCGCTCGGCCTGGCGGTCGGCACCGACACCGCGTACCGGGTCCTGGCCCTCGGCAACGGCCTCTCCTACCTTCTGGCCGCCGCCCTGGTCTGGCGCACCACCGAGCCCCGCCCGGCCGCGACCCCGGTGGCATCGTCCTCCGGCTCGGCCGCTCCCGCCGCGCCCGTGCCCGCCGCGCCCGTGCCCGCCGCGCCTGCGCGGGACGCGCGCGCGGAGCGTGGTGGGGCGCGGAGTCCGTGGCGGGACCGGGGCTACCTGCTGTTCGTGCTGCGGGACATCCCGCTCTGCCTCGACGACTCGCTGCTCAACGTCGGCCTGCCGCTCTGGCTGGTCGCCCACACCACCGCGCCGCACGCGCTCGTGCCCGCCTTCCTCGCCGTCAACACCGTGCTCGTCGTGGTGCTGCAGCTGCGCGTCTCCGCCGCGGCGGAGGGGCCGCGCGGGGCGGTGCCCGCGGTGCTGCTGTACGGCGCGGCCCTGCTGCTGACCTGCCTGCTGCTGGCCACCGCGACGGGCGGCGGCGCGCTCGGCGCGTCGCTCGCGCTGCTGGCGGCGGCAGTGCTGGTGACGGTGGCCGAGCTGCTGCGCTCCGTCAGTTCCTGGGAGCTGTCCGTCCTGCTCGCCCCCGAGGGCTCGCGCGCCGCCTACCTCGGGGTCGCCGGGATGTCCCAGGCGATCCAGAAGTCGGTCGGGCCGCCGCTGCTGACCGGCGTGGTCATGGCCGCCGGCCCCGTGGGCTGGCTGGCGATGGGCGGCGCGGTCGTCGCCGACGCGCTGGTGCAGAACCGCGCCTGCGCGCGCCGCCTGGCCGCCGCCGCGGCGACGGCTGCTGCCGCCGCCGTCGGCGGGACCGCCGTCACCGCCGCCCCGGCGTCGGCCGCTCGGCCCGCACGTCCCGCGCGGCGCTCCTGACCAGCCCGATCAGCACCACGGCCCAGGCGGCCGCCGCGATCCACAGCAGCACCTGACCCGGCGTCCGCAACCACCCGACCGACGCCGAGGCGGCGGCGGAGAGCGTGGCCACCGCCGTCATGCCCATCGGGAAGACCGTCGCCCAGCGCCGGACGTCGTAGTGCCAACGCGGGTGGCGCAGCTCCTCCACCGCCAGCAGCAGGTACCAGGCGAGGACGACCGCGAGGAGCGCGAGGGTGACCATCCGCAGCGCGTCGTGGCCCGCGCCACCGCGCCAGGCCGGGACGGCGAGCAGCTTCGCGCCCGCCAGTGCGGAGATCGCGAGCGCCCCGCCCGCCACCCAGTGGTCGCCCGCACCGGTGTCGATCTGGCGCAGGTCGAAACGGGTGAACGCCACCGCGTACAGCACCAGCCCGAGTCCGAAGCAGAGAAGCGCGGCCCAGGCGAGCCAGAGCGCGGGGAGGGCGACGGCCAGCGTCGCGCCGAGGACGGCGAGGCCCTGCGTCGCCACGCAGACCAGGAACACGGCGCCCGGCATGCCGTGCCGTTGCCAGTGCCGCAGAACGTGCGGCAGCAGCACCGCCCAGGTGACGACGGCGACCAGCAGCGCGGCGACGGCGAGCGGCTGCCGGCCGGCGCCGAGCAGGGAGACGCGCGTGCCGAGCACGGTCGTGGCCGCGACGGCGGTCAGCGCGGGCGGCGTGTCCGCCTCGTGCTCCCAGCGGTCCCGCTGACGCAGCAACCGCCGCCCGAAGTCGACGGCGAGCGCGAGCCAGGCCGCGCACCCGAGGACGAGCAGCGCCACCGAGAGCCCCTCGCTCCCGACCAGATGCAGCCCGACCGAGACGATCCCGGTGGCCATCACCGCGGACCCGGCGGCGGGCGGCAGCTCCGCCCACCACTGCGCCGCCGCCCCGGCCCGTCGCTCGGTCACCCCTCCACCGTCGGGCCCGCCCGCAGGCCCCGCAACGTGACCTGGCGTCATGCCGCGGCGGCATGGGTCCACGCGGAACAGGTCTTTCCCTGCGCGTGCGGGGCGCGGCTAGCGTCGAGAGCGCGCGGAAACGGCGCAGGGAGACACCGGAACGTCCGTCGAAGGGAACCGCCATGAGCACCGCCACCACCTCCACCGGCACCGCGACCGCGACCGCGACCGCCGACCTCACCGAGCAGAGCCGGGCCGTGGTCCGCGCCTACGTCGACTCGGCGGAGAGCGGCTACGCCGACCGGCTGGAGCGGTTCTTCGCCGAGGACGCCACCTGGACGCTCTTCGGCGAGCTGCCGGTCTCGGGCGTCTGGCGGGGCCGGGAGGCGATCCTGACGCAGTTCATGCCGAAGGCCTTCGCCCGCATGGACACCACCACGCTGCGCCTTCAGGTCACGGACATGATCGCGGAGGGCGAGCGGGTGGTGCTGGAGTGGACCTCGCAGGCCGACGCCCGGGGCGGGCTCCGCTACGACCAGCACTGCATCGGCGTCTTCACGGTTCGGGACGGCCGGATCGTCTCGGTGCGCGAGTACCTCGACACCGAGCACGCCCGGCACGTCCTCTTCTCCGCGAACGACTGAGGCGGGAGCGGCTGAGACGGGGACGACTGAGCGGGGCTCGGCCGGTCAGCCCAGCGAGGCGCCCTTCTCGGTCAGCGTCTCCAGCACCGGCGCGTACATCCGCTCCTTGATCGTGCCGACCGTCGGGCCCGCCTTGGCGGCCTGCGCGCGGGCCAGCTCGATCGCGGCGGTGCGCAGCCCCGCCTCGTCGGCGGTCGCGTCGACGATCCCGGCGGCCAGCGCGTCCAGGCCCCCGTAGCGGCGGGCGGTGACCATGGCCGCGTGGGCGGTCTGCGGGGCGAGCCGGGCCTGGATCAGCGCGGACATCCCGGGGGTGAACGGGATGTTGATGTCCGCCTCGGGCAGGCACCAGAAGCCCCGGTCGGCGCGCATGACCCGCAGGTCGTGGGCGAGCGAGAGCATCGCGCCGGCCGCGAAGGTGTGGCCCTGGAGCGCGCCGACGGTGACGAAGGGGAGCGCCAGCACCCGCGCGAACAGCGCCTGCACCGTCTCCACGTACCAGTCGGCCCGGTCGGCGTTGGCGACGAGCCAGTCGAGGTCGAGGCCGTTGGAGAAGAACTTCCCCGTCGCGGTGGTGACCAGCGCCTTCGGCCCCTCGGCCTGTTCCACCTCGTCGAGCAGTCCGTTCACGGCGGCCAGCCAGTCCGGGTGGAAGCGGTTCTCGCCGTCTCCGATGTCGAGGACGAAGACGTCGCCGTCGCGGTCGAGCGTGGGCACGGACGATCACTCCTTCTGGTCACGGTCGCTGTCCTACTGGCGAGTAACTACGCCCCACGCATCGTACCTATCCGGTGGTCGGGTGTCCCCGGTTTCTTCGGCGAGAATGGCCGCGTGGACAACGCCGTGGACTACCGGGAACTGCTCGACGCCTGCATGGCCGCCGCCCTGCGCACCAAGGGCCGGGGACGGGTCGCCGACTACATCCCCGCCCTGGCCCGCGAGGACGCGGAGTCCTTCGGCATGGCCCTGGCCACCGTCGAGGGCGAGGTCCACGGCGTGGGCGACTGGGAGCGCCCGTTCTCCATCCAGAGCATCTCCAAGCTGCTCACGCTGATACTGGCCCTCGCGGAGGGCGGTGAGACCGAGCTGTGGGAGCGCGTCGGCCGGGAGCCCTCCGGCAACCCGTTCAACTCGCTCATCCAGCTGGAGACCGAGCACGGCATCCCGCGCAACCCGTTCATCAACGCGGGCGCGATCGTCGTGACCGACCGGCTGCACAGCCTGACGGACGGACACGCGGCCGACATGGTCGTCGACTTCCTGCGAGCGGAGTCGGGCAACGAGGCCCTGCGCACCGACGCGGAGGTCGCCGCCTCCGAGGCCGAGCACGGCCACCGCAACGCGGCGCTCGCACACTTCATCGCCAGCCACGGCAACCTGGTCAACGAGGTCGACACGGTCCTCGCCGAGTACTACGCGCACTGCGCGATCACCGCCTCCTGCGCGGACCTCGCCCGCACCGGCCTGGTCCTGGCCCGCCACGGCCTGCGCGCCGACGGCACCCGGCTGCTCACCCGCAGCGAGGCCAAGCGCATCAACGCCATCCTGCTCACCTGCGGCACCTACGACGCCGCGGGCGACTTCGCCTACCGGGTCGGCCTCCCCGGCAAGTCCGGCGTCGGCGGCGGCATCCTGGCCGTCCTCCCCGGCCGCGCCGCCGTCTGCGCCTGGGGCCCCGCCCTCGACCCCGCCGGCAACTCCGTCGCGGCCGCCGCCGCGCTCGACACGTTCACCACCCTCTCGGGCTGGTCGGTGTTCTAGGGCCTCCTCAGGGCCTGGGGATGTTCCGCAGGTTGCTGCGGGCCAGGTCGATCATCTTGCCGACGCCGCCGTCCAGGACCGTGCGGCCGGCGGCGAGGGCGAAGCCCTTGAGCTGGGCGGCGGTGATCGTCGGGGGAAGGGAGAGGGCGTTCGGGTCGGTGACCACGTCGACGAGGGCCGGGCCCGGGGTGGCGAAGGCCTCGGCGAGGGCCGCGCCCACCTCCGCGGGCTTGGTGACGCGGATGCCGTGGATGCCGCAGGCGCGGGCGATCGCGGCGTAGTCGACGTCGCCGTTGTCGATCTCGTACTCGGGGTAGCCGCTGACCATCATCTCCAGCTTGATCATGCCGAGCGCGCCGTTGTTGAAGACCACGACCTTCACCGGCGCCCGCCGCGCGTACTTCTTCAGGGTCAGCAGCTCGCCCATCAGCATGCCCAGCCCGCCGTCGCCCGCCAGCGCCACGACCTGCCGGCCGGGGTGCGCCAGTTGCGCGCCGATCGCGTGCGGCAGGGCGTTGGCCATCGAGCCGTGCAGGAAGGAGCCGATGACGCGGCGGCGGCCGTTGGGGGTGAGGTAGCGGGCGGCCCAGACGTTGTTCATCCCGGTGTCGACGGTGAAGATCGCCTCGTCGGAGGCCACGTCGTCGAGGATCGCTGCGACGTACTCGGGGTGGATCGGGGTGTGGTGCTCGATGTTCTTGGTGTACGCGCCGACGACCCGCTCCAACGAGGCGCTGTGGCGGCGCAGCATGTCGTCCAGGAAGGACCGGTCCTGACGCTGCCTCAGCAGCGGCTGCACGGCCCGCAGGGTCGCCGCGACGTCGCCGTGGACGGCGAGGTCCAGCGGTGTGCGGCGGCCGAAGCGGGTCGGGTCGTGGTCGATCTGGACGGTGTGCTTGCCCGGCAGGAACGTGTCGTAGGGGAAGTCGGTGCCCAGCAGCACCACCAAGTCCGCCTCGTGCAGCGCGTCGTGGCAGGCGCCGTAGCCGAGCAGGCCGCTCATGCCCACGTCGTAGGGGTTGTCGAACTGGATCCACTCCTTGCCGCGCAGCGAGTGGCCGATCGGCGCCTGGATCGTCGCCGCCAGCCGCATCACCTCGGCGTGCGCGCCGCGCACGCCCGCGCCGGCGAAGAGCACCGGCTTACGCGCCCCGTTGATCGCCTCCGCCAGCGCCTCGACCTGCGCCTGCGCGGGCATCGGCGTCGCCCGCTCGTGCGGCTGCAGGAACGCGCTGACGCCCGTCGGGTGGGCCGCCGGCAGCGCGGCCACGTCGCCGGGGAACGCCACGACGGCGACCCCGCTCCGCCCGAGCGCGTGCTGCACCGCGGTGCGCAGCACCCGCGGCATCTGGGCCGGGGTGCTGACCATCTCGCAGTAGCCGGAGCAGTCGACGAAGACCCGCTCCGGGTGGGTCTCCTGGAAGAAGCCGGTGCCGATCTGCGCGGACGGGATGTGCGAGGCCAGGCCGAGCACCGGCACCTGCGAGCGGTGAGCGTCGTAGAGGCCCTGGATCAGGTGCGTGTTGCCGGGTCCGCAGGAGCCGGCGCAGACGGTGAGCCGCCCCGTCGTCTCCGCCTCGGCCGCGGCGGCGAACGCCCCGGCCTCCTCGTTGCGGACGTGCACCCACTCGATCGCGCCGTCCGTGCGCCGGATCGCGTCGACGACGGGGTTCAGGCTGTCGCCGACCACCCCGTAGACGCGCTGCACGCCGGCCTGGCGCAGGACCGTGATCATCTGCTCGGCGACCGTGCGGTCGGCCATGGGCTCCGCTCCCTCCGCTGCACTGCGCTGCACTTCGCTGGACTTGGCTGCACTTCGCTGCACTGGACCTCGGCTCGATCCTGCCCGCTCCGGCGCGCCGTCGGGGCGTATTTCGCGCGCGCGTCGCCGCCGGGCCGGGCCATACTCCGGATCATGGACCACTCCGCCCGCTCCTTCGAGGAGCTCGTCGCCGAGGCCGACTCCGTCCCCGTCGAGGGCTGGGACTTCTCCTGGCTCGACGGCCGCGCCACCGAGGAGCGGCCCCCGTGGGGGTACCAGCGGCTGCTGGGCGAACGCCTGCGCGGCGCGCGGGCCGCGCTCGACCTGCAGACCGGCGGCGGCGAGGTGCTCGCGGGCGCGACCGACACCTTCCCGCCCACCATGGCGGCCACCGAGTCCTGGCCGCCGAACCTCGCCAAGGCCAAGGCCCGCCTCCACCTCCGCGGCGCGCTGGTCGTGCACACCCCCGACGAGCGCGCCCTCCCCTTCGCGGACGCGGCCTTCGACCTGGTCAGCTCCCGCCACCCGGCCACCGTCCACTTCGACGAGATCGCCCGCGTGCTGCGCCCCGGCGGCAGCTACTTCGCCCAGCACGTCGGCCCGGCCACCTCCCTGGAGCTCACCGAGTACTTCCTCGGCCCCTGGCCCACCTCCGGCGCCGACCGCCACCCCGACGTCGAGTCCGCCGAGGCCCGCGCCGCCGGCCTCGACATCGTCGACCTGCGCACCGCCCGCCTCCGCATGGAGTTCACCGACATCGGCGCGGTCGTCTACTTCCTCCGCAAGGTCCTGTGGACCGTCCCGGACTTCTCCGTCACCACCCACCTCGACCGCCTCCGCGAGCTGGACGCCCAGATCCGCCGCGACGGCCTCTTCCTGGCCCACTCCACCCGCCACCTGATCGAGGCACGCAAGCGCTGAAGGACCGGCATGGACGCAGGCCCAGGGGTCGGTGCGCTCAGCACGAGCGCAGCGGAAACGGCCGGAGGCCCTGTCGATCGGATCGACAGGGCCTCCGGCCGTTACTGCGGGAGTCGGGGTGGCGGGATTTGAACCCACGGCCTCTTCGTCCCGAACGAAGCGCGCTACCAAGCTGCGCCACACCCCGGTGCAACGAGAGGTAACTCTACCGGACCCGGCGGGCTCCTTCCGTCGGGAGGGAGGCCGCCGGGTCGGTGGGGGCTACTTGACCTTGTCCGAGTCCGGGATGCCGTTCTTGGTGGCCAGGGCATAGGCCTGCTCGACGGTGAGGCCCTGGTAGGCCGCGGCCGAGGCCGGGAGGCCGCCGAGGGGGAAGGGGGTGGCCTGGGCGCACTTGACCGTGTCGCCGGCGTTCTCGGTGTGGGCGCCGGCGGTCGCCTTGCTGACGTCCGCCGGGGGCTTCGAGCCCGAGCCGCTGCCGACCTTCAGGTCGGGGCCGACGACCACGTGGACGGTGGTGATGCCGGAGGCCGTGGTGAGGGAGGAGGAGGGCAGGCCGAGGGCGGCGGCCACCTGCTGCGCCTCGCGCTTGTACTGCGGGTCCGCGGTCGAGTACTCCACCTTGCTCGCGCTCACCACGCCCGGGCTGGTGTGCTCGACGACCGTGTTGGAGTAGCCCTTGCCCGTCAGCTCGCTGCCCACCGCGGCCGCGCGGCCGGTGACCCCGGTGCCGTTGAGGACGTGCACCTCGACCGTGGACGGGTCCACGGTCGGCGTCGCCGAGGCGGTCGAACTCGCCGTCGGCTTCGGCGCGGAGGAGCCGCCCGACAGGGACTGGTCGTTGGCGATCGCGTCGAAGAGGTCCTGTGCACCCGGACCCGGCACCAGCCAGGCGTTCGGGTTGTACGGGTCCGCGGCGGTGGGCATCGTCGCGAAGGTGATGTGGTTGGTCGGGATCCCGCCCATCGTGTTGGCCAGGCTGATCAGGTTGGTCACACCGCTCAGGTCGTTGTCGACGATGAACGCGTGCGAGGCGGCCTCGGCCAGGCTGAAGACATTGGTCGGGTCGGCCAGCGTGCTCGCGCTCTTCATCTTGTGGATGAGGGCGCTGAGGTAGATGTGCTGGGTCTGCGTACGGTCGACGTCGCTCCCGGTGCCGAACGCGTGCCGGCTGCGCATGAAGGCGAGGGCGCCCTGGCCGACCAGGGTGTGCGTGCCGGTCGAGAGCTTGAGGTGGGAGCCCGGGTCGTAGACGTTGTGGTTGACGCAGACCTGGACGCCGCCGACGGCGTCGGACATGTTCACCACGCCGGCGAAGTCCACCACCATGAAGTGGTCGATGTGGACGCCGGTGAGGGCGTTGACGGCCGACACGGTGCAGCCGGGTCCGTAGTTCAGGCTGTTGGTGATCTGGTCGTGCGTCCCGAAGGTGTGGGTGACGCCCTTGCTGTCCTTGCACGGCGGGATCTGCACGTCCGTGTCGCGCGGGATGCTCATCACGGTGGCGTTCTGGTGGTCCGCCGAGACGTGGACCAGCATCTCCACGTCGGCGTGCGGCAGCGAGTAGTCCTGGCCGCCGATGCTGGAGTCCGCCGCCGCGTTACGGGTGTCGGAGCCGATCACCATGATGTTCAGCGCGCCCGGGATGACCTTGCCCTTCTGCGGCTGCGTGCCGGTGTCCAGGGCGCTGTGCTGGATGTTGCTGTCGAGCTGGTAGACCCAGGCGCACCCGGCGGCCGCGACGAGTATCACGAACCCGCTGACGCCCATCGCTATTCGTTTCGCCCGCTGCTTGGGCTTCTGCTTGCGCCTTCCGGCGCCGTTCGGGAGGGAAGGGCCGTTCGGAGCCGACTTGCCGCGCGCAGCCCGGCGTGCGGCGGCACGGCCGCCGTTGGAATCTTCGAGTGTCATGGTTGCCCACTCCTTGCCGCAGCAGGGTCATCACGCGATCGGATTCCGGGATCCTAGCCCTGTCGCATATGAGATCCGCTAGGGCCCACCCCCCGGAACACGGGTGAGGGGCGGTCTTCCTCACGGAAGACCGCCCCTCACCCACGTTCACCAGTCGGGGTGGCGGGATTTGAACCCACGGCCTCTTCGTCCCGAACGAAGCGCGCTACCAAGCTGCGCCACACCCCGGTGCAACGAGCATTACTGTAGCGGACCACCTGCCCAGGCACGAAATCCGATTCCGCAGGCCCCCGCCCCGCACGGGCCCGGAAGCCCTTACCTGGCGCCTACCCACCGGTTCGCAGGCAACCGTTCATGGTGAAGGTCACGTCCATGAGACGTGAGGGGCGCGTGCACAGGTCCGGGGGTTAATGTGCCCGGGTCGGGGCGGGGCGCCCTTGGACGTAGGGGTGGTGCACGTGCGGGTGTGGATCGAGCGGACAGCGGAGTGGGCGCGGTCGGCCGGACGTCGGCTGGAGCCGCTCGGACGGCGGTTGGGTCCGCTCGGGCGCCGGCTCGGGCCGGTGGGACGGTGGCTGCTGCGGGTCGGCCGACGGCTGGCATGGGAGTACCCGCGCCCCGGCCGGGTCGGCTGGCGGCGCTGGATGCCGTCCTGGCGGCAGTGGCTCGGTGGTGCCGCGTACCTGATCATCGCGCTGGTGGCGACCACCGGGATCGCCTTCGCGATGACGGACATCCCGAAGAACCTCAACACCTTCGCCACCCAGCAGGTCAACGTCTACTACTGGGCCGACGGCACCGAGATGGCCCGCACCGGGCCGGTGGACCGCCAGGCCGTGCCGCTGGGGCAGATACCCAAGCCCGTCCAGTGGGACATCCTCGCCGCCGAGAACGAGACCTTCTACTCCGACGACGGCGTCTCCCCGCGCGGCATGATGCGCGCGGTCTACGAGATGATCAAGGGTGGCGACACCCAGGGCGGCTCGACGATCACCCAACAGTACGTAAAGAACGTCTACCTCAACCAGCAGCAGACGGTGACCCGCAAGCTCACCGAGGCGTTCATCGCGATCAAGCTGGACTCCAAGCTCAGCAAGGACCAGATCCTCGACGGCTACCTGAACACCAGCTGGTTCGGCCGCGGCACCTACGGGATCGAGCGCGCCGCCCGCGCCTACTACGGCGTGGACGTCTCCCAACTCAACGTCAGCCAGGGCGCCTTCCTGGCCAGCCTGCTCAAGGGCGCCGGGATGTACGACCCGGCGATCAGCCCCGACAACCAGCAGCGGGCCGTCACCCGGTGGAAGTGGATCCTGGACCGGATGGTGGTGATCCACCAGCTGACCCCGGCGCAGCGGGCCCAGTACACGACCTTCCCCGAGCCTATCCAGCCCCGGCTGCAGGGCGGCCTGACCGGCCAGACCGGCTACCTCGTCGACCTGGCCACCCAGTACGTCACCGCGCACTCCTCCGTGGACCCGCGGCTGTTCGACCTCGGCGGCTACCAGATCTACACGACCTTCCAGAAGCGGCGGGTCACCGCGCTGGCGGCGTCGGTCAAGGCGGCGTCGAAGGGGCTCGACCCGGCGAAGCGGCCCGCGGACAAGGACGTCTCCTTCGGCGCGGCCACCGTCGCCGCCGACGGCCGGATCCTCGCCGTCTACGGCGGCCCGGACTACGTGAAACAGGGCTTCGACGACGCCAACACCGCGACGGTGCCCGTCGGTACGGCGTTCACGCCGCTCGTCTACGCCGCGGGCCTGACCGACGGCGTCCAGCTCCAGCCAGGCGGGTCGCGAACGCCGGTCAGCGGCACCTCGGTCTACGACGGCGACAACAAGATGCCGGTGCAGACGCCGGAGGGCCCGTACTGGAACAAGGACGGCCAGCTCGTCAAGATCAACAACGACGGCGGCCGCTCCTTCGGCAAGGTCACGCTGCACCAGGCCGTGGTCGACTCGATCAACGGTCCGATGGCGCAGCTCGGCATGGACGTCGGCCTCACCCAACTGCGCGGCACCGTGGAGAAGTTCGGTCTGCTGCCGGCCAGCATGGGCGAGCCGGTCCCGGTCTTCCCGCTGGGCAACTCCACGCCCAGCGCGATCCGCATGGCCGATGCCTACGGCGCGTTCCCCGGCGAGGGCCGCCACGTCGAGCCGTACTCGGTCTCCCGGCTGCTGTTCAGCGGGCACGACGTCGGCGTCGACCGGCCGCAGCCGGTGCAGGTGATGACCGCCGACGTGGCGCACGAGGTGGACTCCGCCCTCACCGAGTCCGTCGCCTCCGGCGCGGCCCAGGGCGCCAGGCTCCCCGGCGTCGAGGTGGCCGGCAAGGCGGGCACGATGCTGGACGCGACCTCCGGCTGGTTCATCGGCTACACCGGACAGTCCGTCACCGCGGTCACCATGTTCCACGCCGACCCGAACAACGGCCTGATGCTCCCGCTCACCGGCGTCATGGGCGCCCCGGCCGCCCAGCCCACCAGCACCGTCCCGACCCGGATCTTCGCCCGCTACACGCGCGCCACGGCGAGCCTGGGCTGAGCCCGAACGCCGGCGGGGCCTACTGGCGTTCGGGGCCTACGGGTTGTGGGCCTCGTCGGCGGCGGTGATGAAGGTGGACCAGTCCGGAGCCTCGCCCGGGTCCAGGGAGCGGAGCTTGGTCAGCACGGCCGGGCTCTGCGCGTCGAGCCAGTCGGCCATCTCCTTGAAGGAGACGCAGCGGACCTCGGGCTTGGTGCAGACCGTCTTGATGACCTGGTCGATCGACTTCATGTAGATGCCGCCGTTCCAGTCCTCGAAGTGGTTGCCGATGAAGAGCGGCGCACGGCTGCCGTAGTAGGCGCGGTTGAAGCCGTTGAGGTAGCCCTGCACCGTCGTCTGCTGCCAGCCGGCGAACTTGCTCGGGTCGCCCTGCGGGTTGCTGTTGGACTGGTTGGCGAGGAAGTTGAAGTCCATGGAGAGGACCTGGAAGTTCTTGTTCGGGTAGGGGATCAGCTCCAGCGGGAAGTTCCAGATGCCGTCGATCTTGTGCGGCCAGGCCTGGAAGTCGCCCGGGGAGCTGGCGTCGTAGCGCCAGCCCAGCTGCTTCTCCGCCGGTATCAGCGTCTTCTGGCCCTCCAGGCACGGCGCGCGTCCGCCGACCAGCTCCTTGCTGTAGTCGAAGGGCAGCGCGGGGATGTCGGTGAAGCCGGTGTCCGTCTTCCAGTTCTCGACGAACGAGTAGGCCTGCTTGGTCTCGTCCAGCCATTCCTGGGTGGACCAGTCGCCGCCGCCGCCCGGGCCGCAGAAGTGGCCGTTGAAGTGCGTGCCGATCTCGTCGCCGTCCTGCCAGGCCAGGCTCAGCTGCTCCAGGGTCGACCGGACGTGGGCCTCGGTCGGGAAGTCGATGGCGGCCGTGCCGACGCCGTGCCCGTGCGGCGGACGGTAGAGGAACCGCTTCGAGCTCGGCACCAGGTAGATGCCGGTCAGGAAGAAGGTCATCTGCGCGTTGTACTGCTCGCCCAGCTCGCGGTAGTGGGAGAAGAGCTTGGAGTCGTTCTCCAGCGCGCCGTCCCAGGAGATCACCACGAACTGCGGCGGCCGCTGCCCGGGTTGGAGCGGGGTCGCGACCGGCTGCTTGGGCTGCGGACCGGTGTAGGAGGTCGAGCCGTCGCCGATGAGATGCGTCTTGCCGTCCCAGGGCTTCCCGTTCTCGCCGGGTATGCCGCCGGGCGAGGCGGCCTGGACGCTCAGGTCTGCCGCGGAGGCGCTCCCGGAGCCGCTGCCGCGGTCGGCGAACACCGGCACCGTCGCCACCGCCAGCGAGACCCCGCCGACGAGCAGGGCGGCACGCAGCCGGTTCCCCCTCGGCACCATCCGAGCTTGCATTCTTGCCCCCACGCTAGGTCGTACGGCTCAACGGTGTATCACAGTCGTATGTGAGGGCGATCCGACCGCTCATGGTTCCGTTACTCGTACGGATCGGCGGGGGTCGGCACGCCGATGAGCGAGGTGGCCGTCAGTACCGGGATGTCGTCGTCGTGACCCGTCCGGCCGTCCGGCTGCCAGGTGCCGGTGACCTCGACCCAGGTGCCGCGGCTCGGCACCGTGGCCAGGCCGCGCACGTCCACGCGGTAGGTGACCGCGTCGGCGGCGCAGCAGGTGATGGTCAGTCGGGTCAGGTACCAGCCGCCGCCGGGCTTCGGCATCGCGAAGCCGGTCAGCCGCACGTGGCGGCCGCGCAGCGAGCCCTGCGGGTCCCAGACGGCGCGGACGACGAAGTCCGCGATCGGCAGCGTCAGCGGATCGCCCGCCGCGAGCGCCGGGAAGCCGGCGCTCGCCGGCTTGGCGACGGTGGCCGCGGTGTGCTGCGCGGTGTAGTCCCCGAGCGCGGGCGGCGCGGCCAGGAACACGGCGGCGAGCGGGCACAGCAGCAGCCAGGCCGCCCGCAGATGGCGGTGCGCGTGCCCGTCGGACCCGCTGCCCTCCGCGGCGCCGTCCTGGTGCGGGACGGCCGCCGCCGGGGCGGGGGAGAGCAGCGTGCGCGCCAGCAGGAACGCCCGGACCAGGCCCAGCGCCAGCAGCACCACGCCCGCCGTGATCAGCCACGGATGCATGCTCCGTCGCACGTACCGCAGGTAGCCGTCGCCGAAGAGGGACAGGTGCAGCAGCGCCGCGCCCGTCAGCACCAGCAGGATCGCCCTCGCCTCACGCAGCATCAGAGCAGCCACCCTCCGACGAGACCGGCGCAGACCACCGCGACGACGAAGGTCGCCGCGGAGAAGCGCCAGGCGAAGGCCCGGCCGAAGGTGCCGGCCTGCAGGCTGATCAGCTTGACGTCGACCATCGGGCCCACGACGAGGAAGGCCAGCCGGGCCGTCGGGGAGACGGCGGTCAGCGAGGCCGCGACGAAGGCGTCCGCCTCCGAGCAGATCGCCAGCACCACCGCGAGCAGGCCGAGCACCAGCAGGTTCAGCACCGGCACCGTGCCGACGCCCACCAGCAGCGAGCGCGGCACCAGCACGTTCAGCGTCGCCGCCATCAGTCCGCCGACGACCAGGAAGCCGGCCGACTGCAGGAAGTCGTGCTCGAGCGCGGCCAGGAACGAGCGCACCCGGCCGCCCTCGTGGTGCTCGTGGGAGCGCAGCTGCGGACGCAGCCACTCGGGCCGGCCGAAACCGATCCAGAGCCAGCCCATCACCACCGAGGCCAGCAGCGACGCGAGCAGGCGGCCCCAGACCATCTGCGGCTGGCCGGGGAACGCGACCGCGGTCGCGGTCAGCACGACCGGGTTGATCGCGGGCGCGGACAGCAGGAACGCCAGCGACGCGGCCGGCGCGACGCCGCCCGCCATCAGCCGGCTGGCGACCGGGATCGACGCGCACTCACATCCGGGCAGCAGCGCCCCGGCCGCGCCCGCGATCGGCACGGCCAGCGACGCCTTGCGCGGCAGCAGCCGCTCCAGCAGCGAGGGCGGCACCAGCGCCGCGACCGCCGCCGAGACGACCGTGCCGAGCACGACGAACGGGAGCGCCTGCACACAGATCGCCACGAAGACGGTCTCCCAGGCCTGCAGGCCGGCGGAGCCGATCTGGCCCGAGGTCAGGAAGCGCAGCGCGAGCAGCAGGAAGAGGCCGACGAGCAGCAGCTCGAGCGAGCCGATCCGCCCGCGCAGTCGCTCGGCCAGCGCCTTGGCCGGGCCGAGCCGGTCCATCCACGCGGGAGCCGCGGTGGCCGCGGCGGCGGGCGCCTCGGTGGGCGCGCCGACCGACGACTCGCTGGAGTCGTCGGCGTAGATCGAGGGCTCGGTGAGCTCCGGGGCGGATGCCGCCGGCTCGGCGGACTCCCACGCGTAGGGCACGTCCGCGTGGCCCCGCGCCGTCTGCTCGAACCAGGGGAAGTCGGAGCCGGGGGCGTCCGCGGACGGCGCCGAGAGCCGGGGCTGTTCCGGGATCAGCGCGGGCTGCGGCCCGTGCGCGCGTGATCGCGACGTGCTCGAACCGTTGGCCGCGCTGCCGTTCGATGATCGAGAGCCGTTCGGGTGCAGTCGTATCGGACTACCCGATTTTCGCCCATGTGTTCCCACCTGCGTGATGATGTCATGGGGATGACCAGCCGCGTCACTGTTCTCTCGAACCTCGGACACATCTGTGGCCATGCTGTGCCTTGTTCAACGCGTGTTCGCAAGAACGTCCGACACCTTCATGCCGTACCGGCATGACCGAGCTCCTAAGATGGACCCATGTCCGAGCTGCGCCGCCTGCGGTATTTCCTGGCCGTCGCCGAGGAACGGAACTTCACCCGTGCCGCGGAGCGGCTGCACATCGCGCAGCCCGCGCTGAGCCGGCAGGTGCGTGAGCTGGAACGGGAGCTCGGCGTCGAGCTGCTCCTGCGCACCACGCACAAGGTCGAGCCGACCGAGGCCGGCCGGATGCTGCTGGAGCGCGGGCCCGCGCTGCTGGAGGCGGCCGACAGCCTGTGGCACGGCGTCCGCGCGTTCGCCGACGGCCGGATGGGCAGCGTCTCCCTGGGCTACGGCATGAGCGCCGGCTACGAGACCGCGCCGCAGCTGCTGCTCGCGATGGGCGAGGAGGCTCCCGGCATCGAGGTCTCCGCCCGGGTGATGGCCTTCGCCGACATCATCGACTCCGTCGCCGCCGGCACGCTGGACGTCGGCCTGGTCCGTTCCGCGCAGCCGGAGGCGCTGCCGGACGACGTGGAGCTGACGCTGCTGCGGCGCGAACGCCAGGGCGTCGTGATCAGCAGCGAGCACCCGCTGGCCGCGGCGGGCGCCGACTCCGTCGACCCCGCCGCGCTGGACGGTCTCAAGCTGCTGCTGCACCCGCGCACCCACAACCCGGGCCACTACGACGAGATCATGGAGATCTGCGCCCGCGCCGGCGCCCGGCCCGAGGTGCTCTACCGAGGCCTCGACTTCGACGCCTCCTACACCCCTGTCGCCTCCGGCGCGGCGGTGACCATGGTCGGCTACTCCGGCCGGATCGGCCTGCCCAGCGGACTGCTCTGGCTCCCGGTCACACCCGCCGCGTACATCGAGGTCCACCTCGTCACCCGCCGCGAGAACCGCTCGCCCGCCGTCGCGCGGCTGCTGCGCGTCGCGGAGCAGACCTCCCGTCAGCACGGCTGGCTGACCGGCGCGCTGGAGGAGCCCTCCGCGACCGGCGTCAAGGACCGCCGCACGCTCGGCCTGGAGGCCGCCGACATCGGTGCGATCGACGGCGCCTACGAGGTCTGACGCCGGTCCCGCCGGGCGCGGCCGCGCCCGGCGGGAGCGAACGACCGCTCAGCCCGCGTCGAGGAAGGTGCCCGGCAGTCAGTCGCGGGCCCGCGGACGCAGCGTCAGCAGCGTGGCCTCCGGCGGGCAGGCGAAGCGGACGGGGGTGTAGCGGTTGGTGCCGCAGCCCGCGGAGACGTGCAGGAAGCTGCGACGCCCCCCGGCGGTGTGCGTGGACAGGCCCTTCACCCGCTGCCGGTCGATGTCGCAGTTGGTGACCAGCGCGCCGTAGAAGGGGACGCACAGCTGTCCGCCGTGCGTGTGCCCCGCCAGGATCAGCGGGTAGTTGTCCGCGGTGAACGCGTCCAGCACCCGCAGGTAGGGCGCGTGGACCACGCCGAAGGAGACGTCCGCGTCGGTGGAGGGGCCACCGGCCACCTCGGCGTAGCGGTCCCGCCGGATGTGCGGGTCGTCCAGACCTGTCAGCTCCAGCTCCACGTCGTTGACCTTCAGCGCGCCGCGCCGGTTGGTCAGGTCCACCCAGCCCGCCGCGTCGAAGCCGTCGCGCAGCTCCGTCCACGGGTTGTGGATCGCCCCGACGATGCCGCGCCGCGCGGAGCCGTCGGCGTTGTTCATGCCGTGGTTGCCGCTGAGCATCGCCGACAGGTAGCGGGTCGGGTTCTTCGGCTGCGGGCCGTAGTAGTCGTTGGAGCCGAAGACGTACGCACCGGGGAAGTCCAGCAGCGGGCCCAGCGCGTCCAGCGTCTGCGGCACGGCCTCCGGGTCGGAGAGGTTGTCGCCGGTGTTGATCACCAGGTCCGGCCGCAGTGCGGCCAGGCCGCCCAGCCACATCTGCTTCTTGCGCTGCCCGTTCACCATGTGGATGTCCGACACCTGCAGCACGCGCATGGGCTTGGCGCCCGGCGGCAGCACGGGGATCTCCACCCGCCGCAGCCGGAACGAGCGCACCTCGTACCCGGCGGCGTAGCCGACGCAGGCCGCGCCGATCGCGGCGGTGACTCCAAGGGCCTTCAGCGAAGCGGAGTATCGGGTGCGCATCCGTCCATGGTGGCAGACGCCGCGCCGCGCCCCGCACGACGGGTGTCCTGTTAATCCCGGCATCGGCCTGGGCGGAGGTGTCAGACTTGCGCCATGACCACCAAGCTCAAGCAGCAGTTGCAGGAGGACCTCACCGCCGCGATCCGGGCCCGTGACGATCTCCGTTCCGGCACGATCCGGCTGACCCTCGCCGCCATCACCAAGGAGGAGGTGGCCGGCAAGACCGCGCGCGAGCTCAGCGACGACGAGGTGCTGCAGGTCATCACCCGCGAGGCGAAGAAGCGGCGTGAGGCCGCGGAGGCTTTCGAGCTGGGCGGTCG
Organism: Streptacidiphilus pinicola; assembly: GCF_003258295.1. Lineage (GTDB taxonomy): Bacteria > Actinomycetota > Actinomycetes > Streptomycetales > Streptomycetaceae > Streptacidiphilus > Streptacidiphilus pinicola. The sequence continues at coordinate 48,604 of NZ_QKYN01000072.1, read as the reverse complement.
CACCGAGTCGGCCGCGCGCGAGCGCGCGGAGGGCGAGGTCCTCGCCGAGTACCTGCCCAAGCAGCTGAGCGACGAGGAACTCGTCGCCATCGTCACGGCCGCGGTCGCCGAGGCCGCCGCGTCGGGCGCCGAGGGCCCCCGCGCCATGGGCGCGGTCATGAAGCTCGTCAACCCCAAGGTCAAGGGCCTCGCCGAAGGCGGCCGCGTCGCCGCGGTGGTCAAGCAGGCCCTCAACGGCTGACGTCAGGGGCGCGGGGAACTGCGCGAGCAACCACCCTGTGCGGATGGCCCTGCTCGCTGAGCGACTCACCACACACGGTGGCTTGTCGCGCAGTTCCCCGCGCCCCTGAATAGTGCAACTGCTCCGTAGGCGGAAGCGTCAGTGCCCGAAGGGGTTGCCCGTGCCGCCGCCGGCGATGCCGACGAAGCCGGTGTTGCCCAGGATGGTGTTGCCGCCGGTCGTGGTGGTGCCGCCACCGTTCTTGCCGCCGTGCTTGCCGTTGCCGTTCCCATTGCCGTTACCGTTGCCGCCCGTCGTGCCCTTGCCGTCGTTGGACGGGTTCGGCGAGGCCGGCAGCGGGAGCAGCGTGAAGTTGCTCGGCGGGACGTTGGCCAGCGCGCCGTCCATCGCCTGGAGCCAGATCGGGCCGGCCAGCGTGCTACCGAACGCGGTGTTGTACGGGACCGCGTTGCCGCCGATCAGCTGGCCGTCGTCCAGCGGCTCCAGCTTCGCCGTGTCGGAGACGACCGTCGCGGCCGCGATCTCCGGCGTGTAGCCGATGAACCAGACGCTGGCGCTCTTGTCGGTGGTGCCGGTCTTGCCCGCGCTGGGGCGCCCGTCCTTGAAGGCGTCGACCGCGCCGGTACCGTCCTGGACCACGCCCGCCAGCATCGAGTTGACCGCGTCGGCGCTGCCCTGCTGCATCACCTGCTGGCAGCCCGCCTGCGGCACCGCCAGCTGCTTGTGGTCGGCCGTGGTCACCGAGGTGAGCGCGGTCGGGGTGCAGTAGAGGCCGCGCGCGGCGAACGCCGCGTACGCCGCGGCCATCTGCAGCGGGGCGACGTCGTTGGTGCCGAGCGTCATCGACTGGACCACGGAGAGCGGGTCGAGCTGGCCGGGGACCTTGTACTCCGAGGCCTGCGTCTTGATGCCGAGCTTGTTCGCCATCGTGGCGACGTTGCACAGGCCCGCCGCCTGCTCCAGCGAGACGAAGTAGGTGTTGACCGACAGCGCCATGGCCTTGGCCATGTTGTAGGGGCCGACCAGGTTGTGGCTGTCGTTGTGGTCGTTCGGGACCGGGGACAGCGTGCTGCCGCTGCAGTCCTGCATCGCCGGGTAGTCGTCGGAGTAGGGCGACGGGTAGGTGGTGTCCATGCCCAGGCCCTGGTCGAGCGCCGCCGCGGCGGTGATCGGCTTGAAGGTCGAACCGGTCTGGAACCCGAAGCCGCCGCCCATGGTCGCGTCGACGTTGTAGTTGATCGTGGTGATGTCGGCCTGCGGGCCCACGCCGTACGGACGGCTCTGGCCCATGGCGAGGATCTTGCCGGTGCCCGGCTGGACCATCGACATCGCGGTCGCGGCCTTGTCGCCCGCGTAGACGTGCGAGGTCACCGACTTGTACAGGGACGCCTGCGCCGTCGGGTCCAGCGTGGTGTGGATCTGCAGACCGCCCTGGTCCCACAGCGCCTGCCGGTCCGCCTTGGTCGCGCCGAAGGACGGGTCCTTGAGGATCACGTGCTCGACGTAGTCGCAGAAGAAGGCCTCACCGTTGTGGTTGGCGGTGATGCAGCCCTCCTGGGCCTTGTGCGGGTTGAGCCCCAGCGGCGTCGCCTTCGCGGCGGTGGCCTGCGCCTGGGTGATCGAGCCGTACTCGGCCATCTTGTCGAGCACGGTGTTGCGGCGCTTGAGCGCGACGTCCGGGTAGACCAGCGGGTCGTAGTAGGTGGGCGACTGGACCATGCCGGCCAGCAGCGCCGCCTGCTGCACCTTCAGGTCCGCGGCGTGCACGCCGAAGTACCGCTCCGCGGCGGCCTCGATGCCGTAGGCCTGCTCGCCGAAGAAGGTGATGTTGAGGTAGTTGGTCAGGATCTGGTCCTTGGTCAAGGTCTCCTCGACCTTGATCGCGTACTTCAGCTCCTGGATCTTGCGGCCGACCGTCTGCCGCTGGGCCTCCAGCACCTGGGCCTGGTCGTTGCCCGCCTTCTCGACGAAGACGTTCTTCACGTACTGCTGGGTCAGCGTCGACCCGCCCTGGACGCCGCCGCCACCGCTGTTGTTGGTCAGCGCGCGCAGCATGCCGCGCAGGTCGATGGCGCCGTGCTGGTAGAAGCGGTTGTCCTCGATGTCGACCAGCGCCTGGCGCATCACGGGCGCGATCTGGCTCTCGGTGACGACCGTGCGGTCGCGCGAGTACACCTTGGCGATGACGTTGTTCTGGTCGTCGTAGATGTACGAGGCCTGGGACAGCGGCGGCTGGGTGAAGTCGGCCGGGAGGTTGTTGAAGTCGTTGGCAGCGGACTTCGCCCCGAGCCCGAGCGCCCCCACGGCGGGCAGCGCGAGCCCTGCCACGAGGCCGCCCGCCAGCACGCTCGCGCCGAGAAGCCGGGCGCCGAGCGAGATCTGCTGGAGGGGGGACACCTTGCGCTTCGCTGCCATGGGAGCACCTTACGCGGCGTTCTTGGGACACGCGGGCAGGTGTTCGCCTAGTCTTGTCACAAGCGTGCACCAACTTGCTGTGCGCTCTCTTGATTCACTCTTGTGGGTGATGAGAGATGACCGAATCGTGGGGGATTGCCTGGCATATGCCAGGCGAATGCCCAGGCGGGAACGGTGAGGCGGGCCCCCGAAGCCCAGACAGCCCGCCGACCTGCGATCACTCCAACGGGTGATCTCGCGAGCACGCATAGTCCAAATGGGCCATAAGGATTGGGCCCCAGGGGGCTGTTGCAACGCGCACTTCTTCCGTAACGTCCTCAACTGGCAACGGCATATTCGCCGTTGCCGCCGTGGGGGAGCCTCGATTCGGGAGAGGACGGCGCCAGCATGAGCTGGGTTGAGGACTGGAGTGCGCAGGCCGCCTGCCGCACCAGCGATCCGGACGAACTGTTCGTCCAGGGGGCGGCACAGAACCGCGCCAAGGCGGTGTGCACCGGATGCCCGGTGCGGACCGAGTGCTTGGCGGATGCTCTGGACAACCGTGTCGAGTTCGGTGTCTGGGGAGGCATGACCGAGCGCGAGCGCAGAGCGCTGCTGCGCCGTCGGCCGACGGTCGTCTCGTGGCGCCGTCTCCTCGAGACCGCGCGCAGCGAGTACGAGCAGGCGTACACCGGCACGGTGGACGTCGACCACCTGGACTTCGCCGAAGCCGGCTGAGGCGTGTAGCTGCACTGTCCAGGGGCGCGCGGCGGAGCCGCACGGTGGCACAGCCTCGCGCCCCTGACGGTTACTCGCGTGCCAGCAGCTCGCCGACCGCCCGCAGGCCCTCCAGGTCGTGGACGTCGCCGGCGAGGGCGGAGACCTCGGTCACGCGGACGTCCGGGTAGACGGAGGCGAAGCGGTCGCGCATGCGGCGTTCCCTCGCGATGATCCGCATGCGTTCCGCGTGGAGGCGCAGCAGTCCCGCTGCGAGCTGTTCCGCGTCGCCCGGTGGGGCCTCGTCGAGGGACTCCGCCGCCGCCCGGGCGCGCTCCGCGCTGAGCTGGGGTGCGCCCGTGCCGTGGACGCGGTTGAGGACCAGCCCGGCCAAGGGCATCCGATCGGCCTCCAGCCGGTCGACGAAGTACGCCGCCTCCCGCAGGGCGTCCCGCTCCGGCGCGGCGACGACGAGGAACGCGGTGCCCTGGGCCTGCAGCAACGCGTACGTCCGGTCCGCGCGCTCGCGGAAGCCGCCGAACATCGAGTCCATCGCCGCGACGAAGGTGGAGACGTCCTGCAGCACCGTCGCGCCCAGCACCTTGCTCAGCACGCCGGTGAACATCGTCATGCCGACGTTCAGCATCTTCATCGCGCTGCGCCCGCCCACCTTCGCGGGAGCGGTCAGCACCTTGATGAGCCGTCCGTCCAGGAAGGACCCCAGCCGGTTCGGCGCGTCCAGGAAGTCCAGCGCCGAGCGGCTCGGCGGGGTGTCGACGACGATCAGGTCCCACGTCCCCGTGGCATGCAGCTGGCCCAGCTTCTCCATCGCCATGTACTCCTGCGTGCCGGCGAAGCCGGAGGAGAGGGACTGGTAGAAGGGGTTCTCCATGATCTGCCGGGCGCGTTCGGCGTCGGCCGCGGCGAGCACGACCTCGTCGAAGGTCCGCTTCATGTCGAGCATCATGGCCTGCAGCTCGCCCGGCCCCGAGACGCCCTTGACGACCCGTGGGGTGTTGTCGAGCTCGGTGAGGCCCATCGACTGGGCCAGCCGCCGGGCCGGGTCGATCGTCAGCACGACGACCTTGCGGCCGCGTTCGGCCGCCCGCAGGCCCAGCGCCGCCGCGGTCGTGGTCTTGCCGACGCCGCCACTGCCGCAGCAGACGATGATCCGGGTGCCCGGATCGTCCAGCAGCGCGTCCACGTCCAGCTGACGCGTGGTCAACGCCTGGGAGGAATCGGAAGAAGAGGTCACGCCGCCCCCTGGGTCCGCAGTTCGGCGGCCAGCCGGTAGAGGCCGCCGAGGTCGACGCCGCCCGACAGCTGCGGCAGTTCGTAGGTGGGCAGCCGCAGGCCCTGGATGTCAGCTCGTTGGGCGCGCTCCAGTTCGACGCGCGCGGCGTGTTCGCGGCCCTCCGCGAGCAGCGGGCCGACGAGCTTGCGGACCGCCGGGCCGGGGCCGCCGCCGTTCGCGGCGGTACGGCGTCCGCCGAGGCCCGCCTCGGTCAGCGCGAGCGCCAGCTCCTCCTCGTGGCCGTCCTCGGCCGCCAGCAGCGCGGCCTGGTCCAGTACGGGCGGGCGGACCATGTTCACGAAGACGCCGCCCACCGGCAGCTTGGCCGCGTGCAGGTCGGAGACCCCGTCCACGGTCTCCTGCACCGGCATCTCCTCCAGCAGGGTGACCAGGTGCACGGCCGTCTCCGGGGACTGGATCACCCGCATGACCGCCTGCGACTGGTTGTGGATCGGCCCGACCCGGGCCAGGCCCGCCACCTCGGTGTTGATGTTGAGGAACCGGGTCACCCGGCCCGTCGGCGGGGCGTCCATCACCACCGCGTCATAGACACGGCGCCCGTCCGGGCGACGTCGGCGCACCGCCTCGCAGGCCTTGCCGGTCAGCAGCACGTCCCGCAGGCCGGGCGCGATGGTCGTGGCGAAGTCGATGAAGCCGAGCTTGCGCAGCGCCTTGCCCGCGCGGCCCAACTTGTAGAACATCTCCAGGTACTCCAGCAGCGCCTGCTCGATGTCGATGGCCAGCGCGAACACCTCGCCGTGGCCGCGCCCGCCGGCCACCTTGCGCTCCTCGTAGGGCAGCGCGGCGATCCCGAAGAGTTCCGCGATGCCCTGGCGCTCCTCCACCTCGATCAGCAGGGTCCGCCGGCCCTCCTTGGCCAGCGCCAGCGCGAGCGCCGCCGCGACGGTGGTCTTGCCGGTACCCCCCTTGCCGGTGACGACGTGGAGCCGGACGCCCTCCCAGTCCGGACCGGTCGGACCTGCGGGTGGAGCTGCGGGCATGAGCCGTGCCTCCCTGGCGATCGCGCGTCACCTCAATGCTGCCGTCCGGTCGAGCGTAACCAATGGGCATCCGGTGGACGGGCTAGAGTCCAGTGTCATGACCAAGTGGGAATACGCGACCGTGCCGCTGCTGGTGCACGCGACGAAGCAGATCCTGGACACCTGGGGCGAGGACGGCTGGGAGCTCGTCCAGGTCGTGCCGGGCCCGAACAACCCCGAGCAGCTGGTGGCGTACCTGAAGCGGGAGAAGCAGTGACCATGAGCAAGGTTGAGAGCCGCCTGGCCGAGCTGGGCCTGACGCTGCCCGAGGTCGTCCCCCCGCTGGCCGCCTACGTCCCGGCCGTGCAGATCGGTGACTTCGTCTACACCTCGGGCCAGCTCCCGATGGTCGCCGGCAAGCTCGGCCTGACCGGCAAGGTCGGCGCCGAGGTCACCGCCGAGGAGGCCAAGGAGCAGGCGAGGATCTGCGCGATCAACGCGCTGGCGGCCGTCAAGTCCGTCATCGGTGACCTGGACCGCATCGAGCGCGTCGTCAAGGTCGTCGGCTTCGTCGCGTCCGCCCCCGACTTCACCGGCCAGCCGGGCGTCGTCAACGGGGCCAGCGAGTTCCTGGGCGAGGTCCTGGGCGACGCGGGCGTGCACGCCCGCAGCGCGGTCGGCGTCGCGGTGCTGCCGCTGGACGCGCCGGTCGAGGTCGAGATCCAGGTCAAGGTCCGGGCCTGACACCTGCCACTGAGGCCTGTCCCACAACGGGGCCCTGTGTGATTTTGCAGGCCTGCGCCGTACGATCCGGCCATGAGTGATCGACTCCCTCCGAGCTGGGCGGACCGGATCGCGGCGCAGGCCCGCGGCGAGCTGACCCCCGTCACGCCACGCCGTGCGGCCACGGTGGTGCTGCTGCGGGCCCACGGCGAGGCCGTGGAGGCCTACCTGCTGCGTCGCCGTACCTCGATGGCCTTCGCAGGGGGCGCCTACGCCTACCCCGGCGGCGCGGTCGACCCGCGTGACAGCGCGCCCGGCCTCGGCTGGGCCGGTCCGGACCCCGAGGCGTGGGGCGAGCGGCTCGGCGTCTCCGCCGACGAGGCCCGCGCCGTCGTCTGCGGGGCGGTCCGGGAGACCTTCGAGGAGTCCGGTGTCCTGCTGGCCGGCCCCGACGCGGCCTCCGTCGTCGCCGACGTCTCCGGCGAGGAGTGGCGCGCGGCGCGCGCCGCGCTCGAGGCCCACGAGCTCTCCTTCGGCGAGTTCCTCGCCTCGCGCGGCCTGGTGCTGCGCAGCGACCTGCTCGGCGCGTGGTCCCGCTGGATCACCCCCGAGTTCGAGGAGCGCCGCTACGACACCTGGTTCTTCGTCGCGACCGTCCCCGACGGCCAGCGCACGGCGGAGGTCCCGGGCGAGGCCGACCGCGTCCTGTGGATCTCCCCGGAGGAGGCCGCGGCGCACCACGCGGCAGGCGAGTTCTTCATGCTCCCGCCGACGATCGCCACGCTGCGCGAGCTCACCGCCTTCACCACGCCGGACGCGGCGCTGGCCGCGGCGAAGGCGCGGCCGATCGACCCGGTCCTGGCCCGCGCCGCGATCGCGGACGACGGCGAGGTCGTGGTCACCTGGCCCGGCTACCCGGGCCTGGCCCTGCGGGGGCACCTGTGAGCACCGTCGTGACCGAGCGGTCGACGCTGGTCCTGGCCCCCAACCCGTCCCCGATGACGCTGGAGGGCACCAACACCTGGATCCTCGCCGAGCCCGGCTCGACCGAGGCCGTCGTCATCGATCCCGGCCCCCTCCACGAGGGCCACCTCGCCGCGGTCCTCGCCCAGGTCGAGTCGCAGGGCCGTCGCGTCGCGGCGACGCTCCTGACCCACGGCCACGCGGACCACGCGGAGGGCGCGGCGCGGTTCGCCGCGCTCAGCGGCAGCGGGGTCCGGGCGCTGGATCCCGCGCTGCGGCTGGGCTCCGAGGGTCTGGCGGACGGGGACGTCCTGGAGGTCGGCGGCCTCGAACTCCGCGTCGTCGGGACCCCGGGCCACACCTCGGACTCCCTCTGTTTCGCGCTTCCCGCGGAGGGTTCCCTCCTGACCGGCGACACCGTCCTCGGCCGCGGCACCACCGTCGTCGCCCACCCGGACGGCCGCCTCGGCGATTACCTCGCCTCCCTCAAGCGTCTGCGGGCTTTGGCGGAGGCCCGGGAGGCCCGCGTGATCCTTCCCGGCCACGGCCCCGTCCTGGAGGACGCGCTCGGCGCGGTGGAGTTCTACCTCGCCCACCGCGAGTCCCGCCTCGCGCAGGTGGCTGCGGCGGTCGAGGCCGGCCACACGTCACCGTCGGAGGTCGTCGCCCACGTCTACGCGGACGTGGACCGCTCGCTCTGGCCCGCGGCGGAGTGGTCGGTCAGAGCTCAGCTCGAATACCTGCGGGAGAACCGTTAGGGGCGCGGGGCTCTGCCCCGCGCCCCCAGGTTGCTTACCGTGACCGGCGTGCGAGGCGTTCCACGTCGAGGAGGATCACCGCGCGCGCTTCGAGGCGGAGCCAACCCCGCTGCGCGAAGTCGGCAAGCGCCTTGTTGACCGTCTCGCGCGACGCGCCGACCAGCTGGGCCAGCTCCTCCTGGGTGAGGTCGTGCACCACGTGGATGCCCTCGTCGGAGGGGACGCCGAAGCGGCGGGACAGGTCCAGCAGGGCCTTGGCGACGCGGCCGGGGACGTCGGAGAAGACCAGGTCCGACATGACGTCGTTGGTACGACGCAAGCGGCGCGCGATCGCGCGCAGCAGCGCGATGGCGACCTCGGGGCGGGTCGCGAGCCACGGCTGCAGGTCGCCGTGGCCGAGGCCGAGCAGCTTGACCTCGGTCAGTGCCGAGGCGGTCGCGGTGCGCGGGCCCGGGTCGAAGAGCGACAGCTCACCGATCATCTCGCTCGGCCCCACCACCGCGAGCATGTTCTCGCGGCCGTCGGCCGAGGCGCGGTGCAGCTTCAGCTTGCCCTCGACGATGACGTAGAGCCGGTCGCCGGGGTCGCCCTCGTGGAACAGCGACTCACCGCGGCTCAGGGTCGTCTCCGACATGGAGGCGCGCAGCTCGGCGGCCTGCTCGTCGTCCAGAGCGGTGAAGAGCGGTGCCCGCCGCAGAACGTCGTCCACTCGGTCCTCCTAGTCGGCCGTGCAGGCTTGAGGTTCGGTCCCCATCATGCCCGACCGGGAAACAGTGCGATCAATCACAACAAGTGTGTCTTACGTGTTTCCCGTTCTCCTAGCCGGGTGCCGTTGCTGAGACGGAATCGTCCACGAAACGGGACCGAATCCGGATCAGTCCACACAGGGAATGCCCTGGCCCATCTCCACGGACGAGCCCTGGAACGGGATGCTGGCCGTGCCGTCCGAGGACGAACCGGCCCCGGAACCGGCGCCCGAACCCGCCCCGGAGCCGGAGCCAGCGCCGCCTCCGGCGTTCGCGCCGGACGCCGCGTCCGCGCCGAGGAGGACCTCGACGTGGCCCGCGGCCACGTTCCCGGACGAGGTCGGCGCCGCCGACACGCCGAGCTTCGCGGCGACCTGCTTGGCGGCCTGGGCCGCGTCCTTGCCGGGGCCGTAGCGGACGACGGTGTGCGCGCGGGCGCCGGCGTTGCCGGTGCGGCCCGCGGTCCAGCCCGCGTCGACCAGGTCCTTCTGCTTCTGTGCGGCGAGCCCGGTGGCGCCGGAGCCGTTCAGCACGTCGACCGTCGCGGGGGCCACCGGCCCCGCCGGCTGCGCCGCGGCGGCCGGCGCGGACGAGGCGGGCGCGGAGCCCGGGGGCGTCGCGGCCGGGCTCGGGTCGACGGCGACGAGCCGCCGCATGATGCGCTGGATCTGCTGCTCGTCGACGAGGTTGACCGATTCGCCGTTGCGGGTGGCGAAGCCCTGGATCGGCAGGGTGTTGAAGACCACGTTCCCGCCGGTCAGGTTGGGCACCTGCTGGGCGAAGTCGAGCACGTTCCACTGCGAGTCCAGCACGACGTCCTTCTTCACCACGTCGAACAGGCCCTGCATCTTGCCCAGGTCGTTGAAGAGGCCCTCCTGCTTCAGCTTGTACATCACCGAGGAGATGAAGGCCTGCTGGCGGTGGGTCCGGTCGAGGTCGCCGTTGGTGAGGTTGTGGCGCTGGCGGACGAAGGAGAGCGCGCCGGCGGCGTCCAGGGTGTTGTAGCCGGCGTGGAAGTTCGCGCCGGAGCCCTGGCCGGTCATGGCCGGGTCCCTGGTGGCGTGCTTGAGGCAGACCGTGATCGGCTGGACCACCTTGGCGATGTCGTAGAAGCCGAGCAGGTTGACCTCGGCGAAGTGGTCGATGCGGACGCCGAGGAACTGCTGGACGGTGGCCAGGGTCGCCTCGCGGCCGGCCTCGCGGCTCTGCTGCTCCAGCGCGGCGCCGGTCAGGCCCTGGGCCTTGAGCTGGGGCTCGATCGCCGCCTTGGCCAGGCCGTAGGCCTCCTTGATCTTGTGGTGGCCCTGGGAGGAGCCGTCGCCGTTGAGCGTCTCGACGTAGTCGTCGCGCGGGACGGAGAAGGCCTGCACCTTGCCGCCGTTGGCGGGGATGTGCAGCAGGATCAGCGTGTTGGTGTTGTAACCGCCGATGTCGCTGGAGCCGGCGTGCAGGTCCTGCTCGACGAACTGCCGGGGCAGGTCGTTGCCGTTCATGTCCTTGCGGCTGTCCAGTCCGATCAGCAGCAGGTTGATCGAGTTGTCGAGCTTGGGCGGCGCGTGGCGCTGCGTGATGCCGAGCGCGTCGGAGGTGTTCAGACCGTCCGTCAGCGAGTGGTAGGTGAACCAGGAGACGCCGCTGCCCAGCAGTACCACCGCGGAGGCGGTGGCCACGGCCGCGCGCCCGGCGCGGACCAGCGGCGTCGCGGGGCGACGGCCCACGGAGGGACGCCCGTGCGGGCGGTTCTGGGAGCGGTCAGTCATGGTGGCTCCTTCGCGGGACGGGAACCTGGGCGCCGCGCCCGGCCGCGCGGGCGGCGGAACGGCGGAGCAGGGCCCGTCGCAGCGCCGGTGCCACGAACGCGGCCAGCAGGGCGAAGAACATGGTCGGGAACAGGTCGACCGACCACTTCAGCAGGCCGGTGCCGAGCTTGTTGCCGGTGAAGTCCGAGCCGTGCAGCAGCAGCTGGTCGAGCAGCGCCACCGCGGCGACGACCAGCGGCGGGCTCGGCAGCACCCACCACAGCCCGCGGCGGGTCGACAGCAGCGCGGCCCACGCGGAGGCCAGCACCGAGCAGACCAGGAAGAAGCCGCCGAGTGGCGCGCCGGACACCTCGTCGACCAGTGCGCCGAGGACCGGGAGCGCCAGCAGCACCCAGCCGGCCTGCGGTCGGGCGAGCCGACCGGGCAGCAGCGCGCCGCGCCGTGAGGCGGGGCCGCCGCCGTGAGAGTGACCGTGGCCGCCCGCGGCGGATCCCTGGCCGTGACCACGGGGGCCGCGCTGGGTCGGCGGCTGGGCCGCACGCTCGGAGGACCTCGCCGCCGGGCGCTGCGTCGACTGCCCAGTCATACCTCTCCTCTCACGCGGCTTTCCGCACCAAGGCTCTGCGTGCTGTTGTCCTGCCCCCCCTGCCCCGCGTGTCCGACGGCATAGCCCATAAACCCACAAGCTCGGGCTTACCAGGTGTAACAGACGCACAGGGGACATTCATGGTTCCGCGCGGAAGACGCGGTGTCACTTGCGCACCGCAGCACGCCGGATCACGAGGTGCCCTCACGCGCCGGGCGTGCGCTCCCCTGCGCTTGCGCGTCTCTCACGTGACTCCACGGCCAGCGCAACGAGCTCGGCCCACCAGCGGTCACGGCCGCGGGTCAGCAACTCCATGGCCTCCGCGGCGGGGGCGACGCGCACCTCGACGACGGGCTCGCCGTCCTCCGGGTTGGTCGGCGCGGAGTCCACGACCACCTCGCCCCAGCCCCACAACCAGGCCTTCTCCGGGTGTGGCTGCCACGGCCGGTAGGGCACGGGGTTGTCGGTGACGCAGCGGTGCGCCCCGATCCACACCGGTGCGTCGAGCAGGCGCGCGCCCGCCTCCTCGCGCAGCTCCCGGACCAGGCAGTCGTCGACGCTCTCGTCCCGCTCCCGGGTGCCGCCGGGCAGGAACCAGTGGTCCCGCTCGTCGCGGCAGACCACCACGCCGTGACCCTCGGCGCCGGGCAGCGGGGCGAAGCCGACCAGGTGCACGTTGGTGACGAGCCGGTCCGCCGGCATCAGCGGGGAGAACTGTGCGTCGTAGCCGCCCCAGGCCCAGAACTGCGGTGCGTGCAGGGCGGGGAATCGCCGCGCCAGGGCGGCCAGCTCGGCGGGTTCCGGTGCTGCCGGGTCGTCAGAACGCTCGGTCGTCCAGGTCATTGAGTGAGCCTAGCGGCTCCACTGGCCCGTTCGGGGGAGCGCGCGAGGGGCACCGGCTTGACGCCCCGCCGCGGAAACGTCACGGCGGGTGAGCGGACCGGAGGTGGGGCGCCGGGCGCTACCAGGCCTGGACGAGCTCCGGTCCGGAGGTCTGGGCCGCGCCCCGGTCGGCCGCCGTGGTCGCCTGCCGCGGCCGGGGGATCACGTTCGCGGGAACCGGCGTGCCCTGCTGCGCCTTGCGCTGCCGCTTCAGCCGCTTCTTCAGCCGCTTCTTGCCGGGAGTCGGCCACAGCAGCACGTACACCGTCGACAGGGCCACGAAGGAGAGCCGCACCAGGCCGCGCGTCGCGTCGTCCGGGATGAGGAGCGTGCCGCCGTAGAGCGAGAGCAGCGCGATCCAGCTCCACCACGGCACCAGGCGCCGCTGGCCCACCGCGTCCCACAGCAGCGTGCCCAGCAGGACGGACGCGCTGTAGTAGGTGTAGGTGCTGGGGTCGAGCAGGATGCGCGCGTTCGCGCCGAGCAGGATCACGGCGGGCCAGCGGCCGCGCCACACGGCGAGCGCCCCGAGCGCCCCGCCGAGCGCGAACTGGGCCGGGCGGTCCCACGGCGGGGTGCCCGCGCTGTGGACGCCCAGCCAGCGCAGCGAGGACGCGGGCTGGTTGGGGATCGCGAACTGGGCCGCCGAGACCGAGCCGAGGTTGCCGAGGTAGAACGGCAGCCAGGCACCCGCGACCACGGTGCAGAAGAGCAGGAACGGCCCGCGCCGCCTGCCGCTCGGCAGTGCCAGCAGCAGTACCGCGAACGGCACCGCCGTCGGCTTGGCGTCCACCGCCAGAGCCAGCCAGAACGCCACCGTCCAGGAGCCGCCGCGGGAGAGCGAGTGGACGGCCACGGTGGTGAAGAAGAGCGCCAGCACGTCGTCCAGGTGCGCGAAGCGGACGGAGACCTCGATCCACATCGGGATGAAGGCCAGCCCGGCGACGAGGATGCGCTGCTGCAGGCGACGGTGGTTGGTGCCGGTGCCGAGGTAGTAGAGCGCGGCGGTGCGGCCGACCAGGATCAGCATCACCAGGCCGAGCACGGACATCGTGGCCTCGGCCAGCAGCTGACCGGTCGTCGGCGTGAAGGGCTGGAAGATCCTGGCCGCCGCCAGGCTCACCGGGCCGATCTGCAGTTCGGGGTGGTTCGCGTAGAGTGACAGCCCGCCGCCGGCCTCGCTGCCGAAGAGCAGTTGCTCGCCCTCGCGCAGGTAGTGCCAGGACACCCCGCCACGCGGGACGACCAGGACGAACCAGAGCGCCGTCCATGCGACAAGGAGCGCGTGGTGCCTGCGGACAGGCAGCCACGACGCGATGCGTCCGGTATCCGCCCGGTAGTCGGAGAGCGTCGTCTCCTCGCCGGTTCGGCTCACGTTCGTCCTTTTCACCCGGTTTTTTCCGTCGGTCCCCCGTGGGCGCGGCCATCCTAGGCGGTGAATGAAAGAAATATGAACGCACCGGTCCACCAAGAGTCTTACCGGGGGTCAGTCGACCCCCCCGTCGCCGATCTCCGCACCTAGCAAGGCCGACAGCTCCGCGACCGCCGCCGGGAAGGCGCCGTCCCGCGGCGTCCCGTAGCCGAGGACCAGACCGCTGCGGCGGGTGGCCGAAGGGTCGTGCCAGTGCTCGCCGAGCGTGCCGAAGGCCAGCCCCCGGGCCGCCGCCTGACGCAGCAGCCGCGACTCCGCGGGCGCCCCCGGCGGGAGGCCCAGCAGCAGGTGCTGGCCGGCCGCCACGCCCTCCAGCGAGTGGCCCTCGAGGGCGGTCAGCAGCAGGTCGCGGCGACGGCGGTAGCGGGCGCGGCTGGCCCGGACGTGGCGGTCGTACTCGCGCGAGGTGAGGAACTCGGCCAGCGTCAGCTGACCCAGGGCCTCCGTCTGGAAGTCGGTCAGGCGCTTGGCCCGCATGACGGGTTCGACCAGCCGCCCGGGCAGCACCATCCAGGCCAGCCGGACGCCCGGAGCCAGCGTCTTCGACGCCGTGCCGACGTAGACCACGCTGTCCGGGGCCGTGCCCTGCAGCGCGCCGACCGGCTGGCGGTCGTAGCGGAACTCGCCGTCGTAGTCGTCCTCGACGACCACGGCGGACGCCGCCCGCGCCCAGGAGACGAGGGCGCGGCGCCGGTCCGGCTGCAAGGTGACGCCGGTCGGGTACTGGTGGGCCGGGGTGACCACGGCCGCCGCGACGCCGCCCGCCGGGAGCCCCGCGGGGTCGGCGCCCTCCGCGTCGACCGGCAGCGGGACCACCTCGCGACCGGCGAAGCGCACCGCCTCGCGGTGGAACGGCAGCCCGGGGTCCTCCAGGGCGAACGCGCCCTCGGGGAGCACGCGGGCGAGGAGAGTGAGTGCCTGGACATAGCCGGCGGTGACGACGATCCGGCCGGGAGCGGCGTCCACCCCGCGCGCCCGGCCGAGGTAGTCGGCCAGCGCGGCCCGCAGCTCGGGGCGGCCGCGGGTGTCGCCGTACGCGAACGCGGCGGGTGGGGCGTCGCCGAGCGCCCGCCGGGAGGCGCGCAGCCACGCCGCGACCGGGAAGGAGCCGACGTCGGGCGTCCCGGGCCGCAGATCGTGCCGGGGTGGCCGGGGCGCGCCGCGTTTGGCCTGCCGTTCGGCGCGCGCCACGTCCGCGACGCGGGTGCCCGAGCCGTGACGGGCGATCAGGTAGCCCTCGGCGACCAGCTGGTCGTAGGCCGCGCTGACCGTCCCCCGGGAGAGGCCGAGCTCGCTCGCGAGCGCGCGCGTCGCGGGCAGCTGGGACCCGGCGGCGAGCCGCCCGCGCCGGATCGCCTCGCGCAGCGACCGCTCCAGCGCGGCCCGGACACCCTCGCCCGAGGCCCGCCCGGCGGTGAGGTCGAGGTGGAGGTCGACGCCGAAAGTGGACCAGTCATCGGTCATGGAAATGGACCTTATCGTGGGTCCACTCAAGGGCCAGACTCATAGGCATGACGACGACAGCGAACACCAAGACCGTGAACACCAAGACCGAGAACCCCCGGATCAACGTCCGTATCGCCGCGGACAAGCTGGCGCCCGCCGCGATGCGCGCCATGGTCGCCCTCGACAAGGCGACCGCCGGCAGCGACCTGGAGGCGGGCCTGAAGGAGCTGGTCCGGGCCCGGGCCTCGCAGATCAACGGCTGTGCCTACTGCGTCGACACCCACACCGCCGACGCCCTGGCCGGCGGCGAGGACCAGCGGCGGCTCCTGCTGCTCCCGGTCTGGCAGGAGACGGGCCTGTTCACCCGCCGCGAGCGCGCCGCGCTCGCGCTCACCGAGGCCGTCACCCGCCTCTCCGACGGCCCGGTCCGCGAGGACGTCTGGGCGGCCGCGGCCGAGGAGTTCGAGGAGACCGAACTGGCCGAGCTGGTCTGGCTGATCACCACCATCAACGCCTGGAACCGGGTCAGCGTCGCCGCGCAGGCCTGGCCCGTGAACGAGTGAGGAACGAGACAGGCCCGGACCGCCGCGGGGGGACGGTCCGGGCCTGGGGGTGACCTGGCGTCAGTGGCCGCCGAGGGCGACCTCGACGATCTTGACGATGACGAGGATCATCGCGATCAGCAGGTAGCCGCGCAGGGCGCTCATGCCGATCTTGCGGCCGGTGGCCATGGCGGGCCGGGTGAGCGTCTCCAGCGGGGGCATGCGCCAGTTGTCCCGGCCGGTGCGGTCGATGGGGTCTTCCTTGGTGGCGGTGCGGCGCTTGGTGAAGGCGTAGCCGGCGGCCAGGACGCCGGCGACGCCGCAGCCGGCCATGATGTCGACGATCGCGCCCGCGGTGATGTCCGGGAACAGCACCGAGGCGGTCAGGATGATCGACAGCGTGACCAGGATGCCGACGACGGCGGCGGTGAAGGCGTTGGTGCGCGGGCCGTTCACCCACGGGCCCAGCACCTGCTTGTCGTTGCAGAGCAGCAGCAGGAACACGGTCGCGGAGGGCAACAGCACGCCGGCGAGGGTCTGCACGCCCTCGGTCAGCAGGCCCAGCGGGGAGCCCGGGATCAGCACGACGGTCGCGGCGAGGCCCACGACGCCGGCGTAGACGGCGTAGAACCCCTTGGCGCCCTTGATGCCGCGGTGCAGCGAGTGCTTGATGCCGAAGACGTCGCCGATCGCGTAGGCCGTGGAGAGCGAGACCGCGAACGCGCCGATGATCGAGGCGTCCAGCAGCGCGACCGCGAACAGCACTCCGGCGACCTTGCCCGCGTGGGCGGCGATGCCCGAGGCCAGGCCGGCCGCGTCGGTGAAGTTGCCGAAGTCCTTGGTGCCGGCGAACGCGGCGGCGGTCGCGCCCATGAGTGCCGCGGCTCCGACGACCACGACGACGATGCCGAGCCACAGGTCGGCCTTCTCGTACTTCATGAAGCGCGGGGTGATCCGCTTGTCGATCACGTAGCTCTGCTGGAAGAACAGCTGCCAGGGCGCCACGGTGGTGCCGACGATGCCGATGATGAGCAGCATCACGGTGGCGAGCTGGCCCTGGCCGCCCGGCATGTTCGGCACGACGAAGTCGTGGGCCATCTGCGAGGTCTTCGGGTGGACCATGAAGTACAGCGGGACCAGCAGCAACGACCCCGCACACAGCGCGATCGCGATCCGCTCGAAACGCTGGAACGAGCCGGTGAACGCCGAGGCGATGATGATCGCGGCGGCGAGGACCACGGACAGCGTCTTCGGAAGACCCAGGTAGCCGGCCGCCAGGGTGATGCCGATGAACTCCGTGACCAGCGTCAGCGCGTTCAGGATGAACAGGTCGATGACGGAGAACGCGCCCCAGAACTTGCCGAAGCGCTCCAGGATCAGCCGGGCGTGCCCGACGCCGGTGACGGCGCCCAGGCGCAGCACCATCTCCTGGTTGACGTACAGGACCGGGACCAGCAGGAGCAGCGTCCACAGCAGGTGGGTGCCGTAGTTCTGGCCGGCCTGGCCGTAGGTGGCGAACGCGCCGGCGTCGTTGTCGCCGACCATGACGATCAGGCCGGGGCCGACGATCGCCAGGAGCGTCTTGAGCTTCGCGGACAGGCCGCGGCGCTCGTCATGGTCGTCGAGCTTGATGGTGCCGAGCGCGCCGCGGATGTCGCCGACGTGCGCGTCGTCCAGCACCGCCGAGCGGACGTTCGGGTCGATGGTGGTGGTTATGGTGAATCCCTCCCGGTGGCCCTGAGGCCTGGTGGAGGGCATGCAGCATCCATCCGCCCTGCGAGCACCAGCGCGCGCAGGAGGATCAAGGATCAGCAGGTGGTTACCGCATGCCGGAAGAAGACGAGGTCAAGCGGATGGGGGGCCGTTTGTGGCCCGAACTAGGACTGCAGTCCATCTGCTACTCGCCTCCCTCCGGTCATGACGCACGCATCGCGCGGTACGTCGCAGCGGCAGGGGGCACACCGAGCCCGGATCGACAGAACAGACCCGGTACACCCCAACTCGTCAGAGCTTTGGCACTCCACGGCGTAGCACTCACGTGCAGCCACTTGGCCTCAACCCTTAGGTCGGGAGGAGGTGTCCTGATCCGGAGCGTCTCTCGACGGTTGGGATCAGTGGCCTGTGTCCGTGGAGACGCCTCACCGAACGAGGTGTCTCTTTCTAAGAACCCATACAGGTTCTCCCCGATGTGAGGGCGGTGTCAAATTCATACGGTCGGGTCGGTCGGGTCGGACGCGACGGTCTCCGGCCGCGTCGAGCCGGGCGAGTTCGTCCACGGAGAGGGCCGGCGGCTGAGTGTCGGGGGTGGGTCAGCCCGCCTTGGCGGCCTTCGCCGCCGCCTTCATCTCCTGCTTGTGGGCGCGGACCTTCTCCAGCGAGGCCGGGCCGGTGATGTCGGCGATCGAGCGGAAGCTGTCCTTCTCGCCGTAGGCCCCGGCCGCCTCGCGCCAGCCCTTCGGCTGGACGCCGAACTGCTTGCCCAGCAGGGCGAGGAAGATCTTCGCCTTCTGCTCGCCGAAGCCGGGCAGGTCGACCAGCCGGTCCAGCAGTTCCGTGCCGCTGGTCGCGTCCCGCCACAGCGCCTCGGCGTCGCCGTCGTAGTGGGCGTCGAGGTAGGCGCAGAGCTGCTGGATGCGTTTGGCCATCGAGCCCGGGTAGCGGTGGATCGCCGGCTTCTCGGCGCAGAGCGCGGCGAAGGACTCGGGGTCGTGGTCGGCGATCCGGTGCGCGTCCAGGTCGTCCCCGCCGAGGCGGGTGAGCAGGGTGTACGGGCCGGTGAAGGCCCACTCCATCGGCACCTGCTGGTCCAGCAGCATGCCGATCAGCGCGGCCAGCGGACTGCGGCTGAGCAGGGCGTCCGCGTCCGGGTTCTGGGCGAGGTGGAGGTCGGTCGCCATGGCGGTCTCCTCTCGGTGCCGGGCCCGGCACGGTACGGGGTCCGGCCCACCAGGCCCATTTTCCGTGCACGCCCCCGCGTGCGCCCGGCGAAACGCCGCGCGCGCCGTAGGTCAAGATTCGGTAATGATTTTCATCTCACACCCGTTTGGGCTAGGGATGAAAACCGTTTCCATTTAACGTGGAGGAGTCAGCCCGACCGCGACTGCCCCCGGGGGTCCAGAACCATGCGCTCGTCCGTCCCGTCCCGTCCGTTCTCCCGCCGCCTGTCCCGCGTGGCGTTCGGTGGTGCGGCGCTCGCCCTGGTGGCGACGGTCAGCGCGTGTGCGACCACGGCACCCGCCGGCTCCGGGGCGGCCACCGCGTCCGGTGTGGCCGCGGGCGGTGGCGGCGGCAAGGTGATCCAGGTGGTCGCGGCGGAGAACTTCTGGGGTTCGATCGCGACCCAGCTGGGCGGCGACCGGGTCAAGGTCACCAGCGTCATCAGCAACCCCGACACCGACCCGCACTCCTACGAGCCGACCGCCGCCGACGCCCGCACCGTGACCGGCGCGCAGTACGTGATCGTGAACGGCATCGGCTACGACGCGTGGGCGGACAAGCTGCTGTCGACCAACCCGGGCACCGGCCGCAGTGAGCTCAAGGTCGGCGACCTGGTCGGCGTCCGGCCGGGCGGCAACCCGCACCGCTGGTACTCGCCCGAGAACGTCCGCCAGGTCATCGAGAAGATCACGGCGGACTACAAGCGGATCGACCCGGCCGACGCCGCCTACTTCGACCAGCAGAAGCAGACCTTCGAGACGCAGACCCTCGCGCCCTACAACCGGCTGATCAGTGACATCAAGGCGAAGTACGCGGGCACCACGATCGGCGCCTCGGAGTCGATCGTGACCCCGCTCGCCGAGGGCCTGGGGCTGAAGATGCTGACACCGGAGAGCTTCCTGGACGCGATGAGCGAGGGCACCGACCCGACCGCCGCCGACAAGGCGCTGATCGACCAGCAGATCAAGAGCAAGCAGATCAAGATCTACGTCTACAACAGCCAGAACTCCACCCCCGACGTGGTCGCCCAGGCCAAGCTGGCCAAGTCCGAGGGCATCCCGGTCACCACCGTGACCGAGACCCTCGCCCCCGCCAACGCCACCTTCCAGCAGTGGCAGACCACCCAGCTCCAGGGCATCGAGAACGCCCTGCACCAGGCCACCGGGAAGTGAGGACGTCCATGAACCCCGTCGTCGCCAAGGCCGCGGAGAGCGAGACCGGTTCCGGCGTCGCGCTCGACGTCACGCCCACGTCCGAGCCGGTGCTGTGCCTGTGCGGCGCGGCGGCGCGCGTCGGCGGTCGCACGCTCTGGTCCGGCGTCGATCTCGAGGTCCAGGCCGGGGAGTTCGTCGCCGTGCTCGGCCCGAACGGCGTCGGCAAGTCGACGCTGGTCAAGGTGCTGCTCGGGATCGTGCCCGCCGCCGAGGGCGAGATACGCGTGCTCGGTCGGCGCCCCGGCGAGGCCGGCAGCCGCGTCGGCTACCTGCCGCAGCGCCGCAGCTTCGACCCCGACCTGCGCATCCGCGGCGTCGACGTGGTCCGGATGGGCCTCGACGGCGACCGCTGGGGCGTGCCGCTGCCGTGGGCCCGCAACCGCCGGGCGCAGCAGCGGCGCGTGGACGAGGTGATCGAGCTGGTCGGCGCGAGCGCCTACGCGCACCGTCCGATCGGCCAGTGCTCCGGCGGCGAGCAGCAGCGGCTGCTCATCGCGCAGGCGCTCGTGCGCCGACCCGAGGTGCTGCTGCTGGACGAGCCGTTGGACAGCCTGGACCTGCCCAACCAGAGCGCCGTCGCCGCGCTGATCGGCCGCATCTGCCACGAGGAGAACGTCGCGGTCGTCATGGTGGCCCACGACGTCAACCCGATCCTGCACCACCTCGACCGGGTCGTGTACATCGCGGAGGGCGGCGCGGTCTGCGGCCCGCCGAGCGAGGTCGTCAACTCCGAGACGCTGACCCGCCTCTACCGCACCCCGGTGGAGGTGCTCTCCACGCAGGACGGCCGCCTCGTGGTGGTCGGCCAGCCCGAGGCGCCGGCCGTGCACACGAACCGGCACGCGGGGTGAGCTGAGGTGCCCTCTCCCGTCTTCTCCTGGAACCTGCTCTACGACTTCCAGTTGATGTGGTCGTACCCGTTCATGGTCAACGCCTTCCGCGCGGGCGCGATCGTCGCCGTCGTCGCGGGCGCCGTCGGCTGGTTCATGGTGCTGCGCCAGCAGACCTTCGCCGGGCACACCCTCTCCGTCGTCGCCTTCCCGGGCGCCGCGCTGGCGACGCTGGCCGGATTCAGCCTGAGCCTGGGCTACTTCGGCTTCTGCGTCGCCGCCGCGCTGGTGCTCGCCGCCATGCGCCGCGGCCGTGAGCCCGGCGGCTCGGAGGAGTCCGCCGCCACCGGGGTCGTCCAGGCCTTCCTGCTGGCCTGCGGCTACCTGTTCATGGCCCTCTACAAGGGCCTGTTGGAGGGTCCGCAGGCGCTGCTCTTCGGCAGCTTCACGGGGATCACCACCGGGCAGGTCACCACGCTCGCGCTGGCCGGGCTCGCGGTGCTGCTGGTGCTGGCGGCCGTCGGGCGGCCGCTGCTCTTCGCCTCCGTCGACCCGCAGGTCGCCGCAGCGCGCGGGGTCCCGGTGCGGGGGCTGTCGATCGCCTTCCTGGTGCTGCTCGGCGTCGCCACCGCCGAGGCCGCGCAGATCACCGGCGCGCTGCTGGTCTTCGCGCTGATGGTGCTCCCGGCCGCGACGGCCCAGGTGCTGACGGCCCGTCCGGGGCTGAGCCTGCTGCTGACCGCCGTGCTCGGCTTCACCGTCACCTGGGCGGGCCTGGTCGCCGGTTTCTACTGGAACTACCCGCTCGGATTCTTCGTGACCTCCTTCGCCTTCGGGCTCTTCCTGCTCGCCCACGGCGCGCGGTTCGCCGCGCGGGCGGTGGAGCGCCACCGCGCCGCGTCGGGCGCTGGCCCATCGAGTTCTGGCCCGGCGGCGCTGGCCGGGGGTGCGGCATGAGCGCCTTCCTCGCCTCCTCGGGCGCGGCGTCCGCCTGGTCGCAGCCCTTCTTCCACCACGCGCTGCTGGCGGGCACGTTCATCGCGCTGGCGGCGGGCCTGGTCGGGTACTTCCTGGTGCTGCGGGCGCAGGTGTTCACCGGCGACGCGCTCAGCCACGTCGCCTTCACCGGCGCGATGGCCGCGCTCGCCGGCGGCTACGACCTGCGGCTCGGCCTGTTCGTCTCCTGCGTCCTGGTCGCCCTGCTGCTGGCCGGGGTCGGCCGGCGCGGCAAGGCGGACGACGTCGTCATCGGCAGTGCCTTCGCCTGGGTGCTGGGCCTCGGGTCGTTCTTCCTGACCCTCTACACCACCTCCGCCAGCGGCAGCGGCAACGGCGGTGCGGGCACCTCGGTGCTCTTCGGCTCCATCTTCGGCCTCGACGGCGGCGCGGTGCTGGTCGCGGTGCTGATCGCGCTCGCGGTCTCCGTCGCGGTGCTGCTGATCGCCCGTCCGCTGCTCTTCGCCACCCTCGACGAGAACGTCGCCGCGGCGCGCGGCGTCCCGGTCCGGGCGCTCGGCCTCGGGTTCCTCGTCCTGGTGGGCGTCACCGCGGGTGAGGCGACACAGGCCGTCGGCTCGCTGCTGCTGCTCGGCCTGCTCGCCGCCCCGGCGGGAACCGCCATCCGCCTCACCGACCGCCCGTTCCGCGGCCTCGCCCTGGCGGCCGGACTCGCCGTCGCCGAGATGTGGGTGGGCCTGGCCGTCTCGGCCTGGATCCCGCAGTGCCCGCCGAGCTTCGCCATCATGGCCGCGGCGACCGCGGCCTACGCGGCGACGTGGCTGGTCCCGCACCGGCCCCGGCGCGGCCGTGGCGCCGAGACCCTGGTCGTCGCGCGGGGCTGAGGGCCGCCGCCGCAACCCGGACGGGCTCGCAGGTGGCTCAGACCTGGGCGGGTACGGCCGGCTCCAGCGTGCAGCGGTAGCGGTCGAGGGTGGCGCGGATCGCCGCCTCCACGGCGGCCGGGGAGTCGGCGCGGTAGCGGAACCGGCCGAGGATCTCGTCGTAGCCGCCGTGGCCGGTGAAGACATGGCCGGGCTCCGGCAGTTCCTCCGCGTAGAGGCCGGGAACGACCCCCACCAGGGACGGCCGCTCGACCAGCCGCTGACCTACGGGCTCCGGCAGCATCAGGAACCCGCCGTGCGCGCCTTCGGAGGTCTCGCCGGCGGGCAGGGTGCGCGGCTGCTCGCTCAACTCCAGCCGGACCCAGTCGCCGACGAGGTCCACGCCGTACACGTCACGGCAGACGAAGGGGATCTCGCCGCCGCCCACCCGCGCGCCGACCTCCAGGAAGACCGGGCCGTCGGCGTGCTCGATCACCTCCAGATGGAACGCGCCGGTGCGCAGGCCCAGCGCCGCCAGGCTGCGCAGCGCGAAGTCGAGCATCGTCTCCGCCGCCGGGCCCTGCTGGACGACGGAGCCGAGCGGGGTGCCGAGGCCGAAGTCGAAGCAGGTGTTGAGGTAGCGGGAGGCCAGCCCGAAGCGCAGCTCCCCGTCCGCCAGCAGGCCGTCGACGTGCCAGATCGGCCCCTCGACGAACTCCTCCGCCTCGTAGCCGGTCAGGTCGCGCCCGGCCAGCTCGTGCCGGGCGTCCTGGCCCGGCCGGAGCAGCACGCAGCCCGAAGAGGCGGCGCCGGTACGGGGCTTGAGCATCACCGGGCCGCCACCGTGTGCGGCCGCGAAGGCCGCGGCGTCCTCGGCGCTGCCGATGGCGCGGAATTGCGGCACCCGCAGACCGGCGGCGGCCACGGCCTGCTTCATCACGGTCTTGTCGCGGAAACGCAGCACCGCCTCGGTGTCGGCGCCCGGCACGCCGAGCTGCTCCCGCACCCTGGCGGCCGTCAGCAGGTCGAACTCGGACAGGGCGAGGACCACGTCCGTCCCACCGAGCGCCAGGTGGCAGCGGAGTGCGGCGGCGGTCACCTCGCCCACGTCGGACGGGTCGGCGACCACCTCGGCGTGGGCCGTGGCCGCGGGCAGCAGCGGGCGGTGGCCGGCGACGGTCACATAGGCCACCTGGTGCGCCTGGTGGTCGAGGTAGCTGCCGTAGTCGGCGAAGTCGTCGCTCCACCGGTTGATGACGAGGACGCGCATGAGGCTCGGCCTTTCGCTCGGGCGAGGAGTACGGGGGTGTCGGGGGAGGGGGCGGATGGATGCGGGTCAGCCCGCGATCGCGGGCTCCCGGGCGCCGGCCAGGGGCACGGCCGTCGGCGGCACGACGGTGCGCCGTCCACCGGTCGGCTCGACTGACGCCTGCAGCACGGTGCGGAGGTCGGCGAGGAGGGCCTCCAGGGCGCGGCGGTCGTCCGCCACCAGCACGGCGTGGCCGAACCGCTGCCGGAAGTCGGTCGCGGGGCCGACCTCCGTGCCCGGCTCGCAGTCGACGGTGAGCTCCCAGCAGGCCGCGCGACCCGTGACCAGCGCCGCGAGCCGGGCCCGCAGCGCCTCGGGGTCGGCGACCACCCCGGGGCGGGACACGGTGAAGTAGACCGACGCGGCGACCCGTCCGGCCACGGCCTCGGCGGCCTGGGCGGCGGTCTGCTCCGGCAGCCCGGCCAGACAGCGGACGGCCGCCTCCGGCAGGCTCCAGCCGTGCACCGCGCTCACCAGGCGGTGGATCCGGTCCCCGCCCAGGCGGGCGGCGACCTCCATCACCACGGGCCCGCTCGGGGTGAGCCTGGCCTCCAGGTGGAACACGCCGGTGCGCAGCCCGAGCGCCCGGACGGCGCGCTCGGCGGTCCCGGTGAGGGCCAGGCGCGCCACGGGGGCGGGGTCCGCGTCGACGATGTGCCCGACCTCGACGAAGTAGGGCTCGGGCCCGAGCAGCTTCTCGGTGACCGCGGCCACCGTCACCCGGCCGTCGGCGGCGACCCAGCCCTCGACGCTGAACTCCGGTCCGGAGACGTAGGACTCGACCAGCAGGCGGGTGCCCACCGGCTGGCCCATGTCGTCGAGGGCGCCCTCGGCGGCGCAGCGGGCCAGGTGCAGGCGGAGGGCGTCGAGCGTGTCGACCCGGCGCACGCCGAGGCTGCCCGAACCGTCCACCGGCTTGACCACGGCGGGGAAGCCGACGGCGGCCGCCGCCCGCCGCAGCTCGGCCTCGGAGGTCTGCCCGACGGTGAGCGGCACGCCCGGCGCGACGGCCACGCCGCCGGCCGCCAGCCGCTCCTTCATCAGCGCCTTGTCGCGCAGCGCGGCGGCGTCGTCGGCGCTGAGCCCGGGCAGGCCGAGGCGCTCCGCGGCGGCGGCGGCCACCGGGACGGCGTACTCGAAGCCCGGCACCACCGCGACGACCCGCTCGCGCCGTGCCAACAGCCGGGCCTGTTCGGCGACCTGCTGTGCGGACCTGGTCTCCACGACCGTGTATCCGGTGCCGCCGGCCCGGACCGCGGGGGAGGCCTCCGCCGCCGGGCGGCGGTCGAAGACGTGCACCCGCAGCCCCAGGCGCTCGGCGGCGCCCAGCAGGTCCACCCCGGACGACTCCGGCTCGACGACCAGCACCGTCCCCCGCTCACCGGACCCGGACATCGGACACCTCACTCTCTCGGGCGGGGCGCCCGTCACTGGTCACGTGGTCGAACTCGTCGCCGGGCACGGCGCCGAAGTGGAAGCGCAGCACGGTGAGGGCGAGGCCCTGGACCGCGTACGCCTGGTGGTAGTAGGCCTGCGGCTCGGCGTCGGCGGCGACGGCGATCTCGAACCCGGTCCGTTTGTTCTCCCCGGCCGCCAGGCGGAGCCGCCGCACCGGCGGCTTGATGGTGGCCCGGACGTAACTGGGCACGACCAGACCGACGTTGACGATGCCGTCCTGAACCGCCGTCACCTCCACGGTGACCGGCAGCACCCCGCCCAGGGCCACCTTGTCGGCGGACTCGACCCGCAGCGCCGGCGCGCCGACGAAGCTGTTCTCGACGTCGCCGCAGCGCAGGCAGGTGGACTGGTAGGTCTCCGGGACCACCGGCAGCCGTCCCACACGCCGGTAGCGCCACACCGGCCGACCGCAGGCGCAGTCCAAGCCCGGCTCGGCGGCCGAGGCGCGGCTGCGCTCGCCGAAGTGGATCGGGAACTCCAGCAGCGGGTCGTCCGCGCCGCGCGCGATCTGCTGGGCCAGGGCCAGGTCGAGCGCCGCGACCTCGGCGTCGAGGCTCCGCCTCGCCTCGGCGCGCGTCCCGGCGGGCCGGGCCGCGCCACGCTGGGCGTCCCTGAGCAGGGTGCCGTGCAACCGCTCCAAGCGGGGCCGCAGCGCGTGGTCGCCGGGGAGCAGCCCGCTGTGCAGCAGGGCGGAGACGCGCCCGCCCAGCAGCGCCCACGGCTCCTCGGCCTCGTCCGGCTCGGCTGCTGACTGCCCGGCCGCTGAGTCCTCCGGTGCCTGGTCGCCGGCGGTCCCGAGGCCGACCTGCAGGAAGGCCGGGTAGGGGTTGATGTCGGCGGCGGACGCGTCGAGCCGGCGCGCCACCGAGCCCGGCCCGCCGCGCAGCCAGGCCAGGTTCTCCGGGCGGTCGCCGTTGTTCGTGGTCAGGGCGGCCACCACGGTCTGCGCCGGGCCGTCCAGGGCGTTGAGCAGGATCTGGTACGCCGGGTCGTAGAGCGCCAGATCGCTGAGCGGCCCGCTCAGGCAGGTGTTCAGCACGATCTCGGCGGCGGGGATGCGGTGCGCCGGCACGAGCTTGTCCTCCGGCTTGTAGCAGCCGAGCCCGTAGGCGCACTGCGGCCCAAGGGCGCCGGGGGCGCGCTCGACGGCGGGACTGCGCCCGCAGAGCGTGAACTGACCGAGGTTCAGGTTGTCGTCGCGGCCGTGGCCGTTGAAGAGCAGCCGGCCCCAGCGCCCGGAGAGGATCAGGTCCTGGACGTCGCGCTGCGCGATGTCCTCCGGCCCGAGCCAGACCGCGTCGCCGGGGACGCGCGGCCGGCTGTCGTTGTCGGTGAACACCCCCGTCGGGGCCCCGGCCGGAGCCTGGCCGTACTGCTTGGCCGTGGTCCAGCTGAGCGAGTGGACGTCACGGCCCGTCAGCACGGAGACGTCGCGGCCGTCGCGGTGCGCGGACTCGAGCACCCGCCGCACCCGGTCCGAGCTCAGCGCCGCGTACGTGCCCACCAGCAGCACGGAGCCGGGCCCGTCCGGCGGTCCGTCCGGTCCTGCGGACCAGTGCGCGGCCAGCGGTTCGGCGAGCCGGCGCACGGCCTCGGGCACCTCGCCGAAGAGATGGCCGCGCGCGGCCTGCGGCGGGACGCGCAGCGCGGCGTAGACCTCCTCGGCCAGGGCCAGACCGGCCGTCAGGTCGGCCCGCGGGCCGACCCAGACGGGCACGGCGCCGCCGTCGCGACGGAACGCCTCGACGGCCGCGGCGAACGCGTCCTCCGCCTCGACGGAGCGGAACAGTCGTGCTTCGGTCACCGGTCACTCCCCACGGTGTCGGCGGAGGCCGCGGAGGCCTGTTGGGCGAGGGTGTCGCGGACGGCGTCCCTGACGTCCTCAGGTCCGGCGGCGGTCCAGCCCTCGGGCAGCGGCGTCCCGGCGGGCCAGAGCGAGCGGTGGCCGAGCGGGTCGGTGACCGGCAGGTAGAGGGAGTCCGGGGCGTCGAAGGGGTCACGCAGGACGACGTCGGGCAGCTCGTCCAGGGCGGCGCCGAGGCGGCCCACCCGGCCGGTGCGGACCATCCGCGCCCCCGGTCCGCCGTGCGGGTCGGGCACCAGTTGCGCCGCGGCCGCGTCACAGGAGGCGGCGCCGAGACCGTCCCCGGCCAGGTAGAGCGAGCCGGGCACCCCCGGCGGTACGGGCTGCAGCGCGGCGTCGAGCACGCGCACCGTCTGGTTCCACAGCGGCGTCGCACCGTCCACCAGCGTCAACCGGACGCCCTGGTACCAGCGGTGCTCCAGCAGCGTGCGGCCCGGGGCGGAGGCACCCGCGCCGTGGGCGGTGACGAGGGCGAGCGCCGGCAGGTCCACTCCGCTGCCGAGGACGTGGTTCACCACGGCCGCGGGGGCGGCGAGTTCGACGGCCCCGGTGGCCGCCAGCCAGCGCGCCGTGTCGGCGGCCGTGTCACCGGCCTCGGGTTCGGGCTGCGGGCGCAGGTGGAGGGCCGCGCCCGAGGCGAGTGCGTCGATCACGTCGAGGAAGCCGTGGTCGACGGTGCCCTCCGGCAGCAGCGCACGGGCGCCACCGGCGGTCCCGGGCACCGTCGCCGACCGCCAGGCGGTCAGCACGCGCAGGCTCTCGGCGTCCAGGGTGACCGGGTCGGCGTCGACGGCGGTGACCAGCAGCGGGTCGGTGGCCCGCGGGGACCGGGTGCCGGGGGTACCGGTCGCCGCCTGCCCTGCGGTCGGCTCCGTCCCGGGCGCGTCGACGCCCGGGGCAGGCCCTAGCACCGGGACGTCCGGCCACGGCGCCTCGGGTGCGTCGGTCACCACCGCGACGGGCCGCGGACCGGCCACGCTCGCGCCGTTCGGCGGGCAGCAGACGGCGCCGCTCCGGGCGACGGCGGCGTAGGCGACCACCAGGTCGGCCGAGACGGGCAGCCGCACCGCCACCACCTGCCCCGGCGCAGCCCCGGCCGCGCGCAGGCGTTGCGCCAACGCAGCGGATCGGGTGTCGAGTTCGAGGTGGGTCAGCACCGTCGAGCCGACGGTGAGGGCGGGCTCGTGCGGGGTCAGCAGCGCCTGCATGCCCAGCAGCGCCGCCACCGGTGTCCGCGGCACGGTGCGGGTCGCGCCGACCAGCGCCACCGGCTCGTCGGGCAGGCGGAGCCCGAGGGTGTCGAGGGGGCGCTGCGGCTCGGCCGCCGCGGCTGCCAGCAGCCGGACCAGCCGGGCGGCGAAGGCCGGATCGGCCCCGTACACCTGGCCGTTGACACCGGCCGGGGCGCCGCCCTCGGTCCACTCCTCGGTCAGCTCGACGCCGAGGCCGGCCTCGTCGGTCCGGGCCTCCCGGGCCTCCCGGGCGTCCGCGTCGACGTCGAGATCGACGTCGAAGCCGAGGCGGACGACGACGGGGGCGGTGGCCGCGAGGGGTCGGGCGTAGGCGTCCAGATGGGCCGTGCGGACGCGGGCGAGCAGGTCAGTGAAGTCGCGCTCGGCCTCGACGGTCAGCAGCACCGGCGGGCCGGCGGGGACCGCGAGACCCACCGGGACCGACCGGTGCCCGGTCGTCCGGGCCAGCAGCGCCACCAGGGCCGCGTGCAGGGCCATGCGCACGGTGACGCCGTGGTCCCGGGCCAGCCCGGCCAGCGCGCGATGGGTCCGGGCGTCCACCCTGAGCGGGACGGGACCGGTGGCGTCGGTGGCCGGGGTCGGGAGCGGTGTGAAGGGCGGCAGCTCCCGCTCGTCCCGGCTCCCCGTGGGCGCGGCGGCAGCCCGGGCCCGGGCCTGGACCAGGTCGGCGAGCTGACGGACGGTCGGCGCGTCGTACACGCTGCGCATGCCGAGCGAGACGTCCAGCACGGCTCGGATCCGGCCGACCAGCCTGGCCGAGGCCAGCGAGTGGCCGCCGAGCTCGAAGAAGCTCCGGTCCAGCGGGACCGACGGCCGGGGCAGGGCGAGTACCTCGGCGAAGAGCTCGCGGACCACCTCGTCGTACGGGCTGCGGGGCAGGACGGGCCCGGACTCGGCCACGCTCCCGGCGTCGGACGCCGGAGCGGCGGCAGCGGCGGCCGGAGCGGTGGCGTGGGCCCGGTCCAGCGCGGCCGGGACGTTGGCATAGCGGGAGGGGTCCTCGAAGGAGGGCGGCTCGGTGGGCAGGTAGAGGCCGCCCACCACCGCCTCGGGGTCCCGCCACAGCACCAGGTCGAAGCAGTCGTGGTCGGCGCCGGTGAGCGTGAACGCCGCCTGGTATCCGGCCTGTTCGGCACGGGCGCACAGCTCGTCCGGCTCGATCCCGCCGTCCGTGCCCGCCTCGGTGTGCAGCCTGCGGTTGGGCACGGCCCGCAGCCGCAGCGGCGTGCCGTCGCTCGCCTGCTCCCAGTCCACCGGGCCGCCGGACCAGTCGACGACGCGGGCCGCGCCCGCGTCCAGGGTCGGCTCGGCGGTGCGCAGCACGACGTCGTAGCGGTGCCGGGTCAGCTCGTTGTGGAAGGGACCGGACTTGAGCCGGACGTCGACGCAGGCGATCTCGGGGAGCAGCTCGGGCAGCGCGGTGAAGTACTCGGGGGCGAGGGCCAGTTCCGGCTCCCGCTCGGCCAGCAGCGCGGCTGCGGCCGGGAGTTCGGTATCGGGCAGGCCGCGTCCGGCGGCGATCGCGCGGTGCAGGCGGGGCAGCAGCCCGAGATCGCGCACGTCGCCGACGAAGACCGAGCCGCCCGGGGCGAGCAGCAGCACCGCCTGGGTCAGCACGTCGGTCAGGTAGTCGACGCCGGGGAAGTACTGGATCACCGAGTTGATCACGACGGTGTCGAAGTGGCCTGCGGGCAGGTGGTGCAGCCGGTCGGCCGGGGCCGCCTCCAGGCGCACCCGCCCGGCGAGCTCCAGCGGGCCGGCGGCCAGCTGACCGCGCAGCGCCTGGACGACCGCCTCCGACACGTCGGTGCCCCAGTACTCCTCGCAGTCGGAGGCGAGCCGGGACATGAGCAGACCCGAGCCGACCCCGATCTCCAGCATCCGCCGGGGGCGCAGCGCGCGGACGGCCGCCACGGTGGCGTCGCGCCACTGGCGCATCTCCTCGAGCGGGATCGGCAGTCCGTCGTAGCTGCTGTCCCAGCCGGCGAAGTTCTCGCCGAATTCCGCCTCCGCCGCGTCCCGGTAGAGCTCCTGGTAGATCTCGTGCCAGCCGCTGACCTGGCGCCCGTCATCCATCGCAACATCCCCTGTCGTCAATTGCCCCGGCCATGTTTTCCACGCCCGGCCGGTACTGAACAGGCCTGTGGGCTGGCACAATCCGCCGTTGGCATCTGCGTGCCAGGAATCGCTGACACAGTTCTGCCAGAACGGTTCGTGCCACCGTCCCCTTGCTGACAGCACCCCTCGGGAGTGCCAAGAATTCCGGCGTCGAATGTCGGACTGAGAAATGGACGATGATGCACGAACAGACTGGGCCCGCCACGCACGCGGTGGTGGTCAACGAGGCGGAGCAGTACTCGGTCTGGCCGGCGGGCCGGCGTCCGCCGGCGGGTTGGCGGCAGGTGGGCGCGCCCGGCACCCGGGAGCACTGCCTGGGCGTCATCTCCCGTTCCTGGACCGACATGCGTCCGCTGTCGCTGCGCGAGGGCCGGGGCGACGTCGCGTCGGCCGGGACCGGAACAGGGACCGAGCAGGCCGTCCGTGTCGAGCAGGGGAGTGCCGCGTGAAGCCGCTCTCGCCCGCCCGGACCCAGCGCGCCTTCGAGGCGCTGGCCGGCGAAGGACGCCCGCACCACAACGTCTCCGCGGTCCGGCTGCCCGGGCGGCCGGTGCTCCCGGCGCTGGAGGCGTCCGTGGCCGAACTGGCCGCCCGCCACCCGGAGCTGCGCACCACGCTGCACCTCGGCGCGGAGCCGGCCCTGGTGACCGCCGACGAGCGGGCCGTCGAGCTCGTCCTCGCGGAACTGCCGGACGACATCGCCGCCTTCGCCGCGCGCGAGCGCGAGCGCGGGCAGGAGCAGGACGGGCAGCGCGACGACGAGCCGGCCCGGCCCCTCCGGATCACCGCGCTGACCACGGCCGACGCGGGCTGGTGGCTCGCGAGCACCTGGTCGGGCGTGCTGCTCGACGACGAGCTGCACCGCGGGATGATCAGCGAACTGCTCACCCGCTACCGGGTGCTGACGGCGGACGCCGATCCGGACCAGGCCGGCGCCACGGCGGGGACCGCCCCGCTGTCCGGCGCCGACACGGCGCAGGACGGCCTGCTCGCCACCGTCGGCTCGCTGCCGCCCGCGTTCGCCCTGCTGGCGGCCTGGGCCCGCCGTGACCACGACGCCGGCCTCCGGCACAGCACCACCGTCGACCTCGGCGACGTGGCGGCGGGCCTGCGCGCCCTCGCCGCGCAGGCGGACGTCCGCCTCGCGAGCGTGCTGCACGCCGTCCACCTGCGGGTGCTCAGCACGCTGACGCCCGAGACCTCGTTCACCACCGGTATCGACCTCGGCGGCTCCGCCGGCCTGGCCAGGGCGCTGGCCGTCGACGCCGAGGGACACGTGACGCTGCCGGACTGGACTGCCCTGGTCCGCGCCGTCGACGGCCTGACCGCCTCCGGCCAGGTCTGCCCGCCCGGCCTGGCCGGCTCCGCCGAGTGGACCCCGGTCGACGTCGTCTTCCGCCACCGGGCCGAGGACGACGCCGACGACGTCGCGGAAGGCGTCGCCGCCGACGCGGCGGACCGCTTCGACCTGGTCGCGGACGGCTTCGGACTCGCCGTCACCGCGATCGGGGCCACCACGCTGCGGCTGAGCGCCGCCGACCGCGCCGCGGACCGGGCCGCCCTGGAGCGCCTGGCCGGGCTGTACCGCGCGGTCGCCGCGGCCATGGCGCACGACCCGGCGGGCCGGGCCGACGCCGACCTGCTGCCCGCGCCCGAGCGCGAGCTGGTGGTCGACACCTGGAACGACACCCGGGCCGGCTACCGCGACGACCTCTGCGTGCACCAGCTCTTCGAGCAGCAGGTGCGGCGGACGCCCGACCACGTCGCCGTGGTGGACGCCGAGGGCGGCACCGTCAGCTACCGCGCCCTCAACGAGCGCGCCAACCAGCTGGCACACCACCTGCGCGACCTCGGGGTGGGCACCGAGACCTTCGTCGGGATCTGTGTCGAGCACTCGGTGGAGATGCTGGTCGGCCTGCTCGGCATCCTCAAGGCCGGCGGCGCGTACGTGCCGCTCGACGCCGAGCACCCGGCCGACCGGCTCGCCTGCATCGTCGAGGACACCGCGGCGCCGGTCGTGGTGACCGTCTCCGGGCTCGTCGACGTGCTGCCGCCGGGCGAGGCCCTCGCCGTCCAGCTCGACCGCGACGCCGAGCTGCTCGCCACCCGCCCCACCACCGACCCCATCCCGCTGACCGGGCCGCACAACCTCATCTACGCCATGTTCACCTCGGGCTCCACGGGCCGCCCGAAGGGCGTGCTGGTCACCCACCGCGGCGTGGTCAACTACCTGGACTGGGCCGTCGAGGGCTACGGCCTCCCGGTCGGCAGCCAGGGCGCGCCGATGCTCGGCTCGATCGCCTTCGACCTGTCCGTGCCCAACTTCTTCCTGCCGCTGATCGGCGGCAAGGACGTCACCCTGCTGCCCACCGACCGGGCCCTGGACGCGCTCGCCGAACGGCTGCGCGAGCCGGGCGACTTCAGCCTGCTGAAGATCACCCCGGCCCATCTGGACGTGCTGCGCTCGCAGCTGCCCGAGCCGGACTCCGTCCACTCGGTGCACACCTTCGTGGTCGGCGCCGACGAGGTGAAGCCGGAGACGGTGATGGCCTGGCGCCGGGTCGCCCCCGGGGCGCGGATCATCAACGAGTACGGTCCGACCGAGACCGTGGTGGGCTGCTCCGTCTACGAGGCGGGCCCGGACTTCGACCCCAGTGCGCCGGTTCCGATCGGGCACCCGATCGCCAACACCCAGATGTACGTGCTCGACCGCTTCCTCAACCCGGCCCCGATCGGCGCGGTGGGCGAGCTGTTCATCGGCGGCGACGGCGTCACCCGCGGCTACCTGCACCGCCCCGGGCTGACGGCGGAGAAGTTCGTCCCGGACCCGTTCCACCCGGTCCCCGGCTCCCGCATGTACCGCACCGGCGACCTGGCCAGGTTCCGTCCCGACGGCGACATCGACTTCCTCGGCCGGATCGACCACCAGGTCAAGGTGCGCGGCTACCGCATCGAGCTCGGCGAGATCGAGGCGCGCCTGCTGCTGCACCCGCGGGTCAGCGAGGCCGTCGTCGCGGCCCGCACCGACGCGCACGGCGACCGGTATCTGGCCGCCTACGTCGTCGGCACCGACGAGGACGGCCCGGGTGCCGCCGAGCTGCGGCCGTTCCTTGCCGAGGCACTGCCCGGCTACATGGTCCCGGCCGAGTACGTCCTGCTGCCGGCACTGCCGCTCAGCACGGCGGGCAAGGTGGACCGCCGGCTGCTGCCCGACCCGGCCGCGGACCGCTCCGGTGCGGAGCTCACCGCCCCCGGCACGCCCGTCGAGGAGACGCTGGCGCAGGCCTGGGCCGAGGCGCTCGGGGTGCCCGCGGTGGGCGTGGACCAGGAGGGCCTGCCCGCGCGGGCCGGGCTGGCCGGCACGCTGCGGATGGTCGAGCTGGCCCGCCGCTCCGGCCTGCGCGTGCCGCTCGGCGCCGCCTTCCGCCACGGCAGCGTCGCCGACCTGGCCGCCGTGCTGGCCGCCGTGCTGCCGTCGGTGGGACTCGGCGACCTCGGAGCGAAGCGGCCGGGCGACGAGGCGGACGCGCCGGAGGCCGCCGCGCTGCCGCTGACCCCCGCTCAGCACGCCGTGCTCGCCGAGCCCGCCGCAGGCGGCTGCACCGGCGTCCTGGTCGAGGCCGCGGCCCCGCTGGACCCGGAGGCGCTGGCGGAGGCGCTGCGGGCGCTGGTCACCCGCCACCCGGCGCTGCGGCTGCGGCCCGACGCCGAGAGCGGCCTGCAGCACCCGGTCGCCGAGCGGGAGGCCTGGTCACTGACGGCCGTCGAGGTCGCGGCGGAGGAGGCCGTCAAGGCCGCCCGGGCCGAGACCGAGGCGCGCGGCACCTCGGGACCGCTGCTGCAGGCCGTCCTGCTCGGTCGGACCCGGCTGCTGCTCACGGCCCCGCGCCACACCGTCGACGAGCCCTCCTGGCCGCTGCTGCTGGCCGAACTCGGGCTGGCCGAGGGGCTGTCCGGACTGGCGCCGGCGGAACGCAGTTCGGCCGAAGGCTCGGTGGCCACCGGCGACTACCCGGGACAGGTGCGCGCGCTCGCCGAGCGCGCCTGCGGGGAGGAGATCGTCGGGCAGCTGCCGTCCTGGCTCGCCGACGCGGGTCCGGTGGTGCCGCTCCCGCCGGACGACGCGCGGCCGGCCGGTGTGCCGGTGCTCAGCCGCACGCTGACCCTGGACGGCGCGCCGTCCGACGCCGAACTGCTGGACGCGCTCACCCGCGCGCTCGGCGGCGCGGCCCGCGTGGAGGTCACCCGGCCCGGCCCGCTGGGCCACGTCGGCTGCCTCACCACTCGGTTCCCGGTCACGCTGACCACCACCGAGAGTGCCGCCGAGACGCTGGGCCGGCTGCCGGAGGGCGGCCGCGACCACGGACCGCTGCTCCACCTGCGCGGCGACCGCGTCTCCGCCGTGCTGGCCGCCCTGCCCGCGCCCACCGTGGCCTTCGACGCCTCGGCCCCGGCGGCGAGCCTTTGGGGGGCGGCGGAGCTCCTCGGCCCCGACACCGCCCGCCCGCCGGCCCGCCCGGTCGAGCTGGTCCGTCGCCCGCGCGCCGGGCGGACCGAGCTCATCTGGCGGATCGACGGGACCCGTTGGGCCGCGACGACCCTGGACGCACTCGTCGACCGGTTCCTCGCGGAGCTCGGCGTGAACGCCCAGCCCGTCCGGTGAGGATGGTCGCCATCGCCCTGGACCCCCCGTCGGGCGCGGCCGTCGCCGCGCCCGACGGGCTGGCCCAGGCGTTCCTGGACTGCAGTGCGCCCTCGGACGGCCTCGAGCACGTCCGGCTGCACAGCTCGGTGGCGGGCGCCTACGGGGTGCTGTTCCTCTCCTCGGAGCACCCCGAGCCGGCGCTCGTGCTGGGCCGCCGCGTGTGCCAGCGCGCCTTCGACTCCGTTGCCGGGCTGGGTGGTTGGAGCCTGGCCTGGTGTGCCGAGCTGCCGCTGCCGGTCATGCCACGGCTGACGCCCCACCCCGGTCCTCACCCTGAAGGGATCCAGTAGGAATGTCACTGAACATCAGCGCCGAGCGGCTGCTCGCCGACCTCACCCATCTCGCCCAGATCGGCTCCGGCGCCGACGGCGGCATCCACCGGGTGGCCGGCTCCGCCGCCGACTTCGCCGCCCGCGACTGGCTCGACAAGACCCTGCGCTGCGCCGGGCTGGACAGCCACCGCGACCCGGTCGGCAACGTCTTCGGCCGTGTCCCGGGCAGTTCGGGCCCGTGGCTGCTGATGGGCTCGCACGCCGACACCGTCCCCGGCGGTGGCCGACTGGACGGCGCCTACGGCGTGATCGCCGCCATCGAGGTGCTGCGCACCCTGCACGAGGCCGGGCACCCGGCCGCCGAGCAGATCGAGGTCGTGGCCTTCTGGGACGAGGAGGGCGTCACCGCCGGATCGGGCGGCGGGCTGGTCGGCTCCAGCGCGCTCTGCCGGCACCCGCACGTCGAGGAGCTCTCCGGCTACCTGGAGCTGCACATCGAGCAGGGCCCCCGGATGGACAGCCAGGGCATCGAACTCGCCGCCGTCACCGGCATCGTGGGCGTACGCCGGTACGAGGTCACGGTGCAGGGCGAGGAGAACCACGCCGGCACCACCCCGTTCAGCGCCCGCTCGGACGCGGGCCGGGTCGCCAGCCGCACCGCCGCCGCGCTGCAGGGCATCTGCCAGCGGATCAACGGCTCCGTCATCGGCAACGTCGGGGCGGTCAGTTTCGGACCCGGCGCGCCCAACGTGGTCCCCGGCTCGGCCCGCCTGGAGGCCGAGATCCGCGCCGGATCGGACGAGATCCTGGACCGGGTCGACCGCAGACTGCGCGAGGTGCTGGCCCGGATCGCCTCGGAGGAGGGCTGCACCGCGACCCTGACCGAGACCTCCGCCAAGCCGGCCGCGCACTTCGACGCCGACCTGGTCGACCTGGTCGACGCGGTCTGCCGCCGCCGCAGCGTCCGCACCGAACGGATGGTCAGCTACGCCGGCCACGACGCCAGCGTGCTCAGCACCCGCGTGCCCACCGCCATGCTCTTCGTCCCCAGCACCGGCGGCTTCAGCCACTCCGCCCGCGAGGACACCCCCGACCACCTGCTGGTCCTCGGCGCGCAGGCGCTGCTGGACAGCGCCCTCGCCGTCGTCGCCGGACGCGTGCCGCAGCAGTTGGCCGCATGAGCGCCGTGAGCACCCTGCTGCGCCCGGCCCCCTTCGCCCGGCGGATGGTCCACCTCATGGTGGGCCTCGTGCTGTACGGGGTGAGCACCGCCCTGCTGCTCCGCGCCGGCCTGGGCGTCGACCCGTGGACGGTGCTGCACCAGGGCCTGGCCCAGGTCACCGGCCTGACCGTCGGGACCGTGTCGATCGTGGTGAGCCTGCTGGTGCTCTGTCTGTGGCCGGTGCTGCGGCAACGCCCCGGGATCGGCACCCTGCTCGACGCCGTGGTGGTGGGCGCGGTCACCGACGCCACGCTGGCCGACTGCCCGCGGCCGCACGGCCTGTGGGCCCAGGTGCTGCTGCTGTCCGGGGCGATCCTGCTGAACGCGGTCGCCACCGCCTGCTACCTGGGCGCCGGACTCGGGGCCGGCCCCCGCGACGGGCTGATGACCGGTCTGGCCGAGCGGGGCCACTCGCTGCGGGCCACCCGCACCCTGATCGAGCTGTCCGCGCTCGGCATCGGCTGGCTGCTCGGCGGACCCGTCGGGATCGGCACGGTGGCCTACGCCGTCTCGATCGGACCGCTGGCCCAGGTGTTCATCCCGTGGCTGCGCCTGCGGGAACGGCCGAGCTGACACAGAACTGCCCCGCTGACACAGAACTGCCCCGCTGACACAGAACAGCCCGGCTGACACACAACTGCCAGAGCGGTTTGTGCCAGCCCGAGCCCCTGTCCGGGGGTTCGGCGCTCCGGCACGATCGGTCCCGTCGTCGCAGGCCGGCGACGCCTTCCGAGCTGAAACCGCTTCTCTCATGGAGATCCCGTTGTCCGTCAAGACCGTTCTCGCCGCCGTCCTGCTGAGCCTCTGCTGCCTCGCCGGCACCGCGGCCGCCACGCAGGGGACCTCCGAGCACGCGCAGGCCTCCGGGGTCTCCAGCACCGCCACCGCCAGCACGCCCGACGACCTGGGCTGGAGCTGACCGAGCGACACCCGCGTGCCGCACCCGACCGTCGACAGCACCACGAACCACACGAGGCCCTGATGCAGACCGCCCCGCCCGCCGCCCCGTTCGCCGTCCTCCCCGACCTCGCCTCCCGCCAGTCCGGCGGCAGCGTCGTCGGCGCGAACGACGAGCTCTTCGCCGAGCGCGAGAACCTGATCAACCCGGCCCCGGCCGAGTTCCGTCCCTACACCTTCGGTCCCAAGGGCCAGATCATGGACGGCTGGGAGACCCGCCGCCGCCGTGAGACCGGCTACGACTGGGCCGTGGTCCGGCTCGGCACCGCGGGCGTGATCCGCGGCGTGATCGTCGACACCGCCTTCTTCATCGGCAACTACCCGCCCTTCTGCTCGGTCGAGGCCGCCGCCGTCGAACCGCTCGGCGCGCAGCCCACCGCCGTCGAACTCGCGGAGGCCGACTGGCACGAGATCGTGCCCCGCTCCGCGCTCAAGGGCGACACCGCCAACCCCTTCGAGGTCGCCTCGGAGCTGCGCTTCACCCATGTGCGGCTGAACATCTTCCCCGACGGCGGTGTGGCCCGCCTGCGCGTGCACGGCGAGGCGCTGCCCGACCCGCGCTGGGCGCTCGACACCGACCGCGATCTCGCCGCGCTGGAGAACGGCGGCCGGGTGCTGGACTGCTCCAACCGCTTCTACTCCTCGCCCGACAACATCCTGCGTTCCGGCCCGGCCCGGGTGATGGGCGAGGGCTGGGAGACCAGCCGCCGCCGCGACGACGGCAACGACTGGGCGGTCGTCCAGCTCGCCGCGCAGGCCGAGATCGACCGCATCGAGATCGACACCACCTGCTTCGTCGGCAACGCGGCGGGCTCGGCCCGGGTCACCGGTTGCGACGCCACCGCGGCGGACCCGGAGCACCCCGATTCCTGGTTCGAACTGCTGCCGCGCACGCGCCTGGAGCCGGACACCGTGCACCGCTTCCGCCTCGACCGCACGGCCGTGCGCCGCCCGGTCAGCCGGGTGCGGCTGGACATCTTCCCCGACGGCGGCCTGGCCCGTTTCCGCGTCCACGGGTCTCCGACCGCCGCGGGGCGCGCCGCGATCTTCCGCACCTGGGCCGACCGGCTGCCCGAGACCGCCCTGCTGCAGCAGCTCACCGGCTTCGCCGGCGCCGAGGCCGACGCCGTGGCCCAGCTGGTCGCCGCCCGGCCCTTCGGCAGCGACGACAAGGCACTGACCGCCGCCGTCGCCCGACTGCTGGCGAGCGCCCCGCTCGCCGGGGACGAGCGCGCCGCTGCCGCCTGGCGTGCCCTCACCGGCGTCTGACCCGCACGCCCGACCTTTCGGCCCGACGTCCCGGCCCGCATTGTGATGCGAACGTACAGACGAGAGCCGCCCAATTCCGGCGGCACTCGATGGCATGCTCCAGATCCCTCATGGCCGCGCCCCACGGATACTAGGTGTGCGGATCATGACGGGGGGACGGAATGCTCAAGGTGCTCGGTTTGGACGACGAGGCGGAGCATGTCTACCGCCTGGTCCTGGAGCGTCCCGAGCTGGGGCTGGACGCGCTGGTCGCGGAGCTGTGCCGTCCGGAGACGGAGATCCGGTCGGTGCTGGACCGCCTGGCCGATCTCTCCCTGGTCGCGCGCTCCTGGGAGCTGGCCGAGGGCATCCGGCCGGTCAGCCCCGAGGTGGCGCTGAACGCGCTGATCGCCAGCCGTCACGCCGAGGTGATGCGTGCCCAGCGCGAGATCGCCGGGGCCGAGTTCGCCGTCCAGCAGCTGTTGACCAGCTATCGCGCGGCGCTGCCCGAGCAGTCCGACCCGCTCGCCTCCGAGCGGCTGACCGGCCTGGACGCGACCAGACTCCGGCTCCAGCAGTTGGCCGCCGAGATCCGGGTGGAGGCACTCGCCTTCGCGCCGGGCGGTCCGCAGCCGCCCGCCAACCGGGAGGCCAGCCGGCCGCTCTCGGAGGCCGTGCTGGAGCGCGGCGTCTCCGTCCGCACCATCTACCTCGACAGCGTCTGCAACGACAGCGACAGCCGCGCCCACGCCCAGTGGCTGGTCGACCAGGGCGCCAAGGTGCGCACCGTGCCCGCGCTGCCGATGCGCATGCAGATCCTGGACCGCACCTCGGCCCTGGTGCCGATCGACCCCGAGGACTCCGCCAAGGGGGCCGTCCTCATCAAGGAGCCCGGCGCCGTCGCCGGGCTCCACGAGTTGTTCGAGCGCGTCTGGCAGCAGGCCACCCCCTTCGGCGCCGCGTCGGAGGCAAGGAGCGAGCGGACGGAAGCCACCGCGCAGGAGAAGACGCTGCTCGGGCTGCTCTCGCTCGGCCTCACCGACGAGGCGGCCGCGCGCCGGCTCGGCGTCTCACTGCGCACCGAGCGGCGCATGATCACTGACCTGATGAACCGGCTCAACGCCGCCAGCCGCTTCCAGCTCGGCCAACAGGCCGCGGAGCAGGGCCTGCTGCCGCCCTGGGTCGGCGACCGCCAGGCCTCCGGCTGATCGGCGGGGCCCCTCGGACCGGGCACCTATGTGCCAACGCTCTTTGTGCCAGCAGACATTGCTGACCTGGGCCGATTCGGCTGGGCAGGATGGGGCGACACCCCGCCCCTTCTCTCCTGAGGACCGCCATGCCCGCTCAGTCCAGGCCCTCCGGCGCCGAGTTCGCCATCGAGGCCGAGGATCTGCACCGCACCTACCTCACCCGCACCGGCTGGCTGCGGCCGAAGACCACCGAGGTG
Organism: Streptacidiphilus pinicola; assembly: GCF_003258295.1. Taxonomy (GTDB): domain Bacteria; phylum Actinomycetota; class Actinomycetes; order Streptomycetales; family Streptomycetaceae; genus Streptacidiphilus; species Streptacidiphilus pinicola. The sequence continues at coordinate 8,486 of NZ_QKYN01000072.1, read as the reverse complement.
ACCGCCGTCCGCGGCGTCAGCTTCCAGGTCCGGCCGGGCGAGCTGTTCGGCCTGCTGGGCCCGAACGGCGCGGGCAAGAGCACCACCATCAAGATGCTCAACACGCTGCTGCTGCCGAGCTCGGGCACCGCCCGCATCCACGGCTACGACGTCGCCCGGGACACGCGGGAGGTGCGCCGTCGCATCGGCTACGTCTTCGGCGGCGACCGCGGCCTCTACGACCGGCTCTCGGCCCGCGACAACCTGCGCTACTTCGCCGAGCTGTACGGGGTCGAGCCGCGCGAGCAGAAGGCCAGGATCGCCGAGCTGCTGGACCGGGTCAGTCTGACCGGCCGGGAGAACGAGCGGGTCGAGGGCTACTCGCGCGGCATGCGCCAGCGCCTGCACATCGCCCGCGGCCTGCTGCACGACCCGGACGTGCTCTTCCTGGACGAGCCCTCCATCGGCGTCGACCCCGTCGCCGCCCGCGACCTGCGCAACACCGTCGCCGACCTGCGGGCCATGGGCACCACGGTGCTGCTCACCACCCACTACATGGCCGAGGCCGACCAGCTCTGCGACCGCATCGCGGTGATCGCCGGCGGCGCCATCCGCGCCTTCGGCACCCCCGGGGAGCTCAAGTCCCGCGTGGGCACCCGCGATGTGCTCGACATCGAGGCCTACGGCGTCACCGAGGCCGACCTCGCCCCGGTCCGCGCCCTGCGCGGGGTGCTCAGCGTCTCCGTGGAGGAGCAGGGCGCCCGCCAGACCGTGACGGTCCAGTCCGAGCGCGGCAGCAACCTGTCCCGCGAGGTGCTGGCCGCGCTCTCCGCCGCCCGGCTCGGCCGGGTGGTCAACCGCGAACCCACCCTCGAGGACGCCTACATCGCCATCGTCGAGGAGACCTCCGCCGCCGAGTCCGCGGAGTCCGCCGAGTCCGCCGAGTCCGCGGTCTCCGAGCAGCACGAGGAGGTGGCCGCATGAGCACCGCACTGCGACCGACACCGCGGCTGTCCGCGCCGTCTTCGCCGTCCTCGCCGTCCCGGCCGTCCCGGCTGCCGCGCCCTTACCGGGTGCTGCGGCTCATCGGCGTCGGGGTGCGCACCCACGTCGGCTACATGTCCCGCTCGCCGCTGGAGATCACCTTCGCCGTCCTGGTCCCGCTCGTCTACGCGACGCTCGCGGTCTACCTCTTCCGGGCCGGCGGCGACCAGGGGCGGATGCTCCAGGCGTCGGTGGGCGCGGGCCTGATGGGGATGTGGGCCTCCGTGCTCTTCGGCTCCGGCGGCGCGGTGCAGAACCAGCGCTGGCTCGGCACCCTGGAGACCCTGACCGCGGCGCCGACCCCGCTCGCCCTCACACTGCTTCCGGTCACCCTGGCCACCGCCGTGGTCGGCACCTACGCGATGGGGGCCACGCTGCTGTGGGGGGCCGTCCTGTTCGGCACGCCGCTGCACTTCGCGCACCTGCTGCTGTTCCTGGTGGCCGTTCCGGTCTGCGTGCTGGCCCTCGGCATGATGGGTCTGCTGCTGGCCTCCACCTTCGTGCTCATGCGCAACGCCAACGCCCTCGCCAACGCGCTCGACCACCCGATCTGGCTGCTCTCCGGGATGCTCGTGCCGATCACCGTGCTGCCCTCCTGGACACACCCGATCTCCTGGGTCCTGCCCACCACCTGGGGAGCCCGTGCCGTCCAGGCCGCCGCGCTGCCCGGTCATCCCACCGCCGAGGTGCTGCGCTGCCTGGCCCTCACCGTGGGCAGCGGCCTTGGCTACCTGCTGCTGGCCGTCGTCGCCCTGACCCACGTGGAACGGCGCGCCCGCAGGGCCGCCACCCTCGCCCTCGCCTGAACTCCAGTGACCTCAGGGAATCCTCGATGAAACCGCTCCGCTTCTTCGTGCTCGGCGGCACCATGGCCTACCGCGCGCTGTTCAACTGGACCACCCCGGCCCTGTTCGTCGGCACGCTGCTGGGGGCACCGCTGGTGCAGATGCTCTTCTTCGTCTTCCTCGGCCGCCAACTCGGGCTGGCCGACGACGAGTTCTACGTCATCGGCAACGCCGTCCTGGCCGCCTCCATCGCCTGCGTCTACGGGGGCGCGATGGCCGTGGCCAACGAGCGCCGCTACGGCACGCTGGGCGCGGTGCTGCTCAGCCCGCGCAGCCGCAACCTGCTCTGGCTGGGCCGCGCGCTCCCGTACATCGCCAACGGCCTGCTGGTCACCGGGGTCAACCTGGCCGCCGGGGACCTGCTGCTCGGGCTGCACCTCTCGCTCGCCGCGGTGGTGCGGATGCTGCCGCTGCTGCTGACCGCCACGGTGGGCTGCTCCGCGTTCGGGCTGCTGCTCGGCGCGGTCGGCCTGCGGCTGCGCGACGTCTTCCTCATCGCCAACGTGATGTTCGTGCTGATGCTGCTGCTCTCCGGGGCCAACGTGCCGCGTGCCTCCCTGCCCGGCTGGATGCGGATCGCCGGCGACCTGCTGCCGCTCACCCACGCGATCACCGGCCTCCGCGCCGCACTGGCCGGCGGCGCGTCCCTCTCCTCGTCCGTCGGCTCCTCCCTGGCCGCCGAGGCCGCCGTCGGCGGCTGCTACCTGCTGGCCGCGGTCTTCCTGCTGCACTGGTTCGAGCGCAGCAGCCGCCTCCGCGCCACCCTGGACGTGCTGTGAGGGATCCACGTGTTGTGGCGGGGCGACGTGCTGCGACGGGGCGACGTGCTGCGACGGGGTGGAAAGTGCGCCGGACGTCAGCCCGGCCTCGTAGGCTCTCGGTATGGCGAAGAGTGGCGTTTCCGTGACCGCTGGTGCTGCCGGTGGGCCCGGGTTCAAGAAGGCGGCGTTCCCCAAGACGCAGACGGCGAAGGTGCGGCAGGCGCGGAGGATCAACCGCGCGCTCGCGGAGGTCTACCCGTACGCGCACCCGGAGCTGGACTTCCAGAACCCGTTCCAGCTGCTGGTGGCGACGGTGCTGTCGGCGCAGACGACCGACCTGCGGGTGAACCAGACGACGCCCGCCTTGTTCGCGAAGTACCCGACCCCGACGGAGATGGCGGACGCGAATCCGGAGGAGCTGGAGGAGCTGATCCGCCCCACCGGCTTCTTCCGCAACAAGGCCAAGTCGCTGCTCGGCCTGTCCGCCGCGCTCCGTGACGAGTTCGGGGGAGAGGTGCCGGGCCGGCTGGAGGACCTGGTGACCCTGCCCGGGGTCGGCCGCAAGACGGCCAACGTCGTGCTCGGCAACGCCTTCGGCGTCCCCGGCATCACCGTGGACACCCACTTCGGCCGCCTGGCCAAGCGCTTCGGCTGGACCGAGTCCGACGACCCCGTCAAGGTCGAGCAGGAGGTCGGCGAGCTGGTCGAGAAGCGGGAGTGGACCATGCTCTCGCACCGCGTGGTCTTCCACGGCCGCCGCATCTGCCACGCCCGCAAGCCCGCCTGCGGGGCCTGCCCGATCGCGCGGCTCTGCCCCTCCTACGGCGAGGGCGAGACGGATCCGGTCAAGGCGGAGAAGCTGCTCAAGTACGAGAAGGGCGGCCAGCCCGGCCAGCGGCTCAGCCCACCCGCGGACTACCCCGGCGAGGCGGCCGCCCGAGCCGCCGCCCACGGCGGCCCGACGGCGGACAGCGCCGAGGGGGTGGACGCGTGAGCGCCTACGCGGCGGTGGGCGTGCAGCGCGAGGGCATCCCGGACTGGCTGGTGCCGGTGCGGGAGGCGGCCGAGACCGTGCAGCCGCGGCAGCTCAGCCGATTCCTGCCGCCCGCGCAGGGCGGCCGGCGCTCCGCGGTGCTGGTCCTCTTCGGTGAGGCGCCCGGCGACGAGGGCCCGGACCTGCTGCTCATCGAGCGGGCCCGTCGGCTGCGCTCGCACGCCGGCCAGCCCTCCTTCCCCGGCGGCGCCCTCGACCCGGAGGACGGCGACCCGCACGGCGAAGGCCGGATCCGCGCGGCGCTGCGCGAGGCCTGGGAGGAGACCGGCCTGGACCCGGACGGAGTCCAGGTCTTCGGCGTGCTGCCGGACCTCTACATCCCGGTCAGTGACTTCGTCGTCACGCCCGTGCTCGGCTGGTGGCACACGCCCACCCCGGTCGCGCCGGTGGACGAGGGCGAGGTGGCCGAGGTCTTCCGCGTCCCGGTGGCCCGCCTCGCCGACCCGGCCAACCGGGCCCGGCTGCGCCACCCCAGCGGCTTCCGCGGCCCGGCCTTCCACATCGACGGCCACGTGATCTGGGGCTTCACCGCGGGCGTCATCGACCGGCTGCTGCACCACGCGGGCTGGGAGCGGCCATGGGACGACGCCCGGGAGATCGAACTGGGAGACCCCTCGGTCTTCGCCTCCCGTGAGGAGCAGGAGCGGGCCCGCCGGCTGTTCACAGACGCGTCGGGCGGTGTGACGGACGACATGTCCGCCCGCGCCCGGGGCGAGGCCGATCCGGACTGAGGGCGGCCGGGATCGGGACTGACTCCCGGGCCGTTACACGGCCTGCGATCCGGCCCGGGTTCCGGACCGAGTTCGGGACCGAGTTCCGGACCGAGGGCGTACGGACGAGCCCCGGTGCGTCCGGCCGACACGGGCTCCGGGCTCACTTCGCACGGGCCCCGGGGCCGGTTTCGGACGGGCTCCGGGCCGCGCCCGTGCGCGGCCCGCGCCGGGCCTGAGCCAGGTCCGCGGCTCGCCCGCAGCGCCGGGGCTCGGCGTGTCACGAGTTGTCCACAGGGCAGGGGGAGGGCCTGCGCCCGTTCGGGCGGGCGTGGCAAGGTATCCGGGTGAACGTCCTCGATGTCCTGCTGATCCTGGCCGCCGTCGGTTTCGCTGTGAGCGGCTACCGGCAGGGCTTCGTGGTGGGCGCTCTCTCCGTCATCGGCTTCCTCGGCGGCGGCGTGATCGCGGTCCAGCTGCTGCCGCTGCTGCTGCGCCACCTCTCCCCGGGGATGGTCGCCTCGGTGATCGCCGTCGTGGTGGTCATCGTCTTCGCCGCCTTCGGGCAGGCCTTCACCACGCACTGGGCGTGGAAAGTGCGCGGCCGGATCGGCCGCAGCAAGGCCCGCGTCCCCGACGCGATCGGCGGCGCGCTCGTCAACGTCCTCGCCATGCTGCTGGTCGCCTGGCTGATCGGCTCCGCGCTCGCCGGCACCTCGCTTCCCACCGTCGCGCACCAGGTGCGCAGCTCCAAGGTGCTCGTCGGTGTCCAGGACATGCTCCCGGCGGGGGCGCCCGGCTGGTTCTCCGACTTCACCTCGACCCTGGCCCGCAACGGCTTCCCGCAGGTGTTCAACCCGTTCCAGAACGAGCCGATCACCAACGTCCCGGCCCCGGACCCGGCGCTGGTGAACGACCCGGCCGTGAAGGCCGCCCACCAGAGCATCGTGAAGGTCATCGGCACCGCCCCCTCGTGCAGCAAGGTGATCGAGGGCACCGGCTTCGTCTACGCCACCGACCGGGTCATGACCAACGCCCACGTGGTGGGCGGCGTCACCGACCCGACGGTGCGCCTGGGCAGCCGCACCTACCAGGCCCGCGTCGTCCTCTACGACTGGCAGCGCGACGTCGCGGTGCTGGACGTCCCCGGCCTGCACGCCCCGTCGCTCGCCTTCGCCGGCACGGCCGACACCGGTGCGGACGCGATCGTCGCCGGCTTCCCGGAGAACGGCCCGTTCAACGTCCAGGCCGCGCGCATCCGCGGACGCATCCAGGCCAACGGCCCGGACATCTACCACCGCGGCAACGTCAGCCGCGACGTGTACTCGATCCGCTCCACCGTCCGGCAGGGCAACTCCGGTGGCCCGCTGCTGACCACGGACGGCGAGGTCTACGGCGTGGTCTTCGCCAAGTCGCTCGACGACGCGCAGACCGGCTACGCCCTCACCGTGGACGAGGTGCGCGGAGACGCCCAGCGCGGCGCGAGCCTGACGGCGCCGGTGAACACGGACGCCTGCGCGCTGTAGCGGCAGGCCGCGTTCCCAACTTCCCTCCCGCGCCCGGCTCGGAACGCGGTGGCCGGGCACGGCACGGAGGGACGTGCCCGGCCGTGCGCCTCGTGCTGGTCAGGCGCATGATCGGATCGACTGTTCGGCGCGGTGCGGCTTCCTGGTACGGTCGGGCGCGAGCGTGAGATCTCGTCAGCAACCAGGAGGACGACCAGTCATGATGGGCCATTCGCACGCGGTGAGCGGGGCACTGCTCTTCGCGGCCACCTCGCCCTATCTGCCGCCCCTGGTGATGCACGCTCACCTCAAGCCGCAGGAGATCCTGATGGGCACGATCCTGTGCGCGGGCGCGGCCCTGCTGCCGGATCTGGACCACCACGACGGCACCATCGCCAACTTCCTGGGCCCGATCAGCAAGACGCTGTGCCGCTTCGTCGCCTGGATCTCGGGCGGTCACCGCCACGCCACGCACTCGCTGTTCTTCGTGGCGCTGATGACCGTCGGCACCTGGGCCGGAGTCACCTACCTGGGCCGCAACTTCACCCTGGGCATGACCTTCTTCCTGCTGGCCATGGCGATCCGGGCGCTGAACCTCTGCCCGCCCGGCCACGCGTTCAACGCCTGGGGCACGATCGTGGCGATGGCCGGGGTGGGCACCGCGATCATCGCCAAGTTCATTCCCTCGGCGCCGGGTTGGCTGCCCTACGCGGTCGGGCTCGGCTGCGTCGCGCACCTGCTGGGCGACTCCATCACCAAGATGGGCGCGCCGTGGCTGTGGCCGATCAAGACCCGCTACGAGATCGAGATCATCAAGAGCAGTGGCAACAAGCTGGAGACGGAGATCCTCGTCCCGCTGATGGGCGTCGGCACGATCGCCCTGCTCTGGTTCACCGCCCTGTCGCCGCACCAACTCTGACGCGCGCACTGGCTTTGGCGGGCACGCCTGCTCGGACGGGCCGGCGCCGGGACTGGACTCCCGGCGCCGGCCCGTTCAGCGTTGGCGCAGGCGTGAGGTGACCCAGCGGGCGCGGCGCCCGATCAGCCGTGGGAAGCCGACGTGGGCCGCGGGCTCCAACAACGCGGCCACCACCTTCGACGGGTTCTGTGAGCCCGAGGGCGGGCTCGACGGCGAGCGGCGACGGCTTCGGGGCGCGGAGGCGCGTTCGTGCATCCAGCTCATACTCGGAAGTTGCCCGCGCAAGCGCGTCGGTAATCCCGAGCACGAGTTCCAATTGGCCTATGCCAGAAGCGTATTCATCTGACTACGCACCGCACGGGTCAGTGCTGGTTCGCCTTCAGCCACTCCAGCAGCAGGCCGGAGAAGGTGTCCGGGTCCTCCTCGTGCGGGTAGTGGCCGATTCCGTCCAGTGGTCGCCAGTCGTAGGGCGCGTCCACGTAGGCGCCCGAACTGAGGGCTGTCTCCGGCAGCAGCACCGGGTCGTCCTCGCCGTGCACGTGCAGCGTCGGCACCCGCAGCTTGCGGTTCATGCGCCGGGAGAACTGGAAGCCGTCGGGACGTCCCATGGACCGCATCAGCCAGCGGTAGGGCTCGATCGAGCAGTGCCGGGTGTTCGACAGCATCATCGCCTGCCGGTACGTCAGCAGTTCCTTCTCGCTCGGCTGGTGCTCGGGGCCGGTCCACTCCCGCAGGAACTGCGCGACCAGCTCGGCGTTCCCGGCGGCGAGCTGCCGCTCGGGCATCCACGGGCGCTGAAAGCCGAGCAGGTGGTCCGCGGCGACGATCTGCCGCCGGTCCGTCAGCAACGAGCGTCGGTAGCTGCGCGGGTGCGCACTGGAGACGACGACCAGCCGCCGTACGACGGCGGGCCGCATCGCGGCGGCGGTCCAGGCGAGGAAGCCGCCCCAGTCGTGCCCGACCACGGTCGCGTCGGCGGAGCCGAGCGAGCGGATGACGCCGGTCAGATCCAGCGCCATGTTGGAGGGGTCGTAGCCGCGGGGGGTCCGGTCGCTCCCGCCGACGCCGCGCAGGTCCACGGCGACGGCGCGGTAGCCGGCCGCCGCCAGGGCGGTCAGCTGGTGCCGCCAGGTCCACCAGAACTGCGGCCAGCCGTGCACCAGCAGCACCAGGGGTCCCTCGCCGAGTTCGGCGATGTGGAAGCGGGCCCCGTTGGCGGCGAGGTCACGGTGCGTCCACGGACCGTCGATCCGGGGATCGAAGGCGTCGGCGCTGGAGGCGGCGGGGTCGAAGGCCATGGGAAGAGCGTGTCACACCGGAGCCCGGGGTGACGCCACGCGGCCCGGCGAGGCGCGTCAGCGCGCCGTCACGGCGGGCCGCAGCACCCCGTGGCACCTCGGCGCGGCCCGCGGCGGCGAGGTGCTCTCGGGGGCCTGTTGCGTCAGGGGGTGAGCGCCTTGTGGCCGTCGCCGGAGACCGAGGGGGCCGGGCGCGGCTTGGCGGACTTCAGCACGTCCGCCGTCGCCTTGGCGCCGGCAATGGTGCGCTCCGGCGGGGAGAGCTTCTTGAAGAAGCGGACCGCGATCAGCGCAGCGATGACGGCGATCACGACGTAGGCGCCGGCGACGATCAGGAACGACCAGGCCAGGCCCAGGCCGAGGTTGTGGAT
>NZ_QKYN01000266.1 GCF_003258295.1 Streptacidiphilus pinicola | reverse complement strand
CTCCCGCCGGGCCGCCCAATCCCCGCACATCGCCCCCCTCGCGCTGCCCGCCCTGGGCCGTTCCTGCGGTGCGGCCCCTGACGTCCGCCACCGGAGCCTGGGCCCGCCGGACGGCTCCCGCCGGGCCGCCCAATCCGCGCACATCGCCCCCCTCGCGCTGCCCGCCCTGGGCCGTTCCTGCGGTGCGGCCTCTGACGTCCGCCACCGGAGCCTGGGCCCGCCGGACGGCTCCCGGGGCGGCGCCCCGGGCAGCGGTTCGTCGACGATCGGAGAACATGCCCCCTGGCCGGAGGCGGTGCACGCTTGATGAAGACCCCCTGCGTGCGGAGGAGCGATGCCCGACACCACGCATCCCGAAGCCACGCCGAACGGGGCGCACGCCAGCGCGGCGGAGCGCTACCGCCCGGTCCGCGTGCTCGAGCTGGAGCTCGGCGGGCCGGGCACGCCGCTGCGGCCCACCGGCGCCGCCGCCGTCCCGCCGTTCACCCCGGCGCTGGTGCTGGTCCGGCTGCACGGGCACCCACTCGGCCTGGTCGAGGTCTCCGCGGCGGACGCCGACGGGCTGCGCCACGCGGTCCTGGACAGCGCCGGGCGCGAGCTCGCCGGCGCGATCGAGCGCCACCTGGCGGCCGACGGCGAGCGGGAGCTGGCCGGCGCCGGCCCCCACCGCTGCCTGGCCGCCCGCACCGCGCTGCTGCGGGACCCGCCGCCGGTCAGCGTCGTGATCGGGACGCACGACCGGCCGACGATGCTCCGTGACTGCCTGGACTCGGTCTTCCGGGTGGACTACCCCGAGTTCGAGGTCATCGTCGTCGACAACGCCCCGCACAGCGAGGACTCGGCGCACCTCGTGCGCGAGCGGTACCGGGGCCGGGTGCGCTACCTGCGCGAGCCGATCCCCGGCCTGTCCCGGGCCCGCAACCGGGCGCTCGCGGTCGCCGGCGGGCGGATCATCGCCTTCGCGGACGACGACACCCTCGTCGACCCGGCGTGGCTGGCCGCGGTCGCGGAGTGCTTCGCGCTCTCGGAGGCGATCGGCTGCGTCACCGGGCTGATCCTCGCCGCCGAGCTGGAGACCGCCGCCCAGGCCGCGCTGGCGCGCCACGGCGACTTCGGCAAGGGCTTCGTCCGCAAGCAGTGGTCGCTGGACGATCCGCCCGACGACCCGCTCTTCCCCTTCTCCGCCGGGCGGTACGGCTCCGGCGCCAACATGGCCGTGCGGACCGACCTGCTGCGGAGGCTCGGCGGTTTCGAACTGGCCACCGGCCCCGGCACGCACGCCCGCGGCGGCGAGGACCTGCTGGCCTTCCTCCGGGTGCTGGCGGGCGGACACGCCCTCGCCTACGAGCCGGACGCGGTGGTCTGGCACCGCAACCGGCTCACCGACGACGCGCTGACCACGCAGGCCTTCGGCTACGGCGCGGGGTTCAGCGCCTGCCTCGCCGCCTCCGTCGTCCGCGAGCCGCAGCTGGCCCCCGCGCTGCTGCGCCGGCTCCCGCGCGGTGTCGCCTTCGCCGCCGACCGCGCCCGCGCCCGTCCGGCCCGGGACGCCGACTGGACCTGGCGCCTGTCCGCGACCGAGGTGCTGGGCCTGCTCTACGGCCCGGTGGGCTACCTGCGCGCGCTGCGCCGGGTCCACCTGGACGCGCACGTGGGCCCGGAGCACGGACAGGACGCCGCCGCCTGAGCCGCGCGGAGGTCAGTGCTGCCAGACGCGGACCCACTCCACCTTCATCTGGGCCGAGTTGACCGAGGACGGCGGATGGACGGGCAGGCCCACGGCGAGGTCGAAGAGGATCTCCATCGGGACCTTGGGGATCTTCGAGGTGTCGGTGACCCAGTACCGGGCCACACCGTCGACCAGCCAGGTGAGCGAGTTCGCCTCCCAGTCGAGGGCGAAGACGTGGTAGCCGGCCGAGAAGTCCTGCGGACCGTAGGTGCCGAACTGGTAGGTGTCCTTGCCGCTGGCGCCCTTCCAGTGCACCGTCATCTGGACGTGGTGGGCGGTGCCGAGGAACTCGGCCACGTCGAGCTCCGGCGGGGAGACCCGCGAGGCGGGCATCAGCCAGAACGCCGGGAACATACCGCCCTGGGCGGGCACCTCCACTCCGGCGGCGACGTAGCCCCGGGTGAAGGTGAACTTCGGTGTGGCGTCCCAGCTGGTGCGGCCGGTGGAGATCATCCCCGAGGTCCACGCGTAGGTGTGCCCGTCGGAGCCGGTGGTGGCCTGGCGGGTGGCCGTCAGCCTGGCGGCGCCGCCGCCGACCGAGACCTGTCCGGGGAGGTACCACTCCAGCTCGTGGTTCCCCGCGTTGGTGCAGCCGTTGGCGTTCCAGTCGTAGCAGGTGACCCAGTGGGCGGGGTTGAGGCTGGAGCCGGTGAACTCGTCCTGGAAGACCAGGTGCCAGGGACCGGCCGCGGCCGGTTGCGGTCCCGGGCCGCCGGACGAGCAGCCGGCCACGGCGGCCCGCCCGCGCAGCCTCGCACACACGCCAG
>NZ_QKYN01000265.1 GCF_003258295.1 Streptacidiphilus pinicola | reverse complement strand
CACCAACGTGGCCGAGCGCCGCACCGGCGCGGCGCTCGGCCACGTTGGTGACGTCCACCGGCAGCATGACCAGCGCGGTGGTGCCGCCGGAGTCGCTCGGGCGCAGCTGGATGCGGATGCCGTGACGCAGCGAGAGTCGACCGACCACGAAGAGGCCCATGCGGCGGGAGACGGAGACGTCCACCACCGGCGGGTTCGCCAGGCGCTCGTTGATCTCGGCCAGGTCGTCGGGGGAGAGGCCGATGCCGGTGTCGTGGATCTCGACCAGCACACGGCCGTCGGGCAGCGCGTGACCGGTGACCTTGACGCGGGTCTGCGGGCTGGAGAACGAGGTCGCGTTCTCGAGCAGCTCGGCGAGCAGGTGCACGAGGTCGTTGACGACGCGGCCGGCGACGTCGGCCGTCGGAACCGAGGCCAGTTCGATGCGCTCGTACTGCTCCACCTCGGACGCGGCGGCGCGGAGCACGTCGACCAGCGGGACCGGACGGGTCCAGCGACGGCCGGGGTCCTCACCCGCGAGAACGAGGAGGTTCTCACCGTTACGACGCATACGCGTCGCGAGGTGGTCGAGCTTGAACAGCTGGGCCAGCTGGTCCGGGTCCGCCTCGCGCGACTCGAGCTCGGAGATCATGGCCAGCTGACGCTGGATCAGACCCTGGGAGCGGCGCGAGAGGTTGGTGAACATCGCGTTGATGTTGCCTCGCAGCAGGGCCTGCTCGGCGGCGAGTCGGACGGCCTGGCTGTGGACCTTGTCGAAGGCCCGGGCCACGTGGCCGATCTCGTCCCTGGTGTCGATGCCGAGCGGCTGGATCGTGACGTCCACGTCCTGCGGGTCGGACTCGGAGAGCTTGCGGACCATCTCCGGCAGCGTGTGCTCGGCGACGTCCTCGGCGGTCTGCTGCAGCTTGGCCAGCGTGCGCACCATCGAGCGGGCCACCAGACCGGCGCCGAGGATGGCGACCAGGAGGACCGCGACGATCAGACCGGCGTTGGCGTAGGCGTCGGCCTGCGCCTGCGAGCGCAGGTCGGCGGAGGTGGTGTTCAGCTCCTGGACCAGGAACGACTCGTCCTGGGCCATCTGCGTCATCTGCGTCTTGGACTCGTTGAACCAGTCCTGCGGGCCGGTGCCGCCGACCGCGCTGGTGAACGCGCTGGGGCTGGTGGCCGTGAGCGCCTGGCTGGCGAAGCGCTGCGCGTCGGAGATGTTGGTGTTCGACTGCCAGGCGCCGGTCAGGTTGTTGGCCTTGGCGGAGCCGTAGAGGGCGGTGAACTCCTTCTGCGCCGTGGCGGCGTCCTGCAGCGCGGAGAGGGCGTACTGCCGGTCGCTCGGCGAGATGGTCGGCGTGGGCTGGGTGGCACCGGTCGGCTGGAAGGCGAGCGCGCCGAGCAGCGTGGACCGGACGATGGCCATGTCCTCGTGCCACTGCGTGAAGGCCTGCAGCGACCGGGTCGCCTGGACCAGCTGCAGGTTCGAGGACGCGAGGGCGAGGTCCTGGGTGATCTGCGTCAGCGGGGTGATCAGGCCGTCGAAGGCCGCGATCGTCTTCTGCAGGTCGGGGGCCTGGCCGCCCGCCGGGTAGGAGAACGCCGTCTGCTCGTACTGCCCGAGGTTCTGCAGCTTCGTCTGGACCGAGGTGATGTCGACGCCGTTGCCCGGGAGCTGCGTCTGGTCGAGCGAGTCGATCAGGTTGCTCAGGGTCTGGTTCTTCCTGACGGTCTGCAGGTGGTCGTACATGACCGTGCCGTTGGAGGAGACCGCCTGGCCGGGGACGCCGCTGGCGGCGGCCATGTCGTCGCGCTCGGTCTCCAGGGCGATGGCCAGCAGGGTGGCGGCCTGGGCCACGTCACCGAGCTTGGCCACGTTGTCCAGCTGCTGCTGTGTCTGCAGCGAGCCCTGGATACGCAGACCACCGAGGACGATGGCGGCGATCACGGGGAGCACGAGCAGCGCCGTGAGCCTGGTGCGGATACGCCAGTTGCTCAGCGAGAAGCGGCTGGTCCGCTGGGTCTTGGGCGGGGTCACCGGGCCGACCCGGGTCGCGCCGGTCGGCGCGTCCTGGTCACCCTTGGTGTTCCGGTCGCCCTTGCCGGGCGCACCACCCGGACCGGCCTCGGGGCCGGACCGTCCTGCGGCGGGGCCGGGGCGAAGGCCCTCGGCGGCGTGGGGGGCATTCGGCGACGACTGCTGGTGGCCAGCTGATCCGCGGTCCGCCGGGTTGCCCGCGCCGCCGCCCCTCTTGATACGTCCCTGCACTAGCGTCGCAACCTCTGGACCAGGCGTCCCCCGCTGCAGCGGCGGAACGGTGTCGAGTTCTCGGAGGGCGTGGACCCGGGTCGGGTCCGAGCCGCGCCCGGTGGAGTTCGTACTCCAAGCCGCCGTCGAGTGCCCCGGTGCCGAGCTGCTGCTGGGGGAGGGACGGGCTCCGGCGGTCCGTGGCATTCCAGCACAGCCCCCGATCTCCAACAAGGGGCGACGCTGGGTAGTGATGTCTGTGACGATCAGTGGTGCGGGTGTGACGCAATGTGCGAAATATGGCCAGGGAAACCGTACGTTTCGGACATGCGCGGGTCCGAACCGAGGCCCCCGGGGTGACGCCGCGTCATGATTTTGTCCGGTATGGGTGTTATGTCGGACCTGTGGAACCGGCCACAATGACGTAACTGTGCAGTCTGGAGTGCATGAAAGTGACCAAACTCACAGCATATGAGGTGGTGCCGGATGGCTCTCCTGTGGAATGAGATCCTGGATGTGGGCACGGCACGTGGCCCCATCCCGATCGAGACCAAGGTGAGTCACCGGTGACCTTCAAGACGACCATGAGCTTCCGTCCCACGGCCAACCCGCGCCGGACCAAGCTCGACGCGCTGCCCGAGAACGGCGGCCCGGCGCTGCGCGAGTCCGCCGCCGCGCCGGCGGAGCTCCCGCAGCAGACGGCCAACCCGCGCCGCACCAACCTGATGGTCGCCCCGCCGGTGGCGGTCGCGGAGTAACCGCGCCACACCTGACGCGAAGGGCCCCGCTCCGGCGGGGCCCTTCGCGTTGCCCGGACTAATGTGGTCGTGATCCACCCGTTCCGTCCCGAGGAGACGTCCGCACCGTGCGCATCGCCAGGTTCACCCACGAGGGCGAGGTCAGCTTCGGCGTGGTCGACGCCGAGTCCGAGACCGTCGCCGCGCTCGCCGGCCACCCGTTCGGCGAGCTCCAGCCCACCGGTGCGGTGCTGCCGATCGCCGACGTGCGACTGCTCACCCCGATGCTGCCCAGCAAGATCGTGGCCGTCGGCCGCAACTACGCCGCGCACGCGGCCGAGCTGGGCAACGAGGTGCCCGAGGCGCCGCTGACCTTCTTCAAGCCGTCGACCTCGGTGATCGGCCCCACGGAGAACATCGCCTACCCGCCGTTCTCCTCCGACGTGCAGTACGAGGCCGAACTGGCCGTCGTCATCGGCCGGATGTGCCGCGAGGTGCCGCACGCCCGGGCCAAGGACGTGATCTTCGGCTACACCTGCGCCAACGACGTCACCGCCCGCGACGTCCAGCAGCGCGAGGGCCAGTGGGCCCGCGCCAAGGGCTTCGACACCGCCTGCCCGCTCGGCCCCTGGATCGAGACCGACCTCGACCCGGCCGACCTCGCCGTCACCTGCACCGTCAACGGCGAGCTGCGCCAGGCCGGCCGCACCTCCCAGATGGTCCGCTCGATCGCCGACCTGATCGTCCACATCTCCGACGCGATGACCCTGCTCCCCGGCGACGTCATCCTCACCGGCACCCCCGCGGGCGTCGGACCGCTGCAGATCGGCGACGAGGTCTCCGTCACCGTCGAGGGCATCGGCACGCTCAGCAACCGCGTGGTCAAGCGTGGCTGACGTCGGTGTCCTGTGGGACGTCGACGACACGCTCTTCGACTACTCGGGCGCTGAGCGTGCGGGCATCCTGGAGCACCTGGGCGAACTCGGCCTGCTGGGCGAGTTCGCCTCTCCGGAGCAGGCCCACGCGCTGTGGACCGCGGACATGGAGGCGGCCTACGAGCGTTTCCTGGCCGGTGAACTCGGCTTCCAGGAGCAGCGACGCGTCCGGGTCGAGGCGTTCCTCGGCCGGATCGGCCGTACGGCGCCGGACCCCGACGTGTGGTTCGCCGGCTACCTGGACGCCTTCACGCGGCACCGTCGCGTCTTCGACGACGTGATACCAACCCTGGATGCCCTGCCGGGGTACCGGCACGGGTTGCTCTCCAACTCCTCCAGCCGCTACCAGGAGGACAAGCTGACCGCCATCGGCCTGCGCGGCCGGTTCGTCTCGCTCGTCTGCTCGGACGAGATCGGCCACGCCAAGCCCGCGCCGGAGGCCTTCCTGGCCGGCTGCGCCGCGCTCGGCCTGCCGCCGGACCGCGTGGTCTATGTGGGCGACAAGCTGACGACCGACGCGGAGGGGGCGCTGGCCGCCGGTCTGCAGGCCGTCTGGCTGGACCGTCGTGGGCTCGGCGGCGGGGGCGGGGTGCCCCGGATCGACACCCTCGCTGACCTGCCGGAGCTGCTGCGGCTTATCGATTTTGGAGCGCCGCCCACCATCCGGTAGTGTTCTTCTTGTTGCGCCGCCCGGGAGGGACGGGGGAGAGTCGAGAGGCACTCACCAAGATCACCTGGACAGTGCGATGGGGTATGGTGTAATTGGCAGCACGACTGATTCTGGTTCAGTTAGTCTAGGTTCGAGTCCTGGTACCCCAGCTCAAAACGAAATACTGATCTCGCCCCCGTTGTGTAGCGGCCTAGCACGCTGCCCTCTCACGGCAGTAGCGCCGGTTCGAATCCGGTCGGGGGTACTCGGTCCGCAAGGACCAACGCCCCCGTTGTGTAGCGGCCTAGCACGCTGCC
>NZ_QKYN01000071.1 GCF_003258295.1 Streptacidiphilus pinicola | reverse complement strand
CTAGTGCTCTGACCGGAAAGGTTCGCCGGGTCGCAGTGGCAAGTCAGGAGGCATTGGGTAACGTCCTGGGGGTCTCCAGCTGAGCGGGCTAGCCGTTCATTGATCGCCGCTGGTGGCCCTGCGAACGGCCGGAATGTCGACGGTCCCGACCCAGCGGTACTCCGCCTCGCGGTAGGCCAGGACCCCGATCTTCACGAGTGCGTCCATCGCTTCGCCCAGCGCGCTGGAGAGGGGGGTCTCCATGAAGAACATTCCCCTGACGCTGCCAAACGTCGTTCCTTCAGGGAAGATGCCCAAAGCACGTCCGAACTCGAACATGGCGATGTCGTAGTCGGTCCAGTCACTGAGCGATTCGGCCAGCTTCATGCGGTCATGGTGCCAGTCATGGTCGGCGAGCCCAACCGATTACGAGTGTCTGGGTGAGCAACGCGTCAGGCCAGCGTCCGATGGGGCCGCCCGCCCCATCGGACGCCCTTCTCGCTGCGGACGCGGGCGCGTTCGCGTCGCTGGGCGGCGAGGACGTCGGGGTGGCGGGCGTTCTTGTTGCGCCAGCGCAAGTAGGCGTGCAGGTCCCTGGTCTGGACGGTGTGGTTGCGGTGGTTGGAGTTGGCGATCGTGAACTGCCGCAGTGGCCCGAAGTGGGCCTCGATCGGGTTGGCCCATGACGCGTACGTCGGGGTGAAGCACAGCTCGACGCGGTTCTTCCTCGCCCAGCGCCGGATCGTCTCGCCCTTGTGGGCGGACAGGTTGTCCAAGATGACGTAGATCGGGGCGCCGTCCGGGCGGGCCGCGCGGATCGACCGGAGCGCGGCCAGGGTGTTCGCGGCGCCCTTCTTGCGGCGGTTGACGCCCCAGAGGGTGTCGTCGCCGATCGAGTAGCAGCCGTGGAAGTAACGGATCCCGTGGGTGCGGTGGTAGGTCGCGGGGTGCCGCTCGGGGTGACCGGCTCGAGCCCAGCCGGAGCCTGCGGTGGGGCGGATGCCGAGCGGCCCGAACTCGTCGAACGCGAACACCCGATCGGGGAAGCGGTCCAGGACGTGCTCGATGCGGTCCAGCTTGGCGTCGCGGTCGAGGTCCGGGGATTCCTTCCACGTCTTGGTGCGCTGGAAGGTGACGCCGCGGCGAGTGAGCAGGCACCGTAACGCCTCGCGGCCGATTCGGATCACGCGGCCGTGGACTTTCCGCAGGTAGGCGGCGAGTTTGCGGATGGACCAGCGAGTGAAGGGCTGGCCGAGCTTGGTCGGGCGGGTGGTGGCCGTCGCGACGACGAAGTCCTCGTCGTCAGGACTGAGCAGGCGGGGACGGCCTCCCGCCCACTGAGGGTCCAGGCAGGCTAGGCCGATCTCGTTGAACTTGTGGATCACGTCGCGAACGGTGTCCTCGTCGGCCTGGACCAGTTGGGCGATCACCGGGACCCGGTTCCCGCCGGCCGAGGCCAGCAGCATCATCCGCGCCGGTACCGCACCGAACTGGTGCTGCCCCGGCGCACGATCTGCTGCAGCTTCTGCCCCTCCTGGTCGGTCAACCTGCGCACACGGACAGGCTCAGCCACCACACCCCCAACGGTCGGATCGGACGTCCCCGCACATCCAACCGCCACGAACTCCGACCCGGCGAACCTTCCCGGTCAGAGCACTAGCGAGGCCGTGGAGGCGTCACCGGGTGTGGTCATGGCCAGGGCGCTGTGGGCGGTGCCGTAGGCCAGGGCGCGTTGCAGGTCCGCGGCAGCAAGGTTCTCCGCGGGCCTGGCGCGGCCCGCCGCGCTGTGCCCCTCGCCGTCCCCGGTCAGCAGCCCGTAGATCAGCCCGGCCGTGAATGCGTCTCCGGAGCCGATGCGGTAATTCCCCGAACAAAGCGAACTGGTGATCCAGTCGCGAGCCCAGTCTGACTCGTCGCGGCTCGATCCATCCCATCAATGAGCCCGCATCGGCGATGTGCTGAGTGGCCAGTGGCCGCCGTGGGACGAGCTGCCTCACCTCGCCGTCGGCGGACGCTTGCGGCGCAGCAGAGGAGCCGGACAACGGGCAATGAACCAGAGATTGTGCACGCTAACAAAGTGCCCCTGCGCGATGCCTTGACGGCCTTCCCGCGTGTAGCCATAGTGATGGCCATTGCGGCCCCCCAAAAATGCATGTACACACCGCTCCTTCCTGGCCGCAATTGTTAGCGCTAACAACCGGGCCCTTCCTTCCCACCCGCGAAGGAGTTCGTTCATGACCGTACGATCACGGCTGCGCCGCGCCTGGCGAGCGCTGCTGGCGGCGGGGACGACCGCCGTGCTCGCCGCCGATGTGCTCACCGGCGCCGCCACCACGTCCCAGGCCGCCACCCAGGGCCCCTGTGACATCTACGCCGCTGGCGGCACCCCCTGCGTGGCCGCGCATAGCACCACCCGGGCGCTGTCCGGCTCTTACAACGGCCCGCTCTACCAGGTGCAGCGAGCCTCGGACAGCGCCGTGCAGGACATTGCGGTGCTCTCAGCCGGAGGAGTCGCCGACGCCGCGGCGCAGGACTCGTTCTGCGCCGGCAGCACGTGCACCATCACTCGCGTCTACGACCAGACAGGCCACGGCAACACCCTGGTCTACCAGGGCCCCGGCGGAACGGGCGGAGCAGACACCGCGGCCACCGCGACCACCGAGGCGGTGACGGTCGACGGCCACAAGGCCTATGCCCTGTACATCAACCCCGGCAACAGCGACTTCGCCTACAACCCCACGGGAGGCGTGCCGACCGGCAGCTCGCCGGAGGGCGAGTACATGGTCACCAGCGGCACACACGCCGACAACGGCTGCTGCTTCGACTACGGCAACACCGAGACGAACCACAAGGCTGACGGCAACGGCGCGATGGACGCGATCAACTTCAGCACGGAGTGCTGGTTCGGCGGCTGCAGCGGAACCGGGCCATGGGTCCAGGCGGACCTGGAGAACGGCCTGTTCTCCGGCGGCGGCACGGCGTGGAATCCCCACCAGGTCTCCGAGACCAGCCACTTCGTCACGGCGATGCTGAAGAACAACGGGACCACACAGATGGCGCTCAAGGGCGCCGACGCGCAGTCCGAGAGCCTTGCCACGCTCTACAGCGGCTCGCTGCCCAGCGGGTACGACCCCATGCACAAGCAAGGCGCCATCATCCTGGGTAGCGGCGGCGACTGCTGCCAGACCAACCACAACGCCAGCGCGGGCACCTTCTACGAAGGCGTCATGGTTCAGGGCTATCCCTCCGAGGCCACCGACACCGCGGTCCAGGCCGACATCGCCGCGGCCGGCTACAGCACCGGCTCACTGACGCCCGGCTCCCGGGTCTCCCTGCAGGCCACCACCGCGTGCTGCACCTCGGACTACCTGCGCCACGACGAAGCCGACTCCAAGGTCGTCATCTCCCCGATCAACTCCTCGAGTTCGGCCACCGTAAAGGCCGACGCCACCTGGATCGTCAAGCCCGGCCTGGCCGACAGCAACTGCATCTCCCTGGAGTCGGCCAACGCCTCCGGCAGTTACCTCAGGCACTTCGCCTTCGAGCTCTACCTCGAGCCCAACGACGGGTCCGCCCAGTTCGCCGCCGACGCCACCTTCTGCCCGCAGCCGGGAAACAGCGGCACCGGCTACTCCCTCCAGTCCTTCAACTACCCCGCCAAGTACATCCGCCACTACGACTTCACCGCCTACATCGCAAGCAACGGCGGCACCAACGCCTGGGACACGTCCTCGCTGTGGGCCGAGGACACCAGCTGGCTGCCCACCACCCGCTGGAGCTGACGAGCAGCCCGCCCGAGTCCGGTGGCCCCCCATCCGGCCGGATCGCAGCGGCTCCAAGGGCGTCAACGCGACCCGCCCGCCCGCACAGCCGGACACTGAGGAATGCCTCGATGTTCACACCTCACCCCACCCGTGAAGGAGTTCGACGTTCATGACCCTACGACCTTGGATCCGCCGCGCCCGGCGAGCGCTGCTGGCGGCGGGGACGACCGCCGTGCTCGCCGCCGGCGTGCTCACCGGCACGGCGACGACCTCCCAGGCTGCCACCCAGGGCCCCTGTGACATCTACGCCGCGGGCGGCACGCCGTGCGTGGCCGCCCACAGCACCACCCGGGCGCTGTACAGCACTTACAATGGGGCGCTGTACCAGGTGCGACGTGCCTCGGACGGGGCGACGAAGGACATCGGGCTGCTGAGTGCCGGCGGCTACGCGAACGCCGCCGCGCAGGACTCTTTCTGTGCCGGGACCAGCTGCGTCATCACCGTCATCTACGACCAGTCCGGCAAGGGCAACAACCTCACCGACGCCCCTGCGGGCGGAGCGGCCGGTGGACCGGACAACCTTGCCAACGCCTTCGAAGCCCCGGTCACCGTCGGCGGGCACGAGGCGTACGGCGTCTACGTCGCTCCCGGCACCGGCTACCGCGACGACAACACCTCCGGCATCGCCACCGGAGACCAGCCCGAGGGCGAGTACGCGATCTTCGACGGCACCCACTTCAACGGCGGCTGCTGCTTCGACTACGGCAACGCCGAGACCAGCAACCACGACACCGGCAACGGCCACATGGAGGCCATCTACTTCGGCGACAGCAACTACTGGGGTTCCGGCAGCGGCAACGGCCCCTGGATCATGGCCGACCTGGAAAACGGCTTGTTCTCCGGGGCGAACCAGCGCCTCAACGCGGGGGACCCCACAGTCAACGACCGGTTCCTGACCGCCATGGTCAAGGGCGGCCCGAACCAGTGGGCCATCCGTGGCGGCAACGCCCAGTCGGGAGGTCTGTCCACCTTCTACAACGGCGTACGCCCCAACGTCTCTGGCTACAACCCGATGCACAAGGAGGGCGCGATCATCCTCGGCATCGGCGGCGACAACAGTAAGGGCTCCGCGGGCACCTTCTACGAAGGCGTCATGACCTCCGGCTACCCCTCCGACGCCACCGAGAACGCGGTCCAGGCCAACATCACCGCGGTCGGCTACGGCAGCGGCTCGACCAGCACCGGCGCTCTGACCCCCGGCTCCCGGATCTCCCTCCAGGCGACCACCACCTGCTGCACCACCGACTACATCCGCCACGACGACGCCGACAACAAGGCCGTCATCTCCGCCGTCAACTCCTCCAGCCCGGCCACCACCAAGGCCGACGCCACCTGGATCGTGCGAGCCGGTCTGGCCGACACCTCCTGCCTGACCTTCGAGTCTGCCAACGACCCCGGACGCTTCCTGCGGCACTCGAACTTCGAGCTCTACTTGAGCGCGGACGACGGCAGCAGCACGTTCGCGCAGGACGCCACCTTCTGCCCCACCGCGGGCAACAGCGGGGTCGGCCACTCCTTCAGGTCCGTCAACTACCCCACGAAGTACCTCCGCCACTACGACTACACCGTCTACCTCGCCGGTGACGGAGGTTCCAACGCCTGGGATGCCACGGCGTTCTGGGCCCAGGACACCAGCTGGCTGGTGGACCAGCCCTGGACCTGAGAATCAGGGCGTCACAACAGCACCTCGGCTGCGCCACCGCTTCACCGGCGGTGGCGCAAGTGCGTCTTTCTACGGACCCCATGTCGTTCGAGGAGGGGAATCGACAGGCTTGCCATCCATGGGCGGTGCCCACCGGAGCTGGAGCCTCTGAGCGATGGCTCTGCTCACGAGTCGCGGTTCTGGTCCAACTTCTGTGGAGCCGTCACGATCTGTAATGAATCAGCTGGATGGCGCTACGTAACTCGTTGACAGACCTGTTTGGGATCATGCCCGCATGGACTTCGACCTCGCCCCGCCGAACGGCGTTGGGCCGTTGCAGATCGGCATGACTCGCCAAGCCGCCAACGCCGCGCTGGACTCGCTCCGCGACCTCTCTGCGGTCTCGGAATCAGACCGGCCTGGGCAGCATGTTTTCCGTCCCAGCGGGCTGATGATCAGCATCCACTGCACGCGAGACATGCTGGAAGCGATTGAGCTCGGGAGACCGTCGACTCAGACAGACCGCGTCATCTTCCGGGGCCTGGACGTGTTCGCGCTCCCGGCCCAGGAGCTGGTGCAGCGCATGGGCGAGCACACCACGATCGAGGCAGACCCCGACGACCCGGCGTCTTTCGTTGCCTCTGACCTGCTGCTGAGCTTCTGGCGCCCGTTCGCAGCTGACGACGAGCCCGAGGAAGAGCAGGGCTACTACTTCAGCTCGGTCCTCTTGGCGCGGCCCGGCTATTACGACACCCCTGCTCAGGCTGCGGAGCGACTCCGGCAGGGGTCGTGACCGTTCCCGTCAGGAGGCCAGCAGGACTCGCTTCCGCAAGAGGCCTAAGCCGGCCCGGCCGTACATCTGGCGCTTGATCATTTTGATCCGGTTGACGTGGCCTTCGACGACTCCAGAACTCCACGGCAGTGTCAGGCCCGCGGTGACGGCGGCGAGATCGCGTTCGAGGCCGTTGACGAAGGTACGGAGGCTTGGCAGGTCATCGGCGCGGACTGCTTTGATCCATTGCGGGAGCTGGTCGCCCTGCAGTTGGGTGAGCATCTTCCCGAACGTGCTGACGTGCCCGGTGAGGGCCCGCAGTTCGGGGCAGCCGGCGAGGACGGCTTTGAGCTTCAACTGCTCGCCTTCCGGCAGGATGTCGGGGTGAGTCAGGATCCAGCCGGTGACCGTGCGCGGGGACGGCGGGCGGGCTGCAGGTGCGGTCGGGGATGTGCGGAACGGCCGGAGGTAGGCGCGGATCGCTCCGTATCCGCCGGTGTAGCCGTGCGTCTTGATCTCTTCCCAGAGGGTCCAGGCGTTCGTGCAGCCCTCGGCCCATCGCTCGTGCAGGTAGGGCCTGAAGTCGTCGAGCTTGGTCCTGCGGTTCTGCCACTGCCCCTGGAATAGCTCTTCCGGCGTCGCGGCGTCGGCCAGCCGTTGGACGGTGCGGTAGGTCATGCCGAGCTGTCGCTGGATGGAGCGCCGGCTGTGGCCGGCGGCCAGCAGCGCGTGGACGGTGGCGTGCTTGGTGCGGGTACGGTCGGCGAACCGGTGCCCGGTCGGCCACGGCGACCCGCATTCGGCTGATGCCGGAGTCGGAGCCTTCTCCGGCACTGAATCGGTGAAGATCACGCGGAGACACGGGCGGTGGCGGGAGACGCATCGCTCTGCTGCCTCGCCGAGGTTGTTGGGTCGGGCCGGGGCGCCCTGCCGGGATTGCTCCCGGTGGGTTTCCCCGACCCGCCCTCCGAACCCGGCGTGCGGCTCTCACCGCACCGGGCTCTCCACGAGATCATGCCGTTGGAAGCGGGCCTTCCAGGGCGTCCGGCCAAGGGCTCGGGATTCCGTCGCTGCCCCGGTAGCGATACCGAGTGATCGGCACTCTGCCAAGGTCGAACAGCTGGATCCCGTCCATCGAGATCGGCTTCCACTTCCCTTGCGGGCCGCGGAGCCATCGACGGATGGCCGTCCACGTCATGCGGTGCCGGTGCATGACCCAGCGGACGATGCGCCACCAGACGAAGGTGTGCAGGGTCTGCAGGGTGTGCTTGGCGACCGCGTGCTTGAAGTAGTTGGCCCAGCCGCGCAGGATCTGGTTGATCCGGATCAGCGCGATCTTGTAATCGAGATGCGACAACCTCTGGGTCAGCGACTTGATCTTCCGTTTCAGCGACGCGACCGGCTTGTCGGCGATGAACGTGTAGACGTGCCACTTGTCCGTTCCCCGTTTCCGCATCCAGACGATGCGGAAGCCGAGGAAGTCGAACCCGTCCGCGAGGTGGACGATCCGGGTCTTCGCCGGTGACTGGACCAGGCCCATCGGGGCCAGGACCTGACTCACCTGCTCACGAAGCTCCTCGACGTGCTCGCGGGAGCCGTGGACCATGACGACGAAGTCGTCCGCGTAGCGGACCAGTCGCCAGGTCGGCAGACCCCGCCGCCGTCGCCGCTCGCGATCCCGCCGACTTCCCATCGCATTGGTCCACTGCTCGGCGGCGAAGTCGTCGAGCACGGACAGCGCGATGTTGGCCAGCAGGGGCGAGAGGATCCCGCCCTGCGGTGTTCCGGAGGTGGTCTCGTTCCGCTCGCCGAGCTCGGTCATGATCCCGGCCTTGAGGAACGCCTTCACCAGTGTCAGCACGCGCTTGTCCTTCACCCGCATCCGGACGCGGCCCATCAGGGCCCCGTGGTCGATACGGTCGAAGCACGCCTCGATGTCCGCGTCCAACACCCAGCGGTATCCCTGGGAGCCGAACAGGTGGATCTCGGCAATCGCGTCGTGCGCACGCCGGTTGGGCCGGAACCCGTAAGAGTACGGACGGAAGTCCGCCTCGAAGATGGGCTCCAGGACCAGCTTCAGCGCCGCCTGCACCACCCGGTCCGTGACGGTCGGGATCCCGAGCCGGCGCAGTTTGCCGCCGGCCTTGGGAATCATCCGCTCGCGCACCGGCAGAGGCCGAAAGACCCCGGCCCGAAGCTCGGCGCGGACGTGGTTCAGGTGCGCTGTCACCCCGGAGGCGACGACGTCGGCGGCGCGAACGCCGTCCACGCCAGCCGTCCGGGCTCCGGTGTTGCCCGCGACCCGCACGAACGCCATCACCAAGATGGCCGGGTCGCAGACGAAGTTGAACACATCGTCGAACCGGAAGCCATAGTCGGCTTTCGCCCAACGGTGCAGCTTGGTCTGCATCTTCCGTACCCGTGCCTCAGCAACCAGCACCGAGGGCCACGCGACCAGGGCATCCACCCCGGTGTCTTCGGACATTGCAGTCCCTCCCTTGCGATCTCGCTGCCGCCCTTCCCCATGCACCGGGCTTTCCCCGGCTCGGAGTACTACGGCGGCTCCGCCCCTCCCCGGCCCGGTCGGCCGACGGTGGACCCAGCCCGCCGTCCGCGCTGGCCGCGCGGACACCGGGCGGGACCGGAGAGGTTCCCGTGTTCACTGATGATCGATCGTCGGAGTAGGCACCCAGCTATACCCCCGCGGCATCGCCACGGCTACGCCGCAGACATTCACCGTGGCCTTCCGGATCATCTGGCATGCACGACCCGGAAGTTGCCCGCCGCCTGCAAATTGGCGAGCACGCACCGCAACCAGCCCAGATCCGCCAGGTTCGAGCTGATGTCACCTTAGGAGGCTTCAAACACCGGTTCCTCTCGTATACCTCTCCGTCTCGCTCGCCGGACCCGCACCATCTGGCAGTGCTGACACGTCCCGGCTTTGTCGGGGCTGCTTGCCGCCCTCCCCGGCACCTCCCGGGTCAGGCTGCCCCCAGCTTCACCGCCCTGCTGCGACAGGACAGCGGCGAAGGTCTCCCACCTCCACTCGATCAATCAGCGCCTCACGGCGCACGCGCCAGAGGTGAAACCGGTCGGCGACCTGGACCGCGGTGGGCGCCCCGATGCTGGCGCCCTCGGCGAAGAAGGGGGCGCGATCGCGGCAGACGACCTCAATCCCCGGGTGCTCAGCCAGCCAAGCCGCGATGGTGCCTGCCTCGCGATCCGGCAGGAGGTCCACCGGCCTGCGCGTCTCGACGTCAACCAGCACGGTTCCGTAGACGCGGCCCTTGCGCATCGCGTACTCGTCGACGCCGACTACACGCGGGTCCTGTGGCTGGGGTTCCGGAAGGGCGTCCACCAGCCGCAGGACCGTGTTCCGACTGACCCTCGCCCCGATGACGTCGGAAAGCCGGGCACCGGCGCGACCGGCCAGAGCGAGGCCGACCTCGGCCAGCACCGACCGCATTCGTTCGGTCCGTTGGCTGTTTCGCCGGGTCAGGCCGGCGACCTGCTCGACGAATGTCCGCCGCCCGCAGGAGACGTCTTCGCAGGTGAAGCGTCGGACACGAAGTTGCAGCACCACCCGGCGTCCCGCCACGGGGAGGTCGGCGGGAAACCGCAGGTAGGAGCCATGCACGCGCCCGGACCAGCTTCCGCAGCTTGGGCACCGAGCGCCAGCTGTACTGCATCTGACACCGACTCGGATCAGCAGACCGTCGTCCTGCACAGACTCCACCCTGATTCCCGGATCCGACAGGAAGAGCAGCTCTTCCAGCCGGAGCAGTACCTCGCGCACAACCAGAACCATGACCCCGAACACGGTCAACACCGTCAGTTTTCGGACGATCTGGCGTGACCCAGGGCGAGGGCAACAGTCACAGAGAGTATGCACACCACACAACCTGGGCCAGAACCGCAACTCATGAACAAAGCCAGAGCGAGGATGGATATATCGGTCGTGTCGTCAGGCGTGGTGCACGGGCGGGTGGATGTCGCGCCGATTCAGGCGGTCCCCGGGCTTCGCGTTGGCGGGTGGGCTGGGGGTCGGCGCGGTCATCGGGCGCACTCGATGTTCGACCGGGGCAGGTCGCTGATCATGGCGGCCGGCCGGCGGTCGGCCGGGTAGCGCGAGGCGACGTCGCGCAGGTCGGCGACCAGGGAGGCCCGGTGTTCTTCCGGCAAGGGGTGCCGGACCCGGCCCGGGTCGTTGTGGAAGGTGAGCCAGACCAGGTTGGTCTCGGCGGCCGGCGCGGCGTCGCGTCTCGCCGTGCAGCGCCGCCCACAGGTTGTTGTGCTCCATCAGGGTCCAGGCCGCGTCGAAGACCGCCATCGGCACGCCGGCCTGGCGGGGCTGAGCAGCCGCTGCATGCAGAGCTGCAGGCACAGCAGCGCTGTGCGGTTGGCCGACAACTCGGCCAACCGCACGTCGCACGGGTCTGGTTCCGCCGCGGGGACGCGTCTACTCGGTCACCCGAGGTTCCACCGTTGGTTGCCGGCGCCGGTGCAGTTCCAAAGCTCGACCAGAGTGCCAGCGGTGGTGGCCCCTCCGGTCACGTCCAGGCAGAGCCCCGACTGCACCCCGGTGATCGAGCCGTTGGAGTTGAACTGCCACTGCTGGTTACTCGCGCCGTCGCAGGGCCAGATGATCACTTTGGTGCCGGGGCTGGTGCCCTGACCGCTGGCATCCAGACAGTCGGTCGTACCGTTGTTGGTGACGGTCGACTGGTTCGAGGACGTGTGGGTCCAGGTCTGGTTGGCCTGACCGTTGCAGCCCCAGATCTGCATCTGCGTGCCACCGGTGGTGCTGCCGTGCGGGTCGTCCAGGCACTGGCCCGCGCCGTCCGCGTGCAGCGCCCCGGTGCCGGTGCCGCCACCGCCGGGTCCGTATCCGGCGGCGTTGATGTTGGTCTGCACCGTGTTCTCGGTGGCGTCGGAGGGGTAGCCCGCCGTCATCGCGCCCTCGTAGAAGGTGCCGGCGCCGCCGTCGCTGTTGTCGCCGCCGATGCCCAGGAGGATCGCGCCTTCCTTGTGCATCGGGTTGTAGCCCGCCGGGCGCGGTCCGCTGTAGAAGGTGGACAGGCCTCCCGACTGGGCGTCGCCGCCGCGGATGGCCCACTGGTTCGACTCGCCCTTGACCATGGCGGTGGTGAACCGGTAGTCGACCGTCGGGTCGCCGGGATTCTGGCTGTTGATGTTGGAGCCGGAGAACAGGCCGTTCTCCAGGTCGGCCATGATCCAGGGGCCGTTGCCGGCGCCGGTGTCCCAGTACTTGGCGTTGCCGAAGTAGATCGCCTCCATGGTGCCGTTGCCGTCGTTGTGGTTGGTGGTCTCGGCGTTGCCGTAGTCGAAGCAGCACCCGTTGTCGTAGTGCGTGCCGTCCACGATGTCGTACTCACCCTCGGGGCTGTCGTCGGTGGCGACGCCGTTGGTGCTGTCGTCGCGGTACCCGATACCGGTCGAGGTGTAGACGCCGTAGGCCTTCCGTCCGCCGATGGTGATCGGCGCCGCGGTCGCGTCGGCGGGGCTGTCGGGGGTGGTCACATACCCGCCGGCGGGCGCCGGAGTCAGGTTGTTGCCTCGCCCGGACTGGTCGTAGATGACCGTGATCACACAGCTCGTGCCGGCGCAGAACGAGTCCTGCGCGGCGGCGTCGGCGACCCCTCCCGCGGAGAGCAGACCGATGTTCGTGGTCGCGCCGTCGGAGGAACGCCGGACCTGGTACAGCGGACCGTCGTACGACGCGTACAGCGCACGCGTCGTCGAGTGCGCCGCCACGCACGGCGTGCCGCCGGCAGCGTAAATGTCACACGGACCCTGCGATGCGGCGTGCGCCGCACCGGTCGAGGTGGCGGTGCCGGCCAACGCGCCGAGGATGATCACCATCCCGGCGCCGAGACTGCCGAATTTGCGTCGGCCGCCGAGTGCGCCTGCCTTCATGCCGTCTCCCTGCTCTGCGTAGGGCACGTTCTCTGTTAGCGCTAACATCCCGGTGCGCACCACTCCACGAACGGCGGGGAGGGGGAGGGGTGTCGGGCTCTCGTTGGGAGACGGTGCCCGACCCTTTGTGCACCTGTCAAGGGATCTGACGGCCCGTAGGCGCCCGAAGACATTCTATGTCTCGCCATGGATGTACTGCCTGAATAGCGCATATACCGGTCAAATAGCCCCGGCTGGAAGTGCTTTTCATCCCTTCACGCCTGTTGACGCGAGGAAGTCATGTGCCCGAGATTCGTGCGTAACGTTCGATACGGCGACACCAGGAATGGCCCCTGCCGCATCGGCGGACGCGTGCACCCCACCCCGTGCTCGCAATGTTCCGAGCCTCGCCGTCGCCAGGCCGTCCAGCCGCCTGGCGAGCCGAACGCCAGTCAGGCAGCTGATGGAGGTTCTCTATGTTGGACAGACGGCAGTTCCTGCTGAGTGCCACAGGTGTCGTCGTGGCCGCGGTCGCGAGCAGCACGCTCAGTGCCGGGGATGCCCAAGCCGCACCATCCTCGTACACGCCGTCCTGGACCTCGGTGGACCAGCACCCGGCGGCCCCGGAGTGGTTCCAGGACGCCAAGTTCGGCATTTACCACCACTGGGGTGTCTTCAGCGTCCCGGCCTACGACAGCGAGTGGTACCCGCGCAACATGTACATCAGCGGGAGCAACGCCAACCAGCACCACATCGCCACGTACGGCAACCCGTCGGTGTGGCCGTACCAGAACTTCATCAACGGTGCGAACGATCTGAGCGGCAACTTCACGAAGTTCGCGCCGAAGCTCAAGTCGGCCGGAGGGAACTTCGACCCCGATGAGTGGGCGCAGCTCTTCGTCGACGCCGGAGCCCGGTTCGCCGGCCCGGTCAGCGAGCACCACGACGGCTTCTCCATGTGGAACAGCACGGTCAACGAGTGGAACTCGGCCGCCAAGGGCCCCCAGCTCAACCTGCTTCAGCTGTTCAGGGACGCCATCCGGGCCAAGGGACTGAAGCTGCTGGTGGCCATGCACCACGCCTACAACTTCAACGGCTACTACGACCACGTGCCACCGCAGTCGGACCCGAGCCTGCAGAAGCTCTACGGTCAGCTGGGCAGCACAGCGGAGAACCAGCTGTGGTACGACAAGCTGAAGGAGGTCGTCGACCTCGCCCAGCCCGACATCCTGTGGGAGGACTTCGACCTGAGCAAAGTCGACGAGACGCAGCGGCTGAACTTCCTGTCCTACTACTACAACCAGGCCGACTCCTGGGGCCGCGAGGTCGTGGCGACCTACAAGGACGGCTTCGACAGCCACGGCGAGGTCTTCGACTTCGAACGGGGCGGGCCGGCCGACATCACCGCGCCCTACTGGCTCACCGACGACAGCATCTCCAGCTCCAGCTGGTGCTACACCACCGGCATCGGGTACTACACCACGCAGCAGATGCTGCACTCGCTCATCGACCGGGTCAGCAAGAACGGCAACATGCTGCTCAACATCGCCCCGATGGCCGACGGCACCATCCCCCAGGCCCAGAAGGACATCCTGCTCGGGATCGGCGACTACCTGGGCCGCTTCGGGGAGTCCGTCTACGCGACACGAGCCTGGACCGCCTACGGGGAAGGCCCGACGAAGATGGGCGGCGGTGCGTTCACCGGCCCGCAGGCCGGCACCGCCCAGGACATCCGCTTCACCCGGAGCAAGGACAACACCGTCCTGTACGCGACCGTCCTGGGCTGGCCGGGCAGCTCGTTGACAGTGTCGACGCTCAGCTCCTCCCGGATCAACCTCGGCTCACTCACCTCCGTGCAACTGCTCAACTCCACCGCCGGCACCTACATCGGTCTGCCGACACCGACGCAGGACTCCGCCGGGCTGCACGTGACCCTGCCGACCGTCTCCGCGCCGTTCTCCGCCCTGGCGTACGTGCTGAAGCTGACCTTCTCCGGACAGATCCCCTCCCTGCAGCCCCTCGCCGGCGCCGTGCTCTACCAGGACGTCGACTACTCGGGATCCAGCGCCGTGCTCGCCCTCGGCGACTACACCGCCGACCAGCTGGGACTCGCCGGCCTGCCCAGCCTGAGCCTGTCCTCGCTGCGGCTGGCTCCCGGCCACCAGATCATCGGCTACTCCGGGGACAACTTCACCGGCACCGTCTGGACCTTCACCGGGGACAACGCCGACCTGCGGACGACCGGCAACAATGACGCGGTCGCCTCGCTGAAAGTGCAGTTCAACCCGGCCACCTGGTTCCGGATCGCCAACGTCACCGACGGGTTGGTACTGGACAGCGGCGGGAACGTCGCCTCCGGGTCCAACCTCAAGCAATGGACCTGGAACGGCAGCACCAACCTGCAATGGCAGGCTGTCGAACTCGGCAACGGCTACTACAAGCTGGTGAACCGCACCAACGGCATGGTCGTCGACGGGTGGGGCGCCACGAGCAACGGTGCCGCGGCCATGGAGGCGCCTTGGAACGGCGGCAACAACCAGCAGTGGCGGATCACCCACCAAGGTGACGGCAGGTACAGCATCGCCAACCGCACCACCGGACTCGTCCTGGACGGCGGCGGCAACGTCTCCTCCGGCTCTCCGACGAAGCAGTGGTCCGGGAACGGCAGCACCAACCTGCGGTGGACCTTCACCGTGGTGTGACGCTGCACTGCGGGCGGCAACGGTCCGGTAGGACGTCGCGCCCGGCCCCTAACGGCGACGGGGGCGGCGGCAGAGCGGTCACGTCGGGCGCCGGCTCGGGCCGGACGAGCAGGATCGGGCAGGGAGAGTGGTCGACGACGAAGCGGGTGGCGTGGCTGAGGCTGAGGGGGCACAAGTGGGTCGGGTCTCCTGCGCGGGCGAGGACCAGCGGGTCCGCGCCTTCGGCCGCGCCCACGACCTCGCGCTCCTCCCTGCGCTCCGGGTCTGCTGGGCGCAGGGCCGGCCGAGACGGCCGTGGCCGTCTCCTCCCCGGATCCCTGCCCCGGCCCTCGGCGGCCCTGTTCCCGGCCGGTCGGCGCCCGGTAGGACGACCACGGCCCAGCAGTCCGGCGAACGCGCCGTACGCCACGGCCGGGAGCTCGGTGTCCAGGACATCGAGCAGGACGATCTCAGCATCGGTGTAAGCGTGCTGTCCAAGCAGACGTGGGCCTCCGCCCGCTCGTGGCAGACCACGACCGGGGGCTTCCACGCCACGGCGGCAGGCGCACCGGATCCTCGGGTTGCGGGAGGTACTACCCCGCCGGGGCGAAGCCTCCCCACACCGACACTGGAGAACCGGCCTGGGTCCGCGCGTCGACGCGGTAGCTGTCGCCGGCTGCGTCGCGGGTCCCGGTGGTGTGGTTGAACTGCGCGGCGAACAGGAACTGTCCGACCGGCACGGTCAGGCCGGGCTTGAGTACCCAGCGGTAGACCAGCGCGTTGCCGACCTCCCGCACGGCGACGGTGAAGTCGCTGCTCGGCAGGGTGCTCCAACTGCCTGTGGTCTTTACGTCGCCGGTCTGCGCGACGCGCAGCTCCACGACGAGCGAGGTGAGCGGCTGAGCGGTCTTCAGCTGGAGGTCGCCCTGCGCCCAGTAGACGCTGCTGTGCGCGTCCACGGAACCTGCCGACCACAAGGGCCCGGCCTGGGGCCGTGCGCCGGTCGGCTGGGTCGGGTGCGATCCGGCCGCCGTGGGGGTCGGCGAGGGGCCGGTGGAGGTGACGGTGACCGACGGTGTCGGACGTGGAGCGGCCGACGGCGTTCCGCCCGGTGTCGTGACGGTGGTCGTGGGAGCCGGTCCGCGGACGATGTCGGCGACGGCGAAGCCGCCGGTCGCCAGCAGACCTGCCGTGGCCACCGCGGCGAGGACGGTCCGTCGGCCCGACCTGGTGAACGTGCGGGTCCGATGACGGACTGCTGGGCCCGCGAGAGCGCGCTCCGCGCGGGCCAGCATCCTGGCGCGGTCAGGCTGGTAGCCCTGGGCGGATTCGCGCAGCTGCCGCTTGATCTCCTCGCTCACGGATTCCTCCTCCCTGCCACCAGTGCCTCGGCGGATCGTACGCCGAGTATGCGTTCCAGCTCGGCCAGCCCCTTCGAGGTCTGGCTCTTGACTGTACCGACCGATATGCCCAGGGCCATCGCGGTGTCCTTCTCCGACAGGTCGAAGGCATGGCGCAGCACCACGCACGCCCGCCTGCGGAACGGCAGCCTGGTCAGCGCCGTGCGCACGTCGAGCACGGCGGCCACATCGGGGCCGTCCGTCCGCTCCGGGACGCGGGACCAGAACAGGGTGATCCGGCGGCGCTCCCGGACCGTGCTCCGGAGCCGTTCACGGGCCATGTTGGCCAGCACGCCGCGCGCGTAGGCCCGCGGGTGGTCGGCCCTGCGGAACCGGTCCCAGCGCTGCCAGATCGTGACCAGGGCGTCGGCGGCCAGGTCGTCGGCCGCGTCCGCCTCCCCGATCAGGAGGTGGGCGAAGCGCGCCAGTTCGGCGTAGTGGCGTTCGAAGAAGTCGTGGAACTCTTCGGACGCGTCATCGGGGAGCATCTCCCTCGGTCGCCCTTTCTTGCATGAGCGCGTTAACAACGACCCATGAGGGTAGCAGCGGTCGTCAACGGGTCCGGGCGGCTGGCTGGCTGCCCGGTCAATGCCGGGCGGACCGGACACTGGTCACCTGGGCGACGTTCGACCGTAGCGCGATCCCGTTGACGGTCAGCTGCTGACCGTAGATGTCGGTGATCCTGATCGGCCCGCCGCACCCGCCGCCGTGCGGGGAGAGGAAGTAGTCGTAGTCGGTGCGCGCAAGCCGGAGCCAGCCGCCCGCGGCGCGGACTTCCAGCAGCGCGAC
The DNA here is from genome assembly GCF_003258295.1 of Streptacidiphilus pinicola. Taxonomy (GTDB): domain Bacteria; phylum Actinomycetota; class Actinomycetes; order Streptomycetales; family Streptomycetaceae; genus Streptacidiphilus; species Streptacidiphilus pinicola. The sequence continues at coordinate 27,168 of NZ_QKYN01000071.1, read as the reverse complement.
GGGATTGCGGTGGCCGATCACCTGGATGCCGCACCACCAGCGGCTGGAGCCGGTCTGGTAGCGCAGCGAGAGAGGGAGCCGATCGAGGCGGGGCTGAGCAGCGTCCAGGTGATGGTCAGACGGCCGACCCTGAGGTCGGCGAGCCGCGCGAACGCCTGCTGACTCAGGTCGAGGTGGCCCGGCGCGCACGGCAGGGGGCACTCGTTGACGATCCGCACCGTCAGGGACGCGCCGTTGGCGGCGTGCACGAGCACGTAGGCCCCGCACGCCTTGGACGACTCGTAGTCCGTGTAGTTCATCGCCGCGACCGTCAGGTCGCTGGTCGGCCCGAACAGGCACGCCCCGTTGCCGTCCGCCGCGGCGTAGGCGGTCGCGACGCCGTGGTAGGTGACGTGGGGGTTGATCCGCCCGGCCAACGGCGACACGGCGGATCCCGTGGGAGCGGCGCCGCTGGACGCCGACGCGGTGCCGGCGTGGGACGGCCGCGCCGACGCAGTCACGGCCCGCGCAGAACCGGACGAGGCCGCCGCTGCTCCGGCGCCGGGCGCGGCGCCCGCCTGGGCCGCCGCAACGGCACGCCCCGCATCGGCCGGACCCCCGCCGGGCAGGAAGGCCAGGATCAGGCACGTCAGGACCCCGATGCCCAGGAGCGCCGCTGGAATGCTCTGGTCAGATCGTGTCGACGCCTGCGCCGCGACTGCGAGGCGCGCTTCGTTCCCCTCATGCCCATCCGTTCGGTCGGTCCGGTCGAGTCGTTGTTCCACCTCCCCGTTGCCGCCGGGGCCGAAAAGGTTGCCGCGTTTGCTGTAGAGGGCCCGGGCCGACGCACGGCCGTAGGTTCTCGGGGGCGGTGACGGTTGGCAGGTGCCCGAACCGGTCAGCGCTGCGGGTTCAGGATCGCGGGCTGCCACGGCAGTTGGTCGAACTCGGCGCTCATGTCGAAGCCCCAGTTGGCCACCACGCGGATCGTGCCCTGCTCGTCCCGGACGGGCCACATGTTGGTGGCCCGGGCGTTGGCGTAGTTGCTGCCGAGCGGGCGGAAGAAACCGTGATCAGACGTGCGGGCTCACCCGTCCGGGCGACCTTGGAGAGCTGGTTGGTGTACGCGGCGTCGTCGAGCTCGGGAGACGCTTCGCGGTACTTCTCGCCAAGCAGCTGCTGCTCGGAGTGCGCCATCACGCGGCAGGCGGACTCGTTCACCCAGAGAAAGCGCAGGTCGGGGTCGTAGACGCCGAGGGCGAAGCGGCGCTGCTCGAAGACCCGGTCGGCGATCACAGGGCGGCGGTCCCAGCGCTGCACGGCCATGACCCGGCCCTGGAAACGGCCGTCGCCGCCCTGCAGCGGGTGGGCCGACACCACTGCGTCCACGGTCGAGCCGTCCCGGTGGCGCAGGCCGATGCGCCCCTCGCAGCCTCGCGAGAACCCGGGACGGGGTTCGCCAGCAGGTCGGTGCACGGCGTCCGACGGTCTCCTGCGCCGTCCAGCCCAGCCGCCGCCCACCCCTGCCCCAGCTGGTCACCACGCCGTCCGGGTCCACCTGGACCACGGCCGTGGGTGCGTCCTGTTTGCTGTCGGTCACCACGCGCCACGCCTCCGTCCGGGCAGCCGCGCATGCCAGATCTGGATTCCAGCGTCAGCTTCCAGGCTGGATCCGAGCTTCGTGCCGCGCTCGGCGCGGCTGTCGGACACGTGTACGTGGCCGACGGCGGGTGCCGTCGGCCACGATGCAAGCGTCCCTCCAGCAGGTTCCACGGCTCGGCCGAGGTTTCACCGCTGGCTGATATGGCGGGTCGGTCGCCCGCGACCACGCTGCGTCGGGCCGTGACCCGTTTGGCTACGGGACGGTCGCGTAGTCGAGCGCGACGATGTCATTGGCGCTCGCTGGGTTCTTCGTTCCGGTCACGCCGATCGTGATCGTGTGCGTGCCTTGCGGGAGGCCGGAGACGGTGAACAGTGGGATGCCGGGCAGGCGCGCGCTGCTGTAGGCGTCCACGGACTGAGCAGGACCGCCGTCCACCGAGTACGTCGAGATGCCCTGGTCCACGTCTTTGACGCCGTGGATCGTAGCGCCGGTGCCGGCGAACGTGAAGGTTGCGGTGGAGCCGGCCGTGAGGTTGTAGTGCGCGGTACCGCCGTAGAGGTCGGACACCCCGGTGGCCAGGCCCCAGTTCGAGCCGTACGCGAAAGAGTCCGTGCCGCTGGTGGTCGCATCATCGATGATCGTGCTCGCCACGGCATCGTCCAGGGCGACGATGTCGTTCGAGCTGGCCGAGTTCTTCGTACCGGTGACGGTGGCCGTGACGGTGTGCGTTCCGAGAGCAAGCCCGGTAGTGCTCCACAGCGTGGTCTGCGGCAGGCGCGTGGGGCTGTAGTCGTCGACGGACGTCACCGGTCCGCCGTCGATGGAGAACCCGACGATACCCTGATCGACATCCTTCACGCCCTGGATGGCGATCTGCGTACCGGTGAAGGTGAACGTCGCGGTGGAATTGGCCGTGAGGCTGTAGTGCGCAGTCCCGCCGTAGAGGTCGGACACGCCGGTCGCCAAGCCCCACGAGCCGGAGTAGGCGAAGTGGTTGGTTCCCGCCGTCGTGTTGTCGTCTGTTGTCGTGCCGTAGTTCACGCCGGCTTGCGAAATCACCTGCTGAGCGCCTGCGGGCCAATTCGTACCACTGACCTGGACGTTTCCGCTGAGCACGTTGTTGTGCGGAGAACCGGTCGCGACGCTGGCGCCGCCGCTGTTGTACCAGTTGCCGACGAACGAGTTGTTGTCCGTGTTGTTACTGGCGCTGGCGTTGGTGAAGGCCCACGTTCCGTTGTCCTGAAGGACGTTGTTCTGCAACGTGACGTAGCGGGACCCCTCGTCCATGTAGAGGCCGATGGTGTGGTTGTTGTCGTAGACGTAGTTGTAGTCGATCACGGCGCCGGGGTCGGCGGACAGGTTGTAGATGCTGCCGCCGTCGTGGAAGACCTTCTTGGTGCCGTGGACCTTGTTGTAGGTCACGACGGTGTTCTTCAGGGTGGTCGGGGTGGTGTAGATCTGCTGGTAGTTGTACGTGCCGCGGTTGACGTAGTCCTGGCTGCCGCCCGGGTCGTTGATGCCCCAGCCCCAGCCGATGTCGATGCCGTCGTAGGCGAGGTTCGAGACCTCGTTGTGCGTGATGATGGCGTGCGTCACGTACGTGGACAGGATGCCGGGCATGTCCTTGTAGTCCTGCGCCACGCCGCTCACGGTGTTGTTGCTGATCGTGATGTTCTGGTCGGTCATCGCGGAGTTGGACGGGTGGTGCGCGTTCGGCTGGACCCCGCCGACTACCACGCCGCTTCCGGAGTCGTTGGTGAACGTGTTGCCGTTGGCGGTGATGTTCGAGGCGCCGAGGCCGGTGCCGGAGGCGACGGCGTCGCTGTCCTGGCCGATGCCCAGGCCGACCTGGCCGAGGTCGCTGAAGGTGTCGCCGCTGAAGCTGATCCCGCTTGCGGCGGAGACCTGGACCGCGGCGGGCGCCTCACCCCAGCTGTTGCGCGTGGACTCGAAGGCCTGGCAGCCGGTGTTGCAGGCCGACAGGAAGTTCGAGGGCTCGTTGGAGTAGGTCTGGTTGAGGAACGTACCGGTCTGCTGGTCGGCGTAGCCGATGTCGCTGCTGGGGGCCAGCCAGGTGGTGTCCTCGAAGCTGATGCCCTGGAAGGCGAGGTTCTGGACGGGGTTGCTGTAGCTGCCGCTGATGTCCACGAGCGAGGTCAGCTTGGGCAGTTCCACGTCGTGCGCGGAGGGGTTCCAGCCGGACGGCGCCTTGTAGTACAGCTCGCCGGCGGTCGGGTCGAGGAACCACTGCCCGGCCGTGTTCAGGAACGAGTATGAGTTCTCCAACTGCAGGCCACCCCCGGCGAAGGGGTGCTCCAGAGTGTCGTAGCCCCAGGCGTTGTTCTGCCAGGCCGGTTCCTGCATGGTGACGTTCGAGCCGCTGATGCTCTGAACGGGGGCGAAGCGGTCGGTGAAGGAGTTCTGGGCCTCCAGCTCGATCCGGTTCTGCTCCGGCAGGTTGGCGATCCAGTTCAGGTTCGCGTTCTGGATCGTCATGCCGGTGCTGGTGAAGGCGACGTCGCTGCGGGCGATGGTGAGCGCGGCGCGCGGTGCGAGCGAGCCGTCGACGTACAACTGCCGTGAGTCGACCCCGGTGGGGACCGACGCGGCGTAGATGTTGTTGGTCGAGTCGTGCAGGGTCCAGCCGGTGACCTGCCGGCCGCCGGAGATCACCGGCGTCTGGCCCGGGGCGGCCTGCCAGTACACGGTGTGGCCGTTGGTGCCGGAATCGGCGCTGCCGAGGCTGAGCGGCGCGGTCAGACGGTAGGTGCCGCCGGCGAGTTGGACGACGATGTCGCCGCTCATGTTTCCGTTGACGGCCTCGACGGAGGTCTTCGCCTGGGTCAGCGAGCAGGGCGCGGTCGCGCTGCACGCCGTGCCGGAGCCGGTGGGGGAGACGTAGATCGTGGTGGAGACGGCGGCGTGGGCCGCTGTCGGCACGGCGAGTGCGGCGGCGAGCGCGATCGTGGCCGTCGCCGTGATGCGGGCGGGTCGGCGCTGGCTTCCCCGTCCTGGGAGCTGCGATGTCACTGTCTGGTGCCCTTTCGCTCGAGGATGGTCCTCTGGTGGCGGTGCGTGGGCCGTACAGGGTGGTGTGGTGGGGCACCGTCGGCGGCTGGCGCGGTCGACGGGGTTTCGTGGGGCCCTGCCGGGTGACTCAGGACCGCGGCGGCTCGCCGAGGTGCCAGATCTCCGGCAGGTCCGTCCAGCGGCTGCCGGGCGGGGCGTCCGGCCACGGCTCCTGGCAGGGGTCGGTGAAGGTCCACCACCGCTGCGTCTCCGGGTCGGCCTTGATCGTGGCGAGGTCCGCGTCCCAGTCCTCGCCGTGGTACTCGTAGTAGGCGAACAGGGTGTCGCCGTGCAGGAAGATGCTGTAGTTGCGGATCTGCGCGACGTGCAGGGCGGCCTCGACGGCCGGCCAGACGGCGCTGTGCAGGGCGAGGTACTCCTCGCGGCGCTCCGGGACCAGCCGGGTGGTCTGGGCGATGCGCTTCATCGGGCGCCCTTTCGGGAGGGGGCCAGTCGGTGGACGCGCTCCGCGTTGCCGCGCAGCACCGCGTCAGCGGCGGTGGGCGAGTGGTCGGCGAGCGCTGCCTGGACCAGGTCGAGCCAGGCCTGGTAGTCGGTGGCGAGCTGCAGCAGCGGCCAGTCGCTGCCGAAGAGGCAGCGGTCGGGGCCGAACACCTCCAGCGCCTCGCGCAGCAGCGCAAGGGCGAGCCCGGGCGGTGCGTCGGGAGCCAGTTCGGTGGCCAGGCCGGAGAGCTTGCAGACGGTGTTCGGCTGCTCCGCCACCCCGCGCAGCGCCTGCGACCAGGTGGTGACGGCTTCCTCCTTCGGCTTGCCCAGGTGGTCGAGGACGAAGGTGGTCTGCGGGCAGGCGGCGGCCAGCCGTGCCAGCTCGGGCAGTTGGTGGTGGCGGACACAGGCGTCGAAGGGGAGCCCCGCCTCGCCGAGCAGCCGCAGGCTCGCGCGCAGCGCCGCGTCCTCGGTGAAGCCGGGCGCCTCGTCCTGCACGTTGCGGCGCACCCCGACCACGAAGGGGTCGGCCGCGTAGCGCCGGATCGCGTCGAGTGCCTCGGCGGGGCGTTCGAGCGGGATGTGGGCGACGGCGCCGCGGATCCACGGGTGGCGTTCGGCCTGCTCGCGCACCCACGTGATCTCGTCCGCGGCGTGGCGCTCCTCCCGGCCTGCCTCCATGAAGAGGACGTCGACGTTAGCCGGGCGGAGCTCCGCGAACTCGTCGGCGGTGAACGGGCGGTTGAGCTCGGGTACCCCCGCCAGCCAGGGGTAGGCAAGGCGGAGCGGGTCCCAGAGATGGACGTGGCAGTCGAGGACCGCCGGCGCGGCGGCGGCGTTCACTGGACACCGCCGTCATGCGCCTGGTCCGACGGCTCGTCGAAGGGGGTCCGGTAGGACGCGGGCCGGGTGCGCAGTTCGAGTTCGAGGGTGAGCCGGATCCGGGTCGAGTGCGGCAGGTGTACCCGCAGCCAGGGCCCGTCCACGGCGTGGGCCGCGGAGGTCTCCTCGACCGGCTCCGTGTGTCCGTAGTCGTAGAGGTCGCCGACCCAGGCGTCGTCGCGGTTGTGGGTGTGGCGGACGCTGCGGATGGTGTGCTCCGCGAAGGCGCCGGCCTGGACGATCAGTGTGCGGTCCTCGGTGGGGTGGAGGTTCACCAGGTCCACCACCGTCGCCTGCGGGTCGATGCTGGAGACCAGGGCGGCGACGGACGGCGGCAGGCCGGGGCGGCGGGCGTCGGCGTCGTAGTAGCGCACCCGCGCCTGCTGCAGGCCGCCGTTGTAGAGCACCTGCGGACCGCCCCAGGTCAGCTGCACCAGCGCCTCGGTGACCACCGGGTTGGACAGCTGCCACAGGTGGATGTCGGCCTCGTCGACCTCCAGACCGCGGTAGCGCTCCATCCGCTGCAACCGGTGCCGCACCTGCGCCTGGGCGGTCGCGAGGATGCGCTCGGGGTAGTCCGGGTCGTCGCCGGAGAGGAAGGCGAACCAGGCCTCCTCGTGGTGCGCCTCCTCCTTGCTGCGGAAGGGCCGCAGCGTGCGCCAGTCGATGCCGCTGGCCTCCCGCAGCCGCTCGATCCGCTCGCGGTCGGCGTCCCCGGCGCTGTGGTGCCACAGGGCGACGGGCACCGGCAGGGTCATCGGGTTGTAGTCGAACCAGCCCTCGTCGCCTCGGCGGAACGGGACGTGGAAGGTGGGCGTGTTCACGTCCTCGCGCAGCTGCGCGATCCACTTGGAGCGCAGACTGGAGTCGGCCTCGGTGAACGGCATCGTCTTGCCGTGGGCGAACATCTCGTCCATCGTGGGCCGGACGAGGTCCAGGTAGGAGTCGTCACCGGTCGCCTCGGCGGCGGCCAGGGCCGCGACCGTGGCCGCGTGGCCGACGCTGTGCCAGCCGTGCGGCCATGACCAGCCGTAGTGGCCGCCGTAGGGTCGGCCCTCGTGCAGCCCGCCGACCGTGCCGTCCGGGGCGACATTGTCCGGCAGCACCCCGCCGGCCGCCTCCGCGCGCTCGCGCCAAGCGCCGACATACTCGGCGATCCAGTCCCGGTAGCGGGCGTCGCCCGAGAGGATCAGCGCGTTGAGCACGAGACCGCTGGCGGCGAGGTTCACTGCCGTGTCGCCCTGCCCCATCCGGCGGCGCATCTCCTCGCCGAGCCGCGGATCGCTCTCCAGCGGCGGCGTCTCTCCGTCGGCCAGGATCCAGTTCAGAGGGAACCCGTACATCGCCGCTTCCTGCGGCAGCCAGGGGTAGTACTCGCCGTCGGACAGGCCGGTGCGCTCCGGGTCGCTGCCGTTGTGCGCGCGGGTGATGATGCGGTGCTCGGGGTCGTAGTTGCCCTTGGCCGGGTCGACGTAGAGCTCGGCGAACCGCAGCGCCCGCTCGGTCCAGCGCTCCGGGGCGGCCATGCACAGGAAGTAGAACAGCAGCAGGCTCTCGCTCTGGTGGAACCAGTCGTAGCCGCGCTCGTACTCGTCCTTGAGCATGCCCAGCTCGGTGAGCTGCCGGGTTGTCCCCTCCCAGTGCCGCTCCGACTCGGCCAGCAGGTCGTCGGCGCCGCCGAGGAGGTAGAGCTGCGGCCAGTTGAAGAAGGTCTCGTAGAAGTCGTCCACGCCGTCACGCGTGGTCAGCCGGCCCTCGTACTTCAGTCGTCCGTCCGGCCCGGTGAAGTCGCGGGCGAAGCACCGCCAGACCTGGTCGAGCAGGTCGAACAGCTGTCGCTGTGCCGTCGCCCAGCCGGGCGGTTCGAGCAGCGGCATCGAGGCCGTGATGTCGGGGTCCATGGGACGGTTCTCCGTTTCGGGCAGTACGGCGCCCGCGCCCGGCGGAGGCGCGGGCGGGCGTGGTGGCGCGGTGGCAGGTGTCGTGGGGGACGCAGGCTCTTAGTCCTTGGTCGCGCCGGCGAGCATGCCCGCGACCAGGAAGCGCTGCGAGAAGAGGAACACCACGAGCACGGGCGTGATGGCCAGCAGAGTGGCGAGGGCCAGCTCAGGCCGCTCGACGGAGAGCGTGCCCACCGTGGGGTTGAACTGCGGCACGGCGTCCAGCAGGGTGCCGAGCCCCACCTGGACGGGGAACTGGTCGTCCTGCGGCAGTAGCACGTATGGCAGGAAGTAGTTGGTCCAGTTGGCGACGAGGCTGAAGAAGCCGACGAGCGCCACCACGGGGGTGGCCAGGGGCAGCGCGACGCGGCGGAATGCGCCGAACTCTGAGCAGCCGTCGAGCCGCGCGGCTTCCAGCAGGCACCGGGGGATGGCCGTACTGAAGTAGATGTAGGCCAGGTAGACCCCGAAGGGGTAGAACGAGTAGGGCAAGATGACCGACCACATCGAGCCGATCAGGTGCACCGCGTTCATCTCCAGGAACAGCGGCACCACCAGCGTCGCGCTGGGCATCAGCATGACCACCAGCGTCGCCACCAGCAGCGTGTGCCGACCCCGGAACTCGGTCAGGGCCAGCGCGTAGCCGGCGGGGATGACCACGACGAGGGTCATCACCAGTGCCAGGAAGGTGTAGAGGGCCGAGTTGCGCAGCCACAGCATGACGGTGTCGCCCTGGTAGCCCGTCAGCGCGTCCCAGTTGGCGCGCAGGGCGTGCCAGGAGCCGAAGGAGAGCGGGTTGGCGTGCACCAGCTGGTCGTCGGTCTTGGTGGCGGCCAGCAGCAGCCAGACGACCGGCAGGACGAAGAAGACCGCGAAGAGCAGCAGCACGAAGGCGGGCAGCGGGTTCTTCAGGCCGGGCCGCGCCCGGCGGGATCGCGCGAGGCGGGTCACGACCGGTGCCGTGGCGGGGGCGGAGGCGGACGGTTCGGGGCTGCGGAAGTCAGTCGGCATCGAAGAACCCCGATCGGGCGACGAACACCGCGGCGGCGACCAGTCCGAGCAGGAGCAGTTCGACCGAGACGGCTGCGGCGGTGTTGACGTTGTTGTTCTGGAAGGCGAAGTCGTAGGAGAGCTGGTTGAGCGAGTAGTCCCGCCCGGCCACTCCGTTGCTCGCCTGCGAGAGCAGCTCCGGTTCGACGAACAGCTGCGTGCCGCCGGCGAAGGCGAGGATACACATGTAGACGATCCACTTGCGCAGCATGGGGATCTGGATCCGCCGGGCGATCTGCCAGGGGCCGGCGCCGTCGATCCGCGCGGCCTCCAGGATGTCCGGCGAGATGTTGTTGAGCGCCCCGTACATCACCAGGATCCAGCCGCCTGCGCCGGTCCAGAACGCGATGAGGGTGAACAGGATCGGCAGCCCTCCGGGGGCGACCACCTGGTCGAAGGTGGTGAAGCCCAGTGCCTTGAGCAGGAAGGCCACCGGACTGACCGTCGGGTCCAGGACGAACAGCCACACCATGACGCTCGCCGCCCCGGCCAGTGCCCCGGGGATGTAGAACAGGAACCGCAGGGTCTTGCTGACGCCCCGGGACGCGAGCCGGTGCAGCAGCAGTGCCAGGCCGACGACGAAGACAACCAGGGAGACCAGCCAGCAGACCAGGTAGAGCGCCACGTGCCCGACGGCCGGCAGGAAGCGGAAGTCGCCGCCCGCGTCGGTGAAGTTCGAGAACCCGGCGAAGGTGTCGCCGGCGGTGGTGAAGGCGAAGTAGATCGCGTAGATGGTCGGCACGACCCCGAAGGCGATCAGCAGCACCACGTACAGGGCGACGAAGCCGTGCCCGGCCCGGCCGGGCCAGAGGGCGCGCCGCGTGGTGCGCTCCGACCCGGCCCGGTTGCGCGCGGAGATGCTCACTGGCTGACCTTGTATCCGTCGGACTGCGCGTAGTTCGCGATCTGGGTCTGCCAGGCCGGGAGCAGCGAGGTGATGCTCTTGCCCGCCGTCATACCGGGGGTGACCGTCTGGGCCCAGATCGCCTCCTGGCTGAACTGGCCGTAGCCCCAGCCCGGCCAGACCTGGTTCGCGGCGGCCTGCAGGGTCGGCGAGACGTCGCTCGCGTAGTACCCGGAACTGCTCTGAGCCGCCAGCCAGGTCTTGGCCGCGGCGGCGTAGGCCGGGTAGCCGGGGGCCAGCTTGCCCTGGTAGTCGTCGGAGGTCGTCGCCCAGGTCAGGAAGGCGGTGGCGGCCTTCAGGTTCTTGCTGTGCGCGGAGAGTAGCCAGGTCCCGCCGCCGACGTTGCCGACCGAGGGGGTGTTGTCACCGGTCCACTGCGGCATCGGCGCGGCCGCGATCTGGCCCTTGGGGGTCTTGAAGCCGCCCTGGAACAGCGCGCCGCCGAACCAGGACGGGCCGGGCAGCATCAGGACCTTGCGGGCGTCGTTCTTGTTGAAGTCCGTGCTGAACACGCTGCTGGTGGCCATGGTTTTGGCCTTGACCAGGCTGTCCAGCAGCGTCGCCATCTTGGTGCAGCCGGGTCCGGAGGTGTTCACCGTGACCGCCTTGGGCCCGGTCACCTGGTTGGCGCCGCACTTGCTCGCCCACAGGTAGATCTCCGGCGTGAAGGTGTCGCCGGCGGAGCCGACCAGGTAGCCGGGGTGCTCGGTGGCGACCTTCAGGCCGAGCGCCTGGTACTGCTCCCAGGTTGTCGGGACCTGGTAGCCCCACTGCTTCATCAGCGTCGCGTTGTACCAGAGCACCGTCTGCGAGAGGTCGTTGCGCAGACAGTAGAGCGTCCCGTCGACGGTGCACGGCGCGTTGGCGCCGGTCGCCCAGCCGTCCAGGGTGGACTGCGGAATCAGGCCCTTGTTGAGCGGGGCGGTGAAGCCGGACTGGACCGCCCAGGTGGTCTCGTTGTTCTGCGAGCTGAAGACCACGTCCGGCCAGCCGTTGCCGGTGCGGTTGAACAGGCTGACCTTGGTCTGCAGGTAGTTGGAGCCGTTGGCGTCCCCGTCGTAGGTGACGATCTTCATCTTCACCTGGGGGTTCTGCTGCTGGTACAGCTTTGCCGCGGCGAGCCGGGTCGCGTCGACCCACACGGTGATCGGGCCGTCACCCTGTGCCGCGGGGGAGAAGCTGGCCGAGCCGCCCGCCGTCGTCGCGGTGCCCCCGCCGCAGGCGGTGAGGGCGCCGAGCGTAAGAGCGGTGACCGCGGCGGCAAGGGCTATGCGTCTCATAGGGGACTCCACTGCGTCATAGCTGCGCACGTCTCCGACCGGGGTGGCGGGCCGTGGGCAAACAGAATGTGTATGACTTAACGTGCGCCCGCTGGTGCTGCCGCGGGGGCGGTTCCGACCGACCGCCAGGCCAGCGGGTCACCGTGATGTGACATGAGACCCGGAACGCGAGCCGTGCGTCAAGAGGATGAGCGGGCCTATTTCCGGAAGGTTGCGAGCTTGTGTCCTCGCCTGACGGCATCAGGCGAGGTAGGAAGCCATCGGCGAAGCCCCCTGGTGAAATGAGTCGTACTTATATATGGTCAGTGGCCGGGGAGAGGGTACGCTCTTCCGCGGCGAAGGGAATGCGGTCATGCTGAAGGTGGCCCAGACAGAGGAGGAGCATCCGGTGGACGGCGCGCCAGCAGAGACGACATCGGATCCGCGACCCGGGGAGACGGTGGCGAACGGCGCTCCCTACCGGCCCGGATACGAGGTCGTCTCGGAGCAGATCCTCAAGCTCATCGCCGAGCGCCAGCTGCAGCCGGGGGACCGGATGCCCACCGAGAACGAGCTGGCCTCGTCGCTCGGGACCAGTCGGACTGTCGTCCGCGAGGCGGTGAAGATCCTCTCGGCCATCGGCCGGGTCCGTGCCCAGAAGGGCCGCGGCCTCTACGTCGCGGACGACGAGGGCATGCTCGGCGCCTCGCGCTGGGGCGGGTTCTTCATGCCGACCGACCTCGACCAGATCTTCATGCTCTTCGAGTTCCGCCGGGTGCAGGAGACGGCCGCCAGTCGCCTCGCCGCGGCCCGCGCGACCCCGGCGCAACTGAAGGCGATCAAGGACGCCATGGAGCTGTGCCGCGAGGGGCACGAGACCGGCCGGGACCCGCTCTTCGACCAGGGCGACGACGCCTTCCACCTCGGCATCGCCGAGGCCTCGCACAACCCCTTCCTGGTCGCCTCCGTCCGCGAGGCCCGGCGGCTGCAGCGGCAGGCCAACACCATCGGCATGCACGGGGCGGTCGGCGACCACGCCAGGGACGCGGTCGCCGAGCACGCCGCCATCTACGGTGCCATCCGCGACGGCGACCCGGAGGCCGCCGCGGAGGCGACCCGCGTTCACCTGGACCAGACCCTCGAGGAGTATCGGCGCGAGATCCAGCGCCGCGTCTTCGGCGCGGGCCAGCCCTAGGGCACGTCCTCAGCCCGCCTGCACATCCTCAGCCCCACGTTCATCTGATCCGGGTGGCCGCCGGAGCACCAGTGAGGTAGCTCCGCCCTGCCCTGCGCGGGGCGCCCCGGCCTTGAACCGAACCGGCTCACCGCACACCGGCGAGCTGCGGCATGCCCGCATGCCTTGCTCCGGCCTCGCCACCACGGCATCCGCCCAGCACCGCACGCACACAGAGAGGACCTTGAGTCCCCATGAGTACTATCGCGGTCTCCTACGCCGCGGCCCGGACCCTGACAGTCGGGCCGGCCGACACTGCCCCGCCCGGCCCGGGCGAGGTCGAGATCGAACCCGCCTATGTCGGGATCTGTGGAACCGACCTGCACATCTTCCACGGCGACATGGACGCGAGGGTCAAGACGCCCGCTGTGCTCGGCCACGAGATGTCCGGCCGCATCCTGCGGGTCGGTCCCGGCGTCGAGGGCTGGCAGCCGGGCGAGCCGGTCACGGTGATGCCACTGCGCTGGGACGGCACCTGCCCGGCGTGCCGTCGCGGCCATCAGCACGTTTGCCAGAACCTGGACTTCATCGGCATCGACGCGCCGGGCGCCATGCAGCAGCGCTGGGTCGTCCCGGCCGGGACGCTGGTCCCCCTGCCGTCCGGCCTCCCGCTGGACGAGGCCGCGCTGGTCGAACCGACTGCCGTCGCCGTCCACGACGTCGCGCGTGCCCAGGTGGCCGCAGGGGAGCGCGTGGTGGTCGTCGGCGGCGGCCCGGTCGGCATCCTGATCGCGCTCGTCGCCCGGTCCGCGGGGGCCGAGGTGCGAGTGGTCGAACTGTCGGCGAGCAGGAGGCGGATGGCCGGTGAACTCGGCCTGGCCGCCTGGGATCCCGCCCAGGACGACATCCCCGCGCTGGTGTCCGACTGGACCGAGGGCGCCGGAGCGGACGTCGCGTTCGAGGTCTCCGGCGCGGCGGCCGGCGTCACCACCGCGGTCGACGTACTCGCGGTGCGTGGGCGGCTCTGCCAGGTGGCCATCCACCCCGCGCCCCGGGAGGTGAACCTGCACCGCTTCTTCTGGCGCGAGATCACCCTGGTCGGCGCACGCCTCTACGACCGCGGCGACTTCGAGCGGGCCGTGGCCCTGGTGGCCGGCGGCACCGTTCCGGCCAAGGCGCTCATCTCCTCGGTCGTGCCGCTGGCCGAGGCGGCCACGGCCTTCGAGGCGCTGGAAGCCGGCGGCGACGTCATGAAGACCCTGCTGGACTGCTCCGACGCGGCAACCGGAGGTGCGCGGTGAACCCCTTCGACCTCACCGGCAAGCACGCGGTGGTCACCGGCGCCCGGCGCGGCATCGGCCGGGCGATGGCCCGGGCCCTGGCCGAGGCCGGAGCCGACGTGATCGGCATCAGCGCCAACCTGGAGGAGAGCGGCAGCGAGGTCGAGAAGGACGTCACCGCCGCCGGACGCGCCTTCGAGGCGATCCGGGCCGACTTCGCCGACCCGGCGGCCGTCGCAGCTCTGGGCCGCGCGCTGACCGAGCGGGAGCGGCCGGTCGACATCCTGGTCAACAATGCGGGCACCATCCGCCGTGCCCCCGCCGCGGACCATCCCGCCGCGGACTGGGACCTGGTGCTCCAGGTCAACCTCACCGCCCAGTTCGCCCTCGCCCAAGTGGTCGGCGGGGCGATGGTCCGGCGCGGTCAAGGAAAGATCATTTTCACGGCCTCGCTGCTCAGCTTCCAGGGCGGCATCACCGTGCCCGGCTACACCACCGCCAAGCACGGCGTCGCGGGTCTCACCAAGGCGCTCGCCAACGAGTGGGCCGCGCACGGCGTGAACGTCAACGCCATCGCCCCCGGCTACATCGCCACCGACAACACCCAGGCGCTGCAGGACGATCCGGCCCGCAGTGCCGCCATCCTCGACCGCATCCCGGCCGGGCGCTGGGGCCGGGCCGACGACCTCGGCGGCACCACCGTCTTCCTCGCCTCACCCGCGTCGGACTACGTCCACGGCACCGTCCTGCCGGTCGACGGCGGATGGCTGGGCCGATGAGCGGGGACCTGACCGACCTGCTGGCCGGCACGCGCATCATCCCGGTGATCACCCTGCACTCGGCCGACCAGGTTCAGCCGCTCGCCGAGGCCCTGTCACAGGCGGGCGTCGGCTGCGCCGAGGTCACCCTGCGCACCCCCGCGGCCGAGGACGCGCTGCGCGCCATGGCCGGCCACCCCGGTCTGGTGGTCGGCGCCGGCACCGTCATGGACGCGGCCCAGGCCGAGCGCGCCGTGGCGGCCGGGGCCCGCTTCGTCGTCTCGCCCGGCCTGGACGCCGACGTCGCCGCCCGCTGCCGGGGCCTCGGGGTCCCGTACCTGCCGGGCTGCGCCACAGCCGGTGAGCTGATGGCCGCGCTCAAGCTGGGGCTGAACGTCGTCAAGCTCTTCCCGGCCGAACAGCTCGGCGGGCTGGACCTGCTCAAGGCGCTGGCCGCGCCCTTCCCGCAGGTCCGTTTCGTCCCCACCGGCGGGATCGGCCTCGAACGGATGCCCCACTACCTCGCCCACCCGTCGGTGCTCGCCGTCGGCGGCAGCTGGATCGCGCCGCCCGAACTGCTCGACAGCGGCGACCACGAGCGCATCGCACGCCTCGCCGCGCAGGCGATGGCACGGAGCCGGCCGTGACCGCGCGCACCGTCGCCACCCGGCCGGTCGGAGAAGTGGTCGCGCTGGGCGAGGTGATGCTCCGTCTGGATCCGGGGGAGGGGCGCATCCGGACCGCCCGCGGCTTCCGGGTGTGGGAGGGCGGCGGCGAGTACAACGTGGTCCGGGGCCTGCGCCGCTGCTTCGGTCTGGAGACCGCGGTGGTTACCGCGCTGGCCGACAACGAGATCGGCCGTCTGGTCGAGGACCTGATCCTGCAGGGCGGGGTGAACACCGCGCTCATCCGCTGGGAGCCGGCCGACGGCATCGGCCGCCACGTGCGCAATGGCCTGAACTTCGTCGAGCGCGGCTTCGGTCTGCGTGGCGCCCTCGGTGTCAGCGACCGGGCCAACACCGCCGTCTCCCAGCTGCGTCCCGGACAGATCGACTGGGACTCCGTCTTCGCCGCCGGAGCGCGCTGGCTGCACACCGGCGGCGTCTTCGCCGCCCTGTCCGACTCCACGGCCGAGGTGGCGGTGGAGGCGATGACCGCCGCCAGGCGCTGCGGGGCGACCGTCTCCTACGACCCCAACTACCGACCGAGCCTCTGGGAAGGCCGCGGCGGGGCGGCCCGGGCGAGGGAGACCGACCTGCGCCTGGCCCGGCACGCCGACATCGTCATCGGCGCGCTCGGACTGGCCGGACCGGGTGCCGACGGGCCGCGGATCACCGCCGCCGAGGCCCCCGACGCCTTCGCCGAGATCGCCGCGCTGCTCCCCGGGACCCGGATCCTGGCCACCACGCTGCGCACCGTTCGGTCGGCGGGCGTCAACGACTGGTCGGCCGCGGCCTGGTCGGCGCAGACCGGCTACCTCACCGGACCGGACCTGCGCGGCGTCCAGGTCCTCGACCGGGTCGGCTCGGGCGACGGATTCGCGGCCGGACTGATCTACGGTCTGATCACCGGCGCCGGGCTCAGCACGGCACTCGCCTATGGCACCGCGCACGGCGCCCTGGCGATGACCACGCCCGGCGACAGCTCCATGGCCTCCCGCGCCGATGTTGAGGCGCTCCTCGCCGACGCCTCGGGCGCCGTCCGCCGGTGACCCGCCCGGCCACCCGCCCCGCAACTCGTGAGAACTCGTGAGAAAAGGAACTGCCGATGAGACTCCAGCGCCTGGGGCCCCTTGTGGCCGAACAGCCCGCCGTTCTGGATCCGGCCCCCGACGGACGGGAACGCTCCTTCGGTCTGGATGGCATCACCGAGGAGATCGACGGCGCCTTCCTCGCATCGGACGGGCCCGGGCGGGTGCGCGAGGCGCTGGCGGCCGTTCGCTCCCCGAGCTTCTCCCGCCGCCCGGGAGTTGGCGGATCGGAGCTCCGGTGGCCAGGCCCGGCAAGGTCATCTGCATCGGGCTCAACTACCGCGACCACGCCGACCACCGGCATCTCGCTCTCCGTGGACGGCGGCATGGCCGGACTGCGCCTGCGCGCTCCGGGCCTCGGGCGACCACCGTCCGGAGCACCCCGGCCGCGTCCCGGCCTGACGCCTCACCGACCGGCCCGAGCCCCCGCGCCGGTCGGCCCCACTCACGAAAGGCACCCCACCCATGCGGACCACCAGGCTCGGGCGCAGCGACGTCGCAGTGAGCCGGCTCGGCTTCGGCGCCGCCGCGATCGGCAACCTCTTCACGGTCGTCGGCGAGGAGGAGGCCCAGGCCGCGGTGGACGCCGCCTGGGACTCTGGCGTCCGGTACTTCGACACCGCGCCCCACTACGGACTGGGTCTGTCCGAGCGGCGTCTGGGAGCCGCGCTGCGCAGTCGCCCGCGCGAGCAGTTCACGGTCTCCACGAAGGTGGGCCGCCTGCTGCTCCCCAAGGACGGACCGGTCAGCAGCGACCTCGCCGAGGGCTTCGACGTCCCGGACACGCACGAACGGGTATGGGACTTCAGCGCCTCCGGCGTGCGCCGAAGCGTCGAGGAGAGCCTGGGCCGGCTGGGCCTGGACCGGATCGACATCGTCTACCTGCACGATCCCGACCGGCACGAGCAGGAGGCGTTCGGTTCCGCATACCCGGAGCTGGAGCGGATGCGTGCCGAGGGGCTCGTCGGGGCGATCGGCGCGGGCATGAACCAGACCCGGATGCTGGACCGCTTTGTCCGGGAGACCGACGTGGACGTGGTACTGCTGGCCGGACGCTACTCGCTGCTCGACCAGACCGGGCTCGCCTCGCTGCTTCCCGGGGCCGCCGCGCGCGGCGTCTCCGTGGTGGTCGGCGGTGTCTTCAACTCCGGTCTGCTGGCCGACCCGAAGCCCGCCGCCACCTTCGACTACGCCCCCGTCTCCGCCGAGTTCCTGGCACGCGCCCTGCGGCTGAAGGAGCTGTGCGAGGACGACGGCGTGCCGCTTCGAGCCGCGGCCCTGCAGTTCCCGCTCGGGCACCCGGCCGTCGCCGGTGTGGTGGTCGGCGCACGCAGCGCCGCCGAGGCTCGCGACGCCGCGGCGATGGCCGCGGTGGACATCCCCGCACAGCTGTGGCGCCGACTGCGCACCGAAGGCCTGCTGCCCGACGATGCCCCTCCACCGGCGGCGGTGGAGACGGGCGAGGAATCCTGATGAGGGTCGCCCTGTTTCGCCCGGCCGCCGCAGGCGAAAGGGTTGCCGGGTTCCGCCGAAAGATAGAACCCCGGGCCGAAGCACGGCCGGGGTCCTCGACGCTTTCTCGGAGGTTCAGTGCTGCAGGGTCAGGACTGCGGGCTGCCACGGCAGCTGGTCGTAGGGGCCGCTCGCGGAGGGGGCCTTGCCTTGGTAGAGGAACTGCAGCTGGCAGGGGTCCACGGTCATGGTCTGGTCGGGGTTGTTGCGGACCAGGTCGCCGTGGCTGATGTCGTTGGTCCAGGTGGCGCCACTGTTGGCCTTGCCCGCGAAGGGGTTGCTCTCGGTGGCGGCCTGCGGGGTCCATGAGCCGCTCAGGCTGGTGGCGGTGAACGAGCGGAAGTAGCGCTGCTCGTTCACCGCCCGGGCTTCGACGATCATGAGGTACTGGTTCTGGCCCTGGACCTTGTAGACCTGGGGCGCCTCGAAAAGGTTCTTCGTGGAGTCACTCAGGACCGTGGTGTACGAGGTGCCGAAATTGCCCGGGAAGTTCTCGATCGGCATGCTCGCCCGGTAGATGTGGCCGTTGTCGCCGGCGAAGAACAGGTACATGTTGTGGCCGTCGGCGATCAGGGTCTGGTCGATCGGGCCGGTGCCGGAGCCGGGGAGGCTGCCGGTGAACAGGGGCTGCGGCGCGGACCAGCCGTTCGGGTTGGTGGGGTCGCTCGACGTGCGGTAGATGAAGGGCGACGCGCCCCACTGGGACGCCAGCACCCAGAGGTGCTTGGGGGCGAAGTAGAACAGGGTGGGCGCCACCGCGGCCTGGCTCATCCCGGTTTGACGCGCGGACGCCATGTCCGACCAGTTCGTGAAGGGGCTGAACATCATCGAGCCGTACGACGATCCCGACACGTTCGACGCGTAGATGAGGTGCCTGCCGTTGTCGACGACGTCGGTGAAGTCCTTCACCGAGGCCCATCCGTTCGCCGGTTGGGCCAACGCACCTGTCGAGGACCAGTGGTACGTCGACGGCAGGGCGCACGTGCTGCCCGTCGGCGCGGGCGTCGGCGGGGTGGACGACCCGGACGGGCTGAAGGTCCAGTGCTGGTTGGCAGCGCCCCCGGTGTCCCAGACCTGGACGGTGGTGCCGTTGGCGGTCTGGTTGCCGGGGGTCTCCAGAGCTCGGCCGCTGGCGACGTTGGTCAGGGTGTAGGAGCCGTCGCTGTTCCGGGCGGCCTTCCAGTGCTGGTTGGCGCCTCCGTTGGAGTCCCAGACCTCCATCCTGGTGCCGTTGCCCGTCTGGCCGCCCGGCTCGTCCAGGACCCGCCCGCTGGCGACGTTGGTGAGGGTGTAGGAGCCGTCGCCGTTCTTGGTGGCCCGCCACTGCTGGTTGGTGGCACCGCTGGCGTCCCACACCTGGAGCGGGGTGCCGTTGCCGTTCTGTCCCGCGTACTCGTCGAGAACGCGTCCGGCGGCCACGTCGGAGAGCGTGTAGACGGTGCCGGAGGTGATGTCCCCGCCTGGCGTGCCTCCGCTGCCGCTGCTGCTGCCCAAGGCGCTGAGCACCGCGTCGTAGGCGGGCTTCTTGTTGCCGTTGCCGTCGAACAGCAGCGGGTTCTCACCGGTGCGCCAGGAGTCGCTGTCGCGGATGCCCCACACGGTGATGCCCGTGCAGCGGGCCACGCCCAGGCAGTCCCGGACGGTGTCGGCGTACGTGGTGGGGGACGCCTGGGCGATGTCGAGTTCGGTGATCTGGACGTCCACGCCGAGCGCGGCGAGGTTCGACAAGGTGGTTTGGAAGCTGGCCGGTGGGCCGCCGGCGCCGAAGTGGCTCTGGAAGCCGACGCAGTCGATGGGTACGCCGCGGGCCTTGAAGTCCTTGACCATGCGGTAGACGCCCTGGGTTTTGGGGTCGGACCAGTTCTCGATGTTGTAGTCGTTGTAGCAGAGCTTGGCCGCGGGGTCGGCGTTGTGGGCGGTGCGGAAGGCCTCCTCGATGAAGCCGTCGCCCAGCACGTTCTGGAACAGCGAGCTGCGGTGCCGGCCGCTGCCGTCGTCCGCGAAGGCCTCGTTGACCACGTCCCAGGCGTAGATCCTGCCCTTGTAGTGGGTCATCTCCGTGGTGATGTGGGTGTCCATCACGCGGCGCAGAGTGGTGGGGTCGGTGATGGACTTGACCCAGTTGGGGAGTTGGGAGTGCCAGACCAGGGTGTGGCCGCGCATGCGCTGGCCGTGTGCGGCGGCGTGGCTGACGATTGCGTCGGCGGGGGCGAAGTTGAACGATCCCGGTGAGGGTTCGGTGGTGTCCCACTTCATCTCGTTTTCCGGGGTGATCATGTTGAATTCCCGGTCGAGGATGGTGGAGTACGTCGAGTCGCCGAGCCTGCCCGACGCGACGGCCGTGCCGAAGTAACGGTCGCTGCCGGCCGCCGCAGCACCCAGCGTGCCGGCGTTCGGCGTGCGTGAGGCCTGGGCGACCAGCGGTACGGCAGCACCTGCCGCGGCGAGAACCACGGCGGCGGTGAGCGCGCGGCGGGTTGCCGGACGGCGGCGATGAGAGCGGTTCTGATCTGGCAAGGACGTGTCCTTCTGGCTCAGCGGGCTTCGGTCTCGGCCCCGGTTACCCGTCAGTTGCCGCCGGGGGCCGAAAGGTTGCCGTGTTCTGGGAGAAATCCCTTGTCGATTGGGAGAGGGGGCGCGCGCAGTGGTCTGGTTCGTCGCGTCCGCCCCGGCCGTTGGCCCATCGACGGCGGCGGTGAGGCCACCGACCGGGCCATCCTCGGCCTGACGAGGAGAACGGACCCGACTCCGTCACAGCGGGCGGGGCCGGGTCCGCACCTCCCGGCTACTTGAGGGCCACACCACCCGAGTTGTGGTAAGCGATCGTCTTGCTGATCAGGTTTCCGCCGTCGGTCTCGACCGAGGTCTGTTCCTGCTGCCCTGGACCGAACAGCAGACCGGCGATGTGCGCGGCCGCCACCTGGGCCATGTGCCCGAAGAACCAGTCCACCTTGTCGTCCTTGTAGTGGTTGAGGGTGTCGTTCTGCGCCATGTTGCCCACCGGGATCTGCCACAGGACCACCGGCTTGCCCACGGACTCGGCCATCGTCTTGTAGAACGCCAGTTGGGCGGCGGCCTTCTGGTCGGTCCAGAACTTGTCGAGGCCGCCGTGGGCGGGCTGCGCGTACCATCCCGCGTCACGGTCCGAAACATCGGTCGCCAGGAAGTCGGCGTTCTGTGCGCCGAGAGCGGCGTAGTCCTTGACGCACTGCGAGGTGTTCTGCTGCCAGTCGAAGCAGGACAGGTGCATTCCCACGGCGGTGTTCGGCGCGTACTTGTGCGCCATCGAGATCAGGCACTGGGCCAGTCCGGCGGCGCTGTTCTGCTGCGATCCGCAGTCCGTCGGGTCCGCGGCCGTGACCTGCGCGGCGACCTGGCGCGGGTCGCCGAGCGACCGGACGTAGCCCCAGAAGTCGGGCTCGAGGTCGATCATGTCGTGCGAGGTGCCGATCTTCTGGAGGAAGAAGCGGTAGTCGTTCAGGTACCGGGTGAGCAGGTCGACCCTGTTGATGGCCTTGACCTCGCCCGGACCGTCGCCCTCGCCCGCGAGATCGCCGAGATCGCGCAGCGAGTACCACGTCCAGAGCATCTTCTGCGGACGCGGGCTGCCCTTGTATGTCGCCTGGGCCGCCACGCTGTCCCGCCAGGTCACGTAGGTGCCGGGCGCCGTGGTGCTGCCGTTCCAGCAGCCCCACCAGCCCGACCAGCCGTCGTGGCAGCGCGCTGCCGAGTAGTAGTCCGACGAGGGCGCGGGCTGGCTGTGCACATAGGCGTACCGCACGTCGAACGGCGCGGCGGCCGCCGAGGCGTCGGACATCGAGCCGCCGATGAGCACCGTGCTGCTGCCCATGAAACGCTTCGCCGAGCTGCCGCCGCCCGCGGGGGTCGGCGGCGCCGACGTCGGGCGGGTACCGCTCGGCGTGGCGGGCGTGGTGGGCGTGGCGCTGCTGCCGGAGTTCCCCGGGTTCCCAGTGCCGCTGACGCTGTCGGCCGGGACGAGCTGCCACTGCTGGTTGGTGCCGTTCCAGTCGTGGTACTGGGCTATGTGGCCCCCGTCGGCCTTGGAGCCGAGCGGGACCTCGACGGCCTTGCCGCTGAATTGGTTGATCAGACGCACGTAGCCGTCCGGCGACTTCTCCAGGTGGAACTGCTGGTTGGCGCCGTTCAGGTCGCGCCACTGCACCAACTGGGAGCCTTCGGTCTTCGACCAGCCGTAGTCGTCCAGCACCTTGCCGGAGTTCCGGTTCTCCAGGCGATAGTTGCCGTCACCCGCGTCGATGAACTTCCACTGCTGATTGATCCCGCCGGTACGGCTCCACTGCACCACCGAGGCACCGTCGTTCGTGGCGTAGCCGAGGTCGTCCAGGACCTCGCCGGTGTTGTGGTTGACCAGCACGTACCAGGCGTTCGTGTCCACGGTGTCCGCTGAGGCCGTGTTGATCGCGACCACGGAGCCGCCCACGACCGCCAGGCTGACGGCTGCCCAGAAGCTCCGACGCTGGTGCAGCCGCAGGCCGCGATGCGTCTGCCGCCGCCTGGGACCGGGCGACGCCTCCGGCGACATGGATGGGCGAGGGGGCATGTCGGTGCTCTCTTTCAGCTGTTGCCTTTGACCAGACCGGTTGTCCGGACAGCACTGAGTTGCCACCGCCCCGAGAAAGGTTGCTCCGAACGGCGAAGATCTTTTTCGGGCACCTCGCGCCAGGTGTGTCAGGAGAGCGGCAACCTTTCGGCGGTCGGCGGCAACTGGAGGGTGCGCGTCCCCCGCGCGATGAACTCCATCCGGACGGAAGGCTCCTCGGAACTATGCATCGCAAATCCCGTCGCCGCGTCGTCGTGGCCGCTGGCGTCCCCACCGTGCTGGCACTGACCGTCGGCGGCCTCCTCGTCAGCCAGGGCGCGGACGCGAGCAACACCGTCGCGATCAACGTCAACGCGTCCCAGAACCTCGGTACCGTGCCGAGCATGGCGAACGGCGTGAACACGGCGACCTTCGACGGTCACCTCAACGACGGCGCCGCCACCGCCGCTCTCGCGGACGCCGGCGTCGACGCCCTGCGCTACCCGGGTGGTTCCACGGCCGACGCCTACCGCTGGCAGACGAACACGACCGTCGACGGCCTGGGCTACGCGAACCCCGCCAACGGCTTCGACGACTTCATGGGCATCGCGCGCAAGACCGGCGCGAGCCCGATCATCACGGTGAACTACGGCTCCGGCACCGCAGCCGAGGCGGCGGCGTGGGTGAGGTACGCCAACGTCACCAAGCACTACGGCGTGAAGTACTGGGAGCTCGGCAACGAGGTCTCCGGCGACGGCACCTACGGCACGATGTGGGAGCACAACGTCAAGCCCAAGGGCGCCACCGCCTACGCGAACAACATCGCGGACTACATCACCCAGATGAAGGCCGCCGACCCGGGCATCAAGGTCGGCGCCGTGCTGAACCTGCACAACAGCTGGCCGGACGGCCTGGTGGCCTCCAACTACGGCGACACGGCGGACTGGAACACCACGGTCCTGAAGAAGGACGGGCCGAGGCTCGACTTCGTGATCCTGCACTACTACCCGACCTCGAAGAGCGAAGCTGAACTGCTCACGCAGTACCGGAACATCGCGGCGATCGTGAAGGCCACGCGGGCCGAGATCAGCAAGTACGCGGGCAGCAACGCCTCGAAGATCCAGATCATGGTCACCGAGACGGACTCGAGCTTCGAGTACGACTCCGTCCCGGCAGCCCTGTACGCCGCCGACAGCTACATGACCTTCCTGCAGAACAAGGTCCAGAACATCGACTGGTGGGACGAGCACAATGGCCCGGGCTCGACCAGCGGCAGGCTGCCCGACGGCTCCACCGAATACGGCGACGGGGGCATCCTGTCCAGCGGCGGCTGCAACGGCGGAGTGTGCGAGCCGACGGCGAACACGCCGTTCCCCGCCTACTACGGCCTCAAGGCGGTCGGCGGATTCGCCACACCTGGCGCGCAGATGGTCGCCACCACCAGCTCGAACTCCGCCGTCACGGCCTACGCGGTCAAGACCTCGACCGGCATGAACCTCATGCTCGTCAACCACAGTTCCCAGACCAGCGAGCCGGTCAGCATCTCCTACGCCGGGTTCAACGCGGCGAACGTCACCTCGGCTGAGCAGTTCAGCGAGGCGAACAAGAAGCTCCAGCAGATCCGGGGTCTGAGCGCGCACGGCCTGACCCTCCCCGCCTACTCCATCACGGTCCTGAAGCTCTCCAGCTCCGGGACCGCGCCCGCTCCCGCCGCCTCGTGCACCGTGACCGCCGGCACCTCGGTGTCCTGGCCTGGCGGCTACACGGAGAACGTGAAGATCACGAACACGGGGGCGAACGCGGCCGGCGACTGGAAGATCACGTTCGGGCTCCCGGCCCGTGAGCACGTCACCGCCAGCTGGAACGTCACGCACAGCCAGCGCGGCGCCACCGTCACCGCCCAGCCCGTGAGCTACGACAGGACCATCGCGGCCGGAGCCACTCTTCCGTTCGGGTTCAACGCCTCGGACACGGGCGCCCCGGCCCAGCCCACCTGGTACGCCCTCAACGGCGTGCGGTGTACGGGCCACTGACGTTCGAGGAGCCTGACATCGTCGAGTCCTGACTCGGCAGGACGAAGGAAGCTACACAGGCCGACTCTCCCTTCGATCACCGCTGGTGCTCTGATGCTCGGTGACGGCGCTCAGCTGGTCGAGGGAGTCGGCCCGACCTTGGCTGGTCCCACGCGAGGTGGCGGAGTCACGTCGGGCGACGCATCTCACCCACGAGGTCGCCGGGGATGGTTCCGGCAGAGCCGGGGCCGGTCATCAGGGGTGCCCAGGCCACGGCGGAGGCCGCGAGGTCGTCTCCGCACGGCCCACCGGTCGGGGCCGCGGCGGCGGTGGCGAGGACGACCCGGTCGGGGCGGAGCAGGACGGCCGTGGCGCTGCCCATCCAGTCGATCAGGGCAGCCTCACCGGCAGCGGTCGGCCGGTCGCCGCTCTGGGGGGCCGACCGGGGGTGCCGGGGGCTTCGCAGTGGGATGACGCGGGCGTCCAGTGCCCGGCCGACCGCCAGGGCGGCTGGACCGAGTGGGGCTGTGGCCAGGAGTGCGAAGCCTTCGCCGAGCAGGTCGTCCAGCGGCCGGAGGTTGCCGGCGGCGTCGTGGACTTCGGGCTGGGGACACAGGGTTCCGGGGCGTGGGTGGCCGCGTCGGCGGGAGCCGACCAGGGGTCCCGGCTTCAGGGCTGGGCTGATCGCGGACAGTACGCGGTCGGAGGCGCCGGGCAGACGGGAGATCGCGGGCAGGGCGGCGTTGCGAGCCAGTGCGGTGCCGGTTCCACCGCCGGTCATCAGGGCCCCGATCACCACGGCGGTCCGGATCAGTTGCCGTGCGTGGGGGCGGCGTTCGGCCTGGTAGGTGTCAAGGAGGGCCTCGGAGGCCCGGCCGGTGAGGACCCGGGCGAGTTTCCAGCTCAGGTTGCGGGCGTCGCGCAGGCCCGCGCCCAGGCCCTGGCCGATGAAGGGCGGGGTGAGGTGGGCGGCGTCGCCGAGCAGGAAGATCCGCTCGTGCCGCCAGCGGTCGGCGACCTGGGCGCGGAAGGTGTACGAGGCGGTGCGAAGGACGTGCAGTTCCCAGTCCGGAACACCTGTCGTCCAGGGGGCTGTCAGTTGCAGTAGGCGCGCGCGGTCCCGGAGCTCCTCCGGTTGCTCGCCGCGGCGCAGGCGGAATTCCCAGCGGTAGCGGTCCTCGCCGATGCGCATGTAGGTGGCGGGACGGGCCGGGTCGCAGACCTGGTGGACGCCGTCCCAGGCGGGCAGGGGCAGGCGGCAGCGGATGTCCACGACCAGCCACTGCTGGGCGGCGGCGAGGTCCTGCATCCGGGCGTCGATGGACGCGCGGACCAGGCTGTTCGCGCCGTCGCAGCCGAGGACGGCGTCGGCCAGGATCGTTCGGGAGGAGCCCCGGTCCAGGTCCGTGCCGTGGACCGTGATCTCCACCGGATGGCCGGCGTCGGGGGAGGCGGTGACGGCGGTCACCTCGGTGTTGCCCCGAAGCGTCACCAGGGGGTGGTGGGCGAGGTTGTCCCGCAGCAGTTGTTCGAGTTCGGGCTGGTCGAACATGTTGGCCTGGGGGAAGCCGTTGTGGCCGCGCGGATTGTCGCGCAGGAACTCGGCCAGGACCCTGTGGGAGCCGTTGAGCAACCTCATGCCGCGGGCGGGGCGGCTGATCGTGCCGAACGCCGTGTGGACGCCGGTGGCCTGCAGGATGCGGTGGACCTCGTCGTCGAGGTGGACGGCACGGGGGAGCGGGTAGGGGGCCTGGTGGCGTTCCAGGATCAGGGCGGGCACGCCGTGGTGGGCCAGGAGAGTCGCGGCGGTCAGGCCGGTGGGTCCGGCGCCGATCACGGCGACGGGCACGTGCTCGGGGGCGTGGGCGGTCACGAGTTGAGGGCCTTCATGAGGCCCAGCAGCCGGGCGCGGTCGATCTCGTTGTCCTCGCGAAGGGCGGCCAGCGCCTGGCGCAGCAGGCCGGGTGAGGGGCGGGTGCCGAGGAAGTCCCGGGTGGCCGGTGGCCCCCATTGGGCCAGGCCGGAGGCAGACATGGCGGCCCAGCCGGGTTCGAGGGTGTTGTCGAAGAGGTCGCCGTCGGTGAAGTGCTCCAGCATGAAGCGGTCGGGATCGCGCCAGTAGTCGAAGATCTGACTGCCCTGGATGTGGCGACCGATGCCCCAGGAGCGGCGGTAGCCGCGCTCGCGCAGGTACTCGCCGCCGGCCGCGAGGGCATCGAGGTCGGCCACCTGGTAGGCCGAGTGCACGTAGCCGGTGTCGGGGCCCAGGTGCATGGCCAGGGTGTGGTGGTCGGCGGGGTCGTTGCCGCGGTCGCAGCGGATGAAGGCCATGGTGGGGCCGCGGTCGCGCTGTCCGTCCAGGTAGAGGAAGTCGCTGACGATCAGGCCCAGGTGCTCCAGGTACCAGTCCAGGGCCCGGCGGAAGACGCGGGTGGAGAGCACCAGGTGGCCCAGGCGTTCTACCTGGGCGGCTTTGCGGGGCGGGCGCTGGGTGGCGTTGACGCGGGCGGCGGCGGGGCCGGCGTTCACCGTGAGCGGGCGCTGCAGTGGTTGTGCGGGTTGCTCGGTGACGCCGTGTACGACGCGGACGGGCAGCCCGGAGGGGTCGAGCAGGTCCACCGACAGGCCCCCGCCGTACTCGGTGAGAGGGCGGACTCGGTGTCCGGTGGCGCGGGCCAGGCGGTCGAGGTCGGCGGCGTCGGCGGCCTGGAACGCGGGGCCGAGGAAGCGGGAGAGGGGGCCGCGGCGGATCACCAGGCAGTGGGTACCCGGCAGGGCGCCGCGCAGGTGGAGCGCGTCGTCGGAGCGGGCGGCGGTGGTGAAGCCGAAGTCGTGGGCGAAGGTCTCGGCGCGGTCCAGGTCGGGCTTGGCGAACTCCAGCCAGGCCAGGTCGGTGACCTTGATGATGGGCTGGGCCGCGCGGCCGGGGTGCTCGCCGCGCAGGGCACCCTGCGCGCTGTGCAGGCACTGGTGTGCGTCGGCCGGGGG
>NZ_QKYN01000264.1 GCF_003258295.1 Streptacidiphilus pinicola | reverse complement strand
GGGCGGGAGACGCGGGCGTTGGCCGAGCGGTATCAGGGTGGGCACCGGCCGTTCGACTGGGCGGACAACGTCTACGACCTGTTGCTGCACGGCCCGCTGCCGGACGGCGGGAGCGCGGAGGCGTTCCGGGTCGGGCACCGGTTCGGCGGGGGGAGTCGGCACCCGACCGTGCGCTGGTACACCGTGGCCGTCGTCGAACTGCCGCGCACGCTGCCGACCGCCTCGCTCGACACGACCACCGACCCCGCCGACGCCCGACCGCCCGCCGCGGGCGGCCGGCTGATCTGGACCGAGGGCGGTCACGGACCGCTCTTCGCGGGCCTGCGCGGCTACGCGGAGGACCCCGACGCGGGCACGGCCCTGTTCACCCCCGAGGTGCTGGCACGGACGCGCGCCCTGGCGATGGACTGGCGGCTGGAGGGGCGGACCGCGACCGGCGTGGTGCCGGGCGGGTCGAGCCCCCGGGCGATGCTGTCGATGGTGGACCATCTCGCCTGGTTCACCACCCGGGTCTGATCCGCGGAGCACTCGGCGGTTCGATCACCAATGAGAGACTGGCGCGCATGGATGCAGAGGCTGCGGCGGTGCGGATGACCGCCTGGGTGCGCGGGCGGGTGCAGCAGGTGGGCTTCCGGTGGTGGACCAGGTCCCGTGCTCTGGAGATCGGGCTCCGCGGTTACGCCTCGAACCTGGGGGACGGGCGGGTCCAGGTCGTCGCGCAGGGGAGTCGCGAGCAGTGTGAGCAACTTCTCGCCCTGCTGCGCCACGGTGACACGCCCGGCCGCGTGGACGGCGTCACCGAGTTGTGGGGCAAAGCCGACACCGACTACGACGGCTTCGCCATCCGCTGAGGTCACGCCGGGTGCGGGCCCCCGCCACCCCATCGGCCCAGTCCCGGTTTCCTGCCAGTTGCGCTTCTGGCCATCGCGTGGTTGACTGCGCACCAGCGAAGTCGCCGAGACACGCAGCGTGACAACTCCGCCGCGCATGCCGGACGACTCAGGTAGCACGCTGTGATCGTGTTGACCGTCTGCGCGTTTGGTGAGACGCTGGAAACCCGCGCACCCGTACGTCCGCTCAGGGCTGATCGGCCCCGTACAGCCTTGTTCGGGCGAGCGCTCCGGTGCGGCTCACCCCACACGACCCCACATCGCGGTCGGTCACTCAGCGTGGAGGACCATCCATCATGGCAAAGGCGCTTCTCGGTTACGTCGGCGGACCCGACCCCCGACTGCTCGCCGAGATGCGACGTCTCCAGCAGCGTGTCCAGGACCTGGAATCCGAGCTCGTCCGTATCCAGGCCGAGAACGATGCGCTGCAGGCCGTCGCGGATCACGAGCAGTTGCTCCGCATGGACGCAACCCAGCCGGTGCTCGCCTGAACCTGACCTTTCCGCGTAGGTCAGGAACAGTCGGCATCGTCACTGGATAGTGCAAGGGACGCCTACTCGGCGTCCCTTCGTCGTTCCCCGCATCGTTGACCCCTCAACAGGTAGATGCCCCTTACTCACGTCGATGAAACCGAGCCGTCACCCGGCTCGGGCGGTGCCGGCGGCTAGGGTGTCCCCGAGTCGTGGGACAGGAGGTCGGCGCCGGTGCATCTGAAGAGCCTCACGCTGCGCGGGTTCAAGTCCTTCGCCTCCGCGACCACGCTGCGTTTCGAACCGGGCATCACCTGCGTCGTCGGGCCCAACGGCTCCGGCAAGTCCAACGTCGTGGACGCGCTCAGCTGGGTCATGGGCGAGCAGGGCGCGAAGTCGCTGCGCGGCGGCAAGATGGAGGACGTCATCTTCGCCGGCACGACCGGCCGCGCCCCCCTCGGCCGCGCCGAGGTCGCGCTCACGATCGACAACAGCGACGGCGCGCTGCCCATCGAGTACGCCGAGGTCACCATCTCGCGGACGATGTTCCGCAACGGCGGCAGCGAGTACGCCATCAACGGCGACACCTGCCGGCTCCTCGACATCCAGGAGCTGCTCTCCGACTCCGGCATCGGCCGGGAGATGCACGTCATCGTCGGCCAGGGGCAGCTCGACTCCGTGCTGCACGCCGACCCGATGGGCCGCCGCGCCTTCATCGAGGAGGCCGCGGGCGTCCTCAAGCACCGCAAGCGCAAGGAGAAGGCGCTGCGGAAGCTGGACGCGATGCAGGCCAACCTCACCCGCGTCCAGGACCTCGTCGGCGAGCTGCGGCGTCAGCTGAAGCCGCTCGGCCGGCAGGCCGCGATAGCGCGCCGGGCCGCGGTGATCCAGGCCGACCTGCGCGACGCGCGGCTGCGGCTGCTGGCCGACGACCTGGTGACGCTGCGCAAGGCCGTCGAGGAGGAGATCGCCGACGAGATGGCGCTGCGGCTGCGACGCAGCGGCGTCGAGCAGGAACTGACGCAGCTGCAGCAGCGCGAGGCGGTACTGGAGGCGCAGGTCGCGCAGCTCGGCCCGGCGGTCGAGCTCGCGCAGCAGACCTGGTTCGACCTCTCCTCGCTGGCGGAGCGGGTGCGGGGGACCATCGGGCTCGCGGAGGCGAAGGTCCGGCACGCGCGCACCCCGCAGGGGGAGGAGCGGCGCGGCCGCGACCCGGAGGACATGGAGCGCGAGGCCGCGCGGATCCGCGAGCAGGAGGCGGAGCTGCAGGAGGCCCTGGAGGAGGCGCAGTACGCCCTCGCGGAGACGGTGGAGCGGCGGGCGGAGCTGGAGCGGGAGCTGCAGGCCGAGGAGCAGGCGCTGCGCGCCGCGGCGCGAGCGCTGGCGGACCGCAGGGAGGGCCTGGCCCGGCTGCAGGGCAAGGTCGCGGCGGCGCGCTCGCGCGCGTCCGGCTCGGCCGAGGAGATCGGCCGCCTCGCGGAGGCGCGTGACGCCGCGTTGGAGCGGGCGGCGGCCGCGCAGGAGGAGTATGAGACCCTGCAGGCCCAGTCCGACACGCTCGACTCGGCCGACGAGGCCCGCGACGAGGAGCACGCCGCGCTGCGCGCGGAGCTCGCCACCGCCGAGGAGACCCAGTCCCGAGCCCGTGAGTCCCTCGCCGCCGCGGACCGCGAACACGCGGCCCTCACCGCCCGCCGCGACGCCCTCGCCCTGGCCCTGCGCCGCAAGGACGGCACCGCAGCCCTCCTCTCCGCCACCGACCACCTCGCCGGCCTCCTCGGCCCGGCCGCCGGCCACCTCACCATCACCCCGGGCATGGAAACGGCGGTCGCCGCAGCCTTGGACCGCGCGGCGGACGCCGTCGCCGTCGGCTCGGTGGGCGCGGCGGCCGACGCCCTGCGGCTCCTCCGCAAGGACGACGCAGGCCGCGCGGCCCTGCTCATCGCCTCACCGGACGGCGCCGCACCTCCCGACGGCTTCGCCGCGGCAGGCTCCGGTGCCGGGGG
Source organism: Streptacidiphilus pinicola (assembly GCF_003258295.1). Taxonomy (GTDB): domain Bacteria; phylum Actinomycetota; class Actinomycetes; order Streptomycetales; family Streptomycetaceae; genus Streptacidiphilus; species Streptacidiphilus pinicola. The sequence continues at coordinate 766 of NZ_QKYN01000264.1, read as the reverse complement.
TGCGCAGGGGCTGCCCGCCGGGGTGGTGTGGGCTGCGGCGCTCGTGTCCGGCTCGGATGAACTCGTGGCCGCCGCGCGGGCGCTGCTGCGGGGGTACGTCGTCGTCGACGGGCTTGCCGAGGCGGAGGCCGTGGTCGGGGCGAGGCCCGAGCTCGTGGCCGTGACCGCCGATGGGGACGTGCTCGGGGCCGCGTATGCGTACGGCGGGTCCGCCGGGGCGCCCAGCGTGCTGGAGACGCAGGCGGCGGTCGACGAGGCCGAGGCCGGGTTGGTGGCGTTGGCCGGGCGGCGGGAGGCGCTGCGCGGGGAACTGGAGCAGGCGACCGCGCGGCGGAAGGAGATCGCCGGGCGGGTCGAGGAGATCAGCGTCGCGCGGCGGGCCGCCGAGAAGGAGAAGGCTGCCGTCGCGCAGCAGGTCGGACGGCTCGCGGGGCAGGCACGCGGCGCGGCCGGCGAGGCGGAGCGGCTCGCTGCCGCTGCGGCGAAGGCGGAGGACGCGCAGGAGCAGGCCGCGATGGAGCTCGCCGAGCTCGAGGAGCGGCTGCTCGTCGCCGAGGAGTTGCCCGCCGACGAGGAGCCGGACACGGCTACCCGGGACCGGCTCGACGCCGAGGCGTCCCGCACCCGCGCGGCCGAGATGGAGGCCCGGCTGGCCGTGCGCACGCACGAGGAGCGCGTCCGGGGGCTCAGCGGTCGCGCCGACGGGCTCGACCGCGCCGCGCGCGCCGAGCGCGAGGCGCGGGCCCGCGCCGCCGCCCGAGCGGCG
>NZ_QKYN01000070.1 GCF_003258295.1 Streptacidiphilus pinicola | reverse complement strand
CCATGCCCTGGCCGCCGCCGACGCACATGGTCTCCAGGCCGAACTGCTTGTCGTGCCACTGCAGCGAGTTGATGAGCGTGGTGGTGATCCGGGCACCGGTCATGCCGAAGGGGTGGCCGACCGCGATCGCGCCGCCGTTGACGTTCAGGCGGTCCAGGTCGATGCCGAGGTCGCGGTAGGAGGGGATCACCTGGGCCGCGAAGGCCTCGTTGATCTCGACCAGGTCGATGTCCGAGACCGACAGGCCGGCGCGCTTCAGGGCCTGCTTGGACGCCTCGACCGGGCCGAGGCCCATGATCTCGGGGGAGAGGCCGGAGACGCCGGTGGAGACGATCCGGGCCAGCGGGGTCAGGCCCAGCTCGCGGGCCTTGGTGTCCGACATGATGACGAGCGCGGCCGCGCCGTCGTTCAGCGGGCAGCAGTTGCCGGCGGTGACCAGGCCGTCGGGGCGGAAGACCGGGTTGAGGCTCTCCACGCCCTCGAGGGTGACGCCGGCGCGCGGGCCGTCGTCCTTGCTGACGACGGTGCCGTCCGGGGTCGTCACCGGGGTGATCTCGCGGGCCCAGAAGCCGTCCGCGATGGCCTTCTCGGCCAGGTTCTGGCTGCGGACGCCGAACTCGTCCATGTCGCGGCGGGTGACGCCCTTGAGCTGGGCGAGGTTCTCCGCGGTCTGACCCATGGCGATGTAGACGTCCGGGACGGTCTCGTCCTGGCGCGGGTCGTGCCAGGTCTGCCCGCCCTCGGCGAACTTCGCGGTCCGGGCCCGGGCCGCGTCGAAGAGCGGGTTCATGGTGTCCGGCAGGCCGTCCGAGCTGCCCTTGACGTAGCGGGAGACGGTCTCGACACCGGCCGAGATGAAGACGTCGCCCTCGCCGGCCTTGATCGCGTGCAGCGCCATGCGGGTGGTCTGCAGCGAGGAGGAGCAGTAGCGGGTGATGGTGCAGCCGGGCAGGTGGTCCATGCCCAGCTGCACGGCGACCACGCGGCCGAGGTTGTAGCCGGCCTCGCCGCCGGGCAGGCCGCAGCCCAGCATCAGGTCGTCGATCTCGCGCGGGTCGAGCTCGGGCACCTTGGCCAGCGCGGCGGCGACGATCTGCGCGGTCAGGTCGTCGGGACGGACGTCCTTGAGCGAGCCCTTCCCGGCCCGGCCGATCGGCGAACGGGCAGCGCTGACGATAACGGCTTCGGGCATCGTGGCTCCTGGAGATGCTGGAAGGGACGGCCGGCAGGCCTGCTGGTGAACAACGGAAGACAGGCCTGCCAGAAAGCTACTCCCTGGTAGGAGAGTCGTCAGCGCCCCGTCATTGTGAGCTGTCTGACGTAGACAGGGCCGGGTCCACCGCCGTGGCCGCGGCGGCCTTCGCCGGGACGTGGTTCACCTCGGGAGCGGCGCCGTTGCCGGGGGCGCCGAGCGGGCGGCGGGCCCGCCGCAGCAGCTGGGCCCAGTGACCCGCCGGGGCGACCTCGGTACCGCCGTGCGAGGCGGCGACGGCGGCGGCCTTGGCCAGCGAGTGCAGACCCTCGCCGCGCTGCTCCACGGGGATGTCCGGCCAGACCCCGAGCGCCGCGCAGAGCGTCGGCAGCATCGCCATCGCGGCGGTGGCGTAGCCCTGGGCGGACGGGTGGTAGCGGTCGGAGGCGAACATCTCGTGCCGGCCGCGGAACTCCTGGCCGAGCAGGTCGCCGAGCGAGACGCTGCGCGCGCCGGCCTCGACGACGGTGATCGCCTGCGCGGCGGCCAGCTGGCGGCTGGCGCGCCGGGCCAGCCAGCGCAGCGGCGGGCGGACCGGCTCGATGGTGCCGAGGTCGGGACAGGTGCCGACGACCACCTCGGTGCCGAGCGCGCGCAGCTGCTTCAGCGTGTCGCCGAGCAGCCGGACCGCGGTGGCGCGCTTGGTCATCTGGGTGACGTCGTTGGCGCCGATCATGATCAGGGCCAGCTCCGGGCCATCCGGGCCGGTCAGCTTCAACAGCACGTCCATCTGCCGGGCCAGGTCCTCCGAGGTCGCCCCGTTGGCGGCGACCACGAAGAGGTCGACCGGGCGCTCGGCGACGGAGGCGATCCCGGTGGCGAGCAGCGCGCCCGGCGTCTCCCGGCCGCGGTCCACGCCGAAGCCGGCCGCGGTGGAGTCGCCGAGGACGGCGAAGCGCAGCGGTCTGGCGTCGGCCGCGGCGAAGGCCGTTCCGTAGCGGCCGTCGGCGCGTGGCGGCTCGCCCTTGAGGCTGTCCAGCTGGTGTTCCGCGATCTTCGCCTCGGCCAGCAGCAGGCTCACCAGCCCCACGCCCAGGAGGCCGATCCCGCCACCGCCGTACGCCGCGGCCGCGGCGATGCGTCGGGCAACTCGTGCTCGTGACATGACCACCCCCATGTGGGTCCGGCCCGTCTCCCTGGTTCCGCTCGTGGCGGTCCCGGTGGGATCCGGGGCATCTGCATCACTGCCTCAATACCCGGTAACGCCTGTGGGCGCGCTCGTGTTTCGGCCGAGCGCCAGGTCTTCGTGCATTCCGCCCGACCACCTCCGGCCCTGACCGCGCCCTGCCTTCGGCCCTGACCGGGCCCTGCGACCGAGTCTCCCCCATTACGCTGGCCCTGCGGAGTCGACAAACCGTGCGCTCCGCATCTTTCCCTCACACCGCTACACCGCGGAGGACCCCGTTGCGGTACCACGACTCGATCATCGACCTGGTCGGGAACACCCCCCTGGTCAAGCTGAACAAGGTGACCGAAGGCATCTCCGCCACGGTCCTGGCCAAGGTGGAGTACTTCAATCCCGGCGGTTCGGTGAAGGACCGCATCGCCATGAAGATGATCGAGGCCGCCGAGGCCTCGGGCGCGCTGAAGCCCGGGGGGACCATCGTCGAGCCCACCTCCGGTAACACCGGTGTCGGCCTGGCGATCGTGGCCCAGCAGAAGGGCTACAAGTGCATCTTCGTCTGCCCGGACAAGGTGTCCACCGACAAGATCAACGTGCTGCGCGCCTACGGCGCCGAGGTCGTGGTCTGCCCGACCGCCGTCGCCCCTGAGCACCCGGACTCCTACTACAACGTCTCCGACCGCCTGGTCCGCGAGACGCCGGGCGCCTGGAAGCCGGACCAGTACTCCAACCCGAACAACCCGGCCTCCCACTACGAGTCCACCGGCCCGGAGCTCTGGGAGCAGACCGAGGGCCGGATCACGCACTTCGTGGCGGGCGTGGGCACCGGCGGCACCATCTCCGGCACCGGCCGGTACCTCAAGGACGTCTCCGACGGCCGGGTCAAGGTCGTCGGCGCGGACCCGGAGGGTTCCGTCTACTCCGGCGGCACCGGCCGCCCGTACCTGGTCGAGGGCGTCGGTGAGGACTTCTGGCCCACCGCCTACGACCGCGACGTCGCCGACGAGATCGTGCCGGTGTCCGACAAGGACTCCTTCCAGATGACCCGTCGCCTGGCCAAGGAGGAGGGCCTGCTGGTCGGCGGCTCCTGCGGCATGGCCGTGGTGGCCGCGCTGGAGGTGGCCAAGCGCCTCGGCCCGGAGGACGTCGTCGTGGTGCTGCTGCCGGACTCCGGCCGCGGCTACCTGAGCAAGATCTTCAATGACGAGTGGATGCGCGACTACGGCTTCCTGGAGGAGGGCGGCGACGAGGCCCACGTCGGTGACGTGCTGGCCCGCAAGGACGCGCTGGAGCACGAGGGCATCCCGCAGTTCGTCCACGTGCACCCCGACGAGACCGTCGGCGAGGCCGTGCAGATCCTGCGCGAGTACGGCGTCTCGCAGATGCCGGTGGTCTCCCCGGGCGCCGGCCACCCGGACGTGATGGCGGGTGAGGTGATCGGCTCCATCGTCGAGCGCGACCTGCTGGAGGGTCTGTTCGCCCGCCGCTTCAGCCTGGAGGACCCGATCGGCACCCACATGTCGCCGCCGCTGCCGGTGGTCGGCTCGATGGAGTCGGTCACCAGCCTGATGACGGTCCTCGGCCGCGCCGACGCCGCGGTGGTGCTGGTCCAGGGCAAGCCGCAGGGCATCGTCACACGTCAGGACCTGCTGGCCTTCATGTCGCGTAAGTAGGTCCAATTGGTACGTAGGCGTCACGTACCGGCAGCACGTGGTTAACAACGCTCCGGCATTGTTCTTGTCAACGGCAAACAAGCCGAGCGTGGTGGCGGCGGGGAACGGAGCGGCTCCCTGAACCCGCGGTCACCAGGACGCGTCGGACGGCCCTGACCCGGCCGGCCGCGTCCAGCCCGTGGGGATCGCCGTCGTCCCGCCCCCGTCGCTCGCGACGGGGTGCGGCGCCCCCCGCGGCACCAGCTCCGCGTTCCCGGGTGGGGGAACAGGACGGAGACAGCAGGGCCGGCCCTTCGGGGCCGGCCCTGCTGGTGTTTCTGAGCTGGTGTTCTCAGGCCTGGGTGCGGCGGCGGGCGACGACCAGGGCCGCGCCGACCAGCAGGCAGCCCGCGCCGCCGACCGCGTAGGGGGTTCCGTCGGGGCGCACCGAGCCGGCCGGGGCGAACGCGGTGCTGCTGCTCGCCGAGGCGTGGAAGTGAGAGGCCGACGACGAGCCTGACGTCGCGTAGGGGGCCACCGCGAGCGTCAGCGCGGTGCCGATGCCGGCCGCGACGGCGGTGATGGTGAGATGACGGCGACCCACGGGCGCTCCTACGACGTACGACTGCCGTTGATCACGGCTTCTCGCGCTGGTCCGGACGATGCTAATCACCTTTCACACCGTTTGGATAGGCTCGGCCCATGACTACTGAGAGCGGCTCGCCGCGGTACATCCGGCTGCAGATCGAGCTGATCGCCGAGATCGTCGACGAGAAGGCGCTCCAGGCCGCCGCCCTGGAGCAGGTTCAGAACGACGAGTACCTGGAGGACGACGAGCGAGCCGAGGCGATCGAGGCGATCAACCTCGACCCGAGCGGCGCCGTCGCCCACTTCATCGACCCCGTCGCGCTGGTGGAGAACATCCCCGGTATCGAGCTGGCCGAGGCCGGCTGGGAGACGCAGCCCGTCGACTACGACGCCGAGGCCGAGGAGTGGGAGCCGTTCGAGGCGGGCGCGGAGGACTGACGGCCTGAGCGACCGCCGGCTGACCATCCGCCAGATGAGTGGTGCCTGAGAAGTCCGAATTGGGCGTTATCGTCAGTCCTGTTTAGGGTGATATTCGCACCATCATCCGAGGGCAGGAGCACAGGCCATGGCGACAGCAGCGAACTGGACCCGGCGATCCGTGGTCGCGGGCATGGTCGGGACACCGATGCTGCTGATAGCCGGCTGCACGGGCGGATCCGGCTCCAAGGGCTCCGGCGGCGGGGGATCGTCGCCGGCAGCCTCCAGGGCGACGGTGACGGTCACTCCGAAGGACGGGGCCACGGGCGTCGACATGACCGCCCCGGTCACCGTCCGGGTGGCCCAGGGCACGCTGGAGGAGGTGACCCTGACCGGCCCCGGCGGCAAGCACATAGCCGGCCGGCTCACCCCCGACCGCGCCGGATGGACCAGCGACGCCCCGCTCTCCTCCAGTGCCGGCTACAAGCTGGCCGCGGTCACCAAGGACTCCGCCGGCACCACCGCGACCGCCGCCGCCGCGTTCACCACCGGCAAGCCCGCCAAGACCCTCGTCGGCACCTACACCCCCGACGACAAGATGACGGTCGGGGTCGGCATGCCGGTCTCGATCACCTTCGACAACGTGGTGACGAACAAGGCCGCCGTGCAGAAGGCCATCACCGTGACGGCCGAACCGCCGGTCGAGATCGTGGGCCACTGGTTCGGCGACAGCCGGCTCGACTTCCGCCCGCAGCAGTACTGGAAGCCCGGCACCAAGGTCACCGTCAAGCTGGCCCTCAAGGACGTCGAGGCCTCCAAGGGGCGCTTCGGCACCCAGGCCAGGACAGTCACCTTCACCGTCGGCCGCAGCCAGACCAGCGTCGCCGACCTCGGCAGCCACCAGCTCACCGTGACCCGCGACGGCAAGGTCACCGGCAGCTTCCCGATCTCCGGCGGCAGTCCGGAGCACACCACCTGGGCGGGCAAGATGGTCATCTCCGAGAAGCTGCTGCAGACCCGGATGGACTCACGCACCGTCAACCTGGGCGGCGAGTACGACATCGCCGACGTCCCGCACGCGCAGCGGCTGACCAACTCCGGGACCTTCATCCACGGCAACTACTGGTCCTACGGCACCTTCGGCAACGTCAACACCAGCCACGGCTGTGTCGGCCTGCACGACGTGCAGGGCGCCTCGGACCCGAGCACGCCCGCCGCGCAGTTCTACAACAGCTCGCTGGTGGGCGACGTGGTCGAGGTCGTCAACTCCGGCGACCGCACCGTCGACCCGGCCAACGGCCTGAACGGCTGGAACATGGACTGGTCCACCTGGAAGGCCGGCAGCGCGGTCTGACCCCGGCGCCGCTACGGGCCGGTGGGCGGCGGCAGGTGCAGCGGCGTGCGCAGGTTCTCGTAGTCCGCGGTGGCGGGGGCGTAGGTCTGCGTGCCGCTGCCGATCTGGGACTGCCAGGCGTCGGAGCTGGTGACCAGCACCGCGGTCTCCTGCGCCCGGGAAGCCTCCTCGGCATCGGAGGCGGCCAGGGTACGCAGCGCCGCGGGCAGGTCCGCGGACGCGCCCCGCGGCGGGTTCGCCGCCAGCGCGGAGAGCGCCGCGCTCTCCGCGCCGTCGGCGGCGCTGAGCCGCCGCTCCAGCGTGGCGGCGATCTTCCAGCTGCTGCCCGGTACGTCGTGCAGCTTGACCCGGAGCAGCACCGACTCGTTGGTCAGCCCCAGCACCTGACGCTGCACCGGGCTCAGCCCGCCGGCGTCGAGGGCGTCGCCGTCCATCGACGTGTGGTCGACGTGGGTCAGCACGCAGACGGCCCCGCGCATGCCCTGGTCCCAGCTGGCCTGGGTGGGGTAGTAGATCCGCAGCCGGGTGGACAGGTTCAGGCGCCCGGCGTCGGGGACCGCCAGGGCCGCGTCGCCGACGCAGCCCAGCACCGACTGCTCGGAGGCGGCGTCCTGCCCGGGGTAGCTGGAGCCGAGACCGTGGTGGGCGACGACCTGACCGTCGTGGGCCTGCGCGCAGCTCGCGACGTCGACGCCCTGCGCGGTGTCGGTGCCGTCGTGGTAGGTGAAGCAGGTCCCGGCGCCGAAGGAGCTGAGCGGCCCCTGCTGGGAGCCGATCACGGCCGCCGTCGCGATGATCCCCACCATGCCGAGCGCCGTCCATGCCGCGCACAGCGACAGCGCGACCACGGCCAGCCGACGGCCGCGCAGCCGCAGCCGCTGGGTGCGGAACAGCGCGACGATCCCCAGCACCACGCCCACCGGCACCAGCGCCACCGCGGACGCGACCAGCGCGCACACCGCGGCCGCGCTCAGCTTCGCCGGAGCGGGCGGAGGCGCGTCGGGATACGGGGGAGCCTGCGGAGCCGAGGCCGAGGGCGGCGGGGTCTGCGTCACCCGCGCGAGAGTAGTCGATCCGTTCGACCGCGTCCGCCGACAGCCTCTTACGCTCGCGGGGCCGCGCCGAGCGCGTCCGCGGCGGCGCGTCGGCCGCGTCGGGGGCGCCGCGCAGGGCGAGCAGCAGGTCGAGGTCCGAGCGTCCGGGCACCGCGGTGCCGCGCGGGACGCTGCCGTAGAGGTAGGCGCTGTGCAGCCGTGAGGCGGCGTCGGCGGGATCGCCGAAGCCGGCCCGGATCCCCTCCCGTCCGGCCGCCACGACCGGCTCGAACGCCGCCGGCACCCGCCCCAACGCGCCCTCGCGCGCGAGCGTCCCGTCCTCGTCCAGCCCGCGGTCGTACGCCTCGTCCATGGTCGGGGAGTCCGCCCGAATGTCCGCTCCGGCGCGGCACACCACCCCGCGGGGGTTGCCTGTCCCGCGGCAACGGGCACGACCCCCTGCCGCGGACTACGCTCAGGCCTCATGAGCGAGCACGAGCAGCATCACTACGCCTTCGAGACTCTGGCCATCCATGCCGGGCAGGAGGCGGACCCGCAGACCGGGGCCGTGGTCACCCCCATCTACCAGGTCTCCACCTACAAGCAGGACGGCGTCGGCGGCCTCCGCGGCGGCTACGAGTACAGCCGCTCCGCCAACCCCACCCGCACCGCGCTGGAGGAGAACCTCGCCGCGCTGGACGGCGGCAGACGAGGTCTCGCCTTCGCCTCCGGGCTGGCCGCCGAGGACACTCTGCTGCGCACGGTCACCAAGCCCGGTGACCACATCGTCATCCCCAACGACGCCTACGGCGGCACCTTCCGGCTCTTCTCCAAGGTGCTCTCGCGCTGGGGCGTCGAGTGGTCGGTCGCCAACACCCACGACCCCGAGAGCGTGCGCGCCGCGGTCCGCCCGAACACCAAGGTGATCTGGACGGAGACGCCCAGCAACCCGCTGCTCGGGATCGCCGACATCTCTGCGCTCGCGCACATCTCGCACGACACCGGCGCGCTGCTGGTGGTCGACAACACCTTCGCCAGCCCCTACCTGCAGCAGCCGCTCGCGCTCGGCGCGGACGTGGTCGTGTACTCGACCACCAAGTACATGGGCGGCCACTCCGACGTCGTCGGCGGCGCGCTGGTGACCGACGACGCCGCGCTGGGCGAGGAGTTGGCGTACCACCAGAACGCGATGGGCGCGGTGGCCGGGCCGTTCGACTCCTGGCTGGTCATGCGCGGCATCAAGACCCTCGGTGTCCGGATGGACCGTCACAGCGCCAACGCCGCGCGGATCGCGGAGTTCCTGACCGGCCACCCGAAGATCGCCCAGGTGCTCTACCCGGGCCTGCCGGAGCACCCCGGCCACGAGATCGCGGCCAAGCAGATGCGCGCCTTCGGCGGCATGGTCTCCTTCCGCCACCGCGACGGCGAGGAGGCGGCGGTCCAGGTCTGCAACCGGGCCGAGCTGTTCACCCTCGGCGAGTCCCTCGGCGGCGTCGAGTCGCTGATCGAGCACCCGGGCCGGATGACCCACGCCTCGGCGGCGGGCTCCGCGCTGGAGGTGCCGAACGACCTGGTCCGGCTCTCCGTCGGCATCGAGTCCGTCGACGACCTGCTGGCGGACCTGCAGCGCGCGCTCGGCTGACGACGTCGATCGAGGCGCACCGGCCGTCAGGGCCGGTGCGCCTCGATGGACTGGTTGAAGCGGGTCAGCAGCGCCACGAAGGTCTCCCGGTCCTCCGCCGGCCAGTCGGCCAGCAGCACCCGCATCAGGTCCTGCCGCGAGCCGCGGACCTCCTCCAGCCGCTGCCGCCCCCGCGCGGACAGCTCCAGCAGCACGGCCCGGCCGTCGTCGGGGTTGGGCACCCGGTCCACCAGGCCGCAGTCGACCAGCGGGGCGACCTGACGGGTCACCGTGGACGAGTCGATGCCCATCGCCTGGGCCAGCGCCTTGACGCCCACGGCGCCGGTCCGGTCCAGCCGGTGCAGCAGCAGGAACGCCGCCCGGTCCATGGAGTTGCGCTGCTCGCCGAGCGCGCCGATCCGTGCCTGCTCGACCCGGCGCGCGAAGATCGCGACCTGGTACTGGAGCTGGTCGTACAGCTCGGCGGAGGCGGGGTCCCGGGCGAGCTCCGGGGCGCTGTCATCGGGCATCGAAATCGTCGCGTTCTGTCGTTCGGCTGAGCTCTCCGAGCGTATCCGCGCCAGGCCCTAGGCTGAACCCATGAACGCCTGGCCGATCACCCTCGACGACGTGCGAGGGGCCCACAAGATGCTCTCCGGTCTCGCCCGGATCACCCCGATGGAGAGCAGCCGCTACCTCTCCTCGCTGATCGGCGCCCCGGTCCAGCTCAAGTGCGAGAACCTGCAGCGCACCGGTTCGTTCAAGCTGCGTGGCGCCTACGTGCGGATCGCCGGGCTCTCGCCCGCCGAGCGCGCGGCCGGCGTGGTCGCGGCGAGCGCGGGCAACCACGCGCAGGGCGTGGCGCTCGCGGCGAACACGCTCGGGGTCCGCTCCACCGTCTTCATGCCCGTCGCCGCGCCGCTCCCCAAGGTCGCCGCGACCCGCGACTACGGCGCGGACGTCCGCCTGGTCGGCGACCACTTCGACGCGACGCTGGAAGCGGCGCTGCAGTACGCCGAGACGACCGGCGCGGTCTTCATCCACCCGTTCGACCACCCCGACATCGTGGCCGGGCAGGGCACCGTCGGCCTGGAGATCCTGGAGCAGTGCCCCGAGGTGCGGACCATCCTGGTCGGCACCGGCGGCGGCGGTCTGCTCGCGGGAGTGGCCACCGCGGTCAAGCAGGTGCGCCCCGACGTGCGGGTGATCGGCGTCCAGGCGGCCGACGCGGCCGCGTACCCGCCGTCGCTGCGGGCCGGACGCCCGGTGACGCTGGAGAAGTGCGCGACGATGGCCGACGGCATCCAGGTCCGCCGACCCGGGGACATCCCGTTCCAGATCATCAACCAGCTCGCGGACGGGGTGCTGACCGTCAGCGAGGACGCGCTGGCGCGCGCCCTGCTGGTCTGCCTCGAACGTGCCAAGCTCGTCGTCGAGCCGGCGGGTGCGAGCCCGGTGGCGGCGCTGCTGGAGCACGGCGCGGAGATCGAGGGCCCGGTCGTCGCGGTCCTCTCCGGCGGCAACATCGACCCGCTGCTGATGCAGCGGGTCCTGCGCCACGGCATGGCGGCCGCAGGCCGCTACCTGTCGCTCCGCCTCCGCATCAACGACCGCCCGGGCGCGCTGGCCGACCTGCTCAGTGTGCTGTCGCGCACGGACGCCAACGTGGTGGACGTCGCCCACGTCCGCACCGACCCCAAGCTCGGCATCGGCGAGGCCGAGGTCGACCTCCACCTGGAGACCAAGGGCACCGAGCACTGCGCCTCCGTGGTCGGCGAACTCCGGGAGGCCGGCTACGTGGTCTTGTCGCAGGCATAGCGGTTCCCCGCGCCCCTGTCGGTGCTGCCGCATACCCTTGGGGAGATCGCACAGATGATCTCCGAGGGGAGTCGGGTCGATGAGCGAGGCAGCCATCTCCGCCGAGGGGCTGGTGCGGACCTTCGGGGACGTGCGGGCGCTCGACGGTGTGGATCTGGACGTGCCGGAGGGCACCGTGCTGGGGCTGCTCGGCCCCAACGGGGCCGGGAAGACCACGACGGTGCGCGTGCTCACCACGCTGCTGCGTCCCGACTCCGGGCGGGCCACCGTCGCCGGCGTCGACGTGCTGAAGCACCCGGACAAGGTCCGCAGCCTCATCGGCCTGTCCGGGCAGTACGCCGCGGTGGACGAGTACCTGACCGGGCAGGAGAACCTGCAGATGGTCGGCGAGCTCTACCAGATGTCCGCACGCGAGGCGAAGGCCCGGGCCAAAGAGCTGCTGGAGTGGTTCAATCTCGCCGACGCCGCGGGCCGGATCGCCAAGACCTACTCCGGCGGTATGCGCCGCCGCCTCGACCTGGCCGCCGCGCTGGTGGTCCGGCCGCCGGTGATGTTCCTGGACGAGCCGACCACCGGGCTGGACCCGCGCAACCGGATGGCGCTGTGGGAGGTCATCGAGCAGCTGGTCGCCGAGGGCACCACGCTGCTGCTGACCACGCAGTACCTGGAGGAGGCCGACCGGCTCGCCCACGACATCGCTGTCGTGGACCACGGCCGGGTGATCGCGCGCGGCACCGCGGACCAGCTGAAGGCGCAGATCGGCGGCGAGCGCGTCGAGGTCGTGGTGACGGACTCGGCCGCGCTGCCGCTGGCCGTGGACGCGCTCAGCCCCTATGCGATCGGTGAGCCCACCGTCGAGCCGCACACCCGCCGGATCACCGTGCCGGTGACCGGCGGCGCCCGGGTGCTCGCGGACGTGATCCGGGAGCTGGACGCACGCGAGATCCTGATCCACGACATCGGGCTGCGCCGGCCCACCCTCGACGACGTCTTCCTCTCGCTGACCGGCCACGTGACCGAGTCCGACGAGGCCGTCGCCGAGACGGAGAGCCCCGAGGCGGAGACCGCGACCAGCAGGAAGAAGGCCCGGGTATGACCGCCACCACGCTCACCACCGGCGCCGCGCCGCGGCAGATCCGCGGCGGCGTCGTCGGGATGCTGCGCGACTCGTGGGTGGTCGCCAAGCGGAACCTGCGCCGGATGACCCGGATCCCCGAGATCGTGGTCTTCGGGCTGATGCAGCCGGTCATGTTCGTGCTGCTCTTCACCTACGTGATGGGCGGCGCGATCGCGGTGCCCGGCGGGGACAGCAACGCCTACAAGCAGTACCTGATGGCCGGCATCTTCGCGCAGACCGTCACCTTCGCCGTGGCCGGCGCCTCGGCGGGCATCGCGGAGGACATGACCAAGGGGCTGGTCGACCGGTTCCGGTCGCTGCCGATGGCCCGCTCCTCGGTGCTGGTCGGCCGCACCATCGCCGATCTGGTGCAGACCGCGTTCACCGTGCTGGTGCTGGCGATTGTGGCGTTCATCGTCGGGTGGCGGTTCAACAACGGCTTCCTGAAGGCGCTCGGCGCCTTCGCGCTGCTGCTCCTGCTCGGCTACGCCTTCTCCTGGATCGGTGCGCTGATCGGGCTCTCGGTGCGCAGCCCCGAGGCGGCCACCTCGGCCGGTCTGATCTGGCTGTTCCCGCTGACCTTCGTCTCGAACGCGTTCGTGCCGGTGTCGAGCATGCCGGGCTGGCTCCAGGCGGTCGCCTACTGGAACCCGTTCAGCGCCACCGTCCAGGCCTGCCGCGAGCTGTTCGGCAACCCGACGGGCGCGCCGACGAACTCGTGGCCGATGGAGCACGCCGTCTGGGTCTCGATCGGCTGGTCGCTGCTGATCATGGCGGTCTTCTCGTACCTGTCCGTACGCAAGTACCGCTCCGCGACGGCGTGAGCCGTCACGGAGCGGTACGGGTGGAGCAGCCGGGACTCAGCCCGGGAAAGCCGTCAGCCGGTGAAAGGCCGCGCGTCGGTGATCTTCACGTTCGCCTTGCGGCCGTTCGGGAGCTCGTAGGAGACGTCCGCGCCGACCTTCTGGCCGACGATCGCGCGGCCCAGCGGCGACTGCGGGGAGTAGACCTCGATGTCGCCGGACGCGGCCTCGCGCGAGCCGAGCAGGAAGGTCATGGTGTCGTCCAGGTCGCCGTCGAAGGCGATGGTCACGACCATGCCCGGACCGACGATGCCGTTGTCCGCCGGGGCCTCGCCGACCTTCGCGCGCTCCAGGAGCTGAGTGAGCTGGCGGATGCGCAGCTCCATCTTTCCCTGCTCCTCGCGCGCGGCGTGGTAGCCGGCGTTCTCCTTGAGATCGCCTTCCTCGCGGGCCTGCTCGATCTTCTGCGCGATCTCGTTGCGTGCCGGACCCGACAGGTGCTCCAGCTCGGCACGGAGCTGGTTGTACGCCTCCTGGGTGAGCCAGGTGACGTTGTCGCTGGTCTGGGTCACTGGTGCTCCTCGTAGGTACTGGGATACAAATCATCGCCCGCTCGGTCGGAACGGACGAAACCACAAGCCTAACAATTCCGGAGCGAAGAGTCAGGAGAGGCGGTCAGGAGCGGAAGCGGTCAGAGGCGGTCACGAGCAGCCGACGAGCTCGCCGGTGGTGCCGCGGGCGGTGGTCTTCAGCAGCACCGTGGTCTGCGCGTCGCCGCTGCCCTTGGGGATCGACACGCTGACCCGGCCGACCTCGTCGCCGTTCGCGTCGCGCGAGCGCACCGTGCAGGAGGCGGCCTGGTCGCTCGGCTTGCTCACCTGAAGAGTGATCCTGACCTCGTGGTCGGAGATCACCTGGAAGGTCTGCAGCTCGCCGTTGACGCTCTGGCCGGAGGCGTACTTGTAGCCGATCGCGGCGACCAGGGCGACCACCAGCGCGACCGTGACGTAGTAGACGCGCTTGCCGCGGGTGCGCGCCTGCTTCTCGTCGCGGCGGCCGTAGCGCCCCTCGGGCGGTCGCACCGGTCGTACGTCCGGAGTGGTATCCGCCATCGGACTTTGGCCTCCTTCAGGGGTTCCGCGCATGATCGCGGAATGAACGGCATACCCCCGTCCGTCACTATAGGAGTCTGTACCGAAGACGAAGGGCACAGGGGCAGTGACTGAGCAGTTGCGACTGATGGCGGTGCACGCGCACCCGGACGACGAGTCCAGCAAGGGCGCGGCCACCATGGCGATGTACGTGGCGCGCGGCGTCGACGTGCTCGTCGCCACATGTACGGGGGGCGAGCGCGGTTCGGTGCTGAACCCGAAGCTCCAGGGCGACCCGTGGATCGAGGAGAACATCCACGAGGTGCGGGCCAAGGAGATGGACGCCGCGCGGGAGATCCTCGGCGTCAAGCAGGCCTGGCTGGGCTTTGTCGACTCCGGCCTGCCGGAGGGCGACCCGCTGCCGCCGTTGCCGGAGGGGTGCTTCGCGCTCCAGCCGGTGGAGGTGGCCGCCGGTGCGCTGGTCAAGCTGATCCGTGAGTTCCGGCCGCACGTGATCACCACGTACGACGAGAACGGCGGCTACCCGCACCCCGATCACATCATGACCCACAAGATCACCATGCTGGCCTTCGACAAGGCGGGCGACCCGGACGCGTACCCCGAGGCGGGCGAGCCGTGGCAGCCGCTGAAGGTCTACTACAACCAGGGCATCTCCCTGGAGCGGATCAGGGCGCTGGACGCGGCGATGAACGCGCGCGGCCTGGAGTCCCCCTACAAGGAGTGGATCGCGCGCTGGGAGCAGTCGGACCGCGCGCCGCGCGAGATCACCACCCGGGTGCCCTGCGGCGACTTCTTCGAGGTCCGTGACAAGGCGCTGATCGCCCACGCCACGCAGATCGACCCGGACGGCCCGTGGTTCCGGGTGCCGCTGGACATCCAGCGCGAGGTGTGGCCGACGGAGGACTACGAGCTGGCCCGTTCGCTGGTCGACTCGTCGATCCCGGAGGACGACCTCTTCCAGGGGATCGCCGCCAAGATCCCCAACGGCGCCTGAGACGATGGACTCGTGAACACTGCCATGCACCCCGCCGCCACCGCTCTGCTCGCCCTGGACCAGAACAAGGTCACCCCGGGCATCCTCGGCTTCCTGGTCTTCGCCGCGCTCGGTGCGGGCACCTGGTGGATCCTCAAGTCGATGAACCGCTCGCTCGGCAAGGTCGACTTCGTGGAGGAGCCCGAGGCCGGCGCTCCCGAGGCCGCCGCGTCCGCGGAGAGCAAGAAGTAGCGCGAAGCACTCGCTATTGCGAATGACTTGCAACTAAATATCAACAGCCCCTACGGTGGATCGGCAGACGATCCGCGGAGGGGTGTATGGCTGTGCTTGAGGTGGGGACGATCGCGCGCATCAGGGGCGCTCTGACCCGGCGCGAGTGGGCCCGGCTGGGGGGCATGGCGGCGTTCGTCGTCGCGCTGCACGTCGTCGGCTGGGGCGTCCTGGCGTTGATCGTCGCCCCGCACCACTACAAGGTCGGCACCCAGGCCTTCGGCCTCGGCATGGGTCTGACCGCGTACACCCTCGGCATGCGCCACGCCTTCGACGCCGACCACATCGCGGCGATCGACAACACCACCCGCAAGCTGATGGGCGAGAAGAAGCGCCCGCTCTCGGTCGGCTTCTGGTTCTCCCTCGGCCACTCCTCCGTGGTCTTCGGCCTCTGCCTGCTGCTCTCCTTCGGCGTGAAGGCCCTGGCCGGCCAGGTCGAGAACGGCTCCTCCGCGCTGCAGAACATCGCCGGGACCATCGGAACCACCGTCTCCGGCACCTTCCTGATGCTGATCGCCGTCATCAACACCGTCGTGCTGGTCGGCATCGTCAAGGTGTTCCGGAGGATGCGCGGCGGCGACTTCAGCGAGACCGAGCTCGAGGAGCACCTGAACAAGCGCGGCTTCATGAACCGGATCCTGGGCCGGGTGACCAGGGCGGTCACCAAGTCCTGGCACATGTACCCGGTGGGCCTGCTGTTCGGCCTCGGCTTCGACACCGCGACGGAGGTCTCGCTGCTGGTGCTCGCGGGTGGCGCGTCGGCGTTCTCGCTGCCCTGGTACGCGATCCTGACCCTGCCGATCCTGTTCGCGGCCGGCATGTCGCTGCTGGACACGATCGACGGCTCGTTCATGAACTTCGCCTACGAGTGGGCCTTCTCGCAGCCGGTCCGCAAGGTCTACTACAACATCACCATCACCGGTCTCTCGGTGGCCGTGGCCGTGATCATCGGCGGCATCGAGCTGACCGGCCTGCTGGCCGAGAAGCTGAACATCAGCGGTGGCGTGATCGGCTGGATCGCCGGGCTGGACCTGAACAACGTCGGCTTCGTGATCGTCGGGCTCTTCGTGCTCACCTGGGTGGTGGCCCTCGCCGTCTGGCGCCTGGGCCGGGTCGAGGAGAAGTGGGCCCTGGCGCCCGCCGTCGAGGAGTAGGACTTTCGTCAGCCCCAGGTCGGGACGTTGCACCGCAGATTCGCGGCGGGGTGCGGCGTGGGCCTGGAGGTATGCAGAAGCTGAGCGAGCGCACAGCAGCCGAAACGGAGCCCGTACCAGCGTCGCAGGACGACGCCCAGTACCGGCCCGGGAGGACCATCTCCGACTGGAAGCCCGAGGGCGAGGCGTTCTGGTTGACCCGGGGCCGCAAGGTCGCCGCCCGGAACCTGTGGATCTCCGTGCCGGCGCTGCTGCTCGGCTTCGTGGTCTGGCAGGTCTGGTCGGTCACCGTGGTGAACCTCCAGGCCGTCGGATTCCCGTACAGCGCCTCGCAGTTGTTCTGGCTCACCGCCGTGCCCGGGATCACCGGCGGCACGCTGCGGATCGTCTACACCTTCGCCATGCCGCTGGTCGGCGGGCGCAGGTGGATTGCGTTCAGCACCCTCGTGCTGGTCGCGCCGCTGCTCTGGCTCGGCTTCGCGGTGCAGGACACCTCGACGCCGTACTCGGTGATGCTGGTGATCGCCGCCTACGGGTTCTTCTTCATCCCGGCGATGTTCGCGAACTTCTCGGTGACGTCAGCGCTGTGGACGTTCGTGGGGTGCTACGGCACCTGCCTGGCCGTCTGCTGGTGGCGCTACGCGCGCCGGGGCGCGGTGGATCCGAGCTGAACAGCCGTGGGCGCGAGGCGGAACCTCGCGCCCACGGCCGGTGCAGGTCAGTGGTGGAAGCCGGTCCTGGGCGTCACGCCGTGCTCGGTGCCCGGGCTCGGCTGGGCCTGGAGCTCGGGGATGAGCCGGGCCAGGTCGTTCAGGAGCATGTCGGCCAGGTCGACGGTGAACCCGTTGCGGATGACGATGCGGATGACCGCAAGGTCGGTCCGGTTCTCCGGGAAGGTGTACGCCGGGACCAGCCAGCCGCGTTCGCGGAGCCTGCGGGAGACGTCGAACACGTCGAAGGAGGTCACGTCGTCTGTCGTGGTGAAGGCGAAGACCGGCAGCTCGTCGCCCCGGGTCAGCAGCCGGAAGGGGCCGAGGGCGGCGATGCCCTCGGCCAGGCGGATGGCGACGTCGCGGCTCGCCTGCTGGACGGCTGTGTAGCCGGCTCGCCCCAGACGGAGGAAGTTGTAGTACTGGGCGATCACCTGGGCGCCCGGCCGCGAGAAGTTGAGGGCGAAGGTCGGCATGTTGCCGCCGAGGTAGTTGACCCGGAAGACCAGTTCCTCCGGGAGCGCCTCCGCGTCGCGCCACAGCGCCCAGCCGACACCGGGGTAGACCAGGCCGTACTTGTGGCCGGAGGTGTTGATCGAGGCGACCCGCGGCAGACGGAAGTCCCAGAGCAGGTCCGGGTCGAGGAAGGGGGCGATCATGCCGCCGGACGCGCCGTCGACGTGGACGGGGACGTCGAGGCCGGTACGTGCCTGCAACGCGTCCAGCGCGTCGCAGATCTCCTTGACCGGCTCGAAGCTGCCGTCGAAGGTCGAGCCGAGCACGGCGACGACACCGATGGTGTTCTCGTCGACCAGGGCCAGTGCGGACTCCGCGTCGAGGTGGAAGCGGTCGCCCTCCATGGGGGCGAGACGGCACTCGACCTCCCAGAAATTGCAGAACTTCTCCCAGCAGACCTGGACATTGGCGCCCATCACCAGGTTCGGACGGGCGGTGCCGTTGTCGTACTTCTCCCGGTTGCGCTGCATCCAGCGGCGCTTGAGGGCCATCCCGGCCAGCATGCAGGCCTCGCTGGAACCGGTGGTGGAGCAGCCCACGGCCTGGGTGGGATCCGGCGCGTGCCACAGGTCCGCGAGGATGTTCACGCAGCGGCGCTCGAATTCGGCCGTCTGGGGATACTCGTCCTTGTCGATCATGTTCTTGTCGAGGCACTCGCCGATCAGCTCGGTCACCTGCGGGTCCATCCAGGTGGTCACGAAGGTGGCGAGGTTGAGCCGCGCGTTGCCGTCGAGCAGGAGCTCGTCGCGGATCAGCTGATGGGCGATCGGGGCCGGGAGCGGGCCCGGCGGGAGTTGGCTCTTGGGGACCGCCTGCTCCATCCCGTTGAGGAGGTCCTCCACCCCGGTCACCTGCGGGAGTTCCAGTCGCTTCTGCTTGTCCTGTCCCTGATGCAACGCCATGCCGTCCAGCCTAGGCACGGTCGCGCGCCTCGGCGCAACGAAACGCTTGCTTCGAGTGCACTCCGAGGAGTCTGGACGGGGACCATGGCGCACACGCAGCCCTGACCTGGGCGTTCGGGCACCGGCCACCGGTGACCGGTCCATGACCTGTCCCTCCGCCGCGTGCGCACGCCAGCATGGGATCAGTTCGTTGTCGTCTACGGGGAGTTGAGTCCATGTCTGTTCGACGTTGGAAGGCCGCGCTCGGCGCGGCGGCGCTGGCGCTCGTGTCGGCCGCCGTGGCGCCGGCGACCGCCGACGCCGCGCCCGCGCACCACCACTCCACGCAACACCACTACTACGTCGAGATCGGCGGGACCGGCGCGCAGGCCCCCGCGCCCGCCTGCACCTACTCGTACTACTACGCCAACAAGGAGCTGCACGGCGGCATCCCGGTGCCGGTCTGCTACCCGGCCAGCGGCGGCCCGTTCGTCGGCAGCCACAACGAGGTGCCCGCGCCGCTGGCGCCCAGCTTCAACGACAGCGTGCACCAGGGCTACGTGAACGCCCTGGCCGCGCTGGAGAAGGCCTACCACGCCGACCCCACGGCCCGGTTCACCGTCGCGGGCTACTCCCAGGGCGCGTGGGTCGGCGACCTGGTGCTGCAGACGATCGCGGCCAACCGCACCGACATCCCGCGCTCGCACGTCGACGGGATGCTCTGGTCCGACCCGATGCAGCCCGGCACCGGCTTCTGGCACCTGCTGCCGCGCGGGATCTGGCTGCCGCTCGTCGCCCCCTCCCCGGGCACCGGGCCGGTCGGCTTCCCCGGCATGCACGTGCGGCGCTTCTGCATCCACACCGACGGGATCTGCGACGCGACCTCCCTCGCCTCCGTCCCGGGCTTCCTGAAGGAGCACCCGCGCTACCAGTTGCCCGGCAACGTCATGCCGGACACCATCGGCCACGACGGCGGCGACGGCATCGTCTGGTACCCGGCCACGACCTGATCCGGACTCACGGGTGACGGCCCGTTCAGCCGACCCGGCCCGCGATCGGGCGGGCCGTGGGAAGCGGACGGAGATCCGGTAGGGCGAGCAGGACCGGGGGATCGGTCGGCCTCCTGGGGCGCAGGCGCAGCGACACGCGCAGGTCCCTGGGAGCGCCGACCGTCACCGCGTCGCGCCGGTCCACGAACAGCGGCTGGTCGGTGCGTCGGTCCGGCCCGGTGGCGCGCGTGGAGGCGACGGCGTGGACGAACCACGTGCCGGGCGGGACGTCCGGCAGGACGCAGTCGAAGGGGTGGCCGTAGGCCGCGTCGATGATCTTCGCGGCGATCGGCGGGCTCTGCAGGATCGGGGTCGGGAAGACCCCTACGTACACCCGCAGGCCCGAGCAGTTCTCCGACGGGTGCAGACCGACCGCGGTGCCCTCCGCGAGGTGACGGAACTGGCTCGGCGGCATTCCGACGCTCTGCGTGAAGTAGTTGGTGAATGAGCCGAGGCTCTGATAGCCGACGGCTGACGAGATGTCCGTGATGGTCCTCGGGGTGTCGACCAGCATGCGCTTTGCCTGGTGGATGCGGACCGCCGAGAGAAACCGGCCGGGGGTGACGCCGGTGATCTCGCGAAATGTGCGAGCGAAATGGAAACGGCTCAGCAGGGCGCTCTTGGAGAGTTCGTCCAGCGAGACCGGCTCGCTGTACCGCTCCCAGATGTGCTCGATTGCGCGCTCTATGGATTCACGGGTGGCGGCGTGGGCCTCGGGCACTGCCCGGCGCTTGGCTGCTGTCACGACCGCCATACTGCGCCGCCGCGGTCTCGCCCCGGCCGGGCACGGCTCGTGCCGGGCTCGAACGGGGGTGGAATTCCTCCCGCGGGACGGGCGTCAGCAATATGGGATATGGCTCGGCCGCTCCGCCCGGCGCACGCTGAGAAGCATGTGAGGGCCCGTCATCAGCGCCGGCGGAATCTGTCGGCGTGAACGAGGCGGCGGAGAGGAATTCCAAATGGACGAGGTCCGGAACGTTCTGACGCCGGTGGTCGATCAACTGCTGAAGCCGTTCGGTCAGGTCGCCGAAACCGAGCTGCAGAGTGTGACCGCCATCCATGAAAGATATCCCGGGATAGCCAAATTCCGTGATCAGCTCGGTGACACGCCGCTCGTCGAGGTCCCGTCGACGCCCGGTGGCGCGACGATCCTCGCGAAGTGCGAATGGGGAAACCCGGCGGGCTCGGTCAAGGACCGCGTCGCCTACGCGCTGGTCTGCGAGGCGATCCGGCGCCACGGGGACCGGCCGGCGGAGGATCTCCGGCTGGTGGAGTACTCGGGTGGGAACCTGGGTCTGGCGCTGTCGTATCTGTGTGCGGAGGCGGGAATCCCGCTGCGTCTGGTCGTGGCCTCGTTCACCTCGCAGAGCGTGCTGGACACCCTGCAGTCCCGTGGGACGGCGGTGGACATCGCTCCGGCCGAGGAGGGCTTCCTCGGCACGATCCGGCAGGCGATGCGGATCGCGGACGGCGACGGCGGCTGGCAGTTCCTGTTCCAGCACGTCAACGCCGCCAACCTGATCATGCACCAGGCGACCACGGGCACGGAGATCGTCAAGCAGCTGGACGGCCGCAAGCCGCACACCTGGGTCGCCGCCATCGGTACCGGCGGGACCCTCATCGGCGTGCTGAACATGCTGCGCACCGTCAACCCCGCCGTCCGGGCCGTGGGCGTCACGCCCGCGGAGTCCCCGTACGGGCACGGCGGCGCTCCGGCGGCCCCCCAGGGCCTGTGCGGCACCGGTGGACTCGGCTACGGCCTCAAGCAGCCGTTCGTGAAGGCTTATGAGAACGACGTCGCCGCGCACCAACAGGTCTCCTATCCGGAGGCACTCGAGGGCGCTGCGGAATTCTTCAGCCTGACCGGCACCCGGATCGGCACGTCCGCGTCGGCGAACTGGCTGGTCGCGCGCAAGATCGCCGCGCAGCTGCCGCCCGACGAGCACGTGGTGACCATGTTCGCCGACGCCGGAAATCCCGAGCAGTGGGGAGCGATTGGGAAATGACGACGACACCCGAGAAGCCGCAGGCGAGGCCCGCGCAGGTGCTGGAGCAGTTCCGGGATCTCGCGATCGGCCCGACCCGGTTCATGACCGTGTACGCGCTCTACGAGCTCGGGGTCCTGGACCAGCTCCGGAAGAGCGACGGCGCCGCGCTCTCGGCCGAACGGATCGCCGAGTCGGCCGGCGTCCGGCCCAGCGCCGTCGAGCAACTGATGCACCTTCTGGTCAAGGAGGACTTCGTCAGCTACGACGAGAGCCTCGGCGGCTACCGGGCCAGCGGTCTCGCCCTGCTCTCCGACGACGAGTTCGCCCGGGCCATGATCCTGATGACCATGATCAAAGAGGTCTGCCTGCGGCAGCTCTACCACCTGGCCGACAGCGTGCGGACGGGAACCGTGGTCGGCCTGGAGAAGGTCTTCGGGTTCCGCGGCGACCTCTACGAGGCGTGCCTCGAACACGAGGACCTCCATGCCGCGTGGTCCTCGATGATGAACCAGACGACCTCCCTGATCGACCCGTGGTTCTTCGAGAACGTCGACATCGCGCACGGCAGCCGGGTGCTCGACCTCGCCGGGCACACCGGGCTCGGCGCGATCCTGACGCGCACGTACAACCCGGGGAAGGACCTGCGGGTCGCCTGCTTCGACTTCCCGAAGAAGCAGGACGACGCGCTGGAGAACTTCCGCGCGCACGGCGAGGAGGAGTTCTGCTCCTTCATCGGCGGTGACGTGTACGACGGCCTTCCCAAGGGCTTCGACGTCGTCCTGGTGAAGCACTTCCTGGACCAGCTCGGCAAGGAGAACGTCTTCCGGGTGCTCCGTGCGGTGTACGACTGCCTGGAGCCCGGCGGCCAGATCTACGCCCTGGTGCCGACCTACCCCGAGAACGTGAAGGACTCTAGCCAGGCGGACTTCTTCCCGGCCTACTTCCTCGGCTGCAGCACGGCCGAGGGCGGTCCGCAGAAGGCCTCCACCTACCAGCAGTGGCTGGAGGAGTGCGGCTTCACCTCTGTGGAGGTGATCACGCACGAGGGGGACGAGCGGCCTCCCGAGATGATCCACGTGCACAGCATTCTTCGCGGAGTGAAGGAATAGCCGGTGAAGAAGCGCATCCTGCTGGTGCACACCCGGTCCGGTCCGCCCCTCGACTTCGCGCTGCCGCGGCTGGCCGCCCGGGCGGAGATCCACGTGCTCGCCTTCCGGCCGGTACCGGCCGGGGTGGAGGAGCTCTGCGCCTCGGTCATCCCCGCCCCTGAGCGGCCCCTGAAGGGGGACGAACTGGTCGACGCGATCGTGGCGGCGGCCGGCCAGGTCGGTGCGGACGCCCTGTGCGGCCTGTCGGAGTACACGGTGGTTCCGGTGGCACTCGCCGCCGAGAAGCTGGGCCTTCCCGGCCCCGGGGCGGGGGCGGCGTCCTCGCGCGACAAGCGACTGATGCGGGACGCCTGGGCGGAGGCCGGAGTGCCGCAGCCGGCGTACCGGGCGGTGGCTTCGGCGGAGGACCTGCGCCGCGCGTTCCGCGAGCTGCAGCCGCCGCTCCTGCTGAAGTCGGCGTGGGGCGCCGGTTCGGCCGCGCAGCTCGTCATCTCCGCCGAGGAGCAGATCGGTCCGGCCTGGGACGAGGCGACGGCGGTGATGAGGACGTCGGACGCGGCGAACGTCTCGATGCTGGAGGCGCCGGACGCGGCGGAGAGCGACTTCCTCGCCGAGGAGATCATCCCGGGGACGACCCGGTCCTGGTGGGAGGACGGAAGCGGCTACGGCGACTACCTGAGCGTGGAGGGGATCGTCGTCGAGGGTGTCTACCACCCGGTCTGCGTCACGTCGAGGCTCCCGACGATCCCGCCCTTCATGGAGCTCTGCAACATCGCGCCGTGCGTACTCCCGGCGCCGCTGCAGCGTGCGATCGAGTCGGTGGCGCGCGCCTCGGTCGACGCCCTCGGGCTGCGCACCTGCGGTACCCACACCGAGATCAAGCTGATGGAGGACGGTGGGCTCGCGCTGATCGAGTCCGCCGGACGGTTCGGCGGCGCCTCGATCCTCGCGCAGATCGAGCACGTCTACGGCTGCGATCTGGTCGGGATGCTGGCGGACGCGCTGCTCGGCCTCCCGGTCGACCCGCCGGCCTCCATGCTGACCCCCGACGACGCCACGGGGGCCGCGTGCACGCTGTCCCTGCTCGCCACGAACGCGGTGGGGGAGCCGTGGTCGAAGGACCTGGTCTGGGACAGCCGCGTGGTCGACTGGCCGTCTCTGGTGAGTCCCGGCACGCGCGTCGAGACCGTGTCGGCCCTGACGGTCCCGGACGGGACGCCGATGCCGACCTACGAGCCCAGCGGCGGGAAGTTGGGGATCGGCGGAGTTCTCTACCTGACGTCGACGGACGCCGCGACGCTCGTGCACGACGCGTACGCGGTGCTGAACGGTCTGGAGGACGCGTTGGCGCGCGGACACCACGAGCAGACTGCGGTTCCGGCCGGCCATGACATGGGAGTTGAGTAGATGAGCGGCATCGACATCCGGCGCATCGGCGGCCGCATAGGCGCCGAGATCACCGGCATCGACCTGAGCGCCTCGATCTCGGACCAGCTGTTCTCCGAGATCAAGCAGGCGTTCCTTGATCACAAGGTGCTGTTCTTCCGTGATCAGGACATCACCGACGAACAGCAGTTGGCCTTCGCCGGCCGCTTCGGGCCGCTCACCCACCAGCATCCGCTGATGCGGACCGCGGAGCAGAGCGCGCAGGTCCTCGTCGTGGACGGGGAGGACCAGCGGGCCAACCACTGGCACTGCGACATCAGCTTCACCGAGACCCCGTCGCTGGGAACCACGCTGCGGAGCGTGGTGCTGCCGCCGTACGGCGGAGACACGCTGGTGGCGAGCGGCGAGGCCGGATACCGGGAACTCCCCGCCGAGCTGCGGGAGATCGCCGACCGACTGTGGGCGGTGCACACCAACCGGGCGGAGCAGCCGCGGCTGGGCACCGAGCGTGGTGACGCGGTGCGCCGGGCGTTCCTGGCCAAGCGGTTCGAGACCGCGCACCCGGTCGTCCGGGTCCACCCGGAGACCGGTGACCCCGCGCTGTTCCTCGGCGGCTTCGCCCAGCGACTGGTGGGCATGACCCTGCGGGAGTCGCGGCCGATCATCGACGTGCTGCAGTCGTACACGCTGCGTCCGGAGAACCAGGTCCGGTGGAACTGGCGGCTCGGCGACGTGCTCATCTTCGACAACCGCTGCACGCAGCACTACGGCGTCGACGACTACGACGGCCACCAGCGGCTGCTGCACCGGGTCTCGGTCACCGGCGACGTGCCGGTCGGCCTGGACGGCAAGCGCAGCTACACGATCCATGCCGGCGACGAGGACGAGGGAGGGCAGTAGACATGGCGACGCCCGACTCCTTCGCCCGGCGGCTCCGCGCCCGCGAGCAGCTCGCCGGCTACTGGATCTCGTGCGACAACCCGGTCGCGGTCGAACGCATCGCCCGGCTCGGCTACGACTACATCGGGGTCGACGGCCAGCACGGCGTGCTGTCGCAGCCTGGTTGGAGCGCCGCGATGATGGCGGTGGACGCGGGAGCGCGCGCGGCGGGCGTGATCCGCGTTCCCTCCGTGGATCCCGTCGCCATCGGTGCCGCTCTGGACACCGGAGCGCGGGGCGTGATCGTGCCCATGGTCGAGTCGCCCGAGCAGGCGGAGATCGCGGTGCGGGCGACCAGGCACTGGCCCGCCGGCACCCGCAGCCTGGCCGGCCCCGTGCGCGCGCAGTTCCGGCTCGGCGACGTCCCGGCCGAGATCGACGAGGGCGTGGTCTGCATCGTCATGATCGAGACGCTGGCCGCCATCAACGACCTCGAGAAGATCTGCGCGACCCCGGGCCTGGACGCCGTCTACCTGGGACCGGCCGACCTGTCGGTGGCGCTCGGGGGACGGTACTTCGGTGACCCCGCGGTGCAGCCCGCCCTGCAGGAGGCGACCACCGCCATCGCGGATGCGGCACGGAACGCGGGCATCGCCGCCGGCATCCACTGCATGGACGGGGAGAGCGCGGCCCGCGCGCTGTCGGGCGGTTTCACCTTCGCCACGATCTCCAGCGACATCACCCACCTGGAACAGGCCGCGGCCGCGCACCTGGCGGCAGCCCGAGGGGCGGGAGTCTCATGAGCGCCGAAGGTCGGATCCACCAGTCCATGGAGGAGCTCGTCGGCGGCACCCCGCTGCTCCAGTACCGGCTGCCGGGCGTGCCCGAGGGCGTGCGGACGCTCGCGAAGCTGGAGATGCTGAACCCGCTCGCCAGCGTCAAGGACCGCGCGGTGCTCTACATGTTCCGTGCCGCCCAGGAGTCGGGGGAGCTGAAGGAGGGCGGGACGGTGATCGAGTGCTCGTCCGGGAGCACCGGCATCTCGCTCGCCGCGCTCTGCCTCGTGCACGGTCTGCGCTGCGTCATCGTCATGCCGGACAACGCCACCGTGGAGCGGCAGTTGATCCTGCGCAAGCTGGGGGCTGAGATCAAGTTCGTGCCCCACGGCGACGGGCTGCTGGCCGCCTGGGCGTACGCGGAGTCCCTGCAGAAGTCCATCCCCGGCTCCTGGCTGCCCCATCAGGACACCAACCCCGCCAACGTGCTGGCGCACTACGAGACCACCGGTCCCGAGCTGTGGCGGGACACCGCGGGCGAGATCGACGTGCTGGTCTGCGGTGTCGGCACCGGCGGGACGCTGACCGGGGTGGCGCGATTCCTCAAGGAACGACGCGACGTCCACGTGGTCGCGGTCGAGCCCACCAGGTCGGCCGTGATCTCGGGAGGCGAGCCGGGACCGCACGGCATTCCCGGGATCGGGGCGGGCTACGTCTCGGAGATCACCGACCTCTCGCTCGTCAACGAGGTCATCGCGGTGTCGGACGACGACGCGGCCGCCACGAGCCGGGAGATCACCCAGGCCACCGGACTGCTCGCCGGGATATCGGCGGGGGCGGCGGCACACGCCGCCCGCATCCTGTCCAGGCAGCCGCGATGGTCCGAGGCGACGATCGTCGCGGTGTTTCCCGATTCCGGTGAACGCTATCTTTCGGTCGGCTCGGATTGACGCGTATTCAGTTCCCGGCCACCGCCCGGACGACAGCGCAGACCGCTGTTGTCCGGGCGGTGGCGTTTTCTCGGTCGGCGCCATTCGGCTGAGCAATATCGGAGATGGAAGAACAGCCCGGATCCCACATCCTTGTACTTATGTATGACAGGGGCACCGAGAATCCGGCGGGCCTGGCGGTGCGGTCATGACGGCCAGGCGATTCACCGCGATGGTCGTGGGCGGCGGCATCGGCGGGCTGGCCGCAGCGGCGGCACTCGCACGTTCCGGCCTCCAGGTGACGGTCGTCGAGCGCGCACCGAGCTTCGAGCCCGGCGGCTCGGGCCTGATGCTCTACCCGAACGGCATCGCCGCGGCGGATGCCATCAGCCGTCGGCTGGGCCGGCGCATCCGTGACACCGGGCACGTGATCGGGCCGGACGAGGAGCGGTTGCTGCTGAGCTCCTCCGGCCGGGTCCTCGCCCGCGAGAAGATCGGCCGACTGGGATGGCCCGACGGAACCCCGTCGGTCTCCATCCTGCGCACCGCCGTCCAGGAGGCGCTGGTCGAGGACGTCGTCTCCGCCGGTGTCGAGCTCCGGATGGGCACCGTGCTGAGCGACTACGCGGGGGCCGACGACGCGGTGTCCGTGCGACTGTCCGACGGCAGCGCCCACTCCACGGACCTGCTGGTGGCCGCGGACGGGATCTGGTCCTCCGTGCGCGAGCGGATGGTCGCGGACGGACCGCCCCGGTACTGCGGCTACAGCTCGGTGCGCGGCCACACGCCGGGCGACTGGCCCTGGCCGCAGGGCTTCGTGGCCAACGGGAACGGCGTCCAGATCTTCGCCGCTCCGGTGACCGCCGACGGCACGCTCTACTGGACCGCCAAGATCACCGCTCCCCCCGGTGTCTGGCGTCCGCTCGGCCAGGAGGCGGCGCAGCGAGCCCTGGCGGAGCAGATCGCCGGCTGGCCCGCCGACATCGTGCGGCTGATCACCGGCAGCGACCCCGCCGACATCGCGGTCACGGACGTCCACGACCGCGACCCCGTGTCGCAGTGGGTGGACGGCCGCGTGGTCCTGCTCGGCGACGCGGCACACCCCATGGCCCCGGCCCTCGGGCAGGCGACCAACATGGCGCTGGAGGACGCCGTCGTCCTCGCCTCGGAGCTGCGCACGCACGTCGTGAACGGCGACCGTGGCGACTTCGGCACCGCGCTCCACGCCTACCAGCGTCAGCGCGTGGAACGCACCACCCGGGTGGTGCTCCTCTCCCGCCGCCAGGGCCTGCTGGACCAGGGCACGGGCAAGGTCCAGTCGCTCGTACGCAACACCACCATGAGTCTGCGCGGGCGCAAGGACGCGGCGCTCCACGAGGTCACGCGGTGGGCCGTCCCCGCCGTCGCGGCGTAACCCCGCCGACGCCGCCAGCCACACAGCCGGGAGTCCACCATGAACAGGCGAAGCCGACCCAGACCAGCTCCGTCCCGGCTCGACGCGCACGTACCGACGGGCGCTGTCCTCACCGGGCTCACGTCCGATCCCGGGGGGCCGGAACCGGACCCGAAGCCCGACGCACCGGAGCGGTACCGGCCGGCGGATCTGGTCCGCCTCTGCGCCGAGGACGTCCGCACCGTCATGGAGCGTGACCCGTCCATCAAGTCGCTCGCGGAAGCCCTGCTGCATCCGGCGCTGCCGGCCCTGTTCGTCCACCGTGTGGCGCACCTGCTCCACGAACGAGGCGCTCGGCTGACCGCGCGCGCCCTGATGACCTGCGCCCGGGCGATCACCGGCACGGAGATCCATCCCGGGGCCACCCTGGGCCGCCGCGTACTGATCGACCACGGTGCGGCCGTGGTGATCGGCGAAACGGCGGTGGTGGGCGACGACGTGACCATCTATCACCAGGTCACGCTCGGAGCGGTCGGCTGGTGGCGGGACAACCGCAGGCTGCCCGGAGAACGGCGTCACCCGGTCGTGGGCAGCGGTGCCGTGCTGGGGGCCGGCGCCACCGTCCTCGGACCGGTCGACATCGGCGACAAGGCGGTCATCGGGGCGCAAGCCCTCGTCATGACGGACGTGCCCGCCGGCACGCACGTGGTGGCCGCGAAGGCGCTGCGGAAATCGCACGACACCCTACCCAGCATTTCCTGGCTGCCCTGAAGT
Source organism: Streptacidiphilus pinicola (assembly GCF_003258295.1). Lineage (GTDB taxonomy): Bacteria > Actinomycetota > Actinomycetes > Streptomycetales > Streptomycetaceae > Streptacidiphilus > Streptacidiphilus pinicola. Next base: position 42,191 of record NZ_QKYN01000070.1, on the reverse strand, counting down.
GGAGTGAGCGTGCAAGCAGATTCGACGGTGCTTCTCGTCGGCGCCACCGAGGCCTCGGTGAGGAAGGCGAAGGACCTGGGCCTTGGCGTCCTCGTGCTCCAGCATCCCGAGCGGCTCGCGGAGGCCCCGTGCGAACCGGCCGACGCCGTCCGGGCCGTGGACTACACGGAGTTGACCGCGTTGGAGACGGCGGCCCGTGAGCTGTGGAGCACGACGGGTTTCACCGCTGTGCTCTCCCTCACCGAGCCCGGCCTGGAGGGCGCGGGTTTCCTCAACGACCTGTTCGGTCTGGGCGGCACCGGGCTCGAGGCGGCCAGGCGCTTCCGGGACAAGCTGGCGATGCGCCGGCGCCTGGTCGCGGCCGGCAACGGTGCGGCGACCGCCGGCGCGGCGCCGCTGACGAAGCGGTCCGACCTCGACGAGTTCGCCGATCGCCACGGCTTCCCGTTCGTCGTCAAGCCGAGGAACGGCACCGGAAGTTACGGGGTGTTCCGGGTCACCGGCCCCGAGGCGGCGGACACGGCGTGGGAGACCGTGAGCGCGCTGAACGGGCAACCCATGGCCCGCACGAGCATGCCGTTCGCCCTCGACGGTTTCATGATGGAGGAGTACGTCGAGGGGCCGCAGTTCAGCGCGGAGTCCTTCAGTTTCGACGGTCGCCATGTGGTGGTCGGCATCACCGAGACCCATCTCGCCGCCGACAGCTTCGCGGCCTTCTCCCACGTCATGCCTTCGCGGCTGGACGCCGCCGCCGAGGCCACCATCGCTGACGCCACCAGCCGGTTCCTCGACGCCATGGAGCTGCGCAACGGGCCCGCGCACACCGAGTTCAGGCTCAGTGAGCGGGGGCCGGTCGTCATCGAGTCGCACAACCGCTACGGCGGCGGCGCCATCAAGGAACTCGTGCGTGGCGCCTACGGAATCGACCTGGAGACCTACGCGCTCGGCTGGCCGTTCGGCCTGGTGCCCGAGCTCTCCCCGCCACCGCGGGCGCAGCGCGCCGCCGCCGTCCGGTTCCTGGTCAGCGGCCCGGGACAGGTGGAGTCCATCACCGGAGTCGAGGACGCGCGAGCGGAGCCGGGTGTCCTGACGGCCCAGATGTGGGTGAAGCCGGGCGACGCCGTCCGCGGCGTCGAGAACTCCTGGGACCGCCTGGGCCTGGTGGCCGCGACGGCCGCGACCACCGACCTGGCGGTCCGCCGCGCCGACGCGGTCCTCCAGGACACCATCCGGATCCAGGTCCGTGGTGCGGACGGCGCCCTGCGTGACGCCCGCGTCGCCCTTCCCGGAGCCAGGGCGGCGGTGTAGTCGGCGCTGACGGTGGCCCGCGGCTTACCCGGGTGTCCCGCCTGCCGTGAGTAGGGTGGCGGCGTGAACCGTCTCGCCGGCGCGACGTCGCCTTATCTGCTGCAGCACGCTGACAACCCGGTGGACTGGTGGGAGTGGGGGCCGGAGGCGTTCGCGGAGGCGGCACGACGCGACGTGCCGGTCCTGCTGAGCGTTGGGTACGCCGCCTGCCACTGGTGTCACGTCATGGCGCACGAGAGCTTCGAGGACGCCGGCCTCGCGGAGTACCTGAACGCGCACTTCGTGCCCGTCAAGGTGGACCGCGAGGAGCGGCCGGACGTCGACGCCGTGTACATGGAGGCGGTGCAGGCCGCCACCGGGCAGGGCGGGTGGCCGATGACGGTGTTCCTGACGTCCGACGGGGCGCCGTTCTACTTCGGCACCTACTTCCCGCCGGAGCCCCGGCACGGGATGCCCTCGTTCCGGCAGGTACTGGAGGGCGTCGACGAGGCGTGGCGCGGACGGCGCGAGGAGGTCGCCGAGGTGGCCGGCCGGATCGTGAACGAGCTCGCCGGGCGCGCCGGCGTCTACGCCGGGCTCGCCGGGGCGGAGGTGCCGGGGCGGGAGGCGATGCGGCAGGCGCTGGCCGGGCTGGGCCGGGAGTTCGACGAGCGGAACGGCGGCTTCGGCGGCGCGCCCAAGTTCCCGCCGTCGATGGTGCTGGAGTTCCTGCTGCGCCACCACGCGGCGACCGGCTCGGGCGCCGCGCTCGACCTGGTCGAGCGCACCTGCGCGGCGATGGCCCGCGGCGGCATCCACGACCAGCTCGGCGGCGGCTTCGCCCGCTACTCCGTGGACGCGAAGTGGGTCGTGCCGCACTTCGAGAAGATGCTGTACGACAACGCCCTGCTGCTCCGCGCCTACCTGCACCTGTGGCGCGCCACCGGCAGCCCGCTCGCGCGCCGTGTCGCCGAGGGCACCGGCGACTTCCTGCTGCGCGAACTGCGCACCCCCGAGGGCGGTTTCGCCTCCGCGCTGGACGCGGACAGCGCCGACGCCGAGGGTCGCAGCCGCGAGGGCGCCTTCTACGTCTGGACGCCGGAGCAGCTGGTCGCCGCGCTCGGTGAGGAGGACGGGCGGCGCGCGGCCGAGCGCTACGGCGTCACCCCGCAGGGCACCTTCGAGGAGGGCGCCTCGGTGCTGCAGTGGCCGGGGGAGGAGGAGCCGGACGCCTCCGACGAGGAGCTGCGCGCGCGCCTCTTCGCCGCCCGGGAGCTGCGGCCGCGCCCCGCGCGGGACGACAAGGTCGTCGCCGCGTGGAACGGCCTCGCCGTCGCCGCGCTGGCCGAGGCCGGCGCGCTGCTGGACCGCCCCGACCTCCTCGACGCGGCCGTGGTCTCCGCCGCGCTGCTGATCGGTGTCCACCGCGACGAGAACGGCCGGCTGCTGCGCACCTCCCGCGACGGCGTGGCCGGGGCCAACACCGGCGTCCTGGAGGACTACGGCGACGTGGCGGAGGGCCTGCTCACGCTGCACGGCGTCACCGGAGACGCGCGCTGGCTGGAGGTGGCGGGCGAGCTGCTGGAGGTGGTGCTGGACCAGTTCGCCGACGCGGCGTCAGGCGCGCTCTACGACACGGCCGCCGACGCGGAGCCGCTGATCCGCCGCCCGCAGGACCCGACCGACAACGCGTCCCCGTCCGGCTGGACGGCCGCGGCGGCGGCCCTGCTCTCCTACGCCGCGCTGACCGACTCCGAGCGCCACCGCGCGGCCGCGGAGCGGGCGTTGACGGTGGTGACGCCCCTTGCGGGGCAGGCCCCGCGCTTCGTCGGCTGGGGCCTCGCCGCGGCCGAGGCCCTTCTCGACGGCCCCCGCAAGGTCGCTCTCGCGGGTGCCCCCGACGACCCCGCGACGATCACCCTCCGCGGGGCGGCTCTCGCCGCGACGGCCCCCGGCCTGGTCGTCACCGCGGCGTCCGCCGACCAGCCCTTGGTCGACGGCGCCCCGGCCGCCTACGTCTGCCGTCGCTTCACCTGCGACGCCCCACTCACCGACCCGACATGGCTCCGCGCGGGCTTGAGCGCGACGCCGGACGAGTGACCCCGGGGGCGTTGCCACGACCTCATCCGCCGAAAGCGTCGCCGAGGGCCGAGATCGCCGAGCTCAGCAGATCGGCCATGTCCTCGCGGCCGTCCCGTTCCGACCAGTAGAGGACCGCCTCCGAGGACGCCGCCAGGATCGCCGACACGACGGCGCGCAGCCGCAAGCCGTCCGCGGGTTCGCCGGTGCGTTCCGCGAGGAGACCGCACATCATGGTGGCGCTCTCCTGCTGGCCCACCAGGGCGCGGGCGCGGATCGACGGGACCTCCCGGTAGAGCCGCATCCGCAGCAGCACGTCGTCGTGCTCCGCCGCGAGGATCCGGCGCAGGGGCTCGATCATCGCCTGCCGGATCGACTCGACCAGGGGTTCGTCCCTCGGGCGGGCGCGGAACGCGGCCTCCAGCAGCGGGTCGTAGTCGTCGCTGATGACCAGGTCTTCCTTGGCCGGGAAGTAGCGGAAGAACGTGCTGGGCGAGACCTCCGCCTCCGCCGCGATCTGGTCGACCGTCGTGGTCTCGTAACCCTGCTCGGCGAAGAGGCGGAAGGCCGCCGCGCGGATCGCCCGGCGGGTCTTCAGCTTCTTGCGCTCGCGCAGGCCCAGCGGAGCTTCGAGCAGCTGCTCCAGCTCGGAGCCGGCGGACATGGGGGTACCCCCGGCCGAAGGCCGGGGGAGGGTGGGACCGGTGGGACTCATGCCTCGGATTCTCCCGCACCGCCCCCCGCGCCGGGCATCCGCCAGGCGATCAACGCCGCCGAGAGCGCCGCGCCGATGCCGCAGGCCAGCAACACCAGGTCCATGCCGTGGACGAACGCGGCGTGCGCGGACGCGGCCAGCGCCGTGTCGTGGAGCCTGTCCGCGACCGCCTGCGCTGCCGAGACCGAGCCGCTCGCCGTGTGGGCCAGTGGCTGCGGCAGCCGGCCGGTGTCCAGGCGCGCGGTGTACGCGCCGGCCAGCAGGCTGCCCAGCAGGGCGACGCCGATCGCGCTCGCGGACTGACGCAGCGTCTGCAGCAGGCCGGAGCCGACGCCGGCGCGGTCGTCGGGGAGCGCGGCCATCGCCGCGCCCATCGCCGGGACCATGGTGAAGCCCATGCCGACGCCGAGCAGCGCGAGCCACACCGCCGTGCGGCCGTAGCCGTCGCCGGTGGTGGTCGAGGCGCCGAGCAGCATCGAGACGGCGACGACGAGCATGCCCGCGGCGACGACCCAACGGACCGACAGCTTGGCGACCAGCCGCTCCGCGGCCCGCGCCGCGACGAGCAGACCGCCCATCAGCGGCATCAGCCGGATGCCGGTGCCGAGGGCGTCGTGGCCGAGGACGGACTGCAGGTACTGCGGCAGCACGAACAGGCCGCCCATCAGCACGAAGGAGACCAGCACCGAGGCCATGGTGCTCCAGCGGTAGACGCGGTCGGCCAGCAGCGTGAAGTCGACCATCGGGTGCGGCTGGGTGCGCTCCCGGCGGACCAGGAAGCCGAGCAGCAGTACGGACGCCACGAGCGGGGCGACCACCTGCGCGGAACCCCAGCCGTCGCTCGGGCCCTGGATGATGCCGAAGGTGAGCGCGCCGAGGCCCAGCACACCGACGACCGCGCCGAGCACGTCGATCCGGGGCACCGAGGGGTCGCGGGACTCGGGCACCAGCCACAGGCAGGCGGTGATCCCGACGGCGATCAGCGGCACGTTGATCAGGAAGATCGAGCCCCACCAGAAGTGGTTGAGCAGCAGCCCGCCCAGCATCGGGCCGAGCGGCATGCCGACCGCCATGCCCGCCGTCATCACGGCCACCGCGCGCGGCCGCTCGGCGGGGGTGAACAGGCTCGGCAGGATGGCGATGCCGAGCGGCATGATGAACGCGCCGCCGAGGCCCATCACCGCGCGGACGGCGATGAGCGTGTCGGCGGAGTGCGCGAGCGTGCCGACCAGCGAGGCGATGCCGAAGAGCACCAGGCCGCCGATGAGCAGCCGGCGCCGCCCGAAGCGGTCGCCGAGCAGGCCGGCCGGCAGCATCGCGGCGGCGAAGACGACCAGGTAGGCGTCGACGATCCACTGCAGCTGCCCGGTGCCGGCGTGCAGCTGGACCGCCAGGTCGGGCAGGGCGACGTTGAGGATGGTGCCGTCGAAGCCGAGCACGAGCACGCTCAGGCAGACGGCGGCCAGGGCCCACCAGCGCCGAGGGTTCGGTGGTGCGGCGGTGTCCGTCGGTGCGGTGGTGCTGACGCTTGCGTCCGTGCTCATGGCAGCCCCCTAGAAGTCACTGTCTTATGACAGTAACTCTCAAAAAGCAGAGGGTGTCAATCGCTTACATGGCGACGAGCGACACCCCCACGAACTGCACGATGAACGCCGCGAGCGTGCACGCGTGGAAGACCTCGTGGAAGCCGAACCAGCGCGGCGAGGGGTCCGGCCGCTTGAGGCCGTAGATGACGCCACCGACGCTGTAGAGCAGGCCGCCGACGATGATCAGCACCGTCACCGCGACGCCGCCGCTGTGGAAGAAGTCCGGCAGGAAGAAGACGGCGGCCCAGCCGAGCGCCAGGTAGCACGGGGTGTAGAGCCAGCGTGGCGCGCCGACCCAGAAGACGCGGAAGGCGATCCCGGCCAGCGCGCCCGCCCAGACCAGCCACAGCAGCACCTGCTGCCGCGCGCCGTGCAGCAGCAGGATGGTGACCGGGGTGTAGGTGCCGGCGATGATCAGGAAGATGTTGCTGTGGTCGAGGCGCCGCAGCACGGCCTCGCCACGCGGGCCCCAGTTGAAGCGGTGGTAGAGCGCGCTGATGCCGAAGAGCATCCACGCGCTGGCCGCGTAGACCGCGCAGGCGAGGCGCGCCGCGGTGGTCGTGGCCAGGCAGATCAGCACGATTCCGGCGGCGATCGTCGCCGGGAACATTCCGGCGTGCAACCAGCCGCGCATCGCGGGCTTCGGCGGTGAATTCCGCTCCGTCATTTCCACCCCTGCAGTCATGTTCCGAAGCATACCTACGGACCCGTAGGTTACCTACTGGTAGGTCTGCCCGAGTTCTCGTCAAAGTGACGCTGACCTGCGGTGTTGTGGTTCTCACACAGGGGGCGGTGTGTCACTTCGCCGACATCGGGGATACGCTGCGAAGACCCTCAACCCCTCACCATCCGTTCAAGGACGACCGGATGGGAAACGGAGCGATCGTGCCGAACGAGAACTCTGCCCTGGTCAATGCTGCCCCGACCAAGCACACGAAGCTGCTGGCCTGGGTAAACGAGATCGCAGAGCTCACCCAGCCGGACCGGATCGAATGGTGCGACGGCTCTGAAGCCGAGTACCAGCGTCTGTGCGAGCTGCTTGTCGAGAAGGGCACCTTCCGCAAGCTCAACGAGGAGAAGCGGCCCAACTCCTACTACGCCGCCTCGGACCCGCGCGACGTCGCGCGCGTCGAGGACCGCACGTTCATCTGCTCCGAGGAGGAGAAGGACGCCGGTCCGACCAACCACTGGAAGGCGCCCGCCGAGATGCGCGCCGTCTTCGGCGACATCTTCAAGGGCTCCATGAAGGGCCGCACCATGTACGTGGTGCCGTTCTCCATGGGTCCCGTGGGCTCGCCGCTGGCCGCCTACGGCGTCGAGATCACCGACTCCGCCTACGTCGCCGTGTCGATGCGCACGATGACCCGCATGGGTCAGGCCGTGCTCGACTACCTCGGTGAGGACGGCGACTTCGTCAAGGCCGTGCACACCCTCGGCGCTCCGCTGGCGGAGGGCGAGGCCGACGTGGCGTGGCCGTGCAACGAGACCAAGTACATCTCGCACTTCCCGGAGACCAAGGAGATCTGGTCCTACGGCTCCGGCTACGGCGGCAACGCCCTGCTCGGCAAGAAGTGCTACGCGCTGCGCATCGCCTCGACCATGGCCCGTGACGAGGGCTGGCTGGCCGAGCACATGCTGGTGCTGAAGCTCACCCCGCCGTCCGGTGAGGCCAAGTACGTCGCCGCCGCGTTCCCCAGCGCCTGCGGCAAGACCAACCTGGCCATGCTCCAGCCGACCATCCCGGGCTGGAAGGTCGAGACCATCGGCGACGACATCGCCTGGATGCGGTTCGGTGCGGACGGCCGCCTCTACGCGATCAACCCCGAGGCCGGCTTCTTCGGCGTCGCGCCCGGGACGGGCCGCGACACGAACGCCAACGCCATCGACTCGATGTACGCCAACACGGTCTTCACCAACGTGGCGCTCACCGACGACGGCGACGTGTGGTGGGAGGGCATGACCGAGGACAAGCCCGCGCACCTCACGGACTGGAAGGGCAACTCCTGGACCCCCGCTTCGGAGACCCCGGCGGCGCACCCCAACGCCCGGTTCACCGTTCCGGCCAGCCAGTGCCCCACCATCGCCCCGGAGTGGGAGGACCCGGCGGGTGTGCCGATCTCGGCCATCCTCTTCGGCGGCCGCCGCGCCAGCGCGGTTCCGCTGGTGACGGAGTCCTTCGACTGGCAGCACGGCGTCTTCCTGGGCGCCAACGTCGCCTCGGAGCAGACTGCCGCCGCCGAGGGCACCGTCGGCAAGCTGCGCCGCGACCCCTTCGCGATGCTGCCCTTCTGCGGCTACAACATGGGTGACTACTTCGCCCACTGGCTGGAGATCGGCGAGAACGCCGACGCCGCCAAGCTGCCGAAGATCTACTACGTCAACTGGTTCCGCAAGAACGCCGACGGCAAGTTCGTCTGGCCGGGCTTCGGCGAGAACAGCCGCGTGCTCAAGTGGATCGTCGAGCGTCTCGAGGGTACGGCCGAGGGCGTCGAGTCCCCGATCGGAGTCCTGCCGACCGAGGCCGCGCTGGACCTGGACGGCCTCACGATCAACCAGGCCGACCTCGACCTGCTGCTCTCCGTCGACCGTGACATCTGGAAGCAGGAGGCCGCACTCATCCCCGAGCACCTGGAGCTGTTCGGCGAGCACACGCCGAAGGCGCTGTGGGACGAGTACGAGAAGCTGACCCAGCGCCTGGGTTGAGCCTCTAGGCAGTAGCCGTTTCGCGTGCCGCCGTGTGGAAGTCCATACGGCGGCACGCGAGTATCGCCGTCCGGGTGTCCTGCTGGGACGCCGCGACGACGAGCACCCGGCCGGCCAGGTCGAAGGCCTGGGCGTGCAGGGCGTCGAGGTCCGACGGGTAGGCGACCGCCGCGCGCGGCGGCAGGTGCGTGCCGAGTTCGGCGAGGCGCGCGGTCAGGGACGCCGCGGCGTCCTCGAGACCGCCGGTGCGTTCGTTGAGTTCGCGGGTGACGTCGAGCAACGCCGCGAGATGTCCGGCCAGCTGCCCGCGCAGTCCGCTGACCCGCGGCGACGTCGGCACACTGCCATGTCGTCGCACGACGGGTCGGGTCTTCGGCTGCTCGTACATACGAACAGCCTAACTTAGACCTTGTCTAAAACAAGCTTGTCTCTAGGGCTGAGAATCTGGGCTGCCAGAACCTAGGGCTGGGAGTAGGTCGACAGGAAGACGCCGATCCTCTCGATCGCCTCGGCCAGGTCCTCTGCGTGCGGCAGCGTGACCAGACGGAAGTGGTCCGGGTCCGGCCAGTTGAAGCCGGTGCCCTGGACGACGTAGATGTGTTGCTGCTTCAGCAGGTCCAGCACCATCTGGGCGTCGTCCTTGATCTTGTAGACCTTCGGGTCCAGCCGTGGGAAGGCGTAGAGCGCGCCCTTCGGCTTCACGCAGGAGACGCCCGGGATGTCGTTGAGCATCTTCCAGGCGATGTCGCGCTGCTCGCGCAGCCGGCCGCCGGGCAGGATCAGGTCCTTGATCGACTGACGGCCGCCGAGCGCCGCGGCGATCGCGTGCTGCGAGGGCATGTTGGCGCACAGACGCATGGTGGCGAGCGTGGTGAGGCCCTCGATGTAGCTGCGGGCCTCCTCCTTCGGGCCGGAGATGGTCATCCAGCCGCTGCGGAAGCCGGCCACCCGGTAGGCCTTGGACATGCCGTTGAAGGTCAGGCAGAGCAGGTCAGGGGCGAGCACGGCGGTGGAGGTGTGCTCGGCGTCGTCGTAGAGGATCTTGTCGTAGATCTCGTCCGAGTAGACGATCAGGTTGTGCCGGCGGGCGATCTCGACCAGGCTCTCCAGCAGCTCGACCGGGTAGACCGCACCGGTCGGGTTGTTCGGGTTGATGATCACGATGCCGCGGGTGCGGTCGGTGATCTTCGACTCGATGTCGGCGAGGTCGGGGAACCAGTCCGCCTGCTCGTCGCAGCGGTAGTGGACCGCCGTCCCGCCGGAGAGGCTGATCGCCGCCGTCCACAGCGGGTAGTCGGGGGAGGGGACGAGGACCTCGTCCCCGTCGTCCAGCAGCGCCTGCATGGCCATCTGGATCAGCTCGGACGCGCCGTTGCCGATGTAGACGTCCTCGACGGTCAGACCGTGCAGCCCGCGCTCCTCGTAGTGCATGACCACGGCGCGGCGGGCGGAGAGCAGGCCCTTGGAGTCGCCGTAGCCGTGCGCTCCGGAGAGGTTGCGCACGATGTCCTGGAGGATCTCCGGCGGCGCCTCGAAGCCGAACGGTGCCGGGTTTCCGGTGTTCAGCTTCAGGATGCGGTGGCCCTCGTCCTCAAGCCGCATGGCCTCGTCGAGGATCGGGCCACGGATGTCGTAGCAGACGTTGGCGAGCTTGCTGGACTGGATCACCTGCATACCGATGCAGCCTACTGCCTCGTCATACCGGCTGCGCGGTGATTTTCGCCATGTGAGAAGCCCTGGAGACGGCGCAGCCCCCGGAGGCGCCGGTTGCCGACCAGCGCGACGGACAGTCCGACGATCCAGCCCAGGGCAAGGCCCCACAGCGCCCCGGCCAGCGCCCCGGCCACCGGGTGGACGGTCCACCCGAGCGGCCCGGCGGCGGTCATCCGCGCCAGCGCCAGCCCGCGGAACACCCCGGCGACCGCCCCGCCCAGCACCACCGCGGCCCAGCCCGCGCCCAACCGCTGCCACGCCCCCGCGTACGGGCGGCGCACCACGAGCGAGCGCAGCCGCAGCACGACCGTGCCGACCAGCAGTAGCGCCGCGAAGTCCTCAGCGAGGGTGAACGCCCAGGTGCTGTCCCCGCGCGGGTCCGGCCGCAGCCCCGGCAGGAACGGCGGCACGCCCAGCGCGGCGTCGTGCAGCACGGAGGGGAACGAGTCCGTGAGCCACAGCCACACCGTGCCCGTGCCGAGCGCCAGCACCAGCAGCAGCGCGGCGGTCAGACCCGTGAGCAGCACGGAACGGGGTCGGTCGAGCGGCGGCGTCATGCCCGGACTGTAGAGCGTCCGCGCGCTTCCGGGGCGCCCGCCCGGGAAGTTGGTACACAATCGCTGCGACTCCCTGCGCACTCCAAGGTTGTGGATCTACGATCAGCCTGGTGGCAGGGGGGTGGCGGGTGCGGGGACGGCTGCGTCGATGGGTCACGGGCCTGGCGGTCCTCGCCTGCGCGGCGGGACTGCTGCTGCGGCTGGGCACGCCCGCGGCAGTCGGCGCGACGGGGCCGCGGTTCCTGACGGACGCCCAGGGGCGGACGCTGATCCTCTACGGCCTGAACGCCGACGACTCCGGCGCCGCGACGCCCGCACCCTCCCCCTCGGACGAACTCGCGCTGCTCGGTGACGACTTCACCCGGATCCTGCTGCACTGGAGCCGCGTCGAACCGCGCCCGGGCCACTACGACGACGCCTACCTCGCCGATCTGGTGCTGCGCATCGAGCGCTACGCGGCCGCGGGCGACCACGTCCTGCTCGCGATGACGCAGGACGCCTACGGTCCGCCGCCCGGCAGCGCCGCCGCCCCGGCAGCCGTGGACGCTGCCCGCATCCACGCGGCCGACGAGTTCTGGCGCACCCTCGGCGACGCCCCCGACCTGCAGGACCGCTACGCCGCGGCCTGGGCGCACGTCGCGAGCTACCTCGGCGCGCACCTCCCGCGCGCCTCCGGACCGTCGACCGTGGCCGACGCGCTCGTCGGCTACGACCTGCTGGACCGCCCCTGGGGCGGATCCCTGCAGGGCCCGGCCTTCGAGACGGGCGCGCTGGCCGCCCTCTACGAACGCGTCATCGCCCGCGTCCGCGCCGTCGACCCGGACCGCTGGCTCTTCGTCGAGCCCGAGGCCGACTCCGCCGACGCGGGACTGCCCAGTGCCCTGCCCTACCTGCCGGATCCGCGCCACGGCGCGGCCCGCATCGGCTACGCGCCGCAGCTCCACCCCGCGCCGGTCGACCCGCACGGCGGCTACTCCGGCAGCGGCGCCTTCTGGGCCGACCGCTTCGTCAACTCCTGGGCCATCCAGGCCGCCCGTACCGCCAAGCGGCTGAACGCACCGCTGCTGGTGGGCGGTTGGGGCATGGACTTCACCGCCCCCGGCGCGCACCTGTACGTCGACCACGTCCAGGCGCTGCTGGACCGGCTGATGGTGGGCTCGGCCTGCTGCACGGACGTGCCCGGCCCCTGGTCGCCGTGGGCGAAACCCGGAAAGGCGGCGGACATCGCGGGGGTGCTGGAGACGGCGTACCCGCGCGTGGTCGCGGGCGCGCCGGTGGAGTTCGACTACGACAAGGGCACCCTGGTCTTCACGCTGCAGTTCCGCGACGAGCCCGGGGTCACTGGCAGCACGGACGTCTACCTGCCGCCGTCCGACTTCCCCTTCGGCCCGCAGATCGACTTCGACGCGGAGTACAACGCCACCTGGGACCCGGGCCGCCACATCCTCGCGCTGACGGTCGACCGTCCGACGCCGGGCACGGTGCACACCCTGCGGCTCACGCCGGCCTCGCAGACGCAGAACGTCGGGTGAGTGCCCGGCCGGGCAGCGCCTCCGTCCGCCGGCCGTCGTCCATGGTCGCGACGCCGTTCACGAAGACGTAGGGGATCCCGCGCGGGAGCCGGCGCGGCTCGTCGAAGGTGGCCTCCTCGGCGACCGTCTCCGGGTCGAGGAGCACCAGGTCCGCGACCCACCCCTCGCGCACCTGGCCGCGGTCGCGCAGGCCGAGCCGTCGGGCCGGGGTCGCGGCGAGGTGCCGGACCGCCTCCGGCAGCGAGAGCACGCCCAGCTCCCGGACGTAGGTACCCAGGTAGCGGGGGAAGGTGCCGTAGGCACGAGGGTGTGGGCGGTCGCCGACGAGCAGGCCGTCGCTGCCGCCGCAGTGCGCCGGGTGACGCATGATCGCGCGGACGTTCTCCTCGTGGCCGACGTGCTGCAGGATCGTGGTTCCCAGGCCGTCCTCGACGAGCAGCCGGGCGAACGCCTCGAACGGCGCCACGCCGTCGCGTCGCGCGAGCTGCCGCACCGTCAGGCCGACGGCCGGGCGCAGGGCGGGCTCGCGGACACCGCTGACCTGCACGGTGTCCCAGTCGGCGACGACGCCGTGGCAGCCGTCGGAGCCGTGCACCTCCAGGTCGGCGCGGATCCGTTCGCGTGCCGCCGGGTCGGCGAGTCGGCGCAGCGTCTCGGCCGGGCCGCCGGCCGTCGCCCAGCCGGGCAGCAGCGCGGCGAGCGTGGTCGAGCCCGGGAGGTAGGGGTAGCTGTCGAGGGTGAGGTCCACGCCCTCGGCGAGGGCCGCGTCGACGAGCGCCAGCAACTCGCCCGCCCGGCCGCGGTTGACCTCGAAGTTCATGGTGGCGTGGGCGAGATGCAGCGCGCAGCCGGAGGCGCGGGCGATGCCGACCACCTCGGCGTAGGCCTCCAGCGCGCCCGCGCCGTACGAGCGGTGGTGCGGACACCAGTAGCCACCGTGCGCCGCCACCACCTGGCACAGCGCGGTGAGTTCGGCCGTGTCGGCGTACATGCCGGGCGTGTAGGTGAGCCCGGACGACATCCCGACCGCGCCCTCGGCCAGGCCCTGCGCGAGCAGGGCGCGCATCCGGTCCAGCTCGGCGGGTGTCGCCGGACGGTCCTCCCAGCCGAGCACGAGCGCGCGCAGCGTCCCCTGCGGAACGAGGTAGGCGGCGTTGACGGCGAGGCCCCGCGTGTCGAGCCGGGCCAGGTACGCGCCGACGCTGCGCCAGTTCCAGTCGAAGTCCGCGTCGGACGGGTCGCCGTTCCAGCCCGCGAGCTGGCGGCGCAACGCGGCCAGGGTGGCGTCGTCGACGGGCGCGTAGGAGAGCCCGTCCTGCCCGAGCACCTCCAGCGTCACGCCCTGGGCGACCTTGGCCTCGTGCCGCGGGTCCGTCAGCAGGGCCAGGTCGGAGTGTGCGTGCATGTCGACGAAGCCCGGCGCGAGCGCCAGCCCGTCGGCGTCGAGCAACCGCCCGCCGCCCGGCCGCGGGCCCGGATCGCCCTCGCGGTGCAGCGTGCTGATCCGGCCGCCGTCGAGGACGGCGTCGGCGCGGTAGGGTGCGCCGCCGCTGCCGTCGACGACGAGCGCGCCGCGCAGGACGGTCCTCGGAGCGGGCATCAGAAGAAGGTGCGGATGTAGTCGACGACCTGGTCGTACCGGTTCACCACGGGGATCAGCTGCCACTTCTCGAAGGCCGTGCAGGGGTGCGAGAGGCCGAGGCCGACCCAGTCGCCGACCTCCAGCTCCGCCTCCGGCGCGACGGACACGAAGGCGTGCTGGTCGGAGAGCTTGGTGACGGCGACCCCTTCGGCCGCGCGCACCTGGCCGGTCCGCGCGTCGCGGACCTGGAGCGGGATCGGCAGGCCGAGGTCGTAGGGCACGTCGCGCTTGCCCGCGTTGACCAGTGCCAGGCCGGGCTCGGGGCGGGAGACGACCTGGGCCCACAGCTTCAGCGCGGGGAGGAACCGCTCGTCCTCGTCCGTCAGCGGGGTGATCTTCGCGTAGTGCAGGTGGTCGTGGGTGACGTAGGCACCGGCGCGCAGCAGTCGCAGCACCGGGCGGGAGAGGTCCAGGGTCAGGTCGGTGAGTGCCTCCGCGACCAGGTCGAAGTGCTCGCTGCCGCCCGCGCTGACGACGATCTCGTCCACGTCGGCGAAGTACCCGTGGGTGTCGAAGAGGTGCGCGGTGTTCACCAGCTCCTGCAGCCAGTCGCGCACCGCGGCGCGCGTCTCGTCCACGCCCGCCAGGGTGCCCTCGTAGCCGGCCACGCCGACCAGCCGGAGCCACCGCGAGGAGCGGACGGCCCGGGCCACGTCGTCCGCCTCGACCCAGGACCGCACGCCGGTGCGGGAGCCGGTCGCACCGAGCTCGACCACGACGTCGACGCGGTGCGTGAGCGCGGCGTCCATCAGCTCGACGCCGCGCACCGAGTCGACGTAGCAGACGAAACGGAACTCCGGGTCGCGCGCCAGCTCCTCGCTCAGCCAGCGCAGCGCGGGCGCGTCGACCAGCTCGTTGCCGAGGAAGATGCGCCGCACGCCGAAGTGCCGGTACATCCGCACATGGCTCGGCGTGGCCGCGGTGATGCCCCAGGCGCCCAGCTCCAGCTGCCGCTGGAACAGCTGGGGTGCCAGCGGCGTCTTGCCGTGCGGGGCGTGCGCGAGGCCGTGGCGGTCGGCCCAGACGGCCATCAGCTGCAGGTTGTGTTCGAGGGCCTGCTCGTCCAGGGTGAGCAGCGGGGTGACGAAGCCGTCCTCGAAGAGGTTCAGCTTGGCGGACGTCATCTGGTCGACGGTCAGGCGGGAGCCCAGCGGCATGCCCTTGAAGCGCCAGTCGACGACGGTCTCGCCCAGCGCGGCGAGCGCGGCCTGGTCCATGAAGGGCTCCTTCTCGGTTGCGCACCCTGCAACAGTCGTTGCAGATCCTGCCAGCGTAGGTCGACGCACGGAAAGGCCCGGCGCTCCCCCTCGGAGCGCCGGGCCTTTCGGCTTTCGGTGGTTACGGCATCGCGTTGGTGAAGGCGCCCTCGTTGTTCGCGAACTGGTTGCCGTTGCTGGCGTCCCAGTTGGTCGACCAGGTCATCACGCCGCCGATGGTCGGCCAGGTGGTGCTGGGCTTGAAGGTGCCGCAGCCGGTGCCCTTGGCCAGGCAGTTCAGCGCGTTCTCGACCACGGACGGGGCGACGTAGCCGCTGCCGGCCGCGCTGCTGGAGGCCGGGACGCCGATGCCGACCTGGTTCGGGCTCAGGCCCGCCTGGATCGCGGTGCAGGCCAGCGTGGTGATGAAGTCGACGCTGCCCTCGCTGTAGACGCCGCCGTCACAGCCGTTCATGGAACCCGAGTTGTAGTACTGGGTGTTCATGATGGTGAGGATGTCCTTCACCTGCAGCGCGGTGGCCAGGTAGTCGGACGAGGAGTTCAGCACGTCGATGGTCTGCGGGGCCATCGTCAGGACGAAGCCCGAGCCGACCTTCGACGCCAGCTGGTGCAGCGCGGAGGACATGTAGGTCGGGTTGATCCCGTTCTCCAGGTCGATGTCCACGCCGTTGAAGCCGTACTGCTGGATGATCGAGTAGGCGCTGTTCGCGAAGGCGGTGGCCTGGGCGGCGCTGGTGATCGAGATGGTGCCGTTCTGGCCGCCGACCGAGAGGATCACCTTCTTGCCCTGCGCCTGCTTCGCGGCGATGTCCGCCTTGAACTGGGCGTCGGTGTAGCCGCCGAGCTTGCTCTGCAGGGTCGGGTCGAGCGAGAAGGTGATGCCGCCGTCACCGGCGGAGTCGGCGTTGGCGAAGGCGACCGCGATGATGTTGTACTGCGAGCTGACGTCGCTGATCTTCTGGTCGGTCGCGCCGTTGTCGAAGTCCTGCCAGTAGCCGGTCACCCAGTGCTTGGCGCTGCCGCCGCTGCCGGTCGGCGTCGAGGTCGGGGTGGGCGTGGGCGTGGGCGTGGTGGGCGTCGAGGTGGGGGTCGGGCTCGAGGTCGGCGTCGGGGTCGGAGTCTGCGTCGGCGTCTGGGTCGGGCTCGGGCTCGGCCCGGCCGCACCGCTCAGGGCCACGTCGTCCGCGTAGTAGGTCGACTGCCCGTACCAGCCGTGCAGGTAGACCGTGACGCTGGTGGTGTTGGCGCCGGTGGTGAAGCTGGTGGAGAGCTGGTTCCAGGAGCTGCTGTTGGACCAGGTGCTGACGTCGGTCGTGCCGTCGCCCTGGGTGCCCAGGTAGGCGTACGGGCCGTTGACCCAGGCGCTCAGCGTGTAGGAGGAGTTGGGCTGGACGCTGATGGTCTGCGTGCACTGTGCGTCGTCGGAGGCCGTGGGGGTGGCCGCGAGCGCGTGGGAGCCGGAGTGGACGGTGGAGGTGCTGACCGTCGCCGTGCCGGCGTCGCAGTTCCAGTTGGCCAGGGTGCCGGTCTCGAAACCGGGGTTGACCACGAGATTGGCGGTGTCGGCGCTCGCGCCGCCGCTGAGCGCGACCAGGCCGGTCAGGCCGAGGCCGAGCGCGGCGACGGTCGCCAGCGCGGCGTTGACCGTGCGGGGAGAAGGCATAGGGGTCTGTCTCCAACTGTGGGGGAAGCGGGGAGAGACGGAAGATGAAGCCCGCCACACAAGTTGGACTAGACCATTTGCGCTGTCAAGGGTGTCGCCGTGGCCTTAAGGCCTGGTTAAGGTGATGCCGTGGTCTAGAGGTCCAGACCACGGCATCACCTGTCGCCGCCTCAGCTCTCGCTGGACTTGGCCCAGAGATTGAGGTGCGCGTCGGTCGCATAGCGATCGATTTCGGCCAACTCTTCGTCGGTCAACGGAGCGCCCTGCACGGCCGCCACGTTGGACTCCAGCTGTGCCACCGAGGACGCGCCGATCAGCGCCGAGGTCATCCGCGGGTCGCGCAGCAGCCACGACAGCGCCAGCTGGGCGAGGGTCTGCCCGCGCCCCGCGGCGACCTCGTTCAGCCCGCGCAGCTTGGCGAGGGTCTGGTCGTTGATCGAGTCCGGGTCGAGCGACTTGCCCTGCGCGGCGCGCGAGTCGGCCGGGATGCCGTTCAGGTAGCGGTCGGTCAGGATGCCCTGCGCCAGCGGCGCGAAGCCGATGCAGCCGGCGCCCTCCGCCTCCAGGACGTCCAGCAGTCCGTCGTCCTCGATCCAGCGGTTCAGCATCGAGTAGGACGGCTGGTGGATCAGCAGCGGAACGCCCAGGTCACGCAGGATCGCCGCGGCCTCGCGGGTCTTCTCCGCGCTGTAGGAGGAGATGCCGGCGTACAGCGCCTTGCCCTGCCGGACCGCGGACGCGAGCGCGCCCATGGTCTCCTCCAGCGGGGTCTCCGGGTCGAACCGGTGCGAGTAGAAGATGTCGACGTAGTCGAGGCCCATCCGCTTCAGCGACTGGTCCAGGCTCGCGGTCAGGTACTTGCGCGAGCCCCACTCGCCGTACGGGCCGGGCCACATGTCGTACCCGGCCTTGGTCGAGATGACCAGTTCGTCACGGAACGGGCGGAAGTCGGCGGCCAGGTGCCGGCCGAAGTTCGCCTCGGCGGCGCCGTAGGGCGGGCCGTAGTTGTTGGCCAGGTCGAAATGGGTGACGCCGAGGTCGAACGCGCGGCGCAGGATCGCGCGCTGCACCTCCAGGGTCCGGTCGTCGCCGAAGTTGTGCCACAGGCCCAGGGAGATCTCGGGCAGCTTCAGGCCGCTGTGCCCGGTCCGGCGGTAACGCATCGAGCCGTCGTACCGCGTCTCGGCGGGCTGATAGGGGGCGGGGATCACGGGGTGCTCTCCAGGGGGTGCGCGGTGGGAGTCGAGCAGGGATTTGTCTCCACACTGAACATTAACCGGCGCGGAGTAGGGTGGCCCCCGCACTCGTGAGCTCGGAGGGGCGGTCGGCATGGACATCGGCAGGTTGGTCCGGCGTACGCCGCTGCTCCGGAACGCCGTCTACGGTCTGTACGGGCATCGGGTCGAGGCGCACCTCGACCGCGCCCGTGCGCCGCGGCACGTCGGCGTGATGCTCGACGGCAACCGCCGCTGGGCCCGAGCGGTGGGCATGTCCACGGCGGACGGCCACCAGACCGGCGCCGACAAGATCCCCGAGTTCCTCGGCTGGTGCGAGGAGACCGGTGTCGAGGTGGTCACCCTGTGGCTGCTCTCCACCGACAACCTCACCCGGCCCGCCGAGGAGCTGGTGCCGCTGCTCGGCATCATCGAGGAGGCCGTCCGCGGCCTGGCCGCCACCGGCCGCTGGCGGGTCCACCCCGTCGGCGCGCTCGACCTGCTGCCCGCCTCCACCGCCGCCGTGCTCAAGGAGGCCGACCAGGCCACCGCGGACAACCCGGGCCTCGTCGTCAACGTGGCCGTCGGCTACGGCGGCCGCCACGAGATCGTGGAGGCCGTCCGCAAGCTGCTGCGCGAGCAGGGGGCGACGGGCAAGCCGCTGGAGCAGGTCGCGGAGATGATCGACATCGAGCACATCTCCCGCCACCTCTACACCTCCGGCCAGCCGGACCCGGACCTGGTCATCCGCACCTCCGGCGAGCAGCGCCTCTCCGGCTTCCTGCTGTGGCAGTCGGCGCACTCGGAGTTCTACTTCTGCGAGGCCTACTGGCCCGCCTTCCGCAAGGTCGACTTCCTCCGCGCCCTGCGCGACTACGCCGCCCGCAACCGCCGCTACGGCGGTTAGGGCGGGCCGCTACTGCTTCACGAACGGCTTGACCGAGTACTGCTGGCCCCCGACCTGCAGCATCTCGCTCGGGACGACACGGCCCCGCGCGTCGAGGAAGGCCAGCCGGGCGTTGTAGTAGGCGTCGGGGTGGCCGGGGGCGTACGGCACCGCGAGGAAGAAGTAGCGGCGGTCGTCGTGAGGCAGGAGGAAGACCGGGGCCGAGGCCGAGCCGCCCGCCCAGGTGACGCGCAGCCGCACGGCGCCGACCGGGGCCACGTCGCCCTCGAACATGACTCCCAGCAGGGCGGAGGAAGCGACCCGCGGGTCGCGCTGGATGGTCACGCCGGCGTTCAGCGTGCCCCCGCGGTCGTTCGGGTCGGAGCTGCAGGATCCGTTGTTGTCGGGGTTCTCGTGGCCGTCGACGACGATCTTCCACTCCTCGCAGTAGAGCCCGTCGCCCTGCTCGCGGTAGTCCACGACGTGGATGGACCAGTGCGATCCGTTCAGCTCGCCCGACGGCATGGCGCTCCGCACCGGGAGGTCGACGGCGGACGGGGAGGGCCGGGGGGCCGGCCTCGCGGTCGCGGCCGGTGCCGTGGGGGAGACCGCCTCCGGCCGGGACCAGGCGGTGGTGGCCAGGACCGCCGCGGCCGCGACGGCCGCGCAGGCGGTGAGGCCGCCCAGCGCGCGGCGACGGCGGCGGCGGCGGGCGCCGTCCCGCACGATCGCCTGATAGGGGAGCGGCGGCACCTGCGCGGGGCTGGCCACCTCGTCGAGCGCGTGGTGGAGCCGGTTGTCGTCGAAGGCGTTCATCGGTCGTAGACCTCCTCAGGGGCGGGCGCGAGGGCGGGGTGGGTGCGGAGCTTGGCGATCGCCTTCGAGGCCTGGCTCTTGACCGTGCCGACGGCGCAGCCGAGCGTCGCCGCGGTCTGCTCCTCGGTCAGGTCGGCCCAGTACCGCAGGACCACGACCGCGCGCTGCCGGGGTGGCAGGGAGGCCAGGGCCGCCCTCAGGACGAGGCGGGTGTCGACCGCCCCGGCCGGATCGGGCGCCCCGACGACCGTGGCCTCGAGGTCGGACGCCAGCGGTATCTCTCTGGGGCGTTTCCGCCGAAACCGGCTCAGATGGCTGTTGAGCAGGATGCGACGCGCATAGGCGTCCGGATCGTCGGCCCTTCTGACGCGGCTCCAGGAGGCGTAAACGGCCGTGAGCGTGCTCTGTGCGAGGTCCTCGGCCAGCCCCTGATCGTCGGTCAGCAGCAGGGCGATCCGGAAAAGTCGGGCCCAACGGGAGGCCGCGAAGTCGTGGAAGTCGAGCTCGTCCGCGGTGTGCATGACCCTCCAGAGTCCGTCCGGGAGCCAAAGGTTGCCCGGTCGGGGCGGTTGTTTCTCAGGTCACCGAAAGGTGAATCTTGGTCGTCATGCCGGTCTTGGCTGCATGGAATGGGACGTCTGGGGAATACCGCAGTCAGACCGCGACCTCGGCCAACGGGGCCGGGGGCCGCGGCGAGCGCGGGTGGCACGGGGCCACTCGCCCGGGAGGCCCTGTGGTCAGTTCCAAGAGCCGCCGGAGCTTGCACGACCGGCGCACGTACGTCCTCGACACCAGTGTTCTGCTGGCTGACCCGAGTGCCATGACCAGGTTCGAGGAGCACGAGGTCGTGCTGCCCGTGGTCGTGGTGACCGAGCTCGAGGCCAAGCGACACCACCCGGAGCTCGGCTACTTCGCCCGGCAGGCCTTGCGGCTGCTGGACGACTACCGGGTCCGCTACGGCCGTCTCGACACACCCATCCCCGTGGGTGAGCTGGGCGGAACGATCCGGGTCGAGCTGAACCACACCGATCCCTCGGTCCTTCCGGCCGGCTACCGATTGGGCGACGCGGACACCCGGATCCTGGCGGTGGCCAGGAACCTGCAGGCCGAGGGGTACGACGTCACCGTCGTCTCCAAGGACCTGCCGATGCGGGTCAAGGCCTCCTCCGTCGGCCTGCTGGCCGAGGAGTACCGGGCCGAGTTGGCGATCACGTCCGGTTGGACCGGAATGTCGGAACTCGCCGTGGGCGCCGACGAGGTGGACGGCCTGTTCGCCGGCGACGACCCCGTCGACATCGCCGACGCCCGGGACTTCCCGGTGCACACCGGCCTCGTGCTGACCTCGGAGCGCGGTCGCGCGCTCGGGCGGGTGACCGCCGACGGGCGGGTGCGCCTGGTCCGCGGTGACCGGGAGGCGTTCGGGCTCCGCGGGCGCAGCGCCGAACAGCGGGTCGCGCTGGACCTGTTGCTCGACCAGGAGGTCGGCATCGTGTCCCTCGGCGGGCGGGCCGGCACCGGCAAGTCCGCGCTCGCGCTCTGCGCCGGCCTGGAGGCCGTGCTGGAGCGGCGCCAGCACCGCAAGGTGATGGTGTTCCGGCCGCTGTACGCGGTCGGCGGGCAGGAGTTGGGCTACCTGCCGGGCAGCGAGGCGGAGAAGATGGGCCCCTGGGCCCAGGCCGTCTTCGACACCCTCTCCGCGGTGACCACCCCGGACGTCATCGAGGAGGTGCTCTCCAGGGGAATGCTGGAGGTCCTGCCGCTCACCCACATCCGCGGCCGCTCGCTGCACGACGCCTTCGTGATCGTCGACGAGGCGCAGTCGCTGGAGCGCAACGTGCTGCTGACCGTTCTGTCCCGGATCGGGCAGGGTTCGCGGGTCGTGCTGACCCACGACATCGCCCAGCGGGACAACCTGAGGGTGGGTCGGTACGACGGAGTGGTGGCGGTCGTGGAGAAGCTGAAGGGCCACCCGCTCTTCGCCCACGTCACGCTGAACCGCTCGGAGCGTTCTCCGATTGCCGCACTGGTGACCGAGATGCTGGAGGACATCAACCCCTGAACCGGGCGAAAACGCATTGATCTGTGCCCTTCCGCTCTGCCATGGCACCGTCATGGCGCGGAAGGGCACAGCATCGTAACGATTCGTCAGGCGATGAGCCAGTGACTGGCGAGAATTGGCGGCCGTATGGGCCGTGTGAGCTTCGCCACGCAAACCAGAATTGCGCTTGCGCGTTGAGGTGCGGCAGTGTGTGGGATCTGTCAGGCCCCGTGTGTGGCATGCATGAGCCGCACACCGCCCGAGCAGATCGCGATCCGGGAGACCGGAGAGCAACGGGCCCGCGCCTCCCGTGGCCAGAGCATCGGGGAGGTCAGTGTCAGGGGCGGGGTTCGTCCGTTCGGTCACCACACGGGCGACGCTGGAAGGAAACCATGTGAACCGGATCTCGGTTCGGGGGATGGCAGTGGCCTCCGCCACTGCCGTGACTGCCGTTGGTGCTGTGGTCGGTGTCGCCTCTGGCGAGGAGAAGCCGACGCAGGTGGCCGACGTGGCAGGCTCCACCCTTCTTGCCGAAGTCCCCGCGGGCAGCTCCGCTCAGGTCGTCGCCGACAACCTGACCCGGCAGAGCGACGCCCAGCAGTCCGCTGCCGTGGCCACCGCGCAGAAGCAGGCCGCCCAGGCCGCTCGCGCCAAGGCCGCCGACGCCGCCCGTGCCAAGGCCGCTGCGGAGCAGCGGGCCAAGGACCAGGCCGCCGCAGCCGCCTCGCGTGAGGCCGCCGCGCAGCAGCAGCGTCAGCAGCTGGTCTCCTACAGCCCCGGTTCGGTGCAGGCCCTGGCCGCGTCGATCATCGGGAACGCCACCCAGTTCTCCTGCTTCAGCCAGATCGTCACCCGCGAGAGCGGCTGGAACTACCAGGCCGTCAACGCCGGCTCCGGCGCGTACGGCCTGGTGCAGGCCCTGCCGGGCGACAAGATGGCCTCGGCCGGCTCCGACTGGCGGACCAACCCGGCCACGCAGATACGGTGGGGCCTGAACTACATGAACTCCCGTTACGGCAGCCCCTGCGGCGCCTGGTCGTTCTGGCAGGCCCACAGCTGGTACTAGGCCTGACGCCAGGCCGTACCGCGCCGTACCGGCGCACATGAACGCGCGGAAGCCCCCGATCCCTGTCCGATCGGGGGCTTCCTACTTCTCCCACGGAGAGGCCGCGTGTGCGGGACGGCCTCGTGGTGGACAGTCCCCGGCGCCCTCGGCGGCTAAACCTCTTTTTCCTGATTTGCCCAAAAAAATCTGATAGCTCCCTCCGGTTCCGGGGCGCTTTCCCGTGGGGGAGAGCCCTGTGGCCACACGCACCAGGTAGCGTTCACAGCCGAACCTGTTGCGGAGGCGAGGGCGGACGGCATGGCGGGCGTGGGGAACGCATGGGAGGCGTGTCGCGGGTGGCTGGCCCGGCGGCGGGCCGAGGCCGCGGCGGCGGAGACGCCGGACCCGGTCGTACACGTGTCCGAGGCGGTCGCGCGCGTTCCCGAGCAGCCGGCGGAGCCGGTCGGGCCGGTGGTCGCGGTCATGGCTCCCGCGGCGGCGACGGCCGTCGCGGACCAGCCCGCGCCCGCGCTGACTGCTTCCGTCGCGGCGCCCGCCGCTCCGGGAGCTCCGGCACCGGGCGCGACGCGCGCCGAGCTGCCGCCCTACCCCGCCCGTCCCGCTCACCCGGCCGAGTCCGTGCCGTGGGGCCTGCGGGTCGCCGCCGAGGGCATGTGGCGGCTGCTGCTGGTCGGAGCCGGCCTGTACGTGCTGCTGCAGGTCGTCGGCACGCTGCGGATCGTGGCGCTGGCCTTCGTCGCCGCCCTGCTGATCAGCGCGCTGCTGCAGCCCACCGTCTCCTGGCTGCGCCGCCACGGCGTCCCGCGCGGCCTGGCCACGGCGCTGACCTTCCTGGGCGGCCTGGTCGGCATCGGGCTCGTCGCCTGGTTCGTCTTCTGGCAGGTCAGCACCAACTTGAACCAGGTGACCGACCACGTCCAGCAGGGCATCGGCCAGATCCGGCACTGGCTGGAGAAGGGCCCGATGCACCTCACGGACACCCAGATCAACCAGTTCGCCAACCAGCTGACCAAGGCCGTCGGCACCAACAGCGACCAGATCACGTCGTTCGGCTTCTCCACGGTGAGCGTGGTCGTCGAGATCGTGACCGGGGTCTTCCTGGCGATCTTCTGCACGTACTTCCTGCTGTACGACGGCGAGCGCATCTGGGGCTGGTGCCTGCGGCTGCTGCCGGCCCGCTCCCGCACGTCCGCGGCGGGCGCGGGCCCGCGCGCGTGGTCCACGCTGACGGCGTATGTGCGCGGCACGGTCGTCGTGGCCTTCATCGACTCGCTGTCGATCGGCATCGGCATCTGGCTGCTGGGCGTGCCGCTGGCGATGCCGATCGCGGTGATCATCTTCCTCGGCGCGTTCATCCCGCTGGTCGGTGCGCTGATCACCGGCACGATCGCGGTCCTGATCGGCCTGGTCACGCACGGGCCGGTCACGGCCCTGCTGGTCCTCGCGGTCCTGCTGGGCGTCCAGCAGATCGAGGGCCACCTCCTCCAGCCCCTCATCCTCGGCCGCGCCGTCCGCGTCCACCCCCTCGCGGTCATCCTCGCCGTCGCGTCCGGCTCCATCATCGGCGGCATCGGCGGCGCGGTCGTCGCGGTCCCGCTGGTCGCGGTCACCAACACCGTCATCGGCTACCTGCGTGCCCGGCACGCGGTCGACGAGGACATCCGCGCCGCGTTGACGGCAGCGTCGGCAGGCGAGTAACCACTGAAGGGGCGCGAGGAACTGCGCGAACAACCACCCTGTGCGGATGGAGCCTCGCGCCCCTGGGTAGTGCAACTCAGCCGATGCGACCCTCGGTCTCGAGGGTGACGCCGACGGCCTGGACGACGGCGGCGATCTTGAACGCGGACTGGATGACCTCGCGGTCCACACCGGCCTTGCGGAGCACCTGCTCGTGGGAGTCCAGGCACTGGCCGCAGCCGTTGATGGCCGACACGGCCAGGCACCAGAGCTCGAAGTCGACCTTCTCCACGCCGGGGTTGCCGATGACGTTCATCCGCAGGCCGGCGCGCATCGTCCCGTACTCCTTGTCGGAGAGCAGGTGCAGCGTCCGGTAGTAGACGTTGTTCATCGCCATGATCGCCGCCGCGGCCTTCGCCGCGGCGTACGCCTCGGGCTTGAGGTTGGCGCGGGCTTCCGGCTCGAGCTCGGCGAGGACCTGCTCGCTGCGCGAGGCGATCGCGCAGGCGAGGACCGTGCCCCACAGCTGCTGCTCCGGTAGCTCCGAGTTGCCGATGACCGAGCCCAGGTTGAGCTTGAGGTCCTTGGCGTAGTCCGGCAGCGCCGACTTCAGTTCGTCGAGGGCCATGCGGTCACTCGCCCGCGAGCAGGGCGTCCGCGTCCAGCGTCGCCTCGCCCTTGTTCCAGTTGCACGGGCACAGCTCGTCGGTCTGCAGGGCGTCGAGGACCCGCAGGACCTCCTTGGGGTTACGGCCCACGGAGCCGGCGGTGACCATCGCGAACTGGATCTCGTTGTTCGGGTCGACGATGAAGACGGCGCGCTGCGCGGTGCCGTCCGCGTTCTCCACGCCACAGGCGCTCATCAGCTCGTGCTTGATGTCGGCCAGCATCGGGAAGGGCAGGTCGGCCAGGTCCTTGTGGTCCCGGCGCCAGGCGTGGTGCACGAACTCGGAGTCGCCGGAGACGCCCAGGATCTGCGCGTCGCGGTCCGTGAACTCCTCGTTGAGCTTGCCGAACGCGGCGATCTCGGTCGGGCAGACGAAGGTGAAGTCCATCGGCCAGAAGAAGACGACCTTCCAGCCGTTCAGCTCCTCACTGGCGATCTCCTTGAACTCCAGCTTGTCGGCGGAGGGGCCGACGACGCTGTTGAGCTTGAAGGCGGGGAACTGGTCACCAATGGTGAGCATGAGGGGTGTCCTCCGGGATCCGGTGCGTGCGGTGTGCACCTGCAATCTCGCATGTCGGACTTTGATCAGTGAAATAGCTAGAATCAAAGCCGTTGATCGGAGGAAGTTATCAGTAAGGCCCGCACCACCGGCCGCACGCCCAGTGTCGCCCAGCTCCGCGCCTTCCTGGCCGTCTCGGAGCACCTGCACTTCCGCGAGGCGGCCGCGGCGCTCCGGGTGAGCCAGCCCGCGCTGTCCGGCGCGGTCGCCGCCCTGGAGGAGTCGCTCGACGTCCGGCTGGTCGAGCGGACGACGCGCAAGGTGCTGCTCACGCCGGTGGGGGAGCGGGTCGCGGAGCACGCCCGCACCGTGCTCGGCGCGCTGCACGCGCTGACCGAGGAGGTCGAGGCGTCCCGGCGGCCGTTCACCGGGCCGCTGCACCTCGGGGTGATCCCGACCATCGCACCCTATCTGCTGCCGACGGTGCTGCGGCTGGCCCGCGACGTGTACCCGGACCTGGACCTGCACGTCCACGAGGAGCGCACGCACCAACTGCTGGACGGGCTCGGGACCGGGCGGCTGGACCTGCTGCTGCTGGCGCTGCCGGCGGGTTCGGGGCTGGTCGACATCCCCCTCTACGACGAGGACTTCGTCCTGCTCACCCCGCCCGACCACGAGCTCGCCGGGCGCGCGGACGTCCCGCGCGACGTGCTGCTGGACCTGGACGTGCTGCTGCTGGAGGAGGGCCACTGCCTGCGCGACCAGGCCCTGGACCTGTGCCGGGAGGTGGGCGCGGAGCCGGGCGCCACACGTGCGGCGGGCCTGTCCACGCTGGTGCAGCTCGTCGCGGGCGGGCTCGGGGTGACCCTGCTGCCGGCCACGGCGGCACCGGTCGAGGTCGGACGCGCCGCGTCGCTCTCCGTCACGCGCTTCGCGACCCCGGAGCCCGGCCGCCGCGTCGGCCTGGCCCACCGGCCCTCCTCGCCGCGCACCGCGGAGTACCGGCGCTTCGCCGACTCCCTGCGCGAGGCGGTCAGTGAACTGCCCGTCAGCATTCTGGGCGTGTGATCGCCGACCGCCTCGACGGCGTCCTACCCTGGCGGGCATGAGCAACCTGGACCTGAAGCCCCAGCCGAGCGTCTGCGGTGGTCGCGAGGACGTCTCCGCCGAGCCGGTGCGCCAACTCCTGACCGGTCGTGAGGTGCAGCTGGGCGAGAGCACCGTCGTGCGTCGCCTGCTCCCCAACCTGGGCCGCCGGATGGTCGGCGCCTGGTGCTTCGTCGACCAGTACGGTCCCGACGACATCGAGCAGGAGCCGGGCATGCAGGTCGCCCCGCACCCGCACATGGGCCTGCAGACCGTGAGCTGGCTCCACGACGGCCTGGTCGAGCACCGCGACAGCCTCGGCAGCCTGCAGACGGTCCGCCCGCGCGAACTCGGGCTGATGACCTCCGGCCGCGCCATCTCCCACTCCGAGCAGTCGCCGCGCTCCCACGGCAAGTGGCTGCACGGCGCGCAGCTGTGGGTCGCGCTGCCGGACGAGCACCGGTTCGCCGAGCCGACCTTCGAGCACCACGCCGAACTCCCGCGCGTCCAGGGCCAGGGCGTCGACGCGACGCTGATCCTCGGCAGCCTGGACGGCGCCACCTCCCCGGGCCGTGTCTTCACGCCGCTGGTCGGCGCGGACCTCTCGCTCGCCGCGGGTGCCGACGCCCGCCTGCCGCTGAACCCGGACTTCGAGTACGCGGTGCTGGCCATGAGCGGCGCCGCGACCGTCGACGGCGTGCGCGTCGAGGTCGGCTCGCTGCTCTATCTCGGCTGCGGCCGCCGCGAACTCCCGCTGCGCGCCGACGACGGCGCGGCCGAGGTGATGCTGCTGGGCGGCGAGCCCTTCGCCGAGAAGCTGGTCATGTGGTGGAACTTCGTCGGCCGCACCCATGAGGAGATCGCCCAGGCCCGCGAGGACTGGATGACGGGCGACCGCTTCGGCGAGGTCCACGGCTACGACGCTCCGCCGATCCCCGCCCCCGAGCTGCCCGCACTGCGGCTGAAGCCCCGCGGCCGCGAGCGCTGACCGCGCTGACCTTCGCCGACCTGCGGTGCGAGGATCGAGCAGGTTTCGAGAAGCCGTGGTGTGCTCGCCCTGCCTAGCGTGGTGGACATGACTTCCATCGCATCCATCACCCTCGACGTGGCCGACCCGTCGGCCGCCGAACGCTTCTACGCCGACGCCTTCGGGCTGGACGACGGCCGGCTGAACCTGCGCGCCTCGGAGGCGCCGACCAGCGGCTTCCGCGGGTTCACGCTGTCGCTCGTTGTCGGGCAGCCGGCCGACGTCCGCGGCCTCTTCGACTCCGCCGTGGCCGCCGGGGCCACGGCGCTCAAGCCCGTCTCGAAGTCGATGTGGGGCTACGGCGCCACCGTCCAGGCGCCGGACGGGACCATCTGGAAGATCGCGACCTCGGCGAAGAAGGACGCCGGCCCGGCCACCCGGCACATCGACTCGATCGTGCTGCTGCTCGGCGTCGCCGACGTGGCCGCGAGCAAGCGGTTCTACGTCGAGCACGGCCTGGCGGTCGGCAAGAGCTTCGGGCGCATGTACGTCGAGTTCGCCGCGGACGCCGCCCCCGTCAAGCTGGGGCTGTACCGGCGTCGCGCCCTGGCCAAGGACGCCGGCGTGGCCGCCGACGGCAGCGGCTCGCACCGCCTCGCGATCGCCGGCACCGGCGGGTCGTTCACGGACCCGGACGGCTTCCCCTGGGAGCCGGCCACGGCCGCTGCGGCCGCCTGAGAGCGACCGGCGGCGACGGCCGGTCAGCGCAGGCGGGAGGAGGACAGGATCGAGACCAGGTGGGCCGGCACCATCAGCCAGGCGACGGCGGCGACGGCGGCCACCGCCCACTCGGTCGGCGTGTGGCCGCCGGTGAACAGCTCGACGACCGCGGCGGCCAGGAAGAGCAGCGAGGCCTCGATGCCGTTGGTGATCCGGTGGATCTTGAACGCGGCGGCCAGGCGGCGCACCGAGTTGACCCGGGCCGAGCGCACCTCGGTGGCCTCCTCCGTCACCGCCTCCAGGCCGCTGCGAGTGCGGGCCACGTCGACGAGGTCGGTGGACGCCTTCAGCAGCACAATGCCGAGGGCCGCGGCCAGGCCGACCGACACCCAGGCGACGGACGCGTTCTCGGCCACCCGGAACCCCGCGCCGACCAGCAGCGCCGCGTCGGCCAGGTAGGCGCCGAGCCGGTCCACGTAGACGCCGACCGCGCTGAACTGCCGCTTCCAGCGAGCGACCTCACCGTCCACGCAGTCGAAGAAGAGGAACGCCTGGAAGAGCAGGGCGGCCAGCAGCGGCCCGGCGATCCCGGGGATCAGCAGCGCCGCGCCCGCGCCCACCCCGGCCACGACCATGGCCCAGGTCAGCGTGTTCGGCGTGACGGAGGTGCGGACCAGGTACCGGGTCGCGCGCAGCGACAGCCGCCGCATGTAGAGGCGCCCGGCCCAGTGTTCGCCGTTCCGGAGCCCGAGCTTGGCCTGCGGCTGGCAGACGTCACGGAGCTCGGCGAGCGTGGGGGTGGCGACCGGCATGGGGGGCCCTTCTGGAATCGACCTGTCCGACAAGGGCGTGAGCGTACTCGTCCCCGGGCGGCGGTGCTTCTCCCGGGGTCCCGTCAGATGAGTCCGGCGGCCACCAGGACGCCGATCGCGACCAGCGTCAGCGCCGTGATCAGGTTGGCGCGGCGGTCGATCCAGGACGCGGTGAGCAACCGCGCGCCGAGGGCGGTCGCGGTGGTGAGACCCACGATCGTGCCGACCGTGGCGACGGTGAAGGCGAGCAGCGAGCCGAGCGCGGCGCTCGTCCCGAGCGCGCCCGCGGCGAGGAAGACCGGCAGGATCGTCAGGTCGGGCGACGCGGCGGCCCCGAATGGGATCAGCAACCCGGCCAGCCGACGGCCTCGGCTCTCCGGCGCGGCCGCGGCCGCCTCGGCCCGGGGCCGGTCCAGCACGGCGGCGGGGGCGCCGTGGTTGTGCGGGTGCGGGTGGTCGTGGCTGTGGCCGTGCGGATGCTCGTGCTCGGGGTGTTCGTGGTGCCCGTGTCCGTGCCCGTGTCCATGTCCGTGGCCGTGCCCGTGGCTGTGACCGGTGCCGTCGTGCGTGTGGCCGTGGCCCTTGCCCAGCAGCTCCAGGACCAGGAAGACCAGGCCGGTCGCCAGCAGCAGGCCGCCGACCACCAGGTCGGTGTGCCGGGCGACGGTGCCGCGGAACTGCATGCCGACCAGCATCAGGATCCCGCCGAGCAGGACGGAGACCAGGACGTGGGTCGCCCCGGCCGCCAGGGAGAGGCGGACCACGCGGGACGTCCGGTACTTCCGCGTGCGGGCCAGGACGGCCAGCGGCAGCCAGTGGTCCGGCATGACGGCGTGGCCCAGGCCGACGCCTGCGGCGGCGAGCAGCAGCGCGGGAAGCGTGTTCACGGATCCACCGTACAGTCTCATCTGCGCATGCGTGAAGACGGGAAGCCAAACGCCCTGGAGTGCCACTTGCAAGGCCTGCGCAGGTGGGAGGATGACGCTCATGGACCGGATCGACCAGGATCTCCACCCGCACACCGTGCCGGGCGAACCGCTCTCGGACGCCCAGGTCGGGACGGCCGTCGCCGCGCTGGCCATGCTGGCCGAGCCGACCCGGCTGCGGCTGCTCTGGGCGTTGCGCGAGGGGGAGCTCGGGGTGACCGCGCTGGCCGAGGCGGCCGGCTGCTCGCCGACCGCGGCGAGCCAGCACCTCTCCAAGCTGCGGATCAGCGGCCTGGTCGACCAGCGCGCGCAGGGCCGCGCCCGCCTCTACCGGCTGCGCGGCGCGCACCTGCGACGCCTGCTCGACGAGGTCGCCGCCCACGCGGACCACACCCTGCGCGGCCTGCCGCCGCACGCCTGACCGGTCTGTTCACATTGGCGCGAGAGGGTGGTGTCAGCTCGCCGCGTGAACGCCGAAGGAGGACTGCGCCGTGCAGGACCTGACCACCGCCGACTTCCTGATCCGCCTCGCCACCGGTGTGGCCTGCGGAGCCCTGATCGGCGTCGAACGGCAGTGGCGCGCCCGGATGGCCGGCCTGCGGACCAACGCCCTGGTGGCGACGGGCGCGACGCTCTTCGTGCTCTACAGCGTCTCGGCCGGCGACAGCAGCACCACCCGGGTCGCCTCGTACGTCGTCTCCGGCATCGGCTTCCTCGGCGGTGGCGTGATCCTGCGCGACCGTGGCGGCGTGCGCGGGCTCAACACGGCCGCGACGCTGTGGTGTTCGGCGGCGGTCGGGGTGATGGCGGCGAGCGGGCGGCTGCAACTGGCCTGGCTCGGCGCCTTCGCGGTCCTTGCCGTGCACCTGGTGCTGCGGCCCGCCGGGCGTCTGCTCGACCGGGCGCCCGCCGCGGGGAGCGACCCCGACAGCGTCTCCCGCGCCACCGTCCACCTGCGCTGCGCCCGCCGCGACGAGGCGCACATCCGGGCGCTGCTGCTCCAGGCCCTGGCCGCCGCCGGCTTCACCCCGACGGGGCTGCGGGCCAGCCGTGAGGGGGAGGAGACCACCAGCCTGCGCGCCACGGTGGACGTCGATGGCGAGGTGGGCAAGGCACTGGAGCCGGTGGTCACCCGGCTCTCACTGGAGCCGGGCGTCCGTGACCTGCACTGGCACACCGAGGACGAGGAGGAGGGCGAAGCCGCCCTCGCCTGACGTCCTGTCCACGGGATTCAGAGCAGCTCGGGGTGGTGCTTCGAGGTGACCTCCGGATGCGCCCGCACCCACCCCTTCAGCTCGTTGAAGCCGAACTCGGCGTGGAGCGGGTTGGCCGGGTCCTGGGTGACCCCGGTCGCCTCGGCCGCGTGCGGGAACGGCACCGGCTCGATCCGGGCGTCCAGGCGCGGGTTGTAGAAGAAGGGCGCGGAGTAGCGCTCGCCCGGCGTGCCGACCACGCGGTGGTTGGTGGCCTTCAGATACCCGTTGGTGGCCACCTCCAGCAGCTCGCCGAGGTTCACCACGAAGGCGCCGGGGATGTGCGGCACGTCGAGGTAGCCCTCCCCGGACGGGTCCTCGACCTGCAGCCCGCTCACGCCGTCGGTGAGCAGCAGGGTCAGGAATCCGTAGTCCTTGTGGATGCCGACCCCCTGGTCGTCGCCCTGCGGCGCGGCTCCCGGGTAGCGGATCAGCTTCAGCTGGCTGCGCGGGTGACCGGCGAAGGCGTCGTCGTAGAAGTCCGGCGGGGCGCCGATCGCGGCCAGCAGCTCGTGCAGCAGGTGGTCGGCGATCGCGCTGAGCCTGGCGATCCATGCCAGCGCGGTGGTGCGCAGCTCCGGCAGCGCGGACGGCCACTGGTTCGGGCCTTCCAGCCACCAGTACGCGGGCTCGTCCCGGCCCGGGACGTGCGGGGGCAGCTCCTCGCCGATGTCGAGCTGGTCGCGCCAGTCGCGGGTGCCGCGGGTCAGTTCGGTGCCGACGCGGGTGTAGCCGCGGTAGTGCGGGGAGTTGCGGTTGTCGAGGGCGAGCCGGTCGGCCTCGGGCAGGGCGAAGAAGGCGCGTGAGACGCGCAGCAGCTCGTCCATCTCGGCCTGGCTGACGCCGTGGCCGGTCAGCTGGAAGAAGCCGACGTCGCGGGCGGCGCGGTGCAGCGCCTCGCGGTCGACGTGCGCGAGGTCGATGACGGGGAGGGCTTCGAGCGGGGAAAGGGTGGCGACGGACATGGGGGTCCTCGGGGAGGCGCGGAGGGGAGGGGGACGCTGGGGTCAGGCCTCGGCGCGACAGGACATGCTCGTGACGCGGACGAAGTCCACGTGGCGACGGGAGACGAGCATGACCATGCTTCGAGCGTAACGCGGTCACGGGGCGCGGCAACCGTGAGCAAGCCGACACTTCGCAGGGAATGACCGGGCTCGGGCATGCGTTACAGCGCCCGACAAGCCATCCGGCCCGCGATTCGAAGAAGTGAAAGGGGATGTCCGTGACTGACACGCTTGCCGAGGAGTACGCCCGCGCACAGCTCTTCTTCGACTCGAAGGCCTACAGCGACGCCGCGCTGATCCTGGCCCCGATCGTCGAGGCCGAGCCGACCCACGGCGCCGCCCGGCAGCTGCTGGCGCGCTCGTACTACCACTCGGCGCAGCTGCGTCGCGCCGAGGAGGCGCTGCTGCGGGTGCTGGAGGCCGACCCGGTCGACGGCTACGCGCGCCTGATGCTGGGCCGCACCCTGGAGCGCCAGGGCGGTCGCGCCGAGGAGGCGGCGACCCAGCTGCGGCTGGCCGAGGCACTGGGCCAGAGTCTGCTCTGAGCCATAAGCCTGACTTAACGTCAGGTCAAATTGGTCCAGACCCTTGACGGCTGGATTGGTATATACCAACGTGATGGAGTGTCGGGTACACGTCCACACGGAGGTTGCACATGCCACGCTCCAGACGGCTCGGACTCACCATCGCGGGGGCGGCGACAGCCGTGTTCGGCTTGGCCGCCTCCCTGCTGGGAGGCATCGCCCCCGCGGCGGCCGCGGGGAACACCACCGGCGCCGCGGCGACCAGCGGGGGGATCAAGGTCGCCTACTTCGACCAGTGGTCGATCTACCAGAACGCCTTCTACCCGAAGAACCTCGACACCGAGGGCATCGCGGGCAAGCTCGACTACCTCATCTACGACTTCGAGAACATCGACCCGACCAACCTGACCTGCTTCGAGACCACCAAGGCCACCGACCCTGACCCGGCCGGCGAGAACGACCCGAACGCCGGTGACGGCGCCGGTGACAGCTTCGCCGACTACCAGAAGAGCTACGACTCCTCGATCAGCGTCGACGGCACCTCGGACGTCTACAACCAGCCCATCGCCGGCAACTTCCATCAGTTGCAGGAGCTGAAGAAGAAGTACCCCAACCTCAAGATCCTGCTCTCGCTCGGCGGTTGGACCTACTCCAAGTACTTCTCCGACGTGGCCGCGACCTCCGCCTCCCGGCAGAAGTTCGTCTCCTCCTGCATCGACATGTTCATCAAGGGCAACCTGCCCTCCCAGAGCGGCTACGGCGGCGCCGGGACCGGCGCCGGCATCTTCGACGGCTTCGACATCGACTGGGAGTACCCGGGCGCGGCCGGCCACCTCGGCAACCACTACTCGGCCGCCGACACCGCCAACTACACCGCGCTGCTGCAGGAGTTCCGCACCGAGCTCAACGCGCAGGGCGCGGCCGACGGCCACAGCTACGCGCTCTCGGCGGCGGTTCCCTCCGGCCAGGACAAGATCAGCAAGATCCAGACCAACCAGATCGGCCAGTACCTCACCTTCGCCGACGCGATGACGTACGACATGTACGGCGCGTGGAACGCCACCGGGCCCACGGACGAACAGGACCCGCTCTACGCGAACCCGAACTCGCCGGAGTCCAAGGTCGCCCCCGGCAACGAGACGTACAGCGTCGACAACGCGATCAGAGCCTGGACCGTCGGCGACAGCGCCTACGGCATCCCCGGCGGGTTCCCCGCCAACAAGCTCACCGTCGGCATCCCCTTCTACTACCGGGGCTGGACGGGCGTGCCGGCGGGCTCGAACCACGGGCTCTACCAGTCGGCCACCGGCGGCTCACCAGGCCAGACCGACTCCGGCAACGTGCCGGGCGTGGCCATGTACAAGGAACTGAACGGCGTCGTGAACAACGCGTCGGACACCTACTGGGACCCGGTGACCGACTCGGCCTACTTCTACGACGGCAACAACTTCTACGGCGGCGAGGACCCGCAGTCCATCCAGGCCCGCGCCGACTACGCGCACTGCAACGGCCTGGGCGGGTTCATGATGTTCTCGCTCTACGACCTCGACCCGGCCACCACGCTCTTCAACTCGGCGGTCAACGACATCAACGGCTCGGCGAGCTCCTGCCCCACCGGCGGTGGCGGCACCGAGACCGTCTCGGTCGCCAACCCCGGTAACCAGACGGGGACGGTGGGCACGGCGGCGTCGGTGCAGGTGTCGGGTTCGGACTCGGCGGGGAAGTCGTTGACGTACTCGGCGACGGGTCTGCCGGCGGGGCTGAGCATCTCCTCGTCGGGTCTGATCTCCGGGACGCCGACGACGGCGGGTACGTCGAACGTGACGGTCACCGCCTCGTCCGGTAGCGCCTCGGGGTCGACGTCGTTCACCTGGACCGTGAGCTCCGGCGGTGGCGGCACCGAGACCGTGACGGTCACCAACCCGGGCAACCAGACGGGGACGGTGGGCACGGCGGCGTCGGTGCAGGTGTCGGGTTCGGACTCGGCGGGGAAGTCGTTGACGTACTCGGCGACGGGTCTGCCGGCGGGGCTGAGCATCTCCTCGTCGGGTCTGATCTCCGGGACGCCGACGACGGCGGGCACGTCGAACGTGACGGTCACCGCCTCGTCCGGTAGCGCGTCCGGGTCGACGTCGTTCACCTGGACCGTCAACTCCAGCGGCGGGGGCGGGGGCGGCGCGCTCGCCAACGGCGGGTTCGAGAGCGGCAGCCTCAGCCCGTGGACCTGCCAGTCCGGCAGTGGCGTGGTCAGCAGCCCGGTCCACTCCGGCAGCTACGCGCTCCAGGTCGCCCCGTCCTCCAGCACCACCGGCGAGTGCGACCAGACCATCACCCTGCAGCCCAACACCAGCTACAAGCTGACCGGTTGGGTCACAGGCCCGTACGCCTACATCGGCGTCAGCGGTGGTGCCACCGCCAGCACCTGGTCCAGCGGCACCAGTTGGAACCAGCTGACGGTGCCGTTCACCACCGGCTCCAGCGGCACTGTCACCGTCTACGTGCACGGCTGGTACGGACAGGGCAACGTCAACGCCGACGACTTCGCCGTCGGCTGACGTCAGCGCCGTTCAGGGGCGGGTCATCCGCAGCACGTCCAGAGCCTGGTCGAGCTGCTCCTCGGTGATCCGCCCCGCCTCGACATGGCCGCGCTCCAGCACGACCTGGCGGATCGTCTTGCGCTCCGCCAGGGACTGCTTGGCGATCTTCGCCGCCTCCTCGTAGCCGAGGTAGCGGTTGAGCGGCGTGACGACCGAGGGGGACGACTCCGCGTACTCGCGCAGCCGCTCCACGTTGGCCGTCACGCCGTCCACGGTGCGGTCCGCCAGCAGGCGGGCGACGTTGCCCAGCAGCCGCACCGACTCCAGCACGTTGCGCGCCAGCACCGGCAGCATCACGTTCAGCTCGAACGCACCGCTCGCCCCGGCCATGGTGACGGTGGCGTCGTTGCCGATCACCTGCGCGGCGACCATCAGCGTCGCCTCGGGGATCACCGGGTTCACCTTGCCCGGCATGATCGACGAACCCGGCTGCAGATCCGGCAGGTTGATCTCGCCGAGACCGGTGCGCGGGCCCGAACCCATCCAGCGCAGGTCGTTGGAGATCTTGGTGAACCCGACCGCGATCGTGCGCAGCTGGCCGCTCAGCTCCACCAGGCCGTCCCGCGCGCCCTGCGCCTCGAAGTGGTCCCTGGCCTCCGTCAGCGGCAGCCCCGTGGCCCGCGCCACCTCCGCGATCACCGCGGCCGAGAACCCGCTCGGCGTGTTGATCCCGGTCCCGACGGCCGTCCCGCCCAACGGCAGCTCCGCGACCCGCGGCAGCGTGGCCCGCAGCCGCTCCACGCCGTAACGGACCTGGGCGGCGTAGCCGCCGAACTCCTGCCCGAGCGTGACCGGCGTGGCGTCCATCAGGTGCGTCCGGCCGGACTTGACCACCGTCGCGAACTCCTCGGCCTTGCGCGCGAGCGCGTCCGCGAGATGGTTCAGCGCCGGGATCAGCTCGTGGGTGACGGCGGCCGTGGCCGCGATGTGGATCGAGCTGGGGAAGACGTCGTTGGACGACTGGCTCGCGTTGACGTGGTCGTTCGGGTGCACGGACCGCCCGAGCCGCTCGCTCGCGAGTGTCGCGACGACCTCGTTCATGTTCATGTTGGACGAGGTGCCCGAGCCGGTCTGGAACACGTCGATGGGGAACTCGTCGTCCCACTGCCCGGCCGCGACCTCCTTGGCCGCACTCCGGATCGCCTGCGCGGTCTCGGCGTCCAGTACCCCGAGCTTCGCGTTCACCTTCGCCGCGGCGGCCTTGATCTGCGCCAGCGCCGCGATGTGCGCCCGCTCCAACCGCTGCCCCGAGATCGGGAAGTTCTCCACCGCGCGCTGCGTCTGCGCACCCCACTTGGCCTCGGCGGGGACGCGCACCTCACCCATCGAGTCGTGCTCGATCCGGTAGCTCTCCATATCCCGATCAGCGTCCCAGGGCGGGTGGGTGTTCCCGCCCTGGACACGCCGTCAGGATGCGCGGCTCAGGCCTTCGGCCCGACCGGGCTCGTCACATGATCCGGCTCAGGCCTTCGGCCCGACCGGGCTCGTCACATGATCCGGCTCAGGCCTTCGGCCCGACCGGAATGTTCGTGATCAGCGGCTGCACCGGGCCGGGATCCGTGAAGAAGTCGTTTCCCTTGTCGTCCACGACGATGAACGCCGGGAAGTCCTCGACCTCGATGCGCCAGATGGCCTCCATGCCGAGCTCCGCGTACTCCAGGACCTCGACCTTCTTGATGCAGTCCTGCGCGAGGCGCGCGGCCGGGCCGCCGATTGAGCCGAGGTAGAAGCCGCCGTGCTTGCCGCAGGCGTCGGTGACCTGCTGGGAGCGGTTGCCCTTGGCCAGCATGACCATGGAGCCGCCCGCGGCCTGGAACTGGTCGACGTAGGAGTCCATGCGGCCGGCCGTGGTCGGGCCGAAGGAGCCGGAGGCGTAGCCCTCGGGGGTCTTGGCCGGGCCCGCGTAGTAGACCGGGTGGTTCTTCATGTACTCCGGCATGCCGTCGCCCGCGTCCAGGCGCTCCTTGAGCTTGGCGTGCGCGATGTCGCGCGCCACGACCAGCGTGCCGGTCAGCGACAGGCGGGTCTTGACCGGGTGCTTGCTCAGCTCGGCCCGGATGTCGGCCATCGGACGGTTCAGGTCGATGGTGACGACGTTGTCGGACAGGTGCTCGTCAGTGGTGTCCGGCAGGAAGCGGGCCGGGTCGCGCTCCAGCTGCTCCAGGAAGACGCCCTCGGCGGTGATCTTGGCCTGCGCCTGGCGGTCGGCGGAGCAGGAGACCGCGATGGCGACCGGGCAGGACGCGCCGTGGCGCGGCAGGCGGACCACGCGCACGTCGTGGCAGAAGTACTTGCCGCCGAACTGCGCGCCGATGCCCAGCTTCTGGGTGAGCTCGAAGACCTTCTGCTCGAGCTCGACGTCGCGGAAGCCGTGGCCGGTGGGGGAGCCCTCGGTGGGGAGGGTGTCCAGGTAGTGCGCGGAGGCGTACTTGGCCGTCTTCAGCGCGTACTCGGCGCTGGTGCCGCCGACGACGATGGCCAGGTGGTACGGCGGGCAGGCCGCCGTGCCCAGCGAGCGGATCTTCTGCTCCAGGAAGGCCATCATCGAGGCCTCGTTCAGGACCGCCTTGGTCTCCTGGAAGAGGAACGACTTGTTGGCCGAGCCGCCGCCCTTGGCCATGAAGAGGAACTTGTAGGCGTCGCCGTCGGTCGCGTAGAGCTCGATCTGCGCCGGCAGGTTGGAGCCGGTGTTCTTCTCGTCCCACATGGTCAGCGGGGCCATCTGCGAGTACCGCAGGTTCAGCTTGGTGTACGCGTCGTACACGCCGCGGGAGAGAGCCTCCTCGTCGCCGCCCTCGGTCAGCACGTTCTGGCCGCGCTTGCCCATGACGATCGCGGTGCCGGTGTCCTGGCACATCGGCAGCACGCCGGCCGCGGCGAT
Organism: Streptacidiphilus pinicola; assembly: GCF_003258295.1. Taxonomy (GTDB): domain Bacteria; phylum Actinomycetota; class Actinomycetes; order Streptomycetales; family Streptomycetaceae; genus Streptacidiphilus; species Streptacidiphilus pinicola. The sequence goes on along the minus strand of NZ_QKYN01000070.1, from coordinate 3,864 downwards.
GTTGGCGTTCTTCAGCAGGTCCAGCGCGACGAACTTGTCGTTCGGGCTGGCCTCCGGGTCGTCCAGGATCCGGCGCAGCTGCGCCAGGTGCGCCGGGCGCAGGTAGTGGGAGATGTCGTGCATGGCCTCGGCGGCCAGCAGCCGCAGGGCCTCCGGCTCGACCTGTAGGAAGGTGCGGCCGTTCGCCTCGTACGTGCTGACTCCCTCGGAGGTGATCAGCCGGTACGGGGTGTCGTCCTTCCCCAGCGGGAGCAGGTCGGTGTAGGCGAACTCGGGCATGTGCGGACAGTCCTTCACGGTCAGGCGTCGTCGTCGGCGCGCCTTCCAGGGTATCGACCACCCGTGCGGCCTCCGGGCGCGGTCCCGGGAGGGTGCGCGGGATCACACGTCACTGGTCACTCGGCGGGGCGGCTGACTATTCTCGGGCCGTGGACAACTCCTCGTCGTCAGCGTCGGAGCCCGAGCGCCTCCCGGAGGCGAACCCGAGGAACGAGCCCGTTCCGCGGCCGTTCGCGGAGCCCGCGGAGGGGGATCTTCGTGCCTCCGACGCGGACCGGGAACGGGTCGCCGCGGCGCTGCGCGACGCGTACGCGGAGGGCCGGCTGGACGCCGAGGAGCACTCGCAGCGCCTCGACGCCGCCTACGCGGCCAAGACGCTCGGCGAGCTGGTTCCCCTCACGCGTGACCTGCCGGCCCACGACCGGGTGCAGCCGCAGTCCGTCGCGGCGCCCGCCTCCGCGCAGGAGCCCGCGCCGGTGTCGGGATCGAACGAGATCGTGGCGATCTTCGGCGGCTCGGTCCGCAAGGGCCGTTTCCGCGCCGGCCGATTCATGCGGGCCAAGGCGATCTTCGGCGGTATCGAGATCGACCTGACCGAGGCCGTCTTCGACGCGCCCGAGCTGGTCATCGAGGTCAACGCGATCTTCGGTGGGGTCGAGGTGAAGGTCCCCGACCACGTCTCCCTGCACGGCGGCGGCTCAGGCATCTTCGGCGGCTTCGAGGTCCGCGAGGAGGAGGGCACGGACCCGAACGGTCCCGTCGTCACGGTCCGCGGCAAGGCCGTCTTCGGCGGCGTCGCCGCAAGTCGGCGCCGTGGGCGCAGGCAGGCCGTCGAGGACCGGGGCCGCCCGCGGGGCTGAGCCGGCGCCCCCGCTCGTGCGAGTGTCAAGCGTCGTGCGAGCCAAAGGCGTTGTCATATGACAGTCTGTCGATCTGGTTGTGTGCCGTGTGCATGAATCGACCTATGCCGGGGTAGATCCCGTTTCACATCGCACTGTCGCAACGTCACCGTGGCGTCCCCCAGCGCCCCGACGTTGTGCGCGATTTCGTGAGAACTCCCCCCGGCCCGTCGTCAGGAGTGCGCCGTGCTGCATCCGATCGCGTCCCGTCAGGATGTCTTCCGCCCCCGCGTCGCGGGGAGCACGGTCCCGGCTCAGCGTGGGCCGAGTCCGGAGGACGACCCCTGGCACACGGGCGCGGCCTGCCGCCGCGACGAGGCCGGTCTCTTCTTCGCCCCCTCCAAGGAGCCGACGGCCGCGCGCCTGGCCCGCGAGGAGCAGGCCAAGCAGGTCTGCGCGCGCTGCCCGGTCCTGCTGGAGTGCCGCGAGCACGCCCTGGTCCTCCCCGAGCCCTACGGCGTCTGGGGCGGCCTCACCGCGGCCGAACGCCGCGTCGTCCTCGCCCGCCGTCGCCGCCAGGACCAGGACCTTCGCATCGCGGGCTGAACGGTCGGTTGCAGCACGTCAGGGGCGCGGGGCTCTGCCGATTTGCGGCTCTGCCGCGTGGGCGCGAGCAACCACCGGCATGCCGATGGCTCTGCTCGTGCGGCGACTCACCACACAGGGTGGCTTGTCGCGCCCACGCGGCGGAGCCGCATGATGTTGCAGCCCCGCGCCCCTGAATTCGCGAAGCGAATTCCTACTTCGCCCGGTCGAAGTCGACCGCGCTGTAGGCGCGGAGCTTCGAGAGACGGTGGACCGAGTCGATCTGGCGGATCGTCCCGCTCTTGGAGCGCATGACCAGGGAGCTGGTCGTGGCCGTCTCGGAGCGGTAGTGCACACCGCGCAGCAGCTCGCCGTCGGTGATGCCGGTCGCGACGAAGAACACGTTCTCGCCGCTGACCAGGTCGTCCGTGAGCAGCACGCGGTCCAGGTCGTGGCCGGCGTCCAGTGCCTTCTGCCGCTCCGCGGCGTCCTTCGGCCAGAGCTTGCCCTGGATCACGCCGCCCAGGCACTTGATCGCGCAGGCCGCGATGATGCCCTCGGGCGTGCCGCCGATGCCGAGCAGCAGGTCGACGCCGGTGCCCTCGCGGACCGCCATGACCGCGCCCGCGACGTCGCCGTCGGAGATGAACTTGATCCGCGCGCCGGCCTCGCGGATCTCCTGAGCCAGCTGCTCGTGACGCGGGCGGTCCAGCAGGACCACGGTCACGTCCTCCGGTGCCTTGCCCTTCGCGCGGGCCACGGCCTGCACGTTGTGCGCGACCGGCGCGGTGATGTCGACCGTGCCCGCCGCCTCGGGGCCGGCGACCAGCTTGTCCATGTAGAAGACCGCGCTCGGGTCGAACATGGTGCCGCGGTCCGCCACCGCGAGCACCGAGAGCGCGTTCGGCATGCCCTTCGCACAGAGCGTGGTGCCGTCGATCGGGTCCACCGCGACGTCGCACTCCGCACCGGTGCCGTCGCCGATCCGCTCGCCGTTGAAGAGCATGGGGGCTTCGTCCTTCTCCCCCTCGCCGATGACGACGACGCCGTTCATCGACACGGTGTGCACGAGCGTGCGCATCGCACGCACGGCGGCACCGTCCGCGCCGTTCTTGTCGCCCTTGCCGACCCAGCGACCGGCGGCCATGGCAGCGGCCTCGGTCACACGTACGAGTTCGAGGGCGAGGTTGCGATCAGGTGCCTCGGGGGCGACCTCCAGGGAAGAAGGCAGACGGTTCTGGTGCTGCTCGGTCATCGAATTCCGTACCTCTCTGTACGCCGACGGCCGGAATGAGGGTGCTGCGATCGTATCTTCGACCTGGGCGGATGTCTGTGGCGCCGGGCACGTGCAGGGTACGTCGGGACCGTTCGCGCGGCGCGTCGGGACCCCGCGGCCGAGGGCGCGACGGCGATGGTTCACCATGGTGGGGTGGCAACCGAGAACGTGACAGCCGAGAACGTGACAGTGCGCAAGCGGCCGGGGATGGCCGCCAAATCCGTGCGCGACATGGTGTTGTCGCTGGCCGCGGTGCTGGCGGCGGGGATAGTGATCTACCTCTTCATCCCGCACAGCGGCGGCAACGGCGTGCGTCCGGTGCAGTACCAGGACTCCGTCGTCTCGGCCCGCCGGGCCGCGCCCTACCCGTTGCTCGCCCCGCAGGGCCTGCCGTCGGGCTGGAACGCGACCTCGGTCAACTTCGACGGCTCCAACCCCGGGGCGGCGGTCTGGACGCTCGGCTTCATCGACCCGGCCGGGCAGTACGTCGCGATCCAGCAGAGCAACGCCCCGGCGGACTCCGTCATCCACGACGCGACCCTGGACGGGCAGAAGACCTCCGCGACGACGACCGTCGACGGCACCGTCTGGACGAACTACCAGGGCAGCCGCTACCAGGCGATCGTGCTGAAGGGCGCCAAGGGCACCACCGTGGTCTTCGGGACCGAGACCTTCGCCAAGCTCGGCGACTTCGCCGCGAAGCTCACCGACCACTGACCTGCCGCTGACCCCGGCGCCACAGCACGGCCACAGCACGGAGCCCCGACCGGGCGGTACTCGGTCGGGGCTCCGTGCTGTGGCGCTCGGTGCCGGCTGGCTCAGACGGTGGTGACGACCTCGTCGTAGGCCAGGCGCGGGCCGCGCGGGAACCAGGCGTCCTCGCCG
>NZ_QKYN01000069.1 GCF_003258295.1 Streptacidiphilus pinicola | reverse complement strand
GGCAGCGCGGCGGGGCCGGGTTGTGCTCGGGGTGCCGGGGGCTGTCCTGAGGGCGGTGGCGAGCAGCCGGCCCGCGGCGACCGCTACGGCGGCGAGCAGCAGCACGTACGGCAGCGGCCAGTCGTTCCAGGTGCGCAACATGTACCAGATCCAGGTCCCGAACACGGCCTGCACCAGCAGGGTGACGAGCAGGCTGCCGACCATGACGCCGGCCGCGGCCCACGGCAGCACCAGCAGGGGGGAGGGGACCGCGAAAGCGGGGGTGGCGGGGCCCGCCGCACCGGCCACGGGGCCGGGCGCCGACGGGCCCTCGTCCTCGACGGTGGCCGTCGTCCCCGGGCCGGCGAGCAGCCCGGCCGGGCCGGCGGCCGTGGTCGACGGCGCGGCCGCCTGCTCCGGGCCCCGCGCGGTGGAGCGGGGCCAGGCGAAGGCCGCGCGGGTCAGCGCGTCCGGGGCGAGGTGGCGGGTGGTCAGGCCGAGGAGGACGCCCGCGAGGACGACCGCGACATAGTCGAAGCTGGTCACGGTCGTGGCCACGTCGCCGAGCCAGGTGACCATGCCCTCGCGGAGGCGGTGCAGAAGTACGGTGCCGTGCGGGACGCCGAGCCCCGCGCTGCGGGCGTGCATGCCGGGGGAGAGGTACTCGACCAGCAGGCCGCCGGCCGAGCCGGCGATCGCGGCCAGTGCGCCGAGCCGGGCCGCGCGACGCGCGGGGCGGTCGGCGCACACGTCCCCGGCACGCAGCCAGAGCACGGCCGCGAGCACGCCGACCACCAGCGCCATCGCCTCGGAGACCAGCGCGATGAAGGCGAAGCCGAGCAGCAGCGCGAGCGCCGCCGTCCAGCGCCCGGCCAGGCCGGCGCGCCCGCTGCGGCCGGGCAGGCAGAGCACGGCGGAGACCAGTACGGTCGCGAGCACGGCCGGGACGGTGTGCGAGATGCCGCCGGAGGCCCAGTAGGTCGTCTGGTACGGCTGCGGGCAGACCAGCAGGAAGACCAGCGCCGCGGTCGCCGCGGTCAGCAACTGCACGGCGGCCGGGACGTGACGACCGGCCAAACGGGTGAGCCGGGCGACCAGCAGCCACAGCGAACCGAGCAGCAGGGCGATCACGACGACCGGGTACACCTTGAGGCCCAGCGGGCCGAGCCCGTGCACCCAGGCGAGCAGCACGGCGTTGCCGGCCCGGCCGTTGCTGTCCTGGTAGAGGAAGTGGACGAACTGACGGACCGACATGGTGCGCATGTTCGTCTGGTAGCACCAGTCGTCGGCAGCCGGACGCACCCAGAGGCCACCGGCCCCCAGCAGGGCGAGCAGGGCTACGGCGAATCCGGCGAGGAGGGCGGAGGAGCGCGCGAGGACTTTCATTTCGAAAAACAATCCTGGGGTCGTCCGGCGGTAATTGCAAAACAGGCGCGAATTCGCCGGGAAAAACAATTGTCCGACTATCTTGGAATTCCGGTCGGAAGATCACAGGTCGTCAACGGGGAGACCGCGCGGAGCCGTTCGGCGGTGGGAACCTCATGGTGCGCCCACCCGCGCAGGCTCGCGAGTCGGGCCGGGGAGGTCACCGCGTCGGTGCGCACCCAGTCGCTGTCGAACGCGCTCGGCCCCACGCTCGTGCCGGAGTCGTAGATCGCCAGGTATCCCTCCGCGCGCAGCGTGTCCGGCAGCAGCCCGGGGCCCTGCGCCCAGGGCCCGTGCACGTGGACGAAGGTGGGCCGCACCTCCTGGAAGACGTACGAGCGCAGCGCGGCCATGTCGCCGGCGCCGTAGTCCCTGGCAATGACCGGGTCGGTCAGCCCCGCCAGGTCCACCACGCGCAGCTCGCTGGTCAGCAGGGTGCCGCCGAGGTCGGGCAGCAGCAGTGAACTGCTGCGCGGCGGCAGCCCGAGCCGGTCGGCGTAGGCGTTGAACATCAGCCCGTAGCGCTGCGCCACGCTGCACATCGACAGCGTCGGCCAGCTGCGGAAGGTCGCCGCCGAGGCCGCCTGCGGAAGCGCCGAGAGAATCAGCGCGCCCACGGCCGCGACCACGAGCGCCGCGCGGGCGAGGAGCCGCACGGGGACCGGGCCGAGGGAACCGGCGACCCGGACGGACGACCAGGCGCGCGTCAGCACGAGCGTGCCGAAGAGCGCGCCCGCCGTCCACACCGGCGTGGCGAAGCGGTAGAGCGCCATCCAGTCCGGCTGCAGCACCGAGAAGGCCAGCACGGCGAACCCGACCGGCACCCCCGCCGCGACGAGTTCGGCGCGTGCGGGTCCGGGCCGCCGCAGCACCAGCGCCGCGGCGAGCGCGACCACGGCCACCGACGTCCAGCCCGCGTAGCCGAGCACATCCACGGCCTGGTGCCAGACCTGGGCGAGCGGGGGTGCGCCCTGCGCCTTGGCCACGGCCGTGTTCGGCACCCACTGCCCGAACACCGCCCGGCGCCACAGCAGGAACAGCCCGTACGGGGCCCCGAACACGCCGACGGCCAGCACGGACGGCCGCACCACCCGGTCCACCACGCCCGCGACGCTGAGCGCCGAGCGCGGGACGGTGAGCACCAGCGCCAGCGGGTAGGCGCCCGCGTAGACGAGGCCGTCCGGCCGGGTCAGCGCCGCCAGCAGGGCCAGCACACCGGCCAGTGCGGCGGTCCGCGCGCCCGGCAGCGAGCCCCGCACGGCGGCGCGGGCCAGCAGCGCGGCCAGCGCGGCGACCAGCAGTCCGTACAGCGGGTTCTCCAGGCCGGAGAAGGCCCAGATGACGAACGACCAGTTGGTCGCCAGCACCACCGAGGCGAACAGCGTCGCCACCGCCGAGCCGGTCGTCGCGCGCACGCACCACAGCACCCCGGCCACGCAGAGCAGGGCCAGCAGCTTGGGGAACCAGACCAGGTCGCTGACGCCGAACAGCGAGCCGTGGTCGAAGAGGCCGAGGCCGTGACCGAGCGTCAGCACGGTCAGCCAGCTCGGGTTGGAGTAGCCCTCGACCGGCGGCGCGCCCGCCTGCTGCACCGGCCCGAGGCCGTGCGCCACGCTGCGGGCATAGGCGAAGGTGATGGCCGCGTCGTCGACGATCCACGCCCTCATCCGGGCGGCCTGCGCGGCCACCAGCGCCGACCCGAGCAGCACCGCGCCGGGTCCCGCGGCGAACCGGACCAGGGCGGAGTGTTCGGGCGGGGGCGTGGCGTCGAGTCCGGCGTCGGCGGGCTCGGGCGCCCGCTCGTCGTCGGCACGCGGCTGCGGACTGGTCATCACACGCCCACCACCGAGCAGCCGTAGAGCAGCACCCAGCCCGCCGCCGCGATCTGCAGCGGCCGGTCGCGCAGCACCACGTCCTCGGGCGCGCCGGACTCGGCGCGGTCCGCGAAGACCGCGTAGCGCAGCAGCAGGACCAGGAAGGGGATGATCGACAGCGGTCGCCACGGCAGCGTCGCGCCCGCGCTCTCGGGCGGCGTCTCGGCCGGGCTGCCCAGCGCCCACAGGCAGTAGCTGAGCATGGTGACGCCGGCCGCCAGCTGCCAGACGAAGCGCAGGTACTCGGGGGAGTAGGCGGCCAGCAGCGGGCGGGTGCGGCCGCTGCCGCCCTCCCCGGCCCGTTCCGAGTAGCGCTTGGCGGAGACCAGGAAGAGCGCGCCGAAGCCGGTGGTGATCAGGAACCAGCGGCTCAGCGGGATGCCGATCGCGGTGCCGCCCGCCATCGCCCGCAGCAGGAAGCCGCTGGCGACCACCATCAGGTCGACCACCGGCAGATGCTTGAACCAGATGCAGTAGAGCAGCTGCATCACCAGGTACGCGCCGATCACCAGCGCCGTCGCGGCACTGCAGACCAGCGTGGCCCCGGCGAGGGCGAGCGCGCCGAGCAGCAGACCGGTGCCGTAGGCGAGCGGCACCGGCACCAGGCCGGCGGCGACCGGCCGGAACCGCTTGGTCGGATGGGCCCGGTCCGCGGCCACGTCCTTGGCGTCGTTGACCAGGTAGACCGCGGCGGCGGCGCCGGTGAACAGCGCGAAGCAGGCGGCCAGCCGGGCGGGCACCCCCGGGGCGAGCAACCGGCCCGCGGCGGCGGGCGCGGCGAGCACCAGCACGTTCTTGACCCACTGGCGCGGACGGGCCGTCAGCAGCAGACCGAGCGGCACGGCGAAGGAGCCGGACGGGAGTCGGCCGGGCGGGTGAGCGCCGGGTCCGCCGTTCGGGTGCCCTCCGTTCGGACCGCCCGCCGATTCGGAACCCGGTTCGAGCAGGCCGGTCCCTGGGGTGGTCACGGAGGAGTCTTCCGTCATGCGCGTACCTCGCCGTCAACTAGCCGTCGCGGCCCTCACTCACCCGTTCGGGGGTGCTCCGCGACCTGCTCCCGCGCCCGGGACCGTGCGTATTCCGCGTGCCTAACCGGACGGTTGGCGCTTTGGTCACGAATGACCGCCCCGCGCGCCCCCTGCGCCGTGTCGGTGGGCGGGCTTAGCGTCGCTCGCATGGAAGGACGACTCACGGGGTGGGGCCGCACCGCGCCCACGACCGCCCGGCTCTGCGTGCCGACGAGCACGGCCGAGGCTCGCGACGCCGTGCGGGCCGCGGGCGAGCGCGGCACGCTGGCCCGCGGCCTCGGCCGCAGCTACGGCGACGCCGCACAGAACGCCGGCGGCACCGTCCTCGACATGACCTCGCTGGCGCGGGTGCGCGCGCTCGACCTGGAGCAGGGCCTGGTCACCTGCGAGGCCGGCGTCAGCCTGGACCGGCTGATGCGGCTGCTGCTGCCCTTCGGCTGGTTCGTGCCGGTCACCCCCGGCACCCGCTACGTCACCGTCGGCGGCGCGATCGGCGCGGACATCCACGGCAAGAACCACCACGTCAGCGGCAGCTTCGGCCACCACGTCACGCGGATGCGGCTGCTGACGGCCGGTGGGGAGGAGCGGGAGCTCACCCCGGGCGACGAGCTGTTCGACGCCACCACCGGCGGCATGGGCCTCACCGGTGTCATCCTCGACGCCACGATCCGGCTGCTGCCCGTGGCCACCTCGCTGATGGCGGTCGACACCGAGCGCGCCGCCGACCTCGACGAGTTGATGCAGCGGCTGGAGGCCACCGACCACCGCTACCGGTACTCCGTCGCCTGGATCGACCTGGTCGCCCGCGGCGCGGCCACCGGGCGCGCGGTGCTGACCCGCGGCGAGCATGCCACCCTGGACATGCTGACCCCGCGTCAGGCCCTCGATCCGCTGGCCTTCCGGCCGCGCAGCCTCCCGGCCGCGCCGCGCGGCATCCCCGGCGGGCTGCTGCGCACCGCGACCGTCGGCGCCTTCAACGAGCTCTGGTTCCGTAAGGCGCCGCGTGAGCGCCGCGGCCAGCTGCAGCGCATCGGCGCCTTCTTCCACCCGCTCGACGGCGTGCCGGAGTGGAACCGCGTCTACGGGCCCGGCGGCTTCCTGCAGTACCAGTTCGTCGTCCCCTACGGGCAGGAGGCGGCGCTGCGCTCCATCGTCGAGCAGCTCAGCCGGCACGGCTGTCCGTCCTTCCTCGCCGTGCTCAAGCGCTTCGGCGAGGGCGGCCCCGGCTGGCTCTCCTTCCCGATGCCCGGCTGGACGCTCGCGCTCGACCTGCCCGCCTCGGTCCCCGGCCTCGGCCCGCTGCTGGACCGGCTCGACGAGCAGGTGCTGGCCGCCGGCGGCCGCATCTACCTGGCCAAGGACTCGCGGATGCGCCCGCGGACGCTCGCCGCGATGTACCCGCGGCTCGCCGACTTCCGCGCGCTGCGCGAGCGGATCGACCCGAGCGGCGTCTTCACCTCCGACCTCGCCCGCAGGCTCGCCCTCTAGAAAGGCCCTCGTGATGATGAACGCCCTGGGCGACCCCCAGTCCCTGCTGGTCCTCGGCGGCTCCTCCGAGATCGGGCTGGCCACCGCTCGGCGCCTGGTCCGCGGTCGGGTCGAGGTCGTGCACCTGGCCGGGCGCCCCTCGCCCGCACTGGACGCCGCCGCCGAGGAGCTGCGCGCCCTCGGCGCGCAGGTGCACGTCCACGAGTTCGACGCCACCGCCGTCGACACCCACGAGACGGTGCTCGGCAAGATCTTCGCCGAGGGCGACATCGACGTCGCCCTGCTCGCCTTCGGCGTCCTCGGGGACCAGGAGCGCGACGAGCGCGACCCACTCGCGGCCGCCGCCGTCGCCAAGGTCAACTACCTCGGCGCGGTCACCGCCTCGCTGGTCTGCGCGCAGGCGCTGCGCCGTCAGGGCCACGGCGCGCTGGTCGTTCTCTCCTCCGTGGCCGGGGAGCGGGCCCGCCGCTCCAACTTCATCTACGGCTCCACCAAGGCGGGCCTCGACGCCTTCGCCCAGGGCCTCGGTGACTCGCTGCACGGCACCGGCGCGCGGGTCATGGTCGTCCGGCCCGGCTTCGTGCGCACCCGCATGACGGAGGGCCTGCCCGAGGCCCCTCTCGCCACCACCGCCGACGCCGTCGCCGAGGCCACGGTCGCCGGCCTGCGCCGCGGCGCGGAGACGGTCTGGGTGCCGGGCGCGCTCCGCTTCGTCATGTCCGGCCTGCGCCACGTGCCGCGCGCGGTTTTCCGCAGGCTTCCGGTCTGAACGGGTACGTTCGGGTGCGTGGACCAGCTCACCCGCATGCCCGTCGTCGGACCCGTCGTGGCGTGGGTGATGCGCACCCGCGCCTACCGGGTCTACGAGCACTTCAACGACGTCGGCTCCAACCGCCTCGCGGGCGCGGTCACCTTCTTCGGCTTCCTCGCCCTCTTCCCGCTGCTGACGGTGGCCCTGGCCGTCGCGGCCGCGGTCCTGACGGACAGAAGGGTCGACGAGCTGCAGCGGAAGATCGGTGAGCAGATCCCCGGCCTCTCCCGCCAGCTGAACCTGCACGAGGTCGCGGCCAACGCCACGGCGGTGGGTCTGGTCTCCGGCCTGATCCTGCTGATCTCCGGCCTCGGCTGGGTGGACACCACCCGCGTCTGCATCCGCACGTCCTGGTACCTGCCGCTGGAGCCCGGCAATGTGATCGTCCGCAAGATCTGGGACACCGTGGTCCTGTTCGGCCTCGGCGTGGTCGGCGCGGTCTCCCTCGGCGCGTCCACGGCGGCCGGCGCGCTCACGGGCCAGGCGGCCCGCTGGCTCGGCGTCGAGGGCTCCACCGGCGGCCGGGTGGCGCTGGCCGTCATCGCGTTCCTCGTCGCGGTGTCGGCGGACGTCCTGGTCTTCTCCTACCTGCTGGTCGGCCTGCCCCGCATCTTCGGCCAGCCGCGCCGGGTCGTCCTCGAGGCCGCGCTGCTGGGCGCGGTGGGCTTCGAGATCCTCAAGCAGGCCCTGGCCGCGTACATCGCGGGGGTGGCCGCCAAGAGCGTCTACGGCGCGTTCGGCACGCCGATCGCCCTGCTGCTCTGGATCAACTTCATGTCCCGCTGGCTCCTGTACTGCGTCGCCTGGACGGCCACGTCCGACCCGACGGCGGCGCGCCTGCGCGCGCGGGAGCGCGCGGTGGAAGCGATCGAGAAGGCGGACGAGCACGCATAGCCAGGGGCGCGGGGCGTCTGGAGCCGCGTGGGCAGGGCCCCGCGCCCCTGGACGGTGCAACTACCGCGAGCGTCGCCTCCTGCGGCGCAGGAACAGGACGCCGCCCGTGCCGAGGGCCAGGGCCCCTGCCGCACCTGCCAGGTACGTCGTGGTCGACGAGCCGCCGTTGGAGGAGGCTGTCGCGGACCAGGGGCCGGCGGCCGTGCCGGCGGAGGCGTGGGCGGAGGGGTTGGCCGCGTCGCCGGAGGGGGACTTGACGGCGTCGAGGGTGCCGATGGGCGTGGCGTGGCCGTCGGCCGAGAAGCCCCAGTCCAGCAGTTCGCGGGCCTCGTGGTAGACCTCTTCGTAGGCGTGGTTCTGCGGGTTCATCACGGTGACCAGCAGCGTGTGCCCGTTCCGCTGCGCCGCCTCGATCAACGTGTTGCCGGCGTTCGTCGTGTAGCCGTTCTTCACGCCGATGAGGCCGGGGTAGTGGCCCACCCCGTCGAAGCCGGTGAGCAGGCGGTTGGTGTTGTCGATCTCGAAGGGCTTGCCCTTCGTGCTCGGGCCGCCGGGGAACTTCGCGATCGCGGTGTTGCAGTACTTCGCGAAGTCGGGGTTCTTCAGCCCGTCCCGCGCGAACAGCGTGAGGTCGTAGGCGGAGGAGACCTGACCGGGCATGTCGTAGCCGTCGGGGCTGACGACGTGGGTGTCGTTGGCGCCCAAGGCCTGGGCGCGCGCCTGCATCTGCTGGACCGTCGCGGCCACGCCACCGTTCATCGCGGCCAGCACATGGACGGCGTCGTTGCCGGAGCGCAGGAAGACCCCGAGCCACAGGTCGGAGACGAGGTAGGTCTGGCCGGGCATGACGCCGACCTCGCTGCTGCCCTCGCCCATGCCGTCGAAGTCGGACTCGACGACCTTGTGGGTCGCGGTCTGCGGGATCTTCGGCAGCACGGTGTCCGCGAACAGCGTCTTCAGGGTGCTGGCGGGCGGCAGTTGCCAGTGCGGGTTCTCCGCGCCCAGGACCTGGCCGGTGTCCGCGTCCGAGACGATCCAGGACAGCGCGGAGAGGCCGCGCGGCAGCGCGGGCGCGCCGGCGCCCGTCTGCGGGCCTGGGCGGCCCAGCGCGTCGCCGCCGACCGCGGACATCTGCGCGGGCGGCTGTCTGACCGGGCTGGTGCTCGAACTCGGGGCGTGCCCCGCGGCGGTGAGCGTCAGTACCACTCCAGCTGCGGTCGCCGCGGCGACCGTTCCCCGTACCGTCCGACTTGTGCGGACGCGATCATGTAGCTGCACGCAGTCGACCGTACCCAATCCATTCCCCACCCGGTCCTAAAAGCAGACAGGACCCCTCGTCCGGGTGCGGCCGGACGGCGGACCATACTGAGCATATGAGACTCAGCCGACGTGCTTCCTGGTTCCTGACAGCCTTCGGCGTGTGGTCGATCTGGATCTGGGTGACGTTCTTCAAGAATTTGTGGGCCGACCACGAGGGCCTCGCCTTCACCCACGGCGACCACGGCAAGCCGACGGCCTACTTCTGGATCCACGCCGCACTCGCCGTCAGTTCCCTGCTCCTCGGCCTCGTCGTCGGCTCGCTCGGCGTCCGCAGTCTGCGCGGTTTCCGGAGCGCGGAGAAGATCGCCGACCCGGCGTAAGGTCCCCCTGGCGGGTGATCGCGCTCGCCCTGGCCGCCGTCGCCGCGCCGGGCACCGCGTTCGCCGTCACCGCGACCACCATGACGGTGGGCGAGAGCAACGTCGCGAAGCTGCGGATGCCGAACGAGGTCGCCGGGACCTTCGGCGTCGCCATCCTGGTCACCGCCAAGGACGGCAGCACCACCTTCGAGCCCAAGGGCACGACCCTCAGCTGGAAGCGCGCCGACGTGCTGTCGGCCAAGGCGACCGCGAACGCGTAAGGCCCGGCTCCCCGAAGGGGCCGGGCCTTACGCGTCAGCGGTCGGACTCAGTAGCGACGCGTGATCAGCGCGCGCTTCACTTCCTGGATCGCCTTGGTGACCTCGATGCCACGCGGGCACGCGTCGGTGCAGTTGAAGGTGGTGCGGCAGCGCCACACGCCCTCACGGTCGTTCAGGATCTCCAGCCGCTGCTCCGCGCCCTCGTCACGCGAGTCGAAGATGAAGCGGTGGGCGTTCACGATCGCGGCCGGACCGAAGTACTGGCCGTCGTTCCAGAACACCGGGCAGGAGGAGGTGCAGGCGGCGCAGAGGATGCACTTGGTGGTGTCCTCGAAGCGCTGGACGTCCTCCTCCGACTGGATCCGCTCACGCGTCGGCGCGTTGCCCGTGGTGATCAGGAAGGGCATCACGTCGCGGTACGCCTGGAAGAACGGGTCCATGTCCACGACCAGGTCCTTCAGGACGGTCATGCCCTTGATGGCCTCGATCGTGATCGGCTTGGCCACGCCGTTCTTGTCAAGCGCAGTGACGTCCTTGATGAGGGTCTTGCAGGCAAGACGGTTCTTGCCGTTGATCCGCATCGCGTCGGAGCCGCAGACACCGTGGGCGCAGGAGCGACGGTAGGTGAGCGTGCCGTCCTGCTCCCACTTGACCCGGTTGATCGCGTCCAGGACGCGCTCCTTCGGGTCCACCGTGAGCTGGTAGTCGACCCACACCGCGTCCGGGTGCTCCTCCGGGTTGAACCGGCGGATCCGCAGGGTGATGGTGATCAGCTCGACCTCGCCCGACTCGGCCGCGTCCAGCGCGGCGGAGTGCGGGGTGGCCGTGTCGTCGATGGTGGGGGTGCTCATCAGTACTTACGCTCCATCGGCTGGTAGCGGGTGACCACGACCGGCTTGTAGTCCAGCCGGACGCTGGTGTCGCCGTTCGCGTCGACCTCGCGGTACGCCATGGTGTGGCGCATGAAGTTGACGTCGTCGCGGGTCGGGAAGTCCTCGCGGAAGTGACCGCCGCGCGACTCCTTGCGGGCGAGCGCGGAGACGGCGGTGACCTCGGCCAGGTCGAGCAGGTTGCCCAGCTCGACGGCCTCCAGCAGGTCGGTGTTGTAGCGCTTGCCCTTGTCCATCACCGAGATGTTCTTGTAACGCTCCTTCAGCTCGGCGATGTCGGCCACCGCCTGCTTCAGGGTCTCCTCGGTGCGGTACACGGACACGTTGGTGTCCATGGACTGCTGCAGCGCCTCGCGGATCTCGCCGACCCGCTCGGTGCCGTTCGAGGTGCGGATGGTCTCCAGCATCTCGACGACCTTGGCGGCCGGGTTCTCCGGCAGCTCGACGTAGTCGGCGGTCGCGGAGTACTCGGCGGCGTTGATGCCGGCGCGGCGGCCGAAGACGTTGATGTCGAGCAGCGAGTTGGTGCCCAGGCGGTTGCCGCCGTGAACGGACACGCAGGCGACCTCACCGGCGGCGTACAGACCCGGGACGACGGTCGTGTTGTCCAGCAGGACCTGCGCGTCGTTGTTGGTCGGGATGCCGCCCATGGCGTAGTGCGCGGTGGGCTGGATCGGGATCGGGTCCGTGTAGGGCTCGATGCCGAGGTAGGTGCGCGCGAACTCGGTGATGTCCGGCAGCTTGGCGTCCAGCTGCTCCGGCGGCAGGTGGGTGAGGTCCAGGTAGACGTGGTCGCCGTTGAGGCCGCAGCCACGGCCGGCCCGGATCTCCGAGTAGATGGCGCGGGAGACGACGTCACGGGACGCGAGGTCCTTCATGACCGGCGCGTAGCGCTCCATGAAGCGCTCGCCGTCCTTGTTGCGCAGGATGCCGCCCTCGCCGCGGGCGCCCTCGGTGAGCAGGATGCCCATGCGCCAGATGCCCGTCGGGTGGAACTGGAAGAACTCCATGTCCTCCAGCGGCAGACCCCGGCGGTACGCGGCGGCCTGGCCGTCACCGGTCAGGGTGTGCGCGTTCGAGGTCACCTTGAAGAACTTGCCGTTGCCGCCCGAGGCGAAGATGACCGACTTCGCCTGGAAGACGTGCACCTCGCCGGTGGCCAGCTCGTAGGAGACGACGCCGGCGACCTTCTTGACGCCGTCGACGTCGACCATCAGCAGGTCGAGGACGTAGAACTCGTTGAAGAACTCCACGCCCTCCTTGACGCAGTTCTGGTACAGCGTCTGGAGGATCATGTGGCCGGTGCGGTCCGCGGCGTAGCAGGAGCGGCGCACCGCGGCCTCGCCGTGGTTGCGGGTGTGGCCGCCGAAGCGACGCTGGTCGATCTTGCCCTCGGGGGTGCGGTTGAAGGGCAGACCCATCTTCTCCAGGTCGAGGACGGCGTCGATCGCCTCCTTGGCCAGGATCTCGGCGGCGTCCTGGTCGACCAGGTAGTCACCGCCCTTGACGGTGTCGAAGGTGTGCCACTCCCAGTTGTCGTCCTCGACGTTGGCGAGGGCGGCGGCCATGCCGCCCTGGGCCGCGCCGGTGTGGGAGCGGGTCGGGTAGAGCTTGGTCAGGACCGCGGTGCGGCTGCGCTTGGTGGCCTCGACGGCCGCACGCATGCCCGCGCCGCCGGCGCCGACGATGACGGTGTCGTACTGGTGAATCTTCATGTCTCTGTCGCTGCCTCGTCCGTCCGCGTCAGCTGATGTTCGGGTCGAAGGTGAAGATCACCAGGGTGCCCAGCAGCACGGTGAAGACCGTGGCGGCCACCAGCAGGACCTTCAGCCAGAAACGGGTGCCCGGGCGCTCGGCGTAGTCGTTGATGACGGTACGCATGCCGTTGGCGCCGTGGAGCATCGCCAGCCACAGCATCAGCAGGTCCCAGGCCTGCCAGAACGGCGAGGCCCAGCGCCCGGCGACGAACGCGAAGGAGATCTTCGAGACGCCGCCGTCCAGCACCAGCTGGATGATGAGGTGACCGAGGACCAGGAAGACCAGCACGATGCCGGACAGGCGCATGAACAGCCACGCCAGCATCTCGAAGTTGGTCCGGCTGCGGCGGCCAGAGGTGGTCTTGGTGCGCTTGCGCGGCGGCTCGATGAGGAACGCCGTCGCGTCGGTCGGCGTCGAGTCGGTGAGCTCGACGTTGCCGATGGAGTCGGTAGCCATCTGTTATCTCACCCTCAACTGAACAGCCATTGGAGGGTCTCCTGCAGGACGGGGTAGAACGCACCCGCCATCAGCAGGACCCAGACGGTCACGACGGTCCACAGCATCTGCCGCTGGTACTTCGGCCCCTTGGCCCAGAAGTCCACCGCGATGACCCGGAGACCGTTCAGCGCGTGGAAGAGGATGGCGGCCGTGAGGCCGTACTCCATCAGGTTGACGAGCGGCGTCTTGTACGTCGCGATCACGCTGTTGTAGGCCTGCGGCGAGACGCGGACCAGTGCGGTGTCGAGGACGTGGGCGAACAGGAAGAAGAAGATGAGGACGCCGGTGACTCGATGAGCCACCCACGACCACATGCCTTCCCGGCCGCGGTACAGCGTTCCAGCCGGCACGGAAGAACCCTCCGGGAGCGGGGCGGGGGTCGCCCGGCAGCGCGGCGGCATCGGCGTCGGTGTCGGTCGGCCCGGCCGGATACGGTCCACCGGCCGCGGCCATCGTAGCCAGGCCGGAGGGCGCTGGGCCTGTCGGGGCCCCTGCGGCGGGGCGAGATCCACTCCTATGATCGTCCCGTGACCGGACCGTTACCGGCCGCGAGGGCCTCGGGCCCAGTGTTTTCCCAGTCCGGGACCGGGTCGTTGCTGGCGGGACGTCAAAGCCGCCGGGTGGTGGATGTGGGCGATCTCACCCTGTGGTCTCACGAAGACGCCGAGGCGTGAGACGAGACGAGATGGGTGAGCCTGCTCAGGGTGATCCGGCGCAGCTGCTCGGCGGTGGTGCTGCGCTCCTCGTCCTCGTCGTTGGCGAGCCGCGCCCGGATGCTCACCAGGACGGTGTCCAGCATCTCCTCCGGCGGGCAGTCGTCCAGACTCACCACGAACACGTGGCCGAAGCGCGCCTCGTAGGCGGCGTGGGCGGCCTGCAGCGCGGTGTGCGCGGCGGCGCTCCCGGGCGCGCGCATGCCCAGCAGGGGCTGGGGCATGCAGCTCTCGTCGGCGAGCGCCTCCGACAGGTCCCGGTGCGACATGTCGTACGACGCCTCGCTCGCGGCGGCGAGCAGCGAGGCCACGTCCGGGTACGGCCGGTGTGCGGTCATCCTTATCGCCCAGCGCCGGCTCCCGCAGCAGGCCAGCAGCGCCTCCTCGGCGGCGCCCGGCGCCGCGTCGTTGAGACGGGACAGGCCCGGTGCGGGTGACTGTGGTGCGGAGGGCGACGGAATCGGCGACCTGGCCAGCGGGTCCTCCTCGAACAGCGGGTTGGAGCCCTTGAGGTTAAGGGGTGCGACCGACTGCGTCGGCACTTCAGGGGACGTCACGGGCGGTGCGACAACGGCACCTGACACAAGGATTCACTCGTACGGGGTATTAAGTCGAGCCCTCGACGCCCGAATTATGAGACAGCGTCAGGTGGGTGAACGAACGGTCGGTTGCCCCGCCTCAGGGGCGCGAGGCTCTGCCGTTTTGCGGCTCCGCGCCCCCGGGGGGTGCAACTACGACCGGTGCACCTTGTGCTGCGCCGCCTGGGCGCGGGGGCGGACGACGAGGAGGTCGATGTTGACGTGCGGGGGGCGGGTGACGGCCCAGACGATGGTGTCCGCGACGTCGTCCGCGGT
Organism: Streptacidiphilus pinicola; assembly: GCF_003258295.1. GTDB lineage: Bacteria > Actinomycetota > Actinomycetes > Streptomycetales > Streptomycetaceae > Streptacidiphilus > Streptacidiphilus pinicola. The sequence goes on along the minus strand of NZ_QKYN01000069.1, from coordinate 12,384 downwards.
CAGCGGTTCCGCGACGCCCGCGTAGACGGACGCGGCCTTCGCGGCGTCGCCGCGGAAGCGGGTGAGCGCGAACTCGTCCGTCTTGACCAGGCCCGGCGCGATCTCGATCACGCGAATCGGCTCGCCGACCAGCTCCAGCCGCAGCGTGCCCGCGATCGCGTGCGCGCCCGCCTTCGCCGCGACGTAGCCGCCGCCGCCCTCGTACGCGGCGAACGCGGCCGTGGAGGACAGGACGAGCACGGTGCCGTCGCCGGAGGCGCGCAGCGCCGGCAGGAAGGCCTGGGTGGCGTGCAGCACGCCCAGCACGTTGACCTGGTACATCCGCAGCCAGTCCGCCGGGTCGCCGGACTCGACGGACTCCGCGCCGAACGCGCCGCCCGCGTTGTTGACCAGCACGTCCACCCGCGTCAGCGTCGCCGCGAAGGCGTCGACCGCCGCCCGGTCCGTCACGTCGACCTCGTGGACGGAGGCGGCCTCGCCGATCTCCTCCGCGAGCGCCTTCAAACGGTCGCCGCGCCGCGCGACCAGTGCCACGCGGTATCCGGCCGCGGCCAGCCCCCGTGCCGTCGCCGCGCCGATACCGCTGCTCGCGCCGGTCACGACCGCGACCTTCTGCACTGTCATCTGATTCGTTCCTCCCATGGAGTTGCGTCTGTGTGAGCAACCTCCCAGATGATGCGACTACTCCCCACCGGCGCGCATCATTACCGTACGTAGCGAGTCGGTCGCCATCGCGGAGGAGGTCCCATGACCCGCCTGTCCGAGTCCGGACTGCCCATCGAGCCCGTCTACGGGCCGGACGCCCAGCAGGGCTGGGACCCGGCGACGAAGCTCGGCGAGCCCGGTCGGTACCCCTTCACCCGCGGCGTCTACCCGACCATGTACACGGGCAAGCCGTGGACGATGCGGCAGTACGCCGGCTTCGGCACCGCGGCGGAGTCCAACGCGCGCTACAAGCAGCTGATCGCCAACGGCACCATGGGCCTCTCGGTCGCCTTCGACCTGCCCACCCAGATGGGCTACGACTCGGACGCGGCGATCGCCCACGGCGAGGTGGGCAAGGTCGGCGTCGCGATCGACTCCGTCGAGGACATGGGGGTGCTCTTCGGCGGCATCCCGCTGGGCGAGGTCTCCACCTCGATGACCATCAACGCGCCCGGCTCGCTCCTGCTCCTGCTCTACCAACTGGTCGGCGAGTCCCAGGGCGTGCCGTCGGGCAGGCTCACCGGCACGATCCAGAACGACGTGCTGAAGGAGTACATCGCCCGCGGCACCTACATCTTCCCGCCCAAGCCCTCGCTGCGGCTGATCGCGGACATCTTCCAGTACTGCCGGGCCGAGATCCCGCGCTGGAACACCATCTCCATCTCCGGCTACCACATGGCCGAGGCCGGGGCCACGCCCGCGCAGGAGATCGCGTTCACCCTGGCCAACGGCATCGAGTACGTCCGCACGGCACTCGCGGCCGGCATGGACGTGGACGACTTCGGGCCGCGCCTGTCCTTCTTCTTCGTCTCGCGCACCACGCTCCTGGAGGAGGTGGCCAAGTTCCGCGCCGCCCGCCGGATCTGGGCGCGCGTCATGAAGGAGGAGTTCAAGGCGCGGAACCCGAAGTCGATGATGCTGCGCTTCCACACCCAGACGGCGGGCGTGCAGCTGACGGCGCAGCAGCCCGAGGTGAACCTGGTCCGGGTCTCGGTCCAGGCGCTGGCGGCGGTGCTGGGCGGGACGCAGTCGCTGCACACCAACAGCTTCGACGAGGCCATCGCGCTGCCGACGGAGAAGTCCGCGCGGCTCGCGCTGCGCACGCAGCAGGTGCTGGCGTACGAGACCGACGTGACCGCGACGGTGGACCCGTTCGCCGGCTCCTACGTCGTCGAGCAGCTGACCGACGAGGTCGAGGCGGCGGCGCTGGAGCTGATGGCCAAGGTCGAGGAGATGGGCGGCGCGGTCGCCGGCATCGAGCGCGGCTACCAGAAGTCCGAGATCGAGCGCAGCGCGTACCAGGTGGCGCTGCAGACGGACGCGGGCGAGCGGACCGTGGTCGGCGTCAACCGCTTCCAGTTGGACGAGGAGGAGCCGTACGAGCCGCTGCGGGTCGACCCGGCGATCGAGGCACAGCAGGCGGAGCGCCTGGCCAAGCTGCGCGCGGACCGCGACAACGCGGCGGTGGACCGGGCTCTGGGCGCGCTCAAGCGGGCGGCGGGGACCTCGGGCGAGAATGTGCTGTACCCGATGAAGGAGGCCTTGGCCGCGCGTGCGACGGTGGGCGAGACCTGCGACGCGCTCCGCGAGGTCTGGGGGACCTATGCGCCGGTGGACAGCTTCTGAGCAACGCGGCACGGATTCGCTCGTTGAACGATGCATGAAGGAGATCCCCTACCCCGCTCCGGGCGAATCATGCGCCGAGTGGGCGACAAACGTCTCGTCCGGCGGTATGAATTTCGGTGATCCCCTGCCCCAACCGCCCCAGGGCCGTAGCCTTGTGGAGGTGAACCAGTCGAATGAGCTGCGGTCCCGCGTCGACGCCCTCCGGTCCGAGCTGATCGCCTTCCGGCGCGACCTGCACATGCACCCCGAGCTGGGCCGGCAGGAAGTCCGGACGACCGCGCTCATCAAGGCCCGTCTGGAGCAGGCCGGCCTCGCGCCGCGCGTGTTGCCCGGGGGCACGGGGCTGGTCTGCGACATCGTCCCCGAGGGGCTCTCGGCGGAGCGCGGCGTGTGGGGGTTCCGCGCCGACATCGACGCGCTGCCGATCGAGGACGCCAAGCCGCTCGACGTTCCCTACCGCTCGACGGTCCCCGGGGTCTGCCACGCCTGCGGGCACGACGTGCACACCACCGTGGTCCTCGGCACCGCCCTGGTGCTGGCCGAGGCGGCCCGTCAGGGCACCTTGCGGCGCCCGGTGCGGCTGGTGTTCCAGCCGGCCGAGGAGCAGATGCCGGGCGGGGCGCTGGACGTGATCAAGGCGGGCGTGCTGCCGGGCCTGGAGCGGATCTTCGCCGTGCACTGCGACCCGCGGGTCGAGGTCGGGCGGATCGGGCTCAAGGTCGGCGCCATCACCTCGGCCTGCGACCTGCTCAAGCTCAGCCTGGCCGGCCCGGGCGGGCACACCGCCCGCCCGCACCTGACGACGGATCTGGTGATGGCCGTCGCCAAGACCGCGACCGAGCTGCCCGCCGCGCTGCAGCGGCGGATGGACCCCCGCTGGGGCGTGAGCCTGGTGTGGGGCCGCATCGAGTCCGGCTCCGCGGCGAATGCGATCCCGCAGCACGCGGAGCTCGAGGGCACGGTCCGCTGCCTGGAGACGGCCGGCTGGCGCGAGGCGCCCGGCGCGATCGACGAGCTGGTCGGGCAGATCGCGGAGACGCACCGGGCCAAGTGGGTGCTGGACTACCGCCGCGGCGTGCCGCCGGTGGTCAACGAGGCGGAGTCGATCGCGCTGCTGGAGCTGGCGATGACGCGGCGCTTCGGCGACTCGGCCGTCGAGCCGACGGAGCAGAGTCTGGGCGGCGAGGACTTCTCCTGGTACCTGCAGGAGGTCCCGGGCGCGCTGGCCCGGCTCGGCGTGCGCGCGCCGGACGAGCAGGGCGTGCGCGACCTCCACCAGGGCACTTTCGACGCGGACGAGCAGGCCATCTCGGTGGGTGTGGAGCTCTTCAGCGCGCTCGCGCTGGGCTGACCGGCGGAGCTGGACGAATCCGACACGCGGGAACAAACGACGTCGACCCTCCAGGGCGGCGTCGTTTGGTGTCTCATGGTGTTGACAGGTGTGCGCCGAGCGAGCGAAATCGGAGTGGAAACGTCCGATTCATCCCGTCCCTTCGGTGTGCTCGCGGCGGAAGCAATGCGACGATCTGATAACGCCCCTGCAGCCGTAATCCAAAAGTGTTCTACGCGCGTTAACCTCGCATCCAATCGGTTGAGCAAAGCCGCTCCCTGCCCCCGGGCTCTGCGATGTCGGCTCCTAACTGGAGGAATTGATGAACAAGCCCGTTGGCCTGGCAGTGATCGCGACAGTGGTCGCCCTGACCGCCACGGCGTGTGGTTCGAAGCCCGTCTCGACCTCGGGTTCCACCAGCTCCGCCAACGCCGGCGGTAGCTTCAAGGCCTGCATGGTCACCGACACCGGCGGTCTGGACGACCACTCGTTCAACGCCGAGTCCTGGGCCGGTATGCAGGACGCTGCGAAGGCCAACCCGAACATCAACGTTCAGAACGCCACCTCCGCGACGGAGAACGACTACGCCAGCAACATCGCCGGCTTCGTCTCCGCCCAGTGCAAGCTGATCGTCACGGTCGGCTTCGCCATGAACGACGCGACCGTCGCGTCGGCCAAGAAGAACACCAGCCAGCACTACGCGATCGTCGACAACACCTCGACCGCGCCGCAGATCAAGGGCCTGGAGTTCAACACCGCGCAGGGCGCCTTCCTCGGCGGCTACTTCGCGGCCGGCATGACCAAGACCGGCAAGGTCGCCACCTTCGGCGGCGCCAACTACCCGACCGTCACCGTCTACATGGACGGCTTCTGGGAGGGCGTGCAGTACTACAACCAGAAGCACGGCACGCACGTCCAGGTCCTCGGCTGGGACGAGCCGAGCCAGCACGGCACCTTCGACCCGACCCAGTCCTTCACCGACCAGGCCGGCGGCAAGCAGATCGCCGCGACCTTCCAGTCCGAGGGCGCCGACATCGTCTTCCCGGTCGCCGGCGGCACCGGCATCGGCGCGCTGGCCCAGGCCCAGTCCTCGGGCGGCAAGCTCAACGCCATCTGGGTCGACGACGACGGCTTCGTCTCCAACCCGCAGTACGGCTCCGTCATCATGACGTCCGTCACCAAGGGCATCGCCACCGCCGTGAGCACCTCCGTGCAGGAGGCCGCCAACGGCCAGTTCTCGGCCACCCCGTTCGTCGGCACCCTGTCGAACAACGGCACCGGCCTGGCGCCGTACCACGACTTCGCGTCCAAGGTGCCCGCCTCGCTGACCTCCGAGATCAACACGGTCAAGGCGAACATCATCAACGGCACCATCAAGATCCAGTCCAAGAACCAGCCGACCGCAGGCTGATTCCGGATGGTCAGGGGCGGGTGTGCACGGCGCACCCGCCCACCGGCCTGTCGGCCCAGGGTTCACGCCCCGTGGTCTGGCGGGTCCGTCAAGTCCTCGATAGCTTCCGCCGATCGACTCTGATGCCCGGCGTGAGGAGTGTGTTCACAAGTGCGTCTGGAACTTCGCGGCATCACCAAGCGATTCGGTTCGCTGGTCGCCAACGACCACATCGACCTGACCGTAGAGCCTGGTGAGGTCCACTGTCTGCTGGGTGAGAACGGCGCCGGCAAGTCCACGCTGATGAACGTCCTGTACGGACTTCACCAGCCCGACGAGGGCGAGATCCTCGTCGACGGAGCCGCCAAGACCATCAACAGCCCGCGCGACGCCATCGCCAACGGCATCGGCATGGTCCACCAGCACTTCATGCTGGTCCCGGTCTTCACCGTGGCCGAGAACGTCGTCCTCGGCGACGAGGTCGAGCTCGGCGCCAGCCGCGGCCCGCTCGGCCTGCTGGACCGCCGGCGCGCCCGCAAGGACGTGCAGGAGGTCTCGAAGCGCTACGGCCTCCCGGTCAACCCCGACGCCGTGGTCGAGAACCTCCCGGTCGGCGTCCAGCAGCGCGTCGAGATCGTCAAGGCGCTGGTGCGCGACGCCCAGACGCTGATCCTGGACGAGCCGACCGCGGTGCTGACCCCGCAGGAGATCGACGACCTCTTCGTCGTCATGAACTCGCTGCGCGAGGCGGGCAAGTCGATCGTCTTCATCACGCACAAGCTCAAGGAGGTCAAGGCGATCGCCAACCGGATCACGGTGATCCGGCGCGGCGCGGTCGTCGGCGAGGCCTCTCCGACCTCCAGCGAGCAGGAACTGGCCTCGATGATGGTCGGCCGCTCGGTGCAGCTGGTCGTCGCCAAGGAGCTCGCCAAGCCCGGCCAGGCCTCCTTCCAGGTCGAGAACCTGACCGTGCTCGACGCCAACGGCCAGGCCGCCGTCGACGACGTCTCCTTCACCGTCCGCGACGGCGAGATCCTCGGCATCGCGGGCGTCCAGGGCAACGGCCAGTCGGAGCTGGCCGAGGCGATCCTCGGTCTGGTACCCGCCGCGGCCGGGACGATCAGCCTGGACGGCAAGGAGCTGACCGGCAGGACCCCGCGTCAGGTGCTGGACGCCGGTGTCGGCTTCATCCCCGAGGACCGTGGCCACGACGGCGTGGTCGGCGAGTTCACCGTCGCCGAGAACCTGGTCCTGGACCTGTACAAGAAGCCGCCCTTCGGCCGCGGTCTCTCCATCAACCTGGACGAGATCGCCAAGAACGCCGACGCGCGGATCAAGGAGTTCGACATCCGCCCGGCCGCGTCGCAGCACCCGGCCGGCAAGCTCTCCGGCGGCAACGCGCAGAAGGTCGTCGTGGCCCGCGAGCTGTCGCGCCCGCTCCGTCTGCTGGTCGCCTCGCAGCCGACCCGTGGCGTGGACGTCGGCGCGATGGAGTTCATCCACAAGCGCATCGTCGACGAGCGCGACCAGGGCCGCCCGGTCGTGGTCGTCTCCACCGAGCTCGACGAGGTGCTGGCGCTGGCCGACAAGGTCGCGGTGATGTACCGCGGCAAGATCGTCGCCACGGTCCCGCCGACCACGTCCCGCGACGAGATCGGCCTGCTGATGGCCGGCATCACCGGCGACGGCGAGCGGGCCGCGAGCCCGGAGGGCGACACCGCTGAGAGTCAACCCGTGGCCGACGCCGCCACCACTAACACGGAGGAGGCGGACTCGTGAGCACGCCCGAACCTGAGAAGAACGAGGCCGCCGGCGCCGCGTCGGCGACCCCCGCCCCGGAGCCGAAGCCGAAGCCGGACCGTCCGCCCCGCGACTGGGGTGTGATCATCCGCAACGTCTTCACCGCCGAGAACGGCGCGATGGTCACCTTCCTGGCCATCCTGCTCGCGCTGGTCGTCGGCGCGATCATGATCGTGTTGTCGAACACCGACACGATGAACCAGCTCGGCTACTTCTTCGCCTCGCCGGGCGACTTCCTCTCCTCGGCCTGGAACGACATCTCCAGCGCCTACAGCTCGCTGTTCAAGGGTGCGATCTTCGACCCGGCGACGGTCTCCGGCACGCCGGAGCAGTTCTTCGGGCCGATCTCGAACACGCTCGAGTACGCGACGCCGCTGATCTTCGGCGGCCTGGCGATCTCCGTCGCCTTCCGCGCCGGCATGTTCAACATCGGCGGCCAGGGCCAGCTGATCGTCGGCGCCATCTTCGCGTCCTACGTCGGCTTCTCGTGGACCGCGCTGCCCGGCCTGCTGCACATGATCGTGGCCGTCCTGGCCGGCATCGTCGGCGGCATGCTCTACGGCGGCGTCGTCGGCTGGCTGAAGGCCAAGCGCGGCGCGCACGAGGTGATCGTGACGATCATGCTCAACTACGTCGCGCTGCTCTTTCTCGGCGGCTGGCTGCTGAACACCTCCGTGTTCCACAACCCGGCCGCGGCGGGACAGGCCATCTCCAAGCCGGCGGGCTCCACCGCGGTGCTGCCGCACCTCTTCGGCGACCAGCTCTTCACCGACATCGGCCTGCTCTTCGCGATCGCCGCCACCTTCGCCGTGGCGTGGTTCTTCAAGCGCAGCAAGCTCGGCTTCGAGGTGCGCGCCGTCGGCCTGCGGCCGAGCGCGGCCAAGACCGCCGGCATCAACGTCAGCCGGGTGCAGATCGCGTCCATGCTGATCTCCGGTGGGCTGATGGGCCTGATCGGGGTGACCCAGACCCTCGGTCTGGCCAACCCGAACAACAACTCCCTGAGCCCGAACATCGACGCCGGTCTCGGCTTCAGCGCGATCACCGTCGCGCTGCTGGGCCGCACCAGGCCGTGGGGCGTCGTCGGCGCCTCGCTGCTCTTCGGCGCGCTGCAGGCGGGCGGTGCCCTGATGCAGACGCAGGCGCAGGTGTCCATCGAGATCATCACCGTCATCCAGGCCCTGATCGTCATCTTCGTGGCGGCGCCGCAGCTGGTGAAGGAGATCTTCCGACTGCGGGCCCACAAGATTGACACGGGCCGGGGTGAAGGCGGAGAAGCCGCCCCGACCGTCGACCCGTTCCACACGACCGAGACCATCACCGTTGCCGGAGGCGAGGAATGAGTACGGCATCCACCGCTACCGGGAACGAGACGCTGCCTGCGGTCGCAGTGGCCGCGGACACCCGGGCCAAGCTGATCACCGGTATCACCCAGGCGGTCATCGCCGCCCTGTGCCTGTGGGGCTTCGGCCTCACCTCGCGGGTCAGCGGTGACGCCCACACCGTCTTCGTCCTCAAGTTCGACCCGAACGCGCCCGGTGGGCTCGGCCCCATCTCGGCGCCGTCGCAGGAGGTCGCGATCGCGTTCAGCGCGTTGGCCATCCTGTGCGGCCTGGCCCGGGCCTTCGCACCGCTGTCGAAGAAGCTGCGGATCTGGGTGGACGGCGTCTACTTCGCCTCCATCGTGATCGCCTTCCTGGTCTGGGTGGCGGCGGGTTCGACCGTCGGCTTGAACGTGCCGTCGATCATCGCCCTGACGGCGGGCGGCGCGGTGCCGCTGATCCTCGGCTCGCTCAGCGGCCTGCTCTGTGAGCGCTCGGGCGTCGTCAACATCGCGATCGAGGGTCAGTTCCTCTTCGGCGCCTTCGCGGCCGTGATCACCGCGTCGAGCACCGGTTCGCTCTGGGCCGGCGCGATCGCGGGCTGCCTCGGCGGCGCGCTGATGGGCGCCCTGCTGGCGGTCTTCGCCAACCGCTACCTGATCGAGCAGGTCGTCCTCGGCGTCGTGCTCAACCTGCTGGCCTCCGGCGTCACCGGCTTCCTCTACGACCGGGTGATGTCGACCAACGGCGGCACCTACAACAAGGCGATGGGCTTCTCGGCGATCCGGATCCCCGGCCTGGCCTCGATCCCGATCATCGGCGAGCTGTTCAACCAGAACATCATCTTCTACCTGGCCTACATCCTGGTGCCGGTGATCTGGTTCCTGCTCTTCCGCACCCGCTGGGGTCTGCGTACCCGCGCGGTCGGCGAGCACCCGACGGCCGCCGACACCGTCGGCATCAAGGTCATCGGCCTGCGCTACCGGAACGTCATCACGGCCGGCCTGCTCTCCGGCCTCGGCGGCGTCTGGCTGACGCTCGGACTGGCCAGCGCCTTCGGCAAGGACATGAGCTCCGGCAAGGGCTACATCGCCCTGGCGGCACTGATCGTCGGCCGCTGGTCGCCGATCGGCGCCTTCGGCGCGGCCGTGCTGTTCGGTTTCGCGACCGAGCTGCAGGTGGCGCTGTCCTCGCTGAACACCCCGATCCCCGGCGCGTTCCTGGCGATGGCCCCCTACCTGGTGACCGTCTTCGTCGTCGCCGCGATGGGCGGCCTGACGCGCCCGCCGGCGGCGTCCGGCAAGCCGTACATCAAGGGCTGAGTTCATGGACATCGACGCGGTCGACTGGGAGGCGCTGCGGGCCGAGGCCCGCGCGGCGATGGGGCGCGCGTACGCCCCGTACTCCGGCTTCCCGGTCGGCGCGGCGGCGCTGGTCGACGACGGTCGTGTCGTCAGCGGCTGCAACGTCGAGAACGCGTCCTACGGCCTGGGGCTGTGCGCGGAGTGCGGACTGGTGTCCGCGCTCCACGCCACGGGCGGCGGACGGCTGGTGGCGTTCACCTGCTGCGATCGCGACGGCAAGCCCCTGATGCCGTGCGGACGCTGCAGGCAACTGCTGTGGGAGCACGGGGGAGCGGAGCTGATCGTGGAGTCCGTCTCCGGGATCCGCCCGCTCACCGAGCTCCTCCCGGACGCGTTCGGGCCCGAGCGGCTGTAGTGTCGCGCGTGGTTACGCGCGTAGAGTTCTCGCACAGTCCTTTCGCAATCCTGGAGTCACCGTGGACGTCATCTCCGTCATCCGCGCGAAGCGCGACCGCGCCGAGCTGACCGATGCCCAGATCGACTGGGTGATCGACGCCTACACCCGCGGCGAGGTCGCCGACGAGCAGATGTCCGCGCTGGCCATGGCGATCCTGCTGAACGGGATGAACCTGCGGGAGATCTCCCGCTGGACCGACGCGATGATCCGGTCCGGCGTGCGGATGGACTTCTCCTCGCTGCCGCTGCCCACCAGCGACAAGCACTCCACCGGCGGCGTCGGCGACAAGATCACGCTGCCGCTCGCGCCGCTGGTCGCCGCCTGCGGCGCGGCCGTGCCGCAGCTGTCCGGGCGCGGGCTCGGACACACCGGCGGGACGCTGGACAAGCTGGAGTCGATCCCCGGCTGGCGGGCGCTGCTCTCCAACGAGGAGATGATGGACGTGCTGCGCGGCACGGGCGCGGTCATCTGCGCGGCGGGTGACGGCCTCGCGCCCGCCGACAAGAAGCTGTACGCGCTGCGCGACGTCACCGGCACCGTCGAGGCGATCCCGCTGATCGCGTCCTCGATCATGTCGAAGAAGATCGCCGAGGGCACCGGCGCGCTGGTCCTGGACGTGAAGGTCGGCTCCGGCGCCTTCATGAAGAACCTCGCCGACGCGCAGGAGCTGGCCCGCACCATGGTCGGGCTGGGCCAGAACGCCGGGGTCAACACCGTCGCGCTGCTGACGGACATGAGCACCCCGCTCGGCCTCACCGCCGGCAACGCGCTGGAGGTGCGCGAGTCGGTCGAGGTGCTGGCCGGCGGCGGCCCGGCGGACGTCGTCGAGCTGACCCTCGCGCTGGCGCGGGAGATGCTCGCCGCGGCGGGCGTCACGGGTGGAAAGGACCCGGAGACCGCGCTGCGCGACGGCTCCGCGATGGACCACTGGCGTCGCATGATCGCGGCGCAGGGCGGCGACCCGGACGCGGCCCTGCCGGTCGCGCGCGAGCAGCACGTCCTCACGGCCCCCGCGAGCGGCGTGCTGACCGGCCTCGACGCCTACGCCGTCGGCGTCGCCGCCTGGCGCCTCGGCGCCGGCCGCGCCCGCAAGGAGGACCCGGTCCAGGCCGGCGCCGGCGTGGAGATCCACGCCAAGCCGGGCGCCGTCGTCACCGCGGGCCAGCCGCTGCTGACCCTCCACACGGACACCCCCGAGCGCTTCGACTACGCCCTGGAGGCCCTGGCCACCCCGGACGCGATCACCATCGCCCCGGCCGGCGCGGACTTCAAGGCGACCCCTCTGATCCTGGACCGCATCGCGTAAGGCCACCGTGCTCACGGGCGGGCGTAGACGGCGACGAAGTCGCGGCTGGAGCCGTCGTAGTAGCGGGTGGCGGCGCGGACGAAGTTGACCAGGTTGTGGGGGACCGGGTCGCTCGGGGTCCTGGTCGCGTCGTAGGAGATGAAGGACGGCCAGCTGAGGTTGATGTCCAGCATCATGGCCGTCACCGCGCCCGCGCGCTGCAGCAGGGTGGCCAGGGACTGGACGGTGAGCAGGCGGCCGCCGACGTAGACGATGTCGCCGTGCCGGTCCACGCCGATCCCCGAACGGGCCACGGCGGCGTAGCCGCCGTCCGTGAAGCCCCACGTCTCGGTGCCGCCGTTGTAGACGTCGCCGGTGACCCTGCCGTCGCGGACCAGCGGGACCAGGCACTGGCGGACACCGACGACGTCCGGGCCCATGCGCACGTCCTCGTTCCAGACGCCGACGCTCAGCGATCCGTCCCGGTGGAAGACCTCCGAGGCCGCGCCGTCGCGCAGGTAGCCGATGGTTCGACCGTCCAGGTAGAAGCCGCCGTGCGAGTCACCGTTGGAGACCTTGAAGCCGCCGTTGTAGGCGGCGACCAGGCCGACCCGTTCGCTCGGTGTGATGCTCGCCGGCACCGCCCAGGTGCCGCCCGGCTCCAGGGCGCCCGGGTGCAGGGTGAAGCGGAGCGCATGCTGTTTCATCCAGACGACGCCGACGGGGAACCCGGTGTCGTAGGAGTCCGGCCGCATCAGCGCGCTCTGGATCACCGGCTGCCCCTTCTCCCGGACCAGCGCGCTGAAGACGCCCTCCCCGGCCTGGGCCGGGCTGACGAGCGGTTGGACCGGCGCGTGCAGCGGGATCGGCGGCACGGTGGGGGTCGGTTTGGCCGCGGGGCGGGCCGGACCCTGAACGCGGCCCCGGCCCGCCCCGCGGCCAAACCGACCCCCACCGTGCCAGCTTCGCCTGCGCCCCACCCGGCCCGGGCGCGTCCAGCGCGTCGTTGACGCAGACCCCCGCCACCACGGCCAGCACGACGCCGACCCCGAGCGCGGCGGAGGCGACGCGGCGTCGCCGGGGGCGGCGGGCCCGCGCGGGACTGGTCCCGGCCGCGCCGCCGGGCGGGGCGGCTGTCGGGCGCCGGTGGCTGGCGGAAGGGGCG
>NZ_QKYN01000263.1 GCF_003258295.1 Streptacidiphilus pinicola | reverse complement strand
CTCGTTCGCGTTGTGCCGCACCTTCGGCACGATGGTCAAGTCGCAGAAGCAGGGCTACGCGATCGTCTCGGTCATGGGCCTGTACTGGGCGGCTTCGGCCGCGCTGATCTCCTTCTTCGAGCACCAGCACTCGGGTGCGGCGGCGAAGATCGCGGGAGCCGCGATGGAGGGTAAGGAGGTTCGCTTCGGTATCCCGGGCAGTTCCTTGTTCGCGGCTTCGACGACGCTGACGTCGACCGGTGCGGTGAACTCGATGCACGACTCGTACACGCCGCTCGGTGGCGGGGTGACGATCCTGAACATGATGTTCGGTGAGATCGCGCCGGGCGGTACGGGTTCGGGTCTGTACGGCATTCTGGTGCTGGCGATCGTGACGGTGTTCGTGGCGGGTCTGATGGTCGGCCGCACGCCGGAGTACCTGGGTAAGAAGCTGGGTGCGCGGGAGATGAAGTTCGCCTCCCTGTACATCCTGACCACGCCGGCGATCGTGCTGTGCGGCACGGGACTGGCGATGTCGCTGAGCGCCGGTCACGGCGGCGGGATGCTGAACTCCGGTCCGCACGGCTTCTCCGAGGTGCTGTACGCGTTCACCTCGGCGGCGAACAACAACGGTTCCGCGTTCGCGGGCATCACCGTGACCAGCAACCACTGGCAGGAGGCCCTGGGCCTGGCGATGGCCTTCGGCCGGTTCCTGCCGATGGTGTTCGTGCTGGCGCTGGCCGGTTCGCTGGCCAAGCAGCAGCACACGCCGGAGTCGACCGGCACCCTCAAGACCCACAGCCCGCTCTTCGTCGGCATGCTCTCGGGCGTCGTCCTGATCGTCGTCGGGCTCACCTACTTCCCGGCCCTCGCTCTCGGGCCGCTCGCGGAAGGTCTCCACTGATGTCCACGCCCACCCTGAGCTCTCCGGTCCACCAGCCGGAATCGCAGCAGCCCGAGCTCCCGGCCGAGCGTCGCATCGGCGGCGGCCTGCTCGACCCGAAGCAGCTGCTCAAGTCGTTCCCGGACGCGTGCAAGAAGCTCGACCCGCGCGTCATGTTCAAGAACCCGGTCATGTTCGTGGTCGAGGTCGGCTCCGTGCTGACCACGATCTCCGCGATCGAGAAGCCCAGCGTGTTCGCCTGGGTGATCACGGTCTGGCTGTGGCTGACGGTCGTCTTCGCCAACCTGGCCGAGGCGGTGGCCGAGGGCCGCGGCAAGGCGCAGGCCGACACGCTGCGCAGAGACACCGACCCGCCACCATGGACCGTCACGTCGCCGGCTCCTGGACCACGCGTCCACGCGGAGTCTCCG
>NZ_QKYN01000262.1 GCF_003258295.1 Streptacidiphilus pinicola | reverse complement strand
CCCCCACACTGATCAACCGAGTGGCGAAGCACCCCCCACCATCGGGTATGGTTTACGACGTCGGAGCGGGGTACCGCGAAGACACCATCCCTGGCGGGTTGCCCGAGCGGCCAAAGGGAGCAGACTGTAAATCTGTCGCGCAAGCTACGCAGGTTCGAACCCTGCACCCGCCACGTGGAAGCCGAGAGGCCCCGGACCAGCACAAGCGGTCCGGGGCCTCTCGCATGTCGTCACTCCGCCCCGGTGGCGTCCTTCGGTTCGGCGAAGGCGAGGAGTTCCTCGTTGCTCCAGGAGAGCCGGCCGGCCTGGAGGTCGGCGATCACCGCGTCCAGCCAGGCGAGTTGCGCCGAGACCGTGACGCGCTGGTACTCCGTCTCCAGCATGGTGACGCGCGGCAGCCGGTGTTCGGCCTCGACGGCCATGATGGCGTCGATCTCGCTCAGCGAGGTGCGCAGCGCCTCGGCGCGTTCCGTGAAGACCTGGAGTGTCTCCTCCGGGCCCAGCATGACCAGGAACGAGAGCGCGGCCGGGAACTCCGGGAACTCCTGCTTCGGCTTGGCGAGCATCTCCAGCAGCCAGGCGCGCGCCGCGCCACGGCCCGCATCGGTGACCGCGTAGACGGTCCGCTCGGGGTACTGCTGGTCGCGCTCGGTCTCGCGTACCTCGATCAGCCCCGCCGACAGCAGGCGCTCGATGGTCCGGTACAGGCTCGCGCGCTGACTGACGTTCACGACCTGGTCCTTGCCCCACTGCTTGATCAGCCGCTGGATCCCGTAGGGGTGCAGCGGCTGGTAGTGCAGCAGCGACAGGACGGTCAGCGAGAGGGGCGAACTCTTCACGGCGCTGCGCGGGGCGGGGCTGTTCGGGCTGGTCATGGGGCTCATCGTACTCCCGGGCTAATCTCAGGAGTACTAGTTGACGCGAGACTAGTTTCAGTGCAACTATCGATGTGTCGGCGGGAGAGCCCGCAGGCCCCAGTCGCACCAACCGGAAGGAACTCACGATGAGTCAGGCGGAGCGCATCCACGTCGACCACTCGGTCACCAAGCGCCTCGGCAACTGGACCAGCGCGGACACCTTCGAGATCAAGGCGCGCGGCGGCGGCGTCGTGGTGGACCTGCGGTCGCCGGGCATCCCCGCGGAGGTCGAGGTCCGGGTGGAGATGCAGCGGGCCATGGTCAAGCTCCTCGTCCCCGAGGACGCCACGGTCGACCAGTGGGACCTGCGGTGGTCCGGCAAGGGCAAGGTCAAGGACGGCCAGGCCCCTGCCGAGCCGGGCCTGCGCCGGATCCGGCTGGTCGGCACCGCCGCCGACAGCGAGATCCGCGTGCACCGCGGCGGCGTGGCGATGGTCTCGGCGATGATGAGCCGCGAGTACCTCGACGACCTGCGCCGGGCGCGCAAGGAGGGCCGGCTCCCCGTGATCGACGACCCGACCCGAAACCCGTTCGCCGCCCCCCGGCGCCAGGCCTCCGCCTGACGCCGATGCGGGTACGGACGCTGACGTCACGTCACCGCGGTGGGCGCGTCACGACTCTTGCGCCGACCGCGGTGGCGTGGCGAAGCTTGGCCGCGGCGGCTGGGGGAAGGTTCCGGGGGGTGAGGGACTCGATGAGCGGGAGCGTGACGGTGAGCCCGGCCACCGCCGACGAGATCGACGCGGCGATGGCGGTCTGGCAGCACTCGCACCTCATCCGGCGCAACGGCCGGCCGCTGGCGCGGGCGCACGTACGGACGGCGTACGCCCGGATGGCCGAGCCGGGCGCGATGTTGCTGCTCGCGCGCGAGGAGGGCCGCGGCGAGGACGGCCACCCCGGGATCATCGGCACCATCCTCGGCCTGCAGGGGCTCGCGGACGACGGGGCGGGCCCGCCGGAGCCGGGGCTGCTGCACCTCAGCCTGCTCAGCGTCGCCCCGGACCGGTGGGGCCAGCACGTCGGGCGCCTGCTGCTGGAGCGGGTCGTCGCCGACGGCCGCGAGCGCGGCTACGCGCAGGCCCAACTGTGGACCCACGCCGACAACCTGCGCGCCAACCGCCTCTACCGCGCGCTCGGCTTCCGCCGCACCGGCCGCGTCAAGATCGACGACTGGGGCGAACTGCTGGTGCACTACCGCCTGGTGATGCCCCAGGCCTGACCGCGCGTCAGCCGCTCGCAGGGCTCAGGCCGGGCGGGACGGGCGCACCTGGCGCGGCACCGCGGCGGTCGTGGTGTCGGCGTACTCGCGCACCGCGCTGGTGCGGGAGACCACCCGGCCGGCGTGCAGCACCACGCGGCTGTGGCCGCCGCTCAGCGCGGCGACGAGGGTTTCCCCGCGCAGCGCCAGCAAATCCGCGGGCCGCCCGGCCTCGACGGCGCAGGCCGGCAGTCCGAGCCGGGCCCGCGCGCCGGGCCCGACCGCGTCGTAGGCGGCCGCCGCGGACAGGCCCGCCTGCGCGGCCAGCAGGAACGCCGCCTCGATCGGGTCCGCCCGTCCGACCGGGCGGGTGACGTCACGCAGCGCGCCGCTGCCGGCGGCCAGCGGCACACCGGCGTCGGCCAGGCGCCGCGCGGTGGCGGCGTCGAATCCCCCGGGTCCGGACGCCCCCGCACCGCAGCCGCCCTGCGGCAGCACCACCACACCCACGCGGTCCGCCGCCGCGCCCAGCGCGGCGACCGCGGACCGGGGCAGCGCCCCCGCGACGGTGAGCAGCGACCCGGTGGGCAGCCGGTCGAGCAGCGCGGTCAGCCGGTCCCGGTCGCGCGCGTCGTCCGGTGCGGGGAGCGGGCCGAGGTGCAGGTCCAGCGGGAGGCCGCAGGAGTGGGCCACTGCCAGCAGCGCCGCGAATGGGCCGTCCGGGTCGGGCCCCACGGGTCCCACGGACTCCACGAGCGTGCGCCCGCGCAACACCCCGCCGCCCAGCGCGTGTCGGCATCCACGCGCTGGGCGGCGGGGTGTTGCGCGGGCGCACGCTCGTGGAGTCCGTGGGACCCGTGGGGCCCGACCCGGACGGCCCATTCGCCGCCCTGCTGGCCGTGGCCCCCCCCTCCGCCCTCCCGCTGGACCTGCCCCTCGGCCCGCTCCCCCCCCCGGACGCCCCGCGCGACCGGGACCGCCGC
>NZ_QKYN01000068.1 GCF_003258295.1 Streptacidiphilus pinicola | reverse complement strand
TGCCGGCGACGACGGTGCGCCGGCCGGGGAGCACGAGCCCGGACTTGAGCATCGCCTGGGCGCCGCCCGCCCCCACGACGCCGGGGAGGGTCCAGCCGGGGAACGGCAGCTGCCGCTCGTGCGCGCCGGTGGCGAACAGCACCTGACGTGCGGTCAGCGAGCGGGCCTGTCGCTGGTCCGGCCCGGTCAGCGCCCGCACGGTCCAGGCCGTCGACGCGCCGGTCACGGACCAGACGTGGTGGTCCGGCAGCCACGCGACGAACTCCTCGACCGCCTCGATCCGCGCGAGCAGCCGCCGGAAGGCCGACCAGTGGTGGTGCAGCGCCTGCGGCCGCGCGGCCCGCAGCTCAGCCGTCGGCTGCCGGTAGAACTGCCCGCCGGGCCGCGGCGCGGCGTCGAGCAGGGCGACGCGCACCCCGCGTTCGGCGGCCGCCGCGGCGGCGGCCAGCCCGGCGGGGCCGGCGCCGATCACGGCGAGGTCGTACGCCCCCTCGGGCTCAGCGCAGCTCGTCATGGCCGTCCCCTCGCTGCGTGCGCACCAACGCTCCGGGGCGGGCCGGGGCCAGGCAGGCGCGGACGTTGGGGACGCCGTCGAGCTCGATCAGGCAGTCGTAGCAGGCGCCCATCCCGCAGAAGGCGCCGCGCGGCCGGTCGCCGACGCGGGTCCGCCGCCAGGCGAGGCGGCCCGCCTGCCAGAGCGCGGCGGCGAGGGTCTGGCCGGGCAGCGCGGCGACGGGCTCCCCGTCGAAGCTGAACTCGAAGCCGGGCTCGGGCCGTGCCCCGACGAGGCGGAGCGGGGTGCGTCTCACGGCTGCTCCTTTCCGAAACGCCCGGGACCGAAGGCGGTGGGATCCATGAACGGCTGTTCCCCGTCCAACAGTTGGGTGACGAGCCGGGCGGTCGCCGGGGCCAGGCCGATGCCGGCGCCCTCGTGGCCGCAGGCGTGCAGCAGCCAGGGCCGTTCCGGGTCGGGGCCGATGGCGGGCAGATGGTCCGGCAGGTAGGGGCGGAACCCGCGGTAGGCGCGGAGCACCCGCGCCGCGCGCAGCGCCGGGAACAGCTCGGCCGCCTGCGCGGCGAGCCGCGCCAGCACGGGCACCGAGAGACTCCGGTCGAAGCCCACCCGCTCCCGGCTGGCGCCGATCAGCACCGGCCCGGCGGCCGTCCCCTCGACCACCGCCGAGCTCTGCAGGTCGGCGGAGCCGCTGGCCACGTCGGCGACGTAGTCGGCCGCGTAGACCTTGTGCCGGACCAGCGGCGGCAGCGGCTCGGTCACCAGCACGAAGCCGCGTCGGGGCAGCACCGGCAGTGCGGCGCCGGCGAGGGCGGCGATCTCGCCGCCCCAGGTCCCGGCCGCGTTGACCACCGCGCCGCAGTGCAGCGTTCCGCGCGTGTCGGTATCCACCCGTCCCTGGGCGAGGCCGGTCACGGTGACGCCGGCGAGCAGCTCGACGCGTCCCGCCGCGCGCGCCCGGCGCAACAACGCGGCGGCGGCGAGGGCCGGCTGCACCTGCGCGTCCTGCGGGTAGTACACGCCCCCGGCGAGCCCCGGGGCGAGGTGTCGTTCCCACTCCCGCAGCGCGCCTGCGGCGACGGTCTCCGCGCGGACCCCGACCCGGCGCTGACGCCCCGCCAGAGCACGCAGCGCGCCGAGGGCCTGTGGCTCCGAGGCCACCACGAGGCCACCCTTGGGCTCGTACTCCAGTGCCTCCGCGCCGAGTTCGTCAGCCAGTTGGCGCCAGAGCAGCAGACTCTCCAGCGCCAGTTCCAGCTCGGGCCCCGGCGTCTTGTCGGAGACGAGCAGGTTGCCCTCACCGGCTCCGGTCGTCCCCCCGACGACCGGGCCACGGTCCACGAGCGCGACCCGCCGCCCGCTGCGGGCCAGCGTGTCCGCGCACGCCGCACCGATCATCCCGGCGCCGACGACGACCACGTCGTAGTGAAGGGCTCCTGCCACAGCTCAGTAATATGTCACACGGCATTGAGCTCGACAATCCCCCGCCCGCCCCGATCCGGGGCACGTACTCGAACGATTCGATGGCGCAGCCGAGTTCGAAAGGCCAGGATCGAGCCATGAGCAACGAGCCGATCTCCCTCGACACCGCCCTGGCCTCCTTCGACGCGCTGTGGAGCCCACGCATCGTCACCACCGTGAACGACTACGACGTGCGCGTCGCCAAGGTCGCGGGCGAGCACCTGTGGCACGTCCACGAGGACACCGACGAGTTCTTCCTGGTGCTGTCCGGGGAGTTGCTCATCTCGCTGCGCGAGGCGGACGGGGAACGCACGGTCCGCCTGCCCAGGGGAAGCGTCTTCACCGTGCCGCGCGGCACCGAGCACAAGCCGCAGGCGCCGGCCGGCGCGTCGATCCTGATGCTCGAACCGACCGGCACCTCGACCGTCGGCGACCGCCACGACGAGGTCCCCGCCCACGTCGACGCGACCACCGGCCACCGCCTCGACCGGTAGCCGGCTCAGCAGCGCTGGAAGGAGTCGCCGTCGAAGGTCCACTCCCAGCCCACCTCGCCGCGCTCGGGGCTGATGCCGGAGAGGGTCAGCACGCCCGGCAGGTTGAGGGCGTGGCCCACGCACAGCACCTCGCAGAGCAGGTCCAGGTCCTCGTCGTCGATCCGGAGCACGCCGCCCTCCTCCAGCCGCAGGTCGGCCCAGGCGACGACGGGCAGCTCCGGCTCGAAGATGCTGCACACCGCCGTGAACGAGCCCGCGCCCGCGCCGAGGAGGAAGCCGCGCAGCGCCTCCGCGCCGCGGGCGTAGGCGATCCGGAGCAGCTGCTCTGGGAAGTGGCCGGTGAGCGCCGCCTCCGCGGTCTGCGCGAGCATCCGGTCCAGGCGGCGACGGACCAGGCCGCGCTCGTGGGCGCGGTCCAGCTGCAGCAGGAACTCCGGCAGCGGCTCGCCCTGCCAGCGGACCCACTCGTCCTCGGCCTCCGGGTCCGCGGTGTAGACGAGATGGCTGTCGCCCTCCGTCGGTGAGAGGCCCTGCTCGGCGCAGTAGTCCTCGAAGTCCGCCGGCGAGAAGGCACGGCCGCGGACCTCGACGCCGTCCCGGCGCAGGCCGGCCAGCAGCGCGTCGACGTCGCGCAGGTAGTCGGCATAGGTGGCGTAGGGGGTGCAACCGTCCGCGACCAGGCGCTCGAAGTCGGCACGGTTGGTGACGACGCCGACCATCGTGGGCTTGCGCCGGCCAGACGCCGTGGTGGTGGTGCAGCGGCGGCGGTCGCGCGGAGTGATCACGCGCGCCGCCGAGTGGCAGACGGCGGGACGGGGGCTGCGCGTGCGAGCGTGCTTGGCCATGGAAGCCTCCGGGGCTGGACGGGCGGGTGCGCCGCGTGGGGCGATCACTGCTCCTCGTCCTCCCCCGTCATATGCCGCCCATGCGCACCCTGTGTCACAGGCTCGTCACCATCAGTGATATCGAATGGAGCAACGAAGGCGCCCCGCCGCTCCCGTCGGGGAGCAGCAGGGCGCCTTTCGTCAGCGTCGCCGCGTGGCGGCGCTCAGTCGCGCGAGACGCGCAGCGAGGGCTTCAGCTCCATCAGCCGGGCCAGCAGCCCGTTGACGAAGGAGGGGGACTCGTCGGTGGAGAAGTCCTTGGCCATCTCCACGAACTCGTCCAGGACCACCGGGTCCGGGACCTCGTCCACCCAGATCAGCTCGTAGGCGCCGAGCCGCAGCACGTTGCGGTCCACGATCGGCATCCGATCGAGCGTCCAGCCCACCGCGTAGGTGGAGATCAGGTCGTCGATGCGAGCGGCGTGACGGCTGTAGCCCTCGACCAGGTCCTGGGTGTACTCGGGAACCTGCGGCACGCCCTCCTCCCCGCTGCGTGCGCGCGCGACCCACTCGGCAAGGACCAGCGTGGGCTTCACACCCCGGTGGTCGGCCTCGAAGATGATCTGGAAGGCCTTGGTCCTGGCCTTGTTACGCGCGGTCGCCACGGTTAGGAGTTCACCCGGCCGAGGTAGTCGCCGGTGCGGGTGTCGACCTTGATCTTCTCGCCCTGGTTGATGAAGAGCGGCACGCCGACCTCGGCGCCGGTCTCCAGCCGCGCGGGCTTGGTGCCACCGGTGGAGCGGTCGCCCTGCAGACCCGGCTCGGTGAACTCGACGACCAGCTCGACGGCGGCCGGGAGCTCGATGTAGAGCGGGGCGCCCTCGTAGACGGCCACGAGCGCGTCGAAGCCCTCGAGCAGGAACTTGGCGGCGTCGCCGACGACCGCGGGGTCGACGTGCGTCTGCTCGTAGGTGTCCATGTCCATGAACACGAACTGCTCGCCGTCCTTGTAGGAGAACTGCATCGTGCGCTTGTCGACGTTGGCCGTCTCGACCTTCACGCCGGCGTTGAAGGTCTTGTCGACGACCTTGCCGGACAGCACGTGCTTGAGCTTGGTGCGCACGAAGGCCGGGCCCTTGCCGGGCTTCACGTGCTGGAACTCGACGACGGACCACAGCTGGTCGTTGTCGAGCTTGAGCACCATGCCGTTCTTGAGGTCGTTGGTGGAAGCCACAGTCGCCCTAACTTCTGGATTTCGCTTTGTCAGCCTGTTGTCAAGGAACCAAGTCGCGTGTCCTGAGGCCCCGGGCGGACCCGGAATCACAGGGCGAGGAGCTCCTTGGTCGTGATGGTGAGCAGCTCAGGCCCTCCGTCCTCGGAAGGACGGACGACGAGCGTGTCCTCGATCCGGACCCCGCCGCGACCCGGGAGGGCTACTCCCAGTCCGACAGTGACCGGCACACGGTTCTCAAGCTTACCGAACTCCCCAGGCCACGGTTCCAAGGCCCCTGGGCGTGGTTCCTCCTCGACATCCAGCCCGACCCCGTGACCGACGCCCTCGTCGAGCTCGGGCGGGTAGCCGCGCGCCTCCAGCACCCGTCCGGCCGCCCGCGCGCAGTCGTCCAGCGAGGTCCCGACGGCCAGCGTCTCCCGCGCGGCACGCTGCGCCGCGAAGACGATCCCGTGCAGCTCGACCTGCCAGTCCTGCGGTGCGAGCCCCACCACGAAGGTGCGGGTCGCGCTCGAACGGTAGCCGCGGTAGCAGGCGCCCAGCGAGACGGTCAGGAAGTCCCCCTCCTCCACCCGCCGGTCCCCCGGCAGGTGCCGGGCCCGGCCGGAGTGGTCCCCGGCGCCCACCCGCACCGGGAAGGCGGGCCCGTCCGCGCCGTGGTCGACCATGCGGCGCTCCAGCTCCATCGCGAGGTGCCGCTCGCTGCGCCCGACCAGGATCGACTCCAGCAGCTCCCCCAGCGCCTGGTCCGCGATCTCCGCGGCGATCCGCAGGCAGGCCAGCTCCTGGTCGTCCTTGACCACCCGCAGCTGCTCCACGGCGTGGTGCAGGTCCCGCAGCCGGCAGTGCGCCGCGTCGGTGACCGCCCGGTGCCGCGCGACGGTGAGGTCGTGCTCCTCCACGCCCAGCAGCTCCGCGTGCGCGGCGGTGGCCACCGCGACCGCGGGGTCCTGCCCCGGCGGCACCACCAGCTCCTCGATCGCCTCGTCGCGGTCCCGCGCCGGATGCGCCACGGCGATGAGCGCGCGGTCGCGCTCCAACAGCAGCGCCTCCGCGCCCGGCACACCCGTCAGCCACCGCACGTTCGCCGGCGCGCTCACCAACGCGGCGTCGACGCCGGCCCCACTGCACCGCTCCCGCAGGCGCTCGCGCC
Source organism: Streptacidiphilus pinicola (assembly GCF_003258295.1). Lineage (GTDB taxonomy): Bacteria > Actinomycetota > Actinomycetes > Streptomycetales > Streptomycetaceae > Streptacidiphilus > Streptacidiphilus pinicola. The sequence continues at coordinate 5,261 of NZ_QKYN01000068.1, read as the reverse complement.
GCTCGGAGAACACCTCAGCCATGCTCTGAGGCTAGGCGCGGCGACGTACTACCGCGCGCTGAGTGATTCACCCCTGGGCGGGGGCGCGGTCGGGCCCCACACTCGTCAGCGGGGGTGGTCGGCGTGCTGTTCGCGCTCTGGGGCGTCTTCTGCTGGGTGGTGCTCGGCGCGGCACCCGGCTCGGTGCGGAGGTACCGCCGGGGCAGGCGGCAGGTACGGAGGTTCGCCAGGCGCTGCGGCGCGTACCGGGGGAGGGTCGTGGCCCGGCAGGACGGCGCCGGGGTCTTCGGCGGGGATCCGTACTGGGAGGACGTCGTGTCGCTCCGCCGAGGGGCTGTGGCCGAGGTGAGGGGTGAGATCGCCCGCGCGGTCGAGAGTGCGGTGCGCGACTGGGAGCGCCGCGCGGCCCGACGCTCGTCCGCAGACGGCCGGAGCCGCCCGGACGTCCTGACGACGGTGGCCCCGGCGGACGACGCCCACGGCTGGACCAGCGTGTCCTGGCACTTCCGCGAGTGCCGCCCGCCGGGCTAAGGCCTAGCGCCGGAGCGCCTGCGCGAGGACCGTGTCGAGGGCGGCGGCCGTGGCGGGGACGTCCAGGCGGGAGTTGTCGATGATCGGCAGGCCCGCGCCGTACCAGCCGGACATGCGGCCGTGGATGGCCGCGACCTGCTCGTCGGGGAGCCTGCGGTGACCGCTGCGTCGGGCGTTGCGGGCCAGGACCACGTCGAGGCCCGGGAGCAGGACCACCGGGATCAGCTGCGGGCCCACGTGGCGCTTCCAACCGCCCAGGCCGACGGCCGGGAAGTCGGGGAAGACCGCGTCGTCGATGATGCAGGAGATCCCGTTGACCAGGTAGTTCCGCGCAGCGAAGCCGCAGGTGCGGCGGGCGAGGCGGTACTGGGCCTCGGACTGGTCGTTCCAGCCGGCCTGCGGGTTGGCGAAGCCCGCGCGGACCCACTCGCGCACGTCGTCGAGGCTGATGTGCGCGGTGGAGGTGGGCCGCCGATCGGCCCAGTGGCGGGCGACGGAGGTCTTGCCCGCGCCCGCGGGGCCGATCAGCAGGACGGCGATCGGGCCGCCCGGCACCGCGGCCGGGGCGCCCGCCGACGCCGGCGGCGCGGGCAGCACGAAGTGGCCGGTGGCCGCCGACTCCGGCAGGGCGCGCAGGGACAGCGTCACCCGCGGCGGTCCCGCCGGAGGAGGCGGCAGGCTGCCGCCGTAGTAGCCGCTCTGGCCCTCTGACATCCGGTCACCACCTCCTGGAGGACGACGATACCGTCCCCCAGCAGGAACGATCACAACGTCGCGAGTGCCCGCAGCGCCAACTCGTAGGAACCGATGCCGAAACCGGCGATGGTGCCGCTGGCGACGGCGGAGATGACCGAGGTGTGCCGGAACTCCTCGCGCGCGTGCGGGTTGGAGATGTGCACCTCGATCAGCGGCGCGGTGCGCTGCGACGCGGCGTCCCGCATGCCGTAGGAGTAGTGCGTGAACGCGCCGGGGTTGATGACGACGGGAAGCTCGCCGTCGGCGGCCTCGTGCAGCCAGCGGATCATCTCGCCCTCGTCGTTGGTCTCGCGCACCTCGACCTCGAAGCCCAGCTCCGCGCCGAGCTTCGTGCAGCGCTCGACCAGACCGGCGTAGGACGTGGAGCCGTAGACGTCGGGCTCACGCGAACCCAGCCGGCCCAGGTTCGGGCCGTTCAGCACCAGGACCTTCCGGACCATCAGCCCGCCACCTCCGCGTACGCGGCGACCAGCAGCGTCGGGTCCGGGGCCTCCAGGATCGCGGGCTTGCCCAGGCCGTCCAGGACGATGAAGCGGAGCCGGTCGGCGCGGGACTTCTTGTCCAGCTTCATCGCCTCCAGCAGCTTCGGCCAGGCGTCCGCCTTGTAGGTGAGCGGCAGGCCCACCGACTCCAGCACCGCGCGGTGCCGGTCGGCCGTGGCGTCGTCCAACCGGCCCGCGAGACGGCCGAGTTCGGCGGCGAAGACCATACCGACGCTGACCGCCGCGCCGTGGCGCCACTTGTAGCGCTCGTTGCGCTCGATCGCGTGGGCCAGGGTGTGACCGTAGTTGAGGATCTCGCGCAGGCCGGACTCGCGCAGGTCGTTGGAGACGACCTCGGCCTTGACCTTGATGGAGCGCTCGATCAGCTCGGCGGTGTGCGGGCCGTCGGGCGTGCGGGCGCCCTCCGGGTCGGCCTCGACCAGGTCGAGGATCACCGGGTCGGCGATGAAGCCGGTCTTGATGACCTCCGCCAGGCCGCTGACGTAGTCGTGCTTCGGCACGGTCTGCAGCGTGTCCAGGTCGGCCAGCACGCCCACCGGCGGGTGGAACGCACCGACGAGGTTCTTGCCCTCGGCGATGTTGATGCCGGTCTTGCCGCCCACGGCCGCGTCGACCATGCCCAGCAGCGTGGTGGGCATGGAGACCCAGCGCACGCCGCGCAGCCAGGTCGCGGCGACGAAGCCCGCCAGGTCGGTGGTCGCGCCGCCGCCGACGCCGACGATCGCGTCGGTGCGGGTGAAGCCGGTCTGGCCCAGCACCGACCAGCAGTAGGCTGCGACCTCGGCCGACTTGGCTTCCTCCGCGTTCGGCACCTGCAGCGCGATGGCCTCGTAGCCCTGCGCGGCCAGGTCGTCGCGGATCGCCTCGCCGGTCGCGGCCAGCGCCTCGGGGTGGATCACGGCGACCCGCTGCGCGGCGTTGCCGATCAACCCGGGCAGCTCGCCCAGCAACTGATGCCCGATCAGCACGTCGTAGGGCTCCGCCCCACCGCTCGCACCGACGCGGATACGTGCCACCTGATCCGTCACGACTTGCTCAGCTCCAGTGCGTCGAGGACCGCGTCGGCCACCTGATCCGGTGTCAACCCGGCCGTGCTCACTACGGCTTGGGCCACCCGCGTGTACACCGGGCGGCGCTGCTCCATCAGTTCGCGCCAGCGGGCCCGTGGATTGCCCACCAGCAGCGGACGCGGCGCGTCCAGGCCGACGCGCTTGACCGCGTCGTGCAGCGCCACGTCCAGGAAGACCACGGGGAGCCCGTGCAGCAGCTCCTCGGTCTCCGCGCGCATCACCGCCCCGCCGCCGAGTGCGAGCACACCCCGGTGCTCCTCGACGGCGCTGCGGACGGCCGCCGCCTCCAGCGCGCGGAAGTGGGGCTCGCCCTCGTCGATGAAGATCTCCGCGATCGGCTTGCCCGCCGCCGCGACGATGTCGGCGTCCGTGTCCCGGAACCCCACACCCAGCCGCTCGGCGAGCCGCTCACCCACCGAGCTCTTGCCGGCCCCGGGGGGACCGACCAGGATCACCACGGGGTGGGCCACTACTTCACGACCAGGTGGTCGAGGAAGCCCTGCACGTTGCGGCGGGTCTCGCTGACGTTGTCGCCGCCGAACTTCTCGTTGACCGCGTCGGCCAGCACCAGCGCGACCATCGCCTCGGCGACGATGCCGGCCGCCGGGACCGCGCAGACGTCGGAGCGCTGGTGGTGCGCCTTGGTCGCCTCGCCGGTACGGGTGTCGATCGTGGCCAGCGCCCGCGGCACCGTCGCAATCGGCTTCATCGCGGCGCGGACCCGCAGCACCTCACCGGTCGAGAGCCCGCCCTCGGTGCCGCCGGAACGGCCGGAGACGCGCCGCACGCCCTCGGGGGTGTTCACGATCTCGTCGTGCGCCTGCGAACCCGGGATCCGGGCCAGCTCGAAGCCGTCGCCGACCTCGACGCCCTTGATCGCCTGAATGCCCATCAGCGCCGCCGCGAGGCGCGCGTCCAGACGGCGGTCCCAGTGCACGTGCGAGCCGAGGCCCACCGGCACGCCGTAGGCCAGCACCTCGACGACGCCGCCGAGCGTGTCGCCGTCCTTGTGGGCCTGGTCGATCTCGGCGACCATCGCCTTCGACGCGTCCGCGTCCAGGCAGCGCACCGGGTCCTCGTCCAGTCGCGCCTCGTCCGCCGGCACTGGCACGACACCGGCCGGAGCCTTGGCCCCGCCCAGCTCCACGACGTGGGAGACCAACTCGATCCCGCAGGTCTCCTTCAGGTACGAGCGGGCGACGGTGCCGAGCGCGACGCGAGCGGCCGTCTCACGGGCGCTGGCGCGCTCCAGGATCGGCCGGGCCTCGTCGAGGGAGTACTTCTGCATGCCCGCCAGGTCGGCGTGGCCGGGACGCGGCCGGGTCAGCGGCTCGTTGCGGGCCAGGCCGGCCAGGATCTCCGCGTCGACCGGGTCGGCCGACATGACCTGCTCCCACTTGGGCCACTCGGTGTTGCCCACCATCACGGCCACCGGCGAGCCCAGGGTCAGCCCGTGCCGGACGCCGCCCAGGAACGTCACCACGTCCTGCTCGAACTTCATCCGCGCGCCTCGGCCGTAGCCGAGCCGGCGCCGTGCGAGAGCGTCCGCCACCATCTCCGACGTGATCGGCACCCCGGCGGGGAGCCCCTCCAACGTCGCGACGAGTGCCGGGCCGTGCGACTCCCCAGCCGTCAGCCAGCGCAGCGTTCCCACCGGTGTGCTCCAATCCCGATCGTGCGGATGCCTACGGCCGATCCTCCCACGCCGCGCGGGCAAGGGAAGAATCCGTCCATTACCTGATCAGGTCGGACGCGCGACAGGCCGGAGAACCGTCCCGCGCGAGCGGCTCACCCCGCCTGCGACAGCACGGCCTCGCCGGCCACCCGCATCGCGGCCACCACGTCGGCGTCCACCAGCCCGGTGAAGGCCCGGAACTGCAGCACGGCCTGGTGCACCAGCAGGTCCAGCCCGCCCAGCACGACCGCGCCGCGCTGCTGCCAGGCGGCGGCCAGCGCGGTCGGCCACGGGTGGTAGAGCACGTCGAAGAGGACACCCGGCTCCTCGGGCACGGCGGCCGCGAGGTGGTCGGTGGAGCCGACCGGGGTCGTGGAGATCACCAGCTCGGCCGCGAAGGCCTCCGCCGCCCGGTCCCACGCCTGCGGCACCACGTCCACGCCGAGCTGCTGACCGAGCGCCCGCATCTGCGCGGCGCGCTCCGGGCCGCGCACGAAGGCCAGCACCGGCCCGTCGCAGACCTGCCCGAGCGCCGCCAGCGCCGAGGAGGCGGTGGCGCCCGCGCCCAGCACGGCGGCGCTGCCGACCTTCTCCACGCCGCGCTCGCGCAGCGCCGCGACCAGCCCCGGCACGTCGGTGTTGTCTCCGGTGCGGCGCCCGTCGGGGTGGAAGACGACGGTATTGACCGCGTCGACGGCCAGCGCACGCGGCGACACCTCGTCGAGC
>NZ_QKYN01000261.1 GCF_003258295.1 Streptacidiphilus pinicola | reverse complement strand
GGCTCGCTGGGCTTCTCGATCGCGGAGATCGTGGTCAGCACGGAGCCGACCTCGACCACGAACATGACCGGGTTCTTGAACATGACGCGCGGGTCGAGCTTCTTGCACGCGTCGGGGAAGGACTTGAGCAGCTGCTTCGGGTCGAGCAGGCCGCCGCCGATGCGACGCTCGGCCGGGAGTTCCGTCTGCGGGGTCTGTGCTCTCGAGGGATCGGGTGTCTGTGCAGGAGAGTTGAGCGTGGGAGTGGACATCAGTGCAGGCCCTCCGCGAGCGGACCCAGCGCGAGGGCCGGGAAGTAGGTGAGCCCAACCACGATCAGGACGACGCCCGAGAGCATGCCGACGAAGAGCGGGCTGTGGGTCTTGAGGGTGCCGGTGGACTCCGGCGTGTGCTGCTGCTTGGCCAGCGAACCGGCCAGCGCCAGCACGAACACCATCGGCAGGAACCGGCCGAAGGCCATCGCGAGGCCCAGGGCCTCCTGCCAGTGGTTGCTGGTCACGGTGATGCCCGCGAACGCGGAACCGTTGTTGTTCGCCGCCGAGGTGAACGCGTACAGCACCTCGGAGAAGCCGTGCGGACCGGAGTTCAGCATCCCGCCGCCGTGACCGGCGCTCAGCGACATCGCCAGACCCGTGCCGCACAGCACGATCGCCGGCGTGGTCAGGATGTACAGGGAGGCGAACTTCATCTCCCGCGCACCCAGCTTCTTACCCAGGTACTCCGGCGTGCGGCCGACCATCAGCCCCGCCACGAACACCGTCACGATCGCCAGCACCAGAATGCCGTACAGACCCGAACCCGTACCGCCCGGCGCGATCTCACCGAACATCATGTTCAGGATCGTCACCCCGCCACCGAGCGGCGTGTACGAGTCGTGCATCGAGTTCACCGCACCGGTCGAGGTCAGCGTCGTCGAAGCCGCGAACAGGGAGCTGCCCGGGATGCCGAAGCGGACCTCCTTGCCCTCCATCGCGGCACCGGCGATCTTCGCCGCGGCACCCGAGTGCTGGTGCTCGAAGAAGGTGATCAGCGCGGCCGAGGCCGCCCAGTACAGGCCCATGA
>NZ_QKYN01000067.1 GCF_003258295.1 Streptacidiphilus pinicola | reverse complement strand
CTAAGCTGATTAGAGACGCTGCTCCTACGCCTTGCTGACCGCGGCAGCAAATGCCCGGGCGCTGCCCGCGAACCGCACGCCGTCGTTCGCCGCAGGCGTGAGCGTTCCGTTGCTGATCTCGAACCGTCCTGTTGGGCCCCCGACCACCATGAACAAGCCCGGCCGGGGCTCGCGCAGAAACAGCACGAGCTGCTCTCCGACACGGAACGCCGCGTCGTCAGCGGCCTGCCACTGCCGGCCGTTCACGGTGCCGCCGGTCTGGTGGAGGGTGATCGTCCTGCCGACAGAGCCCCGATGCCCGGGGTCGAACAGGATGGTACTGACGGTGAAAGCGAAGTCGGTGAAGGGGATCCCGTCGTCGGTGGTGGCCGTCGACTGCACGCCAGTGATCGTCCCCTCGACGGCCAGTTCGGAGTGGGCCTTCAGCGGACTGAGGGCGTGATATGACTCGGCCCAGCTCGTGTCCATCGTCACGGTGCTCCGCGGCGCAGCGGTGCGATGGCCGCTCCCGCCGCCGCAGGCGGCCAGCGGTGCCACGGTGGCGATGAGCAGTGTCGCGATCACCCGGCTCTTGCCTCTCATTGCAGCCTCCTTCTCCGGTGTGACGTGGCCCGGACGCCGGGGGTTCCGCTCGCTCGGGGAGGCAGCCAGGACGATGGGTGCGTCGGCCTGGGGAGTTAATCCGTCCGGAGAGGTTGACGGCACTTGTGTTAGCGCTCACACTCATCTCGACCCTCTCCACTGAGCCTCGCCGCCCCAGCAACTGCTGCTGGGAAGGTGATCTGGCCCGTGGTCAGTGTCGCTCGACTGCACAGATTGTTAGCGCTAACAAAGGCGAGAACCAACCAGGCCGCCCAGGCCGCCAGCAGACCCAGGAGCACGGGTGCCAGAGCACATACCGGTCGACGAGGCCGTCGCCATCGGGATCGACTTCGGGACGTTGTCCGGCCGTGCCGTGGTCGTGCGGGTCAGGGACGGGGAGGAGCTCGGCGACGCGGTCCACGAGTACCGCCACGGCGTGGTGGACCGTAGCCTGCCGGCCGACGGACGGCTGCTGCCGCCCGACTGGGCGCTGCAGGTCCCGCAGGACTGGCGTGACGTGCTGCGTAAAGCCGTGCCCGCCGCCCTGGCGGCAGCTGGTGTGAGTGCGGACCAGGTGATCGCGCTGGGCACGGACTTCACCGCGTGCACCGTGCTCCCCGCCACCGCCGCCGGCGCCCCGCTGTGCGAGCTGCCGCAGTACGCGGACCGGCCCCACGCCTACCCGAAGCTGTGGAAGCACCACGCCGCCCAGGACCAGGCGGACCGGATCAACGCGCTCGCGGAGCAGCGCGGCGAAGCGTGGCTCGCCCGCTACGGCGGGCGGATCTCCAGCGAGTGGCAGTACGCGAAGGCGCTGCAACTGCTGGAGGAGGACCCGGAGTTGTACGCCGCCGCGGAGCGCTGGATCGAGGCGGCCGACTGGATCGTCTGGGAGCTCACGGGCGTCGAGAGCCGCAACCAGTGCACCGCCGGGTACAAGGGCATCCACCAGCCCGACCTGCTCCCCGGCAGCGGCTACCCGGGCCGTGACTTCCTGGCGGCCCTGAACCCTGGGTTCGCCGACTTCACCGAGAAGATCGACTTCCCTCTGTCCCCGCTGGGCGGGAAGGCAGGGGGGCTGAGCCCCCGGGCGGCGGCCTGGACCGGATTGATTGAGGGCATTCCGGTCAGCGTGGGGAACGTCGACGCCCACGTCACCAACGCCGCCGCCCGGGCCCTGGAGCCGGGTCACCTGCTCGCGATCATGGGCACCAGCACCTGCCACATCATGAACTCCGACCGTCTGGCCGACGTGCCCGGCATGTGCGGTGCGGTCAGGGACGGCGTGGTGCCGGGCCTGTGGGGCTACGAGGCCGGTCAGTCGGGTGTCGGCGACATCTTCGCCTGGGCGGTCCGCACCGCCCTCCCCGAGGGGTACGCCCGCGAGGCGCACGAGCGCGGCATCGGCGCCCACGAACTGCTGACGGAGAAGGCCCAGGCCCAGCCGGTCGGCGCACACGGGCTGATCGCGCTGGACTGGCACTCGGGCAACCGTTCCACCTTGGTGGACCACCACCTCTCCGGCCTGATCGTCGGGCTGACGCTCGACACCAGCCCCGAGGACGTCTACCGCGCCCTGCTGGAGGCGACGGCGTTCGGCACGCGCGTGATCGTCGACGCCTTCGAGCGCTCGGGCGTCCCGGTCACCGACTTCACCGTCGCCGGCGGCCTGCCCAAGAACGCGTTCCTCATGCAGATCTACGCCGACGTGCTGCGACGCCCGGTCAACGTCATCGGCTCCGAGCAGGGCGGCGCGCTCGGCTCCGCGATCCACGCGGCCGTTGCCGCCGGGGCCTACCCGGACATCCACTCGGCCTCCGCGGCCATGGGGCGGATCCGCCGCGACGTCTACCTCCCCGACCCCGAGCGGGCCCGGGACTACGACCTGCTCTACGCCGAGTACCGCGAGCTGCACGACCACTTCGGGCGTGACCGCCTGGCCGGCGGCTCGAACGTGATGCACCGCCTGCGCGCCCTGCGCGCCCAGGCTCGCACCGCCCAGGCGGCCGACGCTCGGACGGCCAACGCTCGGGCGGCCAACGCCGACCCCAGTACACCTGCCACCTCTGCCACACCCGCCACGACCGACCTCCCCGCCTCCCGCGCCGACCTGGACGGTGTCCCCGCATGACCCTGGCCTCCCCACATCTCGACATCCTGAAGGAAGAGCTCTGCTCACTCCACGCGGAGCTGATCCGCTGGGGTCTGGTCGCCTGGACCAGCGGCAACGTGTCCGCCCGGGTCCCGGGCGCCGACCTGATGGTCATCAAGCCGAGCGGCGTCTCCTACGAGGACCTGACCCCCGACTCGATGATCGTGACCGATCTCGACGGCAACGTCGTCGACGGCACCCGCAGCCCCTCCTCGGACACGTCCGCCCACGCCTACGTGTACCGGCACCTGCCCGAGGTCGGGGGAGTGGTGCACACGCACTCGCCCTACGCGACCGCCTGGGCCGCCGTCGGAGAGCCGATCCCGTGTGCCATCACCGCGATGGGCGACGAGTTCGGCGACGACATCCCGGTCGGGCCCTTCGCCCGTATCGGCGACCACTCGATCGGCGAGGGCATCGTCGCGACCCTCAAGGGCCACCGCTCGCCGGCGGTGCTCATGCGCCAGCACGGCGTCTTCACCATCGGCAAGGACGCGAAGGCCGCCGTCAAGGCCGCGGTGATGTGCGAGGACGTCGCCCGCACCGTGCACCTGGCGCGCCAGCTCGGACCGGTCGCCCGCCTGGGCCAGACCGACATCGACAAGCTCTACGACCGCTACCAGAACGTCTACGGACAGCACCCCGACGAGCACAACGGAGCCACCGCATGACCACATCCGCCCCCGCTCCCTCCCACCGGATCTGGTTCCTGACCGGGAGCCAGCACCTGTACGGAGAGGACACGCTGCGGCAGGTCGCGGAGCAGTCCCAAGCGATCGCCCAGGCCCTGGAGCACAGCGGTGAGCTGTCGGCCGTGGTGGTCTGGAAGCCGGTGCTGACCGACGCGGCCGCCATCCGCCGGGTGATGCTGGAGGCCAACGCGGACGACGCCTGCGTCGGGGTGATCGCCTGGATGCACACCTTCTCGCCCGCCAAGATGTGGATCTCCGGCCTCGACGCCCTGGACAAGCCGCTGCTGCACCTGCACACCCAGGCGCATCTGGAGATCCCCTGGTCCAGCATCGACATGGACTTCATGAACCTGAACCAGGCCGCCCACGGCGACCGTGAGTTCGGCTATATCCAGTCCCGCCTGGGCGTGCCCCGCAAGACCGTGGTCGGGCACGCGAGCGACCCGAGCGTGGCGCTGCGGATCGGGGCCTGGGCCCGGGCCGCGACCGGCCGGGCCGAGCTGCGGTCGCTGAAGCTCGCCCGCTTCGGCGACAACATGCGCGACGTCGCCGTCACCGAGGGCGACAAGGTCGAGGCCCAGCTGCGCTTCGGGGTCTCGGTCAACACCTACGGTGTCAACGACCTGGTCGAGGCTGTGGACGCGGTCTCCGAGGGCGAGGTCACCGACCTGGTCAAGACCTACGCGGACGAGTACCGGCTGGCACCGGAACTGGCCGTCGGCGGCGAGCGGCACGACTCGCTGCGCTATGCGGCCCGGATCGAGGCGGGGCTGCGGGCGTTCCTCGTCGGGGGCGGATTCGGCGCCTTCACCACCAACTTCGAGGACCTCGGCGGGCTGCGACAGCTGCCGGGCCTGGCGGTGCAGCGGCTGATGGCCGACGGCTACGGATTCGGCGGCGAGGGCGACTGGAAGACCTCGGCGCTGCTGCGCACCCTCAAGGCGATGGGACGTGGACGCCCCGGCGGCACCTCGTTCATGGAGGACTACACCTACAACCTCGAGCAGGGGCGACAACTCGTGCTCGGCGCGCACATGCTGGAGGTCTGCCCGAGCATCGCCGCGGCCGCGCCCAGCTGTGAGATCCATCCGCTGGGGATCGGCGGCCGCGAGGACCCGGTCCGGCTGGTCTTCGACGCCGCCCCGGGCCCCGCCGTCGTCGTCGGTCTGGCCGACGTCGGGGACAGGTTCCGGCTGGTCGCCAACGAGATCGACGTGGTGGAGCCGCCGCACCCGCTGCCGGCGCTGCCCGTCGCCCGGGCGGTCTGGGCGCCGCGGCCGGACCTGGCGTCCTCGGCCGAGGCGTGGCTGACGGCCGGCGGCCCGCACCACACCGTGCTCTCGAGCGCGGTGGGGACGGCCGAGCTGCACGATTTCGCGGAGATGACCGGCACCGAGCTGGCCCTCATCGACGCCGGCACCACCGTCCGCCAGTTCACGCGCGAGCTGCGCTGGAACGCGGCTTACCATCGCCTCGCCCAGGGGTTGTGAGACCTCGGGCGCCGCACGCGGTCAGGAAACCCAAACGTGACCTGCCCGACCCATTGACGACCTGTGTTGTGAGCGCAAACAATCAGGTGCCACAGAGCAGGATGGGGGTCCGGGGTAGGTCCAGGGCCGGACCGGCGTCGACGTTCACACCCCCAGTATTCCATCCGCACGACTCAGAGCCCAGGAGCCACCCATGCCGACTGCCAAGCCCGCCACCGGCGCACTGCCCGTCATGGCGGACGTCGCGCGCCTGGCCGGTGTCTCCCACCAGACCGTCTCCCGAGTCCTCAACGACCGGCCGAACGTGCGCCGGGAGACCCGTGAGAAGGTGCTCGCCGCGATCCGGGAGCTGGACTACCGTCCGAACACCGCCGCCCGGAGCCTGGTGACCCGCCGGTCGCAGACCCTCGGGGTGATCAGCTTCGACAGCACCCTGTACGGGCCCTCGCAGATGCTCTACAGCATCGAGCAGGCCGCACGCAGCGCCGGCTACTTCATCAGCATCGCCAGCCTGCGCTACCAGGACGTCCGCTCCGTGCGCGAGGCGGTGGACCGGCTGCGGGACCAGGCCGTCGAGGGGATCGCGGTCATCGCCTCCAAGGCGTCCACCGTCGCCGCCCTGGCCCAGCACGTGGGCACCGTCCCGATGGTGGCCGTCGGCCCGACCGATCCGGGCGCGCTGTCCGGCGCCGGGGTCGACAACCAGGCGGGCGCGGAGGCCGCGGTCCGCTACCTGCTCGACCTCGGCCACCGGACCGTGCACCACGTGTCGGGCCCGGCGGACTGGCTCGACGCGAACGCCCGCGAGGCGGGTTGGCGCGGGGTCCTCACGGACCAGGGCCGCGAGGTCGTCCCGAGCCTGCGCGGGGACTGGTCGGCGCGGTCCGGCTACGAGGCCGGGCAGCGCCTGGCCCGGGACGAGTCGGTCACCGCGGTGTTCTGTGCGAACGACCACATGGCGCTCGGCGTCCTGCGGGCGCTGCACGAGGCCGGCCGGCGGGTTCCGGAGGAGGTCAGCGTGGTCGGCTTCGACGACATCCCCGAGGCCGCCTACCTGACTCCGCCGCTGACCACTGTGCGGCAGGACTTCGCGCAGCTGGGGCGTCGCGGGTTGGAGCTGCTGCTCCAGCGCGTCGAGGCTCCGGCGGCGCCCGGTGGCCGCGAGGCGTCCGGCGCCGGCCATCGGGCGGCGATCGTCGCCCCGGAGCTGGTCCTGCGGGCCAGCAGTGGGCGGCCCCGCTCCTGACGGGGCGCCACCCCGTCCGCCGTCGGCCGACCGCGCTCGTCCCGGAGTCCGCCCCACAGCGTTCCACACCGTTCACCCCTTGATTGTTAGCGATAACACGTCGTGTCCACATCACGACGCGCCCGTTCACCGCACCTCTTTGCACCCCAAACCCACCCATTGGCAAGGATCGAGAGGAACCACCATGAGGGCTCGCACCACCCGCGGCTCGAGAGTCGTCCGTCTGGCGGCCGTCGCCGCCGTCGCGTCGCTGGCTCTGACCGCGACCGCCTGCAGCAAGCAGGGCGCTGGCAGCAGCGACACCGCCTCCAGCGGCTCGTCCGCCGGCTCCGCCGCCGCGGCCCCGGTGATCCAGGGGGACATCACCTTCAACGACACCAACCTGGCCAAGCTGGACGCCGCGCTCAAGTCGGCCCTGCAGGGCAAGGACGTGAGCAAGCTGGACCTGGCGATGGTCGTCAACGTGGCCGTCGACTACTGGAACGCCGGCAAGGTCGGCTTCAACAAGGGCCTGTCCGACCTCGGCGTCAAGGGCACCTTCCAGGCCCCGGCCAACGGGCGGCTGGACCAGCAGCTCTCCATGATCCAGACGCTGCGCGGCCAGAGCATCTCCGGCTTCTCGGTCTCGGCCATCGACCCGACCGCCATCAAGGCGCCCATCCAGTCGGCGAACTCGGCCGGCATCCCCGTGCTGGCGATCGACTCGCCGCTGCCCGCCGACGACGGCGCCGCGCTCTACCTCGGCACGCCGAACTACGAGGCGGGCCAGAAGGCCGGCGAGGCCATGAAGGCCGCCCTCGGCGGCAAGGGCGAGGTCGTCGTCCTGGTCGGCTCGCTGACCGCGTCCAACGCCGTGCAGCGCATCCAGGGCTTCGAGGACGCGCTCAAGGGCACCGGCATCAAGGTCGTCAACAAGCTCAGCGACAACATGGACGCCTCCAAGGCGCTGTCCAACGCCGAGACCGCGATCCAGACCGACCCCAACGTCACCGGCCTGTACGGCGTCTACTCCTACGACGGCCCCTCCGCCGCCCAGGCCGTCCAGTCCGCGGGCAAGACCGGCCAGGTCAAGGTCATCTCCGACGACTCCGACGCGCAGACGCTGAAGTTCATCCAGCAGGGCGTCATCCAGGCCACCGTCGTGCAGGAGCCCTACCAGCAGGGCTACACCGGCGCCTACCTGCTCGCCGCCCTCAAGGTGCTCGGCAAGGACGCGACGCTGAACCTGGTCAAGCCCTACCTGGAGTCCGACGGATCCACGCTCAGCTCCGGCGTCGGCGTGGTCACCCAGGCGAACCTCTCGGACTACCAGGCCAAGCAGACCCAGCTCGGCATCACGGGGTGACCAGGTGACCACCAACGCTCAACCCGCTCGCGCCGGCCAGGCCGAGGCCGCCGCCGTGCTGCGCGCGGTGAAGAAGAGCTACGGCCCGGTCACCGTGCTGGACATCCCCGAGCTCGAGCTGAAGCGTGGTCAGATCACCTGTGTGGTCGGGGAGATCCTGATCGCCGGCCGGCCCCTCCAACCGGGCCGCGCCGACCACGCCAAGAGCCTCGGCGTCAGCATGGTGGCGCAGGAGTTCCCGCTCGTGGGACGGCTCAGCGTCGCGGAGAACCTGCTGCTGGGCCGCCACACCCGCGCCACCGCGAACGCCGGCGCCCTGCGCCGCGCGCTCTTCGACCGGGCGGGCACCCGCCAGGAGGCACGCGACCTGCTCGCGGACGTCGGCGTGGACGGCGTCGACGTCGACCGCCCCGTCGAGCAGCTCCCGGTGCCGCTGCGTCAGATGATCGAGATCGCGAAGGCCTGGGGCAACAAGCCGCTGGTCCTGATCCTCGACGAACCCACCTCCTCGCTGGGCCCGGTGGAGGCCGAGAAGGTCCTCGACCTCGCCCGCCGGCACACCGCCGCCGGGGGAGCGGTCCTGTTCATCGGGCACCGCCTCGACGAGGTCCGCGACATCGCCGACCGCGTCGTCGTCCTGCGCAGCGGCCGGCTGGTGGCCGACCTCAGTCCCGAGGAGGCCTCCGAGGAGCGCATGATCCGCGAGATGGTCGGCAGCGAGCTGGCCCGCGGTGACATCGCGCCCCCCGCGTCGGTGGAGGCCCGCACGGTCCTCAAGGCGTCCGGGCTCACCGCCGAGGGCCTCGGCCCGGTGGACCTGGAGCTGCGTGCCGGGGAGATCGTCGGCGTCGCCGGGCTGATGGGCTCCGGCCGCAGCCGGCTGCTCCACACCATCATGGGCGCGCAGCCGCGCACCGGCGGCGAGGTCGAGCTGGGCGGCAGGCCGTTCCACCCGCGCCACCCCGCCGACGCGGTCGCCGCCGGCATCGGCCTGGTGCCGGAGGACCGCAAGGAGCAGTCGCTGCTCCTGCAGCACCCGGTCCGCTGGAACGCGACCCTGGCCACGCTCCGGCGGGACTCCTGGCGCGGCGTGCTCACCCCCGGCGGCGACCGGGAGCGCTCGGCGAAGATCGTCAAGGACCTCGGCGTGCGGCTGCACTCGCAGGAGCAGCCGATCGGCTCCCTGTCCGGCGGCAACCAGCAGAAGGTCGTCTTCGGCCGCTGGCTGCACGCCCGGCCGGACCTGCTGCTGCTCGACGAGCCCACCCGCGGCGTCGACGTCGGCGCGAAGGCGGAGATCTACCAGCTCATCGACACCGCGGCCCAGAACGGCCTGGCCGTCCTCGCGGCCTCCTCCGAGCTGGAGGAGCTGCTGTGGATCTGCCACCGGATCGTCGTCATGGCCCACGGGCGGATCGTCGCCGACCTGCGGCGTGAGCAGTTCAGCAAGGAACGGATCATGACAGCCGCTGCGGGCACGCAGCCGCTGACAGCGAGCACGGAGGCACCCGCATGACCACCCAGACCGCTCCCGCCCGTGAGGGCGCCGGGGCGCCCGCACGGAACCGGCTGCGCGCGCTGGTCGACACCCCCGAGGTCGGCGTCGTCGTCGCCTGCGCCGCCGTCTTCCTCGCGCTCGCCCTGGCCCGGGACACCTTCGCCAGCGCAGTCAACCTGCAGGGCATGGGCTTCGACCTGGCCCAGTACGGCCTGATCGCCATCGGCGAGTCGCTGGTGATCCTCACCGGGGGCATCGACCTGTCGGTGGGCGCCCTGCTGGGGACCAGCGTCATCCTGATGTCCTGGTTCAACGTCAACGCCGGGCTGCCGGCGGGCGTCGCCATCCTGCTCACGCTCGCGATAGCCGGTCTCGTCGGCCTGATCCACGGCCTGGCGGTGACCCGGCTGAAGATGCCGCCGTTCGTCGTCACCCTGGTCACCTACACCGTCGCCCAGGGCGTCACCCTCGCCATCACCTCCGGCACCTCGATTGTCGGCATCTCGCCCTTCTTCGGCAACGTCGGCCAGACCTACCTGGCCCAGATCCCCGTGCCGCTGCTGCTGTTCGTCGTGGTCGCGGTGGTCGTCTGGTTCTTCCTGGAACGCACCTACGCCGGCCGCCAGGTCTACGCGGTCGGCGGCAACCCGGAAGCCGCCCGGCTCGCGGGCATCCGCGGTGACCGCCGCATCGTCTCCATGTACGTCACCTCGTCCCTGCTCTCGGCGTTCGCCGGGATGCTGGTCCTGGGCCGTATGGGCGTCGGATCCGCCAGCGGCGTCGGGGTCGGCTGGGAGCTGTCCGCGATCGCGGCGGCCGTCATCGGGGGCGTCAGCCTGACCGGCGGCCAGGGACGCATCCTCGGCATCGTCGCCGGCACGGTCCTGCTGGAGCTGATCAACAACGGTCTGACCACCCTTCAGATCAACTCCGACTACACCAACATCGTGCTCGGCGGGGTGCTCGGCCTGGCCATCACCGCGGACCGGTTGCGCGCCAGGCACGTGGCGAAACGCTCCTGAGCCCCCGTCCCCGACCCCGCCTCCACCGGAACGAAGGAGCCCTGGTGCACGTCCTCGGCGAGCCCTACGCCCAGTTGCCCGACGGCAGGTCCGTGGAACGCTGGACGTTCGGCTCCCCGGAAGGTGTGACCGCCCAGATGCTCACCCTGGGCGCCACCCTGAGCGCGCTGCACGTCCCGGACCGCGAGGGCCGACGGGCGAACGTGGTGCTCTGCGCCATCGACATCCGTCAACTTGTGGGGGAGGCCCGGTACTTCGGTGCGACCGTAGGCCGCTGCGCCAACCGCGTCCGGGACGGCCGGCTGCCCGTCGGCGCGGTGGTCCACCGACTGCCCCGCAACGAGCGCGGCCGGCACACGCTCCACGGCGGCCCCGACGGCTTCGACAACCGCCTCTGGCAGGCCCGGCCCATCCAGGACGACGACCGGGTCGGGGTCGCCTTCCACCTCCACAGCCCGCACGGCGACCAGGGGTTCCCCGGAAACCTCGACGTCACCGCCACCTACACGCTCGACGCCGACGGCGCGTTGAGCATCGACTACCGGGCCGTCACCGACGCCCCGACCGTCGTCAACCTGACCAACCACGCCTACTTCAACCTCGCCGGGGAGGGCAACGGCGACGTCCTCGACCATCTGCTGCGAATCGAGGCCGACCACTACACGCCGGTGGACCGAGAGCTCATCCCGCTCCCAGGTCCGGCGGCACCCGTGGCCGGGACGCCCTTCGACTTCACGTCCCCGCGGACGCTCGGAGCGCACATCGTGGCCACGGACCCGCAGTTGGCCCGCGCCGGGGGCTACGACCACAACTGGGTGCTGCGGCGGCCGGCGAACGCCGGCGGGAGCAGCCGCGCCGAGGGACTCGCGCTCGCCGCCACGCTCTGGCACCCGGCCTCGGGCCGGCGCCTGGAATGCCTCACCACCGAGCCCGGCCTGCAGATCTACCCGGGCAACCTGTTCGACGGCAGCGTCACCGGACCCAGCGGGCGGCCCTACCCGCCCTTCGCCGGCGTCGCGCTGGAGACCCAGCACTTCCCCGACTCACCGAACCGGCCGGACTTCCCCACCACCGTGCTCCACCCCGGCGAGTTCTACCGCTCCACCACCGTCTACCGGTTCACGTCTCAGCTCTCCCACCCCCACCCGTAGAGAGTAGGTCCGTTGAATCTCCGCATGCGCCTTCGCAGACTGAGGAAGACCCTGTGGTGCGTGGCCGCCACCACCGTGTTGCTCCTCGGCGGCCTGGCCGGTACGGCCGCGACCGCCCAGGCCGCCACCTCCCTCCCCTGCGACATCTACGCCGCGGCGGGCACGCCGTGCGTCGCCGCGCACAGCACCACCCGTGCGCTGTACTCCGCCTACAACGGCGTGCTCTACCAGGTGCAGCGCGCTTCCGACTCGGCAACGACCGACATCCGCACGCTCAGCGCCGGCGGCTACGCCAACGCGTCGGCCCAGGACACCTTCTGCTCGGGCACGCTGTGCGGCATCACGAAGATCTACGACCAGAGCGGCAAGGGCAACACCCTCACCATCGAGGGCGCCGGCGGAAACGGCGGCCAGGACGTCGGCGCCATCGCCAACGCGCTCCCGCTCACCGTGGGCGGGCACGCCGTCTACGGCGTCTCCGTGCAGGCCGGCGTCGGCTACCGCGACAACGCCACCTCCGGCGTCCCCACCGGCAGCGCCGCGCAGGGCGCCTACATGGTCACCGCCGGCCACCACGTGGACGGCAACTGCTGCTTCGACTACGGCAACGCCGAGACCAGCAGCACGGACACCGGCAACGGCCACATGGACGCCATCAACTTCGGCACCGAGTGCTGGTTCTCGCCCTGCTCCGGCTCCGGCCCCTGGGTCCAGGCCGACCTGGAGAACGGCCTGTTCGCCGGCGGCAACGGCTCCGACACCGGCAACACGGGCAACTCCAGCACCTTCGTGACGGCCATGCTGAAGAACAACGGCACCACCACGTACGCCATCAAGGACGGCAACGCCCAGTCCGGCTCCCTCACCACCGCCTACGCCGGCGCCCTGCCCACGACATCCGGCTACGCCCCGATGCACCAGGAAGGCGCCATCGTCCTGGGCACCGGTGGTGACGACAGCAACTGGTCGGACGGCTCCTTCTTCGAAGGCGTCCTCACCGCCGGCTACCCGACCGACGCCGCCGACAACGCCGTCCAGTCGGAGATCGTCTCCGTCGGCTACAGCCAGCCCTCCCAGACCTTCCCGGCCACCGGCACCGCCTACCGGCTCACCAACACCAACAGCGGCAAGGTCCTCGACGCCCAGAACTGCGGGACGGCCAACGGCACCGCGGTGCAGCTGTGGGCGTCGCTCGGCAACACCTGCCAGCAGTGGAAGTTCACCAGCGCGGGCAACGGCCACTACACCATCACCAACACCAACAGCGGCACCGTGCTGGACGACAAGAACTGCGGCATCAGCAACGGCACCGCCGTGCAGTTGTGGGCGTCGCTGGGCAACACCTGCCAGCAGTGGGACGTCTCCGCAGCCGGGAGCCACTACACCATCACCAACGTCAACACGGGCATGGCCCTGGACGTCACCAACTGCGGGACGGCCAACGGCACGGTGGTCCGGCAGTGGGCCCAGCTCGACAACACCTGCCAGCAGTGGGACATCGCTCCCTGACCGGTCCTCCCTGACCGGTGTTGGACACCTTGGGCGTCCGCTCGCCGGAGCGGACGCCCAAGGCCCAGCCACGGGAGTGGGAGCCGGCCTCCGCCGGTAAGCTCGCCCACATGACCCCGCCGGAAGCCCGCATCGAGGATGCGAGCAACGTCCTGGTAGCGCCTTCGGCGCTGCAGGACGACGACCTGATCAGCGACTTCTTCGGGTCCATCGTTGACCCGGAGGCTCTCGCCTCCGGTGCGCTCGATCTCGCGCACAAGACCGTCTACCTGTGTGGCGACCTGTCAGAGTTGAGTCATCGTCAGCTGCAGGGAGCTGAACGAGCATTCGTCGTCCGGGAGCTGTCGCACGGCTACCGGGAGGACGGTGAGGATTCCTGGACCGTCGTCGGTGCCGGCCGGGTTCCCCTCCAGGTGCACGGCGTCGGCGTGTACTACCGCCGATTCTTCGGGCTCGACGCCGATCACTTCGGACGGATCCGGGCGGAGCACGCCTTCCAGTCCCTGACGGAGTCGACCAAGCCCGGAACGGCCCACCGCAGCGGCATCTATCTGACACCCGTCACGCGCAACGGGGACGAACTGCATTTCCGCCTGCTGCGGTGTTCCACGAATCTCTCAGGGCCGACCGAGAGTTTCCGCGAGGCCGATACCCAGATCGTCGAGGCGCTGAACCGCGAGGCCGACGCCGTCTTCCGGGACCAGGCGCCGCTGAACCACGTCCTCGCCCAGATCTACCACAACACCGTTGCCACGGCTGAGCGCAAGCAGTCCAAGGCCAGGATCTCAGCCCATGCCGACAAGACCAAGGACATGCCCGTCAACGGCATCATGGCCTTCTGCACGTTCTACGAGGGGCTCGACAAGCTGCAGCCACTGGCCGAAGACTCCTTCGACTACGGCCGGAACGGTGTCAGCGGGCTGACCCGACTCCACTTCCGCCTCAAGGAGTCGGCAACAGGACGCGACGGGGCCGCACTCCCGGGGCAGTTCACCGTGACACTTCACCCCGGTTCCGTCTTCTTCATGCCGCTGTCCACCAACCGCCTGTACAGCCACGAGATCCGGCCCTCCATGCTGGACGCCGAACTGCTCCCGACCCGCCTGGGATACGTGGTGCGCTGTTCGAGCGCTGAGGCCGTGCACAAGGGCGGTCGCACGTATCTCAAGGCCGACGGAGACCTGGTGGAGCTGGAGCCGCCCACGCAGGCCGGTATGGACAGGCTGCGCAGGCTGTACGCCGAGGAGAACAAGACTTCGTCCGTCATCGACTACGGCGACGAGTTTGTCTTCAGCATGAACTCGGGGGACTACAGTGCGCCCCGACTCTAGGATCTCGGACGAGATCCTCTCGTGCGCTCTGCCGACCGAGGAGAGCCTCTTTGCGGAGCTGTCCGCGTCGGTCCGTTGGGAGGTCGTCGGAAAAGGCCGACTCGGCGCCACGCTCACCAAGGTCGACGAGGCGGGCGGGGTGCCCCTCGTGCGGACGACCACGCGCTACGGCAGTCCGGCGCAGCGCTTCCGTGGCGTGCACGAGCGGCTGGCGCAACGGATCCAGGAGTGTGCGGGGATCCCGGTCGGCTTCAACAACGCTCTCATCGAGAGCTACACGAATGCCTACACCACCATGGGCAGCCACTCCGACCAGGCCCTCGATCTGGCCGACGAGTCGTTCATCGCGGTCTTCTCCTGCTACCAGCACCCCGAAGTCGGTCCGCCGAGGAAGCTGATCGTCGAGTCGAAGGGGGCGGAAGGCGAGACGTTCGACGTCCCGCTGGCCCACGACACCGTCGTCACGTTCTCTGTCGAGTCGAACCGACGCCTCCGGCACAAGATCGTATTGGACGCGCCCGGCGGGGCGGCGGACAACCAATGGCTAGGGGTGACGTTCCGGACGTCGAAGACCCTCGTTCGCTTTCGCGACGGACAGGCCCACCTCCCACAGGGTGCGCGCCTCACGTCGGCCGACGACGAGCAGCGGCAGGAGTTCTATCGTCTACGGCGCCGCGAGAACAGCGAGACGGACTTCGTCTACCCGCCGCTGAGCTACACCATTAGCGACAGCGATCTGATGCCGCCTGACGGTGTGTGACGTTGGAACCCTGTGTGACTGGTCGCGATGGTTGTCACCCGACACACGCCACGCGAGTGTCGGGTGTCGCAGCTCAGCGGCGTGCCGGGTCCTGGGCGCGCGCGTGGTCTTGCGAAACTGGGCGTAGGCGGGTGAGCAGGTCGAGTCGGCCGGTGGCGGTCAGGCCGAGTCGGCCGGCGGCTTCGAGGTCGAGGAGACCGCTGAGAAGACCGAGGACGGTACGGGGCGGGCCTTCCAGTGTGAGGTCCGGATCCGCGACGCGTCCGACCTGGGTGTGGACCTGACCGTCTCGCAGTCGAATGAAGGCCAGCTCGTCGGCCGCGCTCAGTTGGATGACCGCGGGCCCGGCGTCCGGGTCGGCGTCGGTGGTGAACCACTCCGGGGCGTAGGCGAGCCAGCGTGCCTGGAACGCGTCGCCCTCGCGTTCCTCGGTCATGCACCTCAGGCCCCACAGTCCGAGTGCTTTCAGAACCGGCTCCAGCTCCCGGCCGCTCTCGCTCAGCTGGTAGAGGACGGTCGCGATCGGCGGCGGTGCGTCCTCGCGGGTGATCAGCCCGGCGGCCTCGAGTTCCTTCAGGCGGGTCGACAGGAGGTTCGCCGCAATGCCCGGCAGCCCGTTGCGCAGGTCGGTGAACCGGCAGGGTCCCTGCAGGAGGAGTTCCCGGACGATCAGCAGCGTCCAGCGGTCCCCCACGACGTCGAGCGCTCGGGCGATCGAGCAGTACTGGCCATAGCTCCGCATGCACCCAGCGTACTGCACCATGTAAAGCGAGTGGTAGAAAAAATAAACCAGCTGTGTCTATATTTGAACCATGACTCGAACACCTTCGAAGCCACTGGTGCTCACGGCGCTGCTGCTGGCTTCCTTCCTGATCAACCTCGACACCACCCTGGTCAACGTGGCCCTGCCGACGCTCACCCGCGAGCTGGGTACCTCCACCTCGCAGCTGCAATGGGTCGTCGACGCCTACAACCTCGTGTTCGCGGCACTGCTGCTGACCGCGGGCAGCCTGTCGGACCGGTTCGGCCGCAAGGGCATGCTGATCGCCGGCCTGGCGGTCTTCGGCGCGGCCAGCTTCGTCGGCGGCTACGCCGGCGGCCCCGGACAGCTCATCGCGGCCCGCGCCGTGATGGGCCTGGGCGCCGCCATGACGTTCCCACCCACCCTCGCCCTGCTGACCGGAGTGTTCACCAACCGCAAGGAGCGGGCAGTGTCGATCGGCCTGTGGGGCGCGACGGCCGGCGTCGCGATCGCGCTGGGGCCGATCGTGGGCGGCTTCCTGCTGGAGCACTACAGCTGGTCGAGCATCTTCTACATCCTCGGCCCCGCCTCGCTCGCGGTCATTGCACTGGTGGCCGCGTTCGTGCCCGCCTCCCGCAACCCAGCCGCGCACCGCCTGGACTACCTGGGCCTGATCCTGTCCGGCGCCTTCATGGGCCTGCTCGTCTACACCATCATCGAGGCCCCGGACCGCGGTTGGGCATCGGCCGCGTCGCTGGCCGGCTTCGCCGGATCCGTGGTGCTGCTGGCCGCGTTCATCCTCGGCGAGCGCCGCTCCGCCGAGCCGATGCTGGATGTGCGCCTGTTCAAGGACATGCGGTTCAGCGCCGCGAGCGCCGCCGTCACCATCGCGTTCTTCACACTCCTCGGGTTCATCTTCCTGATCACGCAGTTCTTCCAGTTCGTCCGCAACTACAGCCCGCTGTCCGCGGGCGTGCACCTGCTCCCCGTCGCGTTCGCCGTCGCCGTCGGATCGACGCTGGGAACCAGGCTCGCGGTCAAGGTCGGCACCAAGGCCATCGTCACGGCCGGGCTGGCCCTGCAGGCCGGCTTCTACTTCTGGGTGGCATCCGACATCTCCCCAACGCTGAGCTACGGGGTCATCGCCATCCAGATGGTCATCTACGGCCTGGGGATGGGCCTGACCTCCGCGCCCGCGACGGAGTCCATCATGGGCGCCGTCGCCGCCGACCAGGCGGGCGTCGGGTCCGCCGTGAACGACTCAACCCGCCTGCTCGGCGGCACCCTCGGCGTCGCGATCATCGGCAGCGTCTACGCCTCCGTGTACGGCACTCGCCTGAACAGCGCTCTGCCGACCGCCCTGCCACACCAGCTGACCGAGACCACCCACCAGTCCGTCGGCGCGGCGTTCGCCGTTTCCGGCCAGCTCGCCGCCCACGGCCAGGGAGCCCTCGGCGGCGCCGTCCGCCAGGCCGCGATCACCGCCTTCGACCACGGGCTGAGCATCGGCTGCGTCGTGGCCGCGTGCGTCGCCGTCGCAGGCGCCCTACTCGCCGCCGCGTTCCTCCCGGCCCAGCCGCCGCAGCACCCGGCGCCCGAGCACCACCGCGTCGAGATGGCTGCCACCACCAACTGAACCATCCCCACCCCCACCTCCGCACCGCAGATCGAGAGGCATGGTATGGGCCACGACGCCAGGCTGTTCCTGGTCACCGGCGCGACCGGCCCGGACATGTCCGCAGGCAGCCTCAGCAGTGAACTGGCAAACCGATGTTGACGCTGCGAGTGCCCGGCTCGAACGCGCCGAACGACTGCTCCCAGGCCGTATCGGGCCAGTGGTAGGTCGCCAGGCCCTCCGCGGGTCGGTAGGCGGCGGTGTAGACGGTGCCAAGGCCCTCCGAGTAACGCGCCTGGTAGAGAGGCGGTTGCAGCAGCGCCCGCAGCACCGAGCTGGGACGGTCCTCAGTGGCCCCGGCCGCCGCGCGCACGGCGGCGAGCCGCTCATGGGTGCGAGTGAACGCCTCCTGGCCCTGCGGAACCGGGTCGAGCTGGTGGTTGGCGGCGAACGGCTCCTGAGCCGTGGTCGCCGTCATGTCCGGGCCGACGTGGACGGTCAGGGCCTGGTCGCCGTCCATAAGGGTGATGTTCTGGGCGGTGGCGATCGGCAGCCGGCGCAGCGCCGCCACGGCCTGCGGGACCTTGTCGCACGTCTCCAGCAAGTACCGCAGGACGATCGGGGCGGCGAAACCCGCGCCGTGCACGAACCTGCCGCCGAAAGTCAGCGAGACTGCCAGCCC
The DNA here is from genome assembly GCF_003258295.1 of Streptacidiphilus pinicola. Lineage (GTDB taxonomy): Bacteria > Actinomycetota > Actinomycetes > Streptomycetales > Streptomycetaceae > Streptacidiphilus > Streptacidiphilus pinicola. The sequence goes on along the minus strand of NZ_QKYN01000067.1, from coordinate 78,413 downwards.
GGCGTCGTTCATGCCGTCGAGCAGGCCCCATTGCACCTCGCCCATCCCGATGACGGGGCGCAGGAAGTCGGAGCGGACGATCGTACGGTCGCACCGGGCCGGATCGAGGTCGTAGTTGCGCAGGAGTACGCCGTCCACGACCGCCTGAGTGCAGGAGCTGAACCACGGTCGCAGGCCGACCTGAGTGAGCAGGGCGATCGCGCCCGGTTCCGGCGCCACGGCGGAGAGCCGGTCCAAGGCCGGCACCAGCTCGGGCATGTGGGCGGCGAACACCTCCCGCGCCGCGTGCTCGCCTTGCCACGTTCGCATGCACGGGGTGATCCACGTGGCAGCGTGCGGCCATCCATCCCGCACCAGGCCGGCCCAGCGGTCGTCTGTCCCTGCCCCGACATCCACGGCGGCGAAGGCGACGTCCTTGATCAGCATGGCAGGGTCCTCTCCTCGGCGTCTGCCACCAGGGCATGCCCTGCCACTGTGTGAGGGTCAAGCACCCCGTGAGGGGAGGCCCTGGGAGAACGACTCGCCCCGCTGCCGATGATCGCCCTGGCCGGCATCGGCCCAGCCGCGACTCCCGCTTGAGAGCCGCGCCGGCGAGCGTCCAGGTGAGGGCTCACCTTCCTATTCGGGCCGCCCGTTGGCGAGCCACTGGGCGAGGCCTCGCAGCCCGACCGCCCACCGCCCGAGGTCGGTGACCTCGGCGTGCCCGGTGACGACGGTGAGCAACTCGGCTACCGCCTCGTCCGCCCGCTGGGCGTCATTGAGCGTCAGAGCGCGGAAGACGCGGACAGAGTCGGAGTCCGGGAACTCCTCGCGGGCGCGGTCGAGCACGGCCAGCGACTCGTCGAGCTTGCCCAGCCACTTGAGGGTGCTGGCGTACTGGCACAGGCATCGGCGCAGGACATCACCGTCAAGACCAAGGGCGAGCGCACGCTCGTAGTAGCCACGGGCGGTCTCCTCCTGACCCGCGGTGTCGTAGGCGCCGCCCACCTCGTATACGAGGACCGGGTGGTCAGGGTGGTCCGCAAGCAGCGCCTGGAAGTACGCGATCGTCGGTGCCATGTTCGCTCGGTCGCGCTGGTCGTAGCCACGCTGGATCGCCTCGGCCATCTCGGGCGTCAAGTCGGTCGCCATTTGCTGCTCCCCCATGGGTACAAGCCTGAAGATCGACTCACCGTATCGCAGCGAGGCTCCGGGAGGCTGTCTGCCGGCAGTGACACCCGTCTGCTGGATTCGGTCGGGGCAGTCGGAGCCGGGGACGCTGCGCCACGAGGTGCGTCCGGTCGTGACGGCTTGGCCGCAGGACGCCCCGGCAAGGATCACACGGGTGTGGATGGACCGTTTACTTGCCGCAAGCACGTTATTAGCGTGGAGGTATGGCACAGAGGCGGGGTGCCGGATCCTCGGTCCCTCCGGAGATGCTGCGTGATGAGCCGATCGAACGGCTTGAATCGGCGCTTCAGGCGGTCATGCTCGTGCTCAAGCAGGAGCGTCTGCACGAGTTCCTGATCGACCGGGCCCGAGCGGATCTTGACCGTGCCGGCGTGGCATTGCTGTACGTGCTCTACCGGGACGACACGGAGCAGGTCGGCCTGCGGGTCTGCGATCTGGCAGAGCGGCTGCGCGTCGATGCGCCGACGGTCAGCCGCAAGGCCCGTCAGCTGGAGCGCTCGGGTCTGCTGGGCCGGGGTGCGGACGACGTGGATCACCGGGCCGTCCGACTCCGCCTGACGGAATCCGGCCGGGCCGCGATCGACGCGGTCCTCGGCGCGCGCCACGACTGGCTCACCGAGGTGCTGGCCGACTGGTCGCCCGACGAAATGGCGGTCTTCGCCGGCATGCTGCGCGGGTTCGCCGACGGCGTGACCCGGCATCTGGAGGATCACCATGTCCGGTGACACGACCGACCACGCCGACGCGTCCGGACGGACCGAGGCTCGGTCCCCGGCCGCCCCCGGCGAGGAGCACCGCAGGATCCTGATCATCCTTTCCGCGCTGATGATGGGGATGTTCCTGGCCGCTCTCGACCAGACCATCGTGGCCACGGCTCTGCCGACGATCGCCGGGGACCTGCACGGCCTGAACCACCTGGCTTGGGTCGTGACCGCCTACCTGCTCACCTCGACGATCACGACCCCGCTCTGGGGCAAACTCGGAGACCTGTTCGGGCGCAAGGAGCTGTTCCAGGCCGCGATAGTGATCTTCCTGACCGGTTCGGCGCTGTCCGGGCTGTCGCAGAACATGACCGAGTTGATCTCGTTCCGTGCCATCCAGGGAGCCGGTGCGGGCGGACTGATCGTCGGAGCCCAGGCGATCATCGGGGAAGTGGTTAGCCCCCGCGAGCGCGGCCGGTACATGGGGTACTTCGGCGCGGTCTTCGGCGCCTCTTCGGTCATCGGACCGTTGGCGGGCGGGTTCTTCACCGAGCACCTGAGCTGGCGCTGGGTCTTCTACATCAACCTTCCGGTGGGCGCACTGGCCATCTTCGTCATCGCCGCGGTACTGCGGCTGCCGCGGACCCGAACCAGACACCGGATCGACTACGCGGGCGCCGCGCTGATCGGTGCCGCGGCCACCGCCGTCATTCTGCTCACCACCTGGGGCGGCACCATCTACGGCTGGACTTCCGCGCCCATTCTCACGCTCGGCTGCTCGGCGGTCGCGCTGGGCGCACTCTTCGTCGTCGTCGAGCGCCGCGCGGCCGAACCCGTGCTGCCGCTCGGGCTCTTCCGAACGCCGGTTTTCGCCGTCGCCAACGCGATGGGGTTCCTCATCGGGGCGACGATGTTCGGCGTCATCATCTACATCCCGCTCTATCTGCAGACCGTGCACGCGGCCAGCCCGACCAGTTCGGGCCTGCAACTGCTCCCGCTGATCCTCGGCATGCTGATCACGTTCGTCACCAGCGGCCGAATGGTGACCGCGACCGGGCGCTACAAAATCTTCCCCATCATTGGCACCGCCGTCCTGACGCTCGGGATCTACCTGCTCTCCCTGATGACCCCGACCACAGGCCTGGCCGTCTCCTCGGCCTACATGTTCGTCGTGGGCTTCGGGATCGGACTGGTCATGCAGGTCCTCGTCGTCGCAGTACAGAACGCCGTTCCCCACGAGCAATTGGGCACCGCCACCTCCTCGACCACGTTCTTCCGCACCATCGGCGGCTCCTTCGGCGTGTCCGTGCTCGGCGCGGTATTCAACCGGCAGCTGACCGCCAATCTGCCAAAGTACCTGCCGCAGGCCGCCGTCCAGCAGATCCACGGAAGCGCGATCACCGCCAGCCCGGCCCAACTGAACACCCTGCCCGCACCTGTGCGCCACGGGTTCATCCTGGCCTTCGACCAGTCCCTGCACGTCGTCTTCCTGGTCGCGATCCCCTTCGGGCTCACCGCCTTCGTGCTGAGCTGGTTCCTCAAGGAGCTTCCGCTACGCAAGCACGCCTACGTCACTTCGGAGACCAAAACCCCGTAACAGCGGCGGCGCCACCGCCGCGGCGGCAGGAGGAGTCGAGGGTTGGCCGCCGTCGGCCATCACCGACCTTGCCCAAGCCCGTCGGGACAACGGCCGCACGGTCACAGCCCTGCCCCTCGCCTACGACACCCCGCGTTGACACCGGAGATCGGGCGGTCTTGTCAGCGAGCCAGTGGGGTGAGGGCAGTGCGGTCGAAGGGGCCACCATGTGAGGCGGCGTACGTGACGGCGTCGTTGACGGAACTGAGGCCGAAGGAGCGGACCCGCTCGGGGGCGAGGTCCAGTGCCCCCGAGGCCAGGAGCCGGATGATGCCGACGTTCGCCGTACGTGGATACATCCACTGGCCGCGTACGGTGATCGAGTTGCGCATGATCCATGGGTAGGGCTGCCTCCCTGCCTGGCCCGCCTCGCGGCAACCGACCCGCGGATCACCGTCACGACCACCGCGGGCACCATGCCCACTCTGATCCGGGCGCTGCGCGCGGGGTCGATCGACCTCGCCGTGCTGACGTCCCGCCCGCCCCACCGGCTTTTGGACAGCGAGTCGCCCCGCCTTCATGTCGAGACCGTCGCGGACGTCGAACTGGTCGTCGCGCGCCTTCGACCGGAAAGTTCGCCGGCCGCGCCGCGGTGCACATCGACGAACTGATCGACGCTCCGTGGATCGCCAGCCCGTCATCGAACGCCGAGCCACTGCTCGGCGTCTGGCCCGGCCTGCTCGGACGGCCGTACGTGGTCCACAGCGCGCGGGACTGGCTGACCAAGCTTCAACTGGTGGCCGGTGGCTTCGGGGTGACGACGGTGCCCGCCCAGCTGTCGCCGGTGCTGCCGCCTGAGGTGAGCCTGTTGCGCGTCGAAGGCGCACCTCCCGAGATCCGCCGGGTTCTCGTGGCGCGACTCCCCGGCCGCCCAACCCCGGCGATCACGGCCGTCACCCGAGCGATTGCCTCGACCGCCTGATGCGCGCTGCGGCGGCGACCCGCCCCGCACCGCCCGCAGCCGGCTGTGGGTTCCGCGGACCGGTCGGCTGACGGGCCACGCGGTAGCGGAAAGACGGAATGTCGCCGCCGACCAGCACCGGGTAGCCCCTGGCCCGGTCTTCGTCGACCAGACCCAACGCGGCCGCTTCGGCGGCGAGAGTCGCACCGCCGACGGCGATGTGCCGGACACCGCAGGACTCGTCGCGACGCGAGATCCACTGGGTCGAGTCGGGCAAAGCCCGCGGACCCGCCTCCACTGCGACCAGCGGTGAAGACGGGTCCGTTCGCCGTGCCCTCAAAGTTCCAGGTCCGCTCCGGTTGTCAGGGGCGGGTTGTCTTCGAGGCGGGCGAGTTCCGCCTCGGTCAGGAGGCGCGAGCGGATCAGGAAGCGGACGCCTTCCGGTGCCTCGACGGAGAAGCCGCTGCCGCGGCCGGGGACGACGTCGACGGTGAGGTGGGTGTGCTGCCAGTAGGCGTACTGGTCGGCGCTCATCCAGAACGGCGTGTCCAGGTCGACGACGCCGAGCAGCACGTCCTGTCCGCCGACGCGGAACTCGCCGCGCGGGTAGCACATCGGGGCGGAGCCATCGCAGCAGCCGCCAGATTGATGGAACATCAGCGGCCCGTGGAGCGCGGCCAGCCGCCGCAGGAGCGCGGCGGCCGGCTCGGTGAGCTCCACGCGCTGAACCCGGTCAGCGCCGGGCATCAGAAGAAGCCGAGCTTCTTGTCGGAGTAGCTGACCAGCAGGTTCTTGGTCTGCTGGTAGTGGTCCAGCATCATCTTGTGGGTCTCGCGCCCGATCCCGGACTTCTTGTACCCGCCGAACGCGGCGTGGGCAGGGTACAAGTGATACGAGTTGGTCCAGACGCGGCCGGCTTTGATGGCGCGGCCGAGGCGGTAGGCGGTGTTGCCGTCGCGGGTCCAGACGCCGGCGCCGAGGCCGTAGAGGGTGTCGTTGGCGATGCGGAGGGCCTCGTCCTCGGTGTCGAAGGTGGTGACGGAGACGACGGGGCCGAAGATTTCTTCCTGGAAGATCCGCATGTCGTTGCGGCCGTGGAAGATGGTCGGTTCGATGTAGTAGCCGTTCTCGAGGCCGGTGACCTTGCGGGGGCCGCCGCCGGTGAGGACCTGGGCGCCTTCCTTGATGCCGATGTCGAGGTAGGAGAGGATTTTCTCGTACTGGTCGTTGCTGGCCTGGGCGCCGATCATGGTGGCCGGGTCGAGGGGGTTGCCGCCGGTGATGGCTTCGGTGCGTTCGATGCAGCGGGCCATGAACTCCTCGTAGATGGAGGAGTGGATCAGGGCGCGGGAGGGGCAGGTGCAGACCTCGCCCTGGTTGAGGGCGAACATCACGAAGCCTTCGACGGCCTTGTCGAGGTAGTCGTCGTCGTGGGCGGTGACGTCGGGCAGGAAGATGTTGGGGCTCTTGCCGCCGAGCTCGAGGGTGACGGGGATGATGTTCTCGGACGCGTACTGCATGATCAGGCGTCCGGTGGTGGTTTCGCCGGTGAAGGCGATCTTGGCGACGCGCGGGCTGGAGGCGAGGGGTTTGCCGGCCTCGATGCCGAAGCCGTTGACGATGTTGACGACGCCGGGCGGGAGCAGGTCGGCGATGAGTTCCATGACGACCAGGAGGCTGACGGGGGTCTGCTCGGCGGGCTTGATGACGACGCAGTTCCCGGCGGCGAGTGCGGGGGCGAGCTTCCAGGCGGCCATGAGGATGGGGAAGTTCCAGGGGATGATCTGGCCGACGACGCCGAGGGGTTCGTGGAAGTGGTAGGCGACGGTGTCCTCGTCGATCTGGGAGATGCTGCCTTCCTGGGCGCGGATCATGCCGGCGAAGTAGCGGAAGTGGTCGATGGTGAGGGGGATGTCGGCGGCGAGGGTCTCGCGGACGGGCTTGCCGTTCTCCCAGGTCTCGACGACGGCGAGGCGTTCGAGGTGCTGCTCGATCCGGTCGGCGATGCGGTTGAGCACGGTGGCGCGTTCGGTGGGGGAGGTGCGTCCCCATGCGTCGGCGGCGGCGTGGGCGGCGTCGAGGGCGCGTTCGATGTCGGGGGCGGTGGAGCGGGCGACCTGGGTGAAGGTCTCGCCGGTGATGGGGGTGGGGTTGTCGAAGTAGCGGCCTTCGGTGGGGGCGACGAAGTCGCCGCCGATGAAGTTGTCGTAGCGGGGCTTGAAGGTGACGATGCTGCCCTCGGTCCCGGGCTGGGCGTAGACCATGGCGCGCTCCTCATCCAGTGTGGTGGGTCCTGGCGGGTCGTCGCTCACTCTTGTCGCCCAAGGTTGGCGGAAGGTTGGCGCGGGCGGCGCGGCCCCGCCTGTCGGCTCCCGTGGTGGCCGGAGCGCAGGGGGAGCGCGACGGTGGCCGATCCGGGGCTGACGGTCGACCGGTAGAGCCATTGCGAAGCGCTGGATCAAGGCTTGGATGACTCCGCCTCACGCAGACGTACCCTCGGGAAGCTGACGTCCCGGCCGAGTTTCGTCGTGTACTTGACCGGTTCGATCCCGAGCGACAGGACAGTTGAGCCCGCTGGCCGAGGCGATGGAGGTCGACCGAACTACTGTGGGACGGTGGGAGAGCGGCCACGCCGTGCCCCAGCCATGGATGCGACCCAAGCTTGCTGGGGCTCTGGGCATCACCGTTGATCAACTCGCTGAACTGCTCGACCGTGCAGACGCCGAGGTAGCCCGACGGATCGCCGTTCCCCTGCAGTTACCTCAAGCGCGCCGACCCGCGAGCCCACGGGACATGGTCGCCGCCATCGCAACGGACTCCGCACCATCATGGCGCCGTGACGTGATCTTTGTCAGACATGGCCCAATGCTCCAGCTGTAGATCTTGATCGCGGCTGTTGAACGGCTTGTCGCTGGTAATGGCTGCGCGGGCGTGGCCTTGCGACGACGGCGCCAGTCCGACCAGTGCAGGCGGTGTGTCAGGTCGCGGACTGGCCAGCCGACGAATGCGGCGAAGAGGCGCCCCGCATCGGTTCGTGACCTGTGGACTGCCTTCGTCGTTGCAGTGACTGGGCCGCCGTCCTTCGGGGCCTCACCGGTTCCCCTCGCTGCTGATACCTGTCTGCGCTGCCGGGTCGGTGAAGAGGAGATCCGACTGCATTCGTCCAGACGCGCCTCCGCGACAGACGGGCCTGAAGGAGTGGTGGGCGTGGAGGGTGAAGTGTTGAGCGCAGTTGGTCCGGTACTGGGCGTACGGGACTTACGCAAGGACTACCGGCAGCGTCCCGTCCTGCGTGGGGTGTCGCTGGATCTGTATCCCGGTCAGCTGGCGGGCATCGTCGGTGAGAACGGTAGCGGCAAGAGCACCCTGCTGCGCATCCTGGCCGGGGATCTCGCTGCGGACAGCGGCACCGTGGAGCGGGCGGGCCTGCTGGGCTGCTGCCCGCAGGAGACCGTGCTCCACCAGGCGTTCACCGTCGCGCAGCACCTGCGGTTCTTCCAGGCCGCCTATGGCCTCAGCCATCTGACCCGAGCCTTCGAGCTGTTGGAGCAGCTGAACCTCAGCGACTACCGGCACGAGCGGGTGGCCGCCCTCAGCGGCGGCACACGCCAGAAACTCAACCTGGTCCTGGCCTTGATACACGACCCCCAAGTGCTCCTTTTGGACGAGCCTTACCAGGGTTTCGACTGGGAGACCTATCTGCGGTTCTGGGACCTGGCAGGGGCCTTGCGGGACCGTGGCTGCGCAGTGCTGGTGGTCTCCCATCTCGCCTACGACGCCTCGCGCCTGGACATCCTGTACCGCCTGCAGGCAGGTGTACTGCGGCAGCCGGAGCAGCCCGAGCCCGGGGTGGTGGCGGTATGACGCGATGGTGGTCCTGTTTCCGTACGGCTTTGCGGTTCGCGCTGATCGAACAGGCCTGCAACCGGCTGGCGCTGCTCATCGTGGTCCTGTTCGTGCCGCTGTGGACCACACTGGCCTACACCGTGGTGCCTTCCACTCCCTTGCGGTTCCGGATCCGGCCGGTCGGCCGCACGGTGGTCATGGACGGCAACATCCTGCTCCAGATCAACGGTGCACTGCAGGCCCTGTCGCTGGTCATCGCGTTCATGATGTTCGTCGGCACAGCCCGCTCCGCACTCTTCGACCAGCGCCTGGTGCGCGCCGGCTATCCCCGCTCGTGTCTGGCGCTCGCCAAGTGCACCGCGCTCCTGATGATTACGGCCGTGGTCGCCGCCTACACCACCGGATGGATGCGTCTGTTCTGGCGGCCCGAGCAGTCCCTGGTGCTGGCCGCGGGTATGTTCAGCGGCGCCCTGGTCTACGGCGGTGTCGGGATCGTGCTGGCTGCCGTGGTGCGCAGCGAGCTCGCCGGCATGTTCCTGGCCATCATGATCAGCTCCATCGATCTGGTGCTGCAGAACCCTCTGATCAACCCAGCCGCTGATAGTCCCGTGGTGCGCTTCCTGCCTGCCTACGCAGCAGTGCAGACCTCGGTGGCCGCAGCCGGTCTGCAAGTGGTGCCGGTGAGCTGCCTGCTGCTGGGCAGTGGCTGGGCGGTTGGCGTGGCGGCCCTGGGCATGGCCGCCTTCACCGCCCGTACCCGGAGCCACCACCCTCCCGTGGCGACCAACACAGCAGCGACAGACGTCGAGCAGACGGCGCCGGTGCCGTGACCGGCCTGCTGTGCGCATCGTTCGGCTGATGACCGCCGCGTACGGCGGCACCACTATGCGGAGGGGCGGGACTTAACGAGGTGTCGCAACACAACCGGGCTTCGACGACTTCCCCGGGCGTATCAGCCCTGCCTCCCCTCGGCCCTTGTGAGTCGTCCGCAGATGAGGTGGTGCCCCGTGGTGAGGCGCGTTGGGCCTGGCTGCTCAGTGACGGCGGCGAGCCGCGGAACTGGATGCTGCTCCTGGCGCCGCTGCTCGGCTGGCGCGCGGACGGGTGGGTCGGCATCGGCTGGGGCGTGGTGGCGGCGGTGTTCACGGGCGTGCTGCCTACCCTGATTCTTCGGTTCGGTGCGCGCCGCCGGTACTGGGGCGACCGGCATGTACGGCGCAGGCAGGACCGCATCGCGGCCGCCCCGGGGGTGATGGCGTCGGTCCTCACCGGCACCGCACTGCTGTACGGGTTCGATGCTCCCGTCGAGGTGACTGCTCTGGTGACGGCGATGGTCGCAGTCCTGCTCGCCCTGATGGTGATCACCTTCTTCTGGAAGGTGTCGGTGCACGGCGCCGTCGCAGGCGGTTCCCTGGGCGTCCTCATGACGGTCTTCGGGCCCTGGATGCTCATGCTGTCGCCCCTGGTCGCCTTGATCGGCTGGTCCCGCGTGCGGCTGTGCTGCCACACCGTTGGCCAGGTGGCTGTCGGGATGCTGGTCGGCGTCGCCGTCGGCGTACCCGTTTACACGCTCCTGGGCGGAGGAAGGTGAGCCGGTTCCTGGATCCCAGCCCCGCCGATCTTGTCATGATCAAGGCTGACCGGCTGGCGGAGCACCCGGACGCCAACGCGACGATCGGGGCGGTGCTGCATCTGAGCGGCGCTGTCCCCGATCTCGCCGGCCTGCGCGAGCGCGTCACCGCTCGTCTGAGCGGCCTGTCCTGTTTGACGCACGTCCTGACCGGCGAGGGGCCGGCCGCACGGTGGACGCCTGCCGTCCCGGACCTGGCCTTGCACGTTCGCGCCCGGCATGTCGCCGAAGGTTCGGCGGCTCTTCAGGCGGCGGTGGCCCTGCTGCTGCGAGAAGGGTGGCCACAGGGCGCCCCAGCCTGGCGGATGGTCCTGCTGCACGGTCATGTGACTGACGGGTTCGCGCTGCTGTATCTCACCCACCACGCTGTCCAGGACGGTGCCAGCATCGTCGCGGTCCTGGAAGCGATGTTCGGGCCACGGGTGCCGCCAGGAGAGCCTTCCGGGCTCACCCGGGAGGATTTCTCGACTGCGCGGCCCAGCCCGCGCCAGGCCGCGACCAGCACCGGGATCCTGCTTCGGAACGCACGCCAGCACCGCCTGTGGCAGTCCGCCTCGCATCCGCTGTCCAGTCGCCGCCACCTGTTGTGGGCTCACGTGCCCTCTGCCGCTCTACGCACGGCGGCTCGCGCCGGTGCAGCCAGCACCAACGACGTCTACCTCACCGCCGTGGCCCACGCGATCACCCAGTGGGCCAGGGATGCCTGGCCCCGTGCCGCAGGCGCGACCCTGCCTGTGGTGGTGCCCGTCAACCTGCGTACGCCCGACGAGGTGGCAGCGCCTGGCAACCGGCTGTTCCTGGCACGGATCGACCTGCCCGGCGGCTCCATGCCGGTGAGCCGACGGCTGGCACGTACGCGAGATCTCACCTTGCCTGTGCTGAAGTCAGCCGGGCACAAGAGGGTGCTGCGAGCCGCGCTCACCCGCCTTCCCTGGTGGCTATTTCGGCGTCTTGTGGATGCGAGCACGGTCCCGGGCCGGCTCACCGTGTGCGCCTCCTATGTGGTGATGCGTCAGCGGCTGCACTACGGCCAGGCGGCAGTGCACCGCATTGACGGCATCATCTGCTGCCCGCCTGGCGTGCCCCTCGCGGTCGCGGCAACGGCGTACGGCGAGACGACCAGCGTGTGCTTCCGCATCGACACCGCCCTGCCCGACGCCGACAGTCTTCCCGAACACTTCCGCCAGGCCCTGGCGGAGCTGGCGGCCGCAGCCCCGACGGCCTCGGGCAACGGTCCCGCACCTGCCGGGTGCGCACGGGCCGCGCCTGTCACTCAGGCGGGGCGTGCGCTGGTCATGTGGCTCGCTCAACACTCCACTGCGGTACGTGCTCGAAGAAGGTGACTGCCTCCTCCCGCCATCGTGACCGCCAGCCGGCGGCCACCGCGGACGCCTGCTGCGCGTAGCGGCGCATGTCCGCCTGCATCCTGTCGGGCACACCGCGGCGTTCGCCGATCTCCCGGATGGCGGCGATGCTCTGCGGCGTACAGGACCGGTCGCCGAGCGCGGCTTGCACCATGAGACGCTCAGTGTCGTCGACGGCCGCCAGCAGGGCGCGGACGGTGTAGCTGTGCTTGCCGTCGCGCAGGTCGGTGCCGGTGGGTTTGCCCATGGCGGCGGCGTCCCCGAACAGGTCCAGGTAGTCGTCGCGCATCTGCCCGCAGATCCCCACCAGCCGCGCGTAGTCGCGCAGTTCCTTCGCGAAGAGCGCTGGCTGTTCGCCTGCGGCCAGGAGTCCGAGCTGCAGCGGCGCGAGGATCGAGTAGCGCGCTGACTTGTAGTCGGCCACGCAGTGCAGGACGTCTTCGTCCGGTCCGGCGGTGAAGTCGCGTTCCAGGTCGATGATCTGACCAGTGAAGGTGTCGGTCGCCGCCCGCGTCTGCACCTCGACCATGGCCTGCCGCACCGCTACGGGTACCTTCGCGTCCAGGAGGACCTGCAGGGACAGGGCCAGCGCGAGGTCACCCGCGAGTACGGTCAGGCCCATGGCCGTCTGCGGGTGGTCGCGGAACCGCTCACGGTAGGCGTAGTAGGTGGACGGGCCGCCGCGGCGGGTGGGGCTGTCGTCGATGAGATCGTCATGGACCAGGCCGTGGGTCTGCAGCAGCTCGATGCTCAGCGCGGCGGCGTCCAGTCCTTCGACCGGCTCGTCGGTCGCCAGACGCGCCGCCTCATGCAGCAGCACGACCCGCATCCGCTTCCCGCCCCGCAACGACAACTCCCGAAGCAGCCGTAGGCAGTCCGGAGTGAAACGGCTGAAGGACGGCACATCGAGCCCGGCGCTCAACGTGTCGAAGTACTCCTCGAAGAGCGTGCTGAACCGGCGCTCGTACCCGACGACCCGCTCGAGAATCTGCTGGACCATGACGCGTTCTTCCTACTCGGGGATCAGGTGACACCGCTGTCGACACGCGACGGCACAGGTCGGTGTCCACGGTCCGCGGTCGTGGGGTCAGGAGGTGTACTGGGTCGCCTTGACCGCCAGACCACGCAGGGCACGATCCGCGGCCGGGGGAAAGCCTGCCGCGTCCAGGACCCGCAGCACGTGTTCGTAGCGGGACGTGATCATCCGCTCAGTCTGCTGCCGCGCCCCACTCCTCTGCAAAATGTCCCGGACCTCTGCCGCTTCACGCTCTTCCAGGTCCGCCCGGCCCACCAGGTGGCCAAGCCGTCCCCGCCGCAATGGGTCGGCGTTCTGCAGCCCCAGGGCCAGCAGAACGGTCCGCTTGCCCTCCCGCAAGTCGCTCAGGCCCGGTGCAGATGAACTGTCCGGGCTGCCAAAGACATCCAGAAGGTCATCCCGCAGCTGGAACGCCTCCCCCAGCGGCAGGCCCAGCCGGGTGAAGGCATCCATCACCGCCTCATCCGCCCCGGCAACGGCCGCGCCCAGCTGCAAAGGCCGCTCGACGGTCGCAGTGGCGGTCTTGTAGCGGACGATCCGCAAGGCCGCCTCGACGTCGTCGGCACCCCGGCCGGTACCCATCACGTCCAGGTACTGGCCGTACATCACCTCTTCCAGCATCGCGTCATTCAGTCGGTGCACCAGCCGCTGCCGCTCGGTTTCCAACTGGGCTGTGTGCAGCAACTCGTGCGCCCACATCAACGCGAGGTTCCCCACCAGCAGCGCGCCGCCCGCGCCCAACCGCTCAGCCCGCTCATCCCCTCCCAGCCGGGCGCGCATCACTCGGTGGACTGCGGGACGGCCCCGGCGGCTGGCTGAGTCATCCATGATGTCGTCGTGGATGAGCGCGAAAGCCACGAACAGCTCCAACGACGCCGCCACCCGCACCGCCGACGTCGCATCCCCGTGCCCGCCGGCGGCATGCCAGCCCACCACACACAGCAGAGCCCGGATCCGCTTCCCGCCCGCTGCCAAGAAGTCCCGCACAGTCTGCACCACCTCCGGCGGATGACCATGCCCTGCCGCATCACGAGCCTTGCCAGCAAGGAATTCCTCAAGCACCGCATCGACCTGGCGCTGCACCGCGCGCAGATCGATCGCTCGCCCGTCGACCACACTCGGCGTCACGATGCACCATTCTCAACCGGGCAGAGCGTTGGCCCCTTGACGACGTACGAGGGCACCCGATGGCTGCACCCCGTGCCAGGGCGCTGACGACAACCGAGGCCGCCGAACGGCCGCGTCACCCATTTGGTCTGCATGATCCATCCAACGACCCAGGCCGCTGAAGAGCACGCGCGATATGGCCACCTCCCGATGGTTCAGCGCACCCGTGTCCCGGTTCCCCGGGAATCGGAGGGACGATGGCACTCGGGTGTCGGCCGCGACCAGTGCGGCCACGCACGGTGGACGCCGGCGCCGGTGATGTGAATCTGGGCGTGGATCTTCTCCATCTGCAGTTGCCACGTTGAGCCGCCGCGCTATGCGCCCACTGGCGCGAACGGCACCCCCGCAGCCCGCCACTCCTGGCCTGTCCAGACCGACCTGGCCCGCGTACCAGACGCCCGTGGCGCTGCCAGCGGGTGACCGATCAGCTGCTTCGGAGCGTGATCTTGAGTGCGCGAGACAGCGGGCCTGCGGCGAATGAGGCAAGTGAAGCGGCGGGAGGCCCCAGCGTTCGGTGTCCTCGGTTGCAGGGTCCGGGTTTCGGTGTCAGAGTCGGCGCATCCGTGTCAGCTGACTGGCAGTTCTGACAGTCGCTGCGGACTGGCTGGTCAGCGGCCTCACTCGATCGGGCCTCACACATCCCGCCGGCGCACGACCCAGACCGCGACGGCCACGCTGATCGTCGGCCAAGCCGCGTACAGCAGCCACGCCATGGGGGTCGGCGCCAACGGGGCCGGCTGCGGGGACGGAGGTTGCGTGTGCGAGATCGCCGTCCACAGCTGCACCGGCATGCGTTCGGCCGCGGCGGACAGGTTGATCGACCCGCTGCCCAGTAGCGCGGGCACGAAGAGCAGCGCGCTCCAGGTGGCGGTGACCGCGCCGGCCGGGTGGCGGATCAGCGCGCCGATCGCCATGCCGATCAGCGAGGAGATCGCTAGCAGCAGCGCCGAGGCGACGACCGCCTTTGGGACGCCCGGGCCGGTCGGGCCCAGACCCGTCAGCTTTCCGGCGAGCTGGGATCCGGCGATCGGCAGCGCCGCCGCCGAGCAGGCCAGTCCGACGCACGCCGCGCAGACGGCGACGACCGCGGCCTTGGCCGCCATGATCCGGCCCCGGGTCGGCACTGCGACGATGGTGGAGCGGATCAGCCCGCTGGAGTACTCCCCGGCGACCGACAGCGCGCCGAAGCTCGCGGCCAGGACGGCCAACAGGCTCCACGCGGTGTTGTTGAACGGATAGATCAGGGGATTGATGGAGCCCGCGTTGGCGGGTGTGACACCGGTGACGTGTCCTCCCGAGTACCACGCGGCCAATGAGTCCCACAGCACGCAGAAGGCGACCAGGAACCAGGACGAGCGCTGACCGCGGATCTTGATCCATTCGGCAGCCACCAGGTCCCGGAACCGGGCCGGGTCGGTGATGCCGTTGTTCGCGGCGGCGGTCGCGGTGATTGAGGTGACGGCAGAGGTGTTCATACGTCTCTCCGGTCCAGGATGATGACGGTGATCAGGAAGGAGGCGACGGCCCAGGCGGCGAGCGTGCCCCAGGCGACCGGGACGGTCATCGTTCCGCTGCCGGAAGCCAGACGGCTCCAGGAGTAATAGGGCAGGGCGTTGGAGACGTCGTGCTCCCAGCGGTTCTGCTTCGGTTGGAGGAACAGCGGCAGCGCGCCGAGGACCACGCAGACTCCGGCCGCCGTCGTCGCGAGATGGCGGGCGAGGGTCGCCACGGCCATCCCCGCCAGCCCGCAGACCGGCCCGAGGGCGCCGCACGCGGCGATCTGCCCTGGCGTGGCCGAGCCAGCTGTGGTGGGACGCGAGTTGACGATGTCGGCGGAGGCCAGCACCAGCGCCAGCGCAGCGGTCACCCCGACGACCACGGCCGCCTTCGCCGCCACCAGCCGCCGCCGGTCGGGGACGGCGGTCAGGGTGCTGCGCACCAACCCGGTCGCGTGCTCTGTGACGACCGTCTGGGCGCCGAGCAGACCCGCGGCGAGCATCATCAGCAGCCACGCCGGCGCGTCGAAGACAACAGGTTTCGGATCGTGCTGGGCGATGACGACCGACAAGACCACCACAGCGGCACTCGCCGCAGCGGTGTACCAGGGCGACCAGAGCTTGAGCCACTCAGCGGCCACCAGGTCCGTGACGCGAGCCCGTCGTGCGAACGCGGGGCGGGCCGGCAGGACCGCGGTCTCCGCGCTCACGGCCGATCCCCGGCGCGGAACTCGGCGCTGTCGGCGGTCACGGTCATGAATGCGGCCTCCAGCGCTCCCGGAGCGACGGCCGGAACCGCCGGAACCGTGGCCGGTGCTGGAGCCCGGCCGGCGAACGTCGCCAGGCTCTCGTCGGCGAGCAGCTTCCCGCCGCCGATCACGATCAGGTGGTCGGCGGTGTGCTCCATCTCGCTCATGAGGTGGCTTGAGACGAACACCGTCCGGCCCTCGGCGGCCAGCTGCCGGAACAGCTCGCGCGCCCATCGGATGCCTTCGGGGTCCAGGCCGTTGATCGGCTCGTCGAAGATCAGCACCGGCGGGTCGCCGAGCAGCGCCGCCGCGATGCCGAGCCGCTGCCGCATGCCCAGGGAGTAGCCGCCGACGCGACGCCGCGCGACCGCCGACAGGCCGACCTCCTCCAGGACCCGCGCGACCCGCCGCTTGCCGATCCCGTTGCTGCGCGCCAGCGCCATCAGATGTGTGCGCGCGCTGCGTCCCTTGTGCACGTCGCCGGCGTCCAGCAGCACGCCGACGCGGCGCAGCCCGGTCCCGGCGTCACGGAACCGGCGACCGTCGATCAACGCGCTGCCGTGGGTCGGCTCGTTGAGTCCCAGGATCATCCGCAGCGTCGTGGACTTGCCGGAACCGTTCGGCCCGAGGAAGCCGGTCACGCGCCCCGGCTGGACGGTGAACGTGAGGCCGTCGACAGCGGTCACGTTCTTGAATCGCTTGGTGAGCTCGTGGGTTTCGATCACGGGGAGAAGGCTCGCGGCATCGGCCGGCTCGCCGCGTCGGCCGGCGGATGTCACTCATCCCCCCAGGCCATCGGCCTGGGGGCGTACTCCGCGTACATCCCCGGGGTGACGCGCGGAGCCGACCCCGATCCATACGATCTCCGTATGGAAGAGCTGCTCCAGCGTTTCTCGACATCGCCACCCGTGGCCTGGCTGACGTCGCGGGCCGTGGTGCTGGCGACCGCCTGCTTCTACGCGCTGATGCTCTTCTGGACGATGCCGGCCGGTCAGGTCCGGTACTACGGCGGCCCGTTCCGGTTTCCCGGCCTCGGGCCCTTCCAGATGATGGGTCTCTGCGTCGTACTCGCCCTCCCGATCCTGCTGGTGCGCCGCCTGCCCGCGGCGATCTTCGCGGCGATCCTGGGCGAATCGGTTCTCGGCGAGTTCTTCGGCGCGCGGCCCTGGATCGTGTTCCTCCTGCTCCCGGCCCTGGCCGGGCACCTCGCCGTCCGGCGGCCGAAGGCTGCCGCTGTCGGCTCCGTCGCGGCCGTCGCGGCCGCGTTCGCCGGGCGCACCCTCGTCTCCCCCAAGATCTCCGTTGGCTACGCGGCCCAGCAGGCCGGGCAACTCGCGTTCCTGTTCGCGGTCGCGTGGGTCTTCGGCGGGGTGTACCGCAAACGCGGTGAATACCTCGAAGCCCTGCACGAGCAGACCGAGGCCCGCATCGTCATGGCCGAGCGGCTGCGGATCGCCCGCGAACTGCACGACAGCGTGGCGCACAGCATGGGGATCATCACGGTGCTCTCGGGAGCGGCGGCGCGGGTCGTGGAGACCAGGCCCGAGCAGACGCGGCAGGCGCTGACCGGCATCGAGACCACCAGCCGGGAGACGCTGCTCGGGTTGCAGCGCATGCTCGGTGCGCTACGCCGCGCCGAGCCCGACGACGCCATGCCGCAGGCCGCCCCGCTGGCGCCGGGCGCCAGCCTGGCGGACGTCCCGCAGCTCACCGAACGCACGGCCGACGCCGGGGTGCGGGTCCAGGTGACCTGGTGGGGCGAGCAGCGTCCACTGCCGCCGGAGATCGAACTGTCGGCGTTCCGGATCATCCAGGAGTCGGTGACGAACGTGGTGCGGCATTCCGGTGCCCGGACCTGCCGGGTCGCGGTCGGTTACGAGCCGACAGGAGTGACGATCGAGGTGGTGGACGACGGGGACGACGGTCTCGGCGGGCCGGGCCGTCCGAGGCACGCGGCGGCGGCCGGCGGAAGTGGCTACGGCCTACTCGGCATGCGCGAGCGAGTGACGTTGCTGTCCGGCCAGTTCAGCGCGGGCCGGCGTCCGGAGGGCGGATTCCGGGTGGCCGCGAGGCTCCCGGCATGAGCGTGCGGGTGCTGCTGGTCGATGACCAGCCGCTGATGCTGGTCGGGCTCGGGATCCTGATCGGCGACACCGACGACCTGGAGGTGGTCGGCGAGGCCGGCGACGGCCGCGAGGCGGTGCGCCTGGTGCGCGAACTGCGGCCGGACGTCGTGGTGATGGACATCCGGATGCCCGGCATGGACGGGATCGAGGCGACCCGGCAGGCGAGCGCAGAGCCTGACCCGCCCAAGGTGTTGGTGCTGACGACTTTCGACGACGACGAGTACGTCTATGGCGCACTGCGCGCCGGGGCCAGCGGATTCCTGCTCAAGAGCATGGCCTTGAACGCGATCCTGGACGCGATCCGCGTGGTGGCGGCCGGCGACGCGTTGATCGCGCCGAGCGTGACCCGACGGCTGATCGCGGACTTCGCCGGAAGGTCTGGCCCCGCGGCCCCCGAACCGGACGCCGAGACCGAGGCGGACTTGAGTCTCCTCGCGGGGATCACCGACCGGGAGCGCGAGGTGCTGGCACTGGTCGGACAGGGACTGTCGAACGCTGAGATAGCCGAGCAGTTGGTGATCAGCGCGGCGACCGCGAAGACGCACGTCGCGCGCCTGTTCGCCAAGCTCGAGGCCCGGGACCGCGTCCACCTGGCGATCATCGCCTTCGAGACCGGACTCGTGCCGCGTAGACGGTAGGGCAGGACGAGAAGAACGATCGGGACCAGGAGTTCGCCGCGTTCCAGATGCGCCAGCTCACCCACCTGGCCGCAGCGGGTTCGAGTCAAGGTTGTTCAGGAAGTCACGGACCTTGCGGGGGTCGGTGAAGCGCTGCGGGGCGGTCCGCCGACGGCGGACTGCCCCTTCCGGCGGTTGGTTGGGAGGGTGTTCATGCGGGAAGCAGAAGGCTTCGCATGAGACCTTCTGCTTCTGGGAACTGACACGAGACACGGACTGATCAAGATGACATGGAACGCGGACTCGCCGGGGCCTGCAGCTCACAGAGTCGGCATCTGACACCGAATCGCGGACCCTGCAGGAGCTGATGGCACTTCCGTCCGTCATGCCGCAGATCCTTGCCTACGGCTCCGACGGCCTGGCGCTGGGGTGCGAGTATTCCGCCGTCTTCGCGTCCCTTGAGTGTCCCCTCGCGGGGCCCGTTTCAGTGCACATCCAGTGCACAGTTGGGCGAGAACCACCGGGGGCTGGCCTCGGGTTAGTTCGCAGGTCAGCCCGCTGCAAGGGCCAGCTGGTGAGTACCAGTGGGACATTGCGGGTGTCGATAAATCATCCGGCCAGTTCAAGGCCGTGATGGCGGGATCCCCAGTTGGCTGTTCGGCCGCGGGGGAGGGCGGCAAGATGATCTCTTGTACTCCTGCATCTGGTCTGCCTTGTTGCCACCCATGTGCTTGCTCTGCTGCGACGGCTGGCGGCGAGTGGGCGGGAGAAGGATGTGGAGAGACTGGTGCTGCGTCATCAGTTGCTGGTGCTTCAGCGTCAGGTCGGCAGGGCCGTGTTCACCGACGTCGACCGGGCGGTTCTGGCCGGGCTGCTCTTCGGCCGCCCCGCGGGGCCCGACTCCTGCGCGTACCAAGGGAGCGAGTGACCCTGACATGACGATGCGTGCGGGAGTTGGCTAGCCTGCTCCGCATGACGACGCACCGGGGGGACAGTGCTGAGAGCTCAGACCTGCAAGGCCTGGGGGCCATGCCATTGGGGGACGGTGACCCGCGGCGTATCGGTCCGTTTACGCTGACGGGTCGGCTCGGCTCCGGCGGGATGGGGCGGGTCTTCCTCGGGATCGCCGACGGGCGCTACGCCGCGGTCAAGCAGGTCCACCCGCACTTGACCGAGGACAAGGAGTTCGTCCAGCGGTTCGGACACGAGCTGGACAACCTGGCCCGCCTGCCCGCGGGGGTCGGCGCCGAACTGCTGGACAGCGACCGTGCAGCCCAACCACCTTGGCTTGCAGCCGCGTTCGTCCCGGGCATCACCCTTGACGGGGCGCTGGAGCTGAACGGCGGACCGCTGCCTGTGCCGGACGTCTGGCTGCTGCTGCGCGAGGCTGCCGCAGAGCTGGCCGCAGTGCACGAGATCGGCATCGTGCACCGGGATCTGAAACCGTCAAATGTGATGCTGCGTCAGGATGGTGTCACACTCATCGACTTCGGCGTGGCCCGGGCGATGGAGCAGAGCCGGCTGACCCAGTCGGGCATGGTGATCGGCACTCCGGCGTACATGTCACCCGAGCAGGCGTCCAGCGATCACGGGGTGACCGTGGCGACGGACGTGTTCGCGCTCGGCTGTCTGCTGGGTTTCGCGGCAACCGGGAAGCCGCCCTTCGGTGACGGCGCCGGCGTGCAGATGCTGTACCGCATCATCCACGAGGAGCCCGACCTCGGGCCGTTGCGGGAGGTCGACGAGGATCTCGCCGCCGTGGTCGCCCAGTGCCTCGCGCGCGCCCCCCAGGATCGGCCCACCAGCGCCGAGTTGGTGGCGCGGGCCACACGGCACGTGGCACTGGGCGTGGCACCCTGGCCCTCGCGCGTGCGCGAGCGCCTGGCGCTGCGTGTGGACGCGGCGCGGCGCGTGCCCGACGTGGCGACGAGGGTGACAGCGCCCGTACCTGACGGACCCGGAGGGCCGATTGGTCCCGCGCCTGCCGCAGAGCAGGTCGTGGCTCCGGCCGGCGAGCGGGAGAAGCCGAAACGACGCGGGCCCAGAGCTGTGTTGATCCCTGTGCTGGTGGCCGCCGGCGTCGGAGCGGTGGCGCTCGCCCCGTACGTGATGAACCAGCACGCGGGCGGTACGCCCTCCGCCTCCGGCAGCGGATCGACGAGCGCGATCGCCACGGTCGGCACGCCGTCGAGCTCGACCTCCGCCTCCGCGGACACCTCCGCGTCGGCGTCACCGTCTGCATCCAAGCCGGGTGCTTCCGTGCCGCCGCGCACCAGCGGCGGCGTCACCGGCAGCACGAGCACCGGTAGCACCGGAACGTCGAGCGGTACCAACGGCACGAGTGGATCGACCGCCTCCACCGGGACGAGCGGCGGCCACTCGGCCACCTCAGGTGCCTCCGGGGGAACCCCTGGCGGGACGGGAACGCCCCGCGGCGGTTCCGGCGGCGGCATCACCGCGAGCGGCACCCACCGCCTGCGGTCAGCCCAGGACGGCACCTGCCTCGCCCAGACTCCGAGCCACAGCACCTCCGCCTACCTCGCCCCCTGCGCTTCCGGCAACCCCTTCGAGTGGACCTACACCGCGGTCTCCGGCGGCTCGTTCGAACTGCTCAACCCGGACACAGGCGAGTGCCTGGCCGGGAGCGCAGACAACTTCACCTACATGGCCACCTGCGGCAGCACCGACGCCGACGTGTGGTCTTTCGGCACGTCGGCGTCCGGCGGCGCGACGGTCGAGAACCCGGCCGCCGGCCAGTGCCTCCTCAACGACACCACCGTCGGCGGCTACGCGACGCTGTCGGCCTGCACCTCCTCCGCCGACGAGGCCTGGTCCAACGACTGACGGAACCCCAGCAAATTGGTCAGCTGTCCCGACCAGGCCGACGGCGTCTCATGCCGCCACGTCCGGCGCGGCGTGCTGCGCTCGGCAGAGCGCGCCCAGTACGCCGAGACCGCGCTACGGCGCCTGCACGAATTCTCCTGGCCCTCAACGCCGGGCCCTGACGGGCGGTGAGCCGGCACCGGCAACGGTCGCCGACGGAGCGTCGTCGTCGACTTTGTCCACTGCCTGGAATGCCGGTGGAAGGCGGTGTTCACCTTCCATGCCACCGACGATCCCGCCGCCGAGGACTGGGCCGCCGCCCACGCGCTCGCGCTGTTGGCCGGGAAGGCGGCGCAGGTCGCGGACGCCATCGAGGAACAGGCAAAGGCGGCCGGGTTGCGAGGGGAACGCCGCCGCGGCGCGGACGCCTGCAACAGCTACCTGCGGGCCAAGAGAGATTCCTCGGCTACGACCGCGCGCTCGCGGCCGGGTGGCCGATCGCGACCGGGGTGGTACTCGGGGCCGCCCGCTCCGGACTCGGCACAGTCTATGGGGCGAATCACGGCCTCGTGGTGGCCTGCGGAAACGACCTTTGGGTCTGCACATGTCCCGATGACGCATGTTGATCTATGCCGGACCTGTCCGTGGTTGCACCGGTCAAGCTCCTGCGCACCGTGTCCTCGGCGGAGTCATCAACCAGTACCAGTACGTGGCTTGAGCTGCGGCGATAACTTTTCGAGCCCCACAAGGTCGTCGCGCTTCAGCCCACATCCCGCTGACCCGCTGAAACGCGACCGCCTAGAGAAACGCCCTCCAGGCGGCCACAACCATGTCAACCCAGGTCAGTCTGAAACCGAGCAGGCGTCAGTCGGAGCCGAGTGCGATGGCGACAACGAAGGTGAGCACGCCCGCGACGGCGGCGCCAGTGAGGACCAACTCGGCGAGGGCCGGAACGGTGGCGGTCCGGCCGATCAGCGGACGGAGCGGCGCTCGCAGGGCTCCGGTGAGCGGCACGGCGAGAGCCGCCGCCGTGATCGCGTGGCGCGCGGCTCGCGCGGACCCGCGACGGCGGCCGTTCGCGCGCGGCACGGCGATCGACAGCGTCGCGTTGCAGAGCATCGCGAAGGCGAAGAACCCGCACGCGTGGACCGATGCGGCGGTGAGCCAGAGCAGCGGGTCGGTCCAGCCCTCGCCGACGGCCTCCGCGGCGGCCAGCAGCGCGCCGCCGAGCCAGGCCGCTGCTCCAGCGAGGCCCACGACGTGCCGACGGGTGAACCGCATGGCGGAGACGAAGGGCCGGAGCGTCACAGCCCGCTCTACCGCGCACGTCAGCGGGGCTGGGAGGCGCGCGGCCAGGTCCTGGGCCACGGGCGCTAGATCGTCGAGCCAGTCACCCGCCGCCGCACCCTCCCGGCGCCCGCGCAGGCCTGGTGGGAGCAGGCGACGAGCTTGCAGGACGCGTGCCCCCGCCAGGGCTGCCGCCGCCGTGGGGAGCGCCAGGGATACGACCAACCAGGGCGTCGTGCCGCTCCACCGATCGCGGTCGGCGCGCAGCGCCACGGCTGTCCAGTCGGTGAGCGCGGTGGCGGCGATCAGTGCGGCGCTCAGGCCCCAGGCGCGCAGGAGTTGACCGATCCGGAAGTGCGGCTGCGGCTCGTCGCGTCGCAGCAGGACGGACCGGGCGGTGGCGAGCGCCGCCAGGGCGGGAACGAGGAACAGGGTGAACGAGACCACGGCGTCGTACGGGTCGTCCTGCCACGGGCTGCCCGCGCGCACCGCTCGGACGTGGGAGGTGACCTCGGCGAAGGCGGTGAAGAGCACGGCCGCGGCGAGGCCGTCCCGCGCGGCCCGGCGGACCGCGGCCCGGGCGGGGTGGTCGGCGGGGAGCGTCGCGTCGGCGGTCGGCGGCGCGTCGGGACGGTTCGGCATGGCGGCATAGTACACGCCGCGTATTACGCTGTGCGTAGTAACCTGGGCCCAGGCGAACGGAGGGAGGCGGTCGACATGCAGGCCAACGACGCTCAGACGCTGGTGCTCTGCGCCCTGGCCGACGGGCCGCTGCACGGTTACGCCGTGAACGCGGCCATCGAGCAGTTGGTGGGAGAGCGCCTCGGGGCCGGCAGCGGCAGTGCCAGGATCGGCCTCGACGCCCATCATGAAAGGAGCCGCGCATGCACGACTTCGACCCCGGCTACAGGCAGCAGCCCTACGCTCCGCTCGTCCGGTCCTACCCCCGCACGGACACCTGTCCGACGGCGGACTTCCGCACGGGTCGGTGCGGATCAGAGGCAGAAGTCGACCGTTCCGGTGTCCAGGGAGTAGTAGGCGCCGATGACTCGGGCGCGGCCGACGCGCTCGAAAGGTTCTAGCAGTGCGTCGTGCTGCAACTGCCGAACGGTCAGCCGGATCTGGGTGCGGACCGTGTTGTCGACCTGGTCGCCCGGAAGTCCCTTGGCGGCCTCGTAGGCCGGGCGCAGTGCGTCCACGACGTCCTTGAGATGGGCGGGTGCCTCCCGCCCGGCGTTCAGTGTCTCCACGGTGAACACGACTGCGCCACAGCGCTGGTGACCCATCACGACCAGCAACGGCGTCAGTGCTTCCTGTACGCCGTACTCCACTGCGCCCTGGACCAGTCCGTCGTTCGTCTGTGCGGCGGTGCGCACCACGAACAGGTCACCGACGCCCCGATCGAACACGATCTCGGGGGGAACGCGTGAGTCGATGCACGAGAAGACTGTGGCCAGCGGATGCTGGCCGGCTGCTACCTGCTGACGACGCGCCACGCTCTGGTGTGGGTGCTGGAGCCGTCCTGCGACCCAGCGCCGGTTCCCGTCTTCGAGGATGTGCAGGACGCGCTCCGGGGTGAGTGGGCCGCTACCGGCCACGCCACCGGCCCCGGTGTCAGTCTCGGCCGCGTAGGCGCTGGGTGTCGGCCCTGCGGTGGTAGCCGACCACAGCGATGCTGTCGCGAGCGCTGCCGTTCCGGTGACCAGGACACGCCGACGTGTCGGTGAAGTCGGGTTGACCTGGGGAGGCGCTACGGGCTCGGACATCTCGGCAGCTCCTTCTGGAGATCGGAAATAGGTACTTCGCCCGATTGTGGGCGGCTCAGATCGAAATGCCCCGTCATTGCCGGTGGGTCGGGACCGATTTCACCTGGACGCCCAACAGGTGGTCGTGACCTGCCAGGTGGTGCAGTCGATCAAATGGCCGAAGGTGCTCCCAATGTCTCCGCTCGCCGGCACCCACTCGCCGGTGATCGCCAGGGGTGTCGGCGACGGCTCAATGTGGGTTCTGGATCACTTTTGGTGCTGATGCCACGAAGGGTCACCGGGCCGCGATCACCAACGGTCGTGACCCACGACCTGCTCCAGGACCTCTGGCTCCACCAGACCACCGACGTCGCGGTCAGCGCCGTCACACCATCCACGCCAACCACGACCGGGCTCATGCCGCGTGGAGGACGCGTTTGAGCAGGAGGTCGCAGTTGGCGCGGCCGAACATCTGGCGCTTGATCATCTTGATCTTGTTGTTGTTGTGGCCATCCACGGCGAACCCGCCGTCCTCGGGATCCGGGTGGCACCGTCCACCGTCTGGGAGCTCCTCCGAGCCGAGGGCATCGATCCCGCGCCGAACCGCTCAAGCGTCACGTGGGCGGACTTCCTGCGCTCGCAGGCGGAAGCGATCTTGGCGATGGACTCTATCGAGACCGTCACGCTCACCGGACAGCGCCAGTACATCCTTGCCGCTGTCCACCACGCGAGCCGCAGGATTCGGATACTCGGCACCACAACCCACCCGACCCATGCCTGGGTCACCCAGGCGATGCGGAACCTCCTGATGGACCTGGAGGTTCCGGCCAGTTCGCCGCAGTGCGGTTCCTGGTCCGGGACCGGGACGCCAAAACCACCGCCGATATGTCTCATTTCAGGAGGCTGCGCGTGTCGGGAGGCAGGGGCGAGGTGTGTCTGCGGATCCCGGCGACGGCTCGCGCGGTCCCGCAGCATCCGGACGTGGCCTGACGGTTGCTTGATGGACACCCAGTTTTTCTCGTGTGCCCGTCTGGGCGGTGAAGCATACGCGCGCACCGCAATGTGCGACTTCATTGGCTCGACTGTAGGGAGAGCACGATGCCCAGGTACACCCGTCCGGCCTTGGTCGGACTGGCCACGGCGACCGCAGCCGCGCTGTGTGGGCTTCCCGTTGTGAACGCCAGCGCCGAGGCAGACGCGCCCACCAGCAAGCACGTCCTGCTCATCTCGATCGATGGCATGCACCAGAGTGATCTCGACTGGTACATCGCCAACCACCCGGGCTCAACGCTCGCCAGACTGACACACACCGGCAGCGAGTACACCAATGCGGAGACGTCCAACCCGTCGGACTCCGACCCGGGCGGCACCGCGCTGATGACCGGCGGTAACCCCAGATCCACCGGCGTCTACTACGACGTCGAGTACAGCCACAAGACGGACGAGCCCGGGGCCACCTGCACGCCTGGCCGGCCGGCTACCGGTGGTGACGTCATCTACGACTCGCCGGACGACGCACTGGCGAACGTCAACGACTTCATCAACCCGGCGAACGGCACCTTCCCGTCGTTCGACGAGAACGGCTCGGTCTACCCCAAGGGTGTCGACACCAACCCGGCCGCGATCATGAACCTGAAGTTCAATCCGAAGACATCGCTCAACCCGAAGACGTTCCCGGTCGCCCCCAAGACCTGCAAGCCGATCACCCCGTGGGACTACCTCGGCGACAACACGATCTTCCAGGTCATCCACAACGCGGGCCTGCGCACCGCATGGTCCGACAAGCACGAGGTCTACGCGTCCTTCAACGGTCCCGGTTCGAACGGTCAGAGCATCGACGACCTCTTCTCGCCGGAGATCGACTCGCAGGCTGTCATGCCGAACGGCGTCCCGTACCCGCAGGATGACGACTGGGCCCACATCGACGCCGCCACGAAGCAGTACGACGGTTACAAGGTCCAGGCAGTCCTCAACGAGATCGGCGGCCGCGACCACTCGGGCAAGACCAAGGTCGGCGCCCCGGCGATCTTCGGCATGAACTTCCAGGCCGTCTCGGTCGCGCAGAAGATCCGCTCGACCCCGACGACGCTGATCGGTCCGGACGCCCACGGCAACTACACCACCAGCGCTCCGGAAGCGGGCGGCTACCAGTGGGTGCACGGCAAGCTGGTCCCCGGGCCGGTGCTGTCCAGCGCGCTCGACTATGTCAACGCCCAGCTCGGCCGCATGGTCCGCGCCATTCACAAGGACGGCCTCGCGGGCTCGACGACGATCATTGTGACGGCCAAGCACGGTCAGTCCCCGCAGGACCCCAACAAGCTCGTCACCGTCCAGGACGGTCCGATCATCAGCGCGATCAACGCTGCCTGGGCGAAGAGGCACCCGAGCAACAAGAGCCTCATCGTCGCCGGAACCGACGACGACCTGTGGCAGTCCTACCTGTCGGACAACTCGCAGGCCGCCAGCGACTTCGTCAAGCGCTACCTGTGGGACCACACCGCGCAGGGCTACGACGTCAACAAGAAGCCGGTCACCGTTGCGCACTCGGGCCTGGCGCAGATCTGGGCCGGCGCAGCCGCCGCGCACTTCTTCGGCGTCGCGGTGAACAACGGCCACTACCCGGACGTCTTCGGCGAGGTCCAGCAGGGCATCGTCTACGCGAAGCCGACCAAGCTGGCCGAGCACGGTGGCATGAACACCGGCGACCGGCACGTCCTGATGATTGTCGACGGCCCGGGCATCCCGGCTCAGGTCGAGTCCGCCTCGGTCGAGACCACTCAGGTCGCCCCCACGATCCTGTCCGTTCTGGGGCTCAACCCGCACAAGCTGACGGCCGTCAAGGTTGAGCACACGAAGGTCCTTCCCGGCCTCGCTGGACGCCGCTGGGAGCAGTGACCCGGTGCCTCTACTCGCCGGCTGATTGACCGGCAGCACCCAAGCGGGAGGCCGGGGCCGATTCGCCCCGGCCTCCTCGCGTCCGCCTCAGGCGGCTGATCGGCGCGAAGGCGCAGGTCACCGCGTGGCCGAGCGAGGTCTGGGACCACCACGCGCCCATGCCGTCATTCGATTCGTACGAGCGCGGCTGCCTGTCGCGGGACCTGCTTGACCAGATCGGCAGCAAGTGGGCGGTCCTCGTGCTCGGCGAGCTCGCCCGGAACGGGGCCTCCCAGTTCAGCCGGCTCCGCAGACGTTGGCGGGCGTGAGCGAGAAGATGCCCACCCAGACACTGCGCACCCTCGAGCGCGCCGGGCTGGTCAGCCGGACCGTCCACCCGGAGGTGCACCACACACGTGGTGCCGGGCTTCCGGCATTCCCGCCGTGGGGCCGCCGCGAAGCGCCGCCGACCGCACGGGGCGAAGGGGGCCGGGCCGGGGCGAGTCTGCGCATGGCGAGATGTCATCCGCCCAGTTCAGAGGCTGTCTGGGGTGACGGCAAGATGATCACCTGTGTTGCCCCGCCTTGCCCAGCCTGCCGGCTCCTACGCTTTCGCGGCCGTGCGACTCGCGGGTGGCCGCCGCGGGCCGGGGCGTCCACGGACGGTCGTGTCGATCCGTCACCTGGTGCTGCGGCTGGCGCAGGAGAACCCGTCCTGGGGCTACCGCCGCATCCACGGCGAACGGGCCGTCCTCGGCATCCGGGTAGCACCGTCCGCTGTCTCGGAGTTCCTCGAGGCCGGGGGCGTTGACCCCAGGCTGCACCGTTCAAGCGCCTCGGCAGCACTGCCCACGCCACCCATGCATGTCATTCGAGCGGGAGCGGCCACTGCTGTGATCTGCGCCACTCGTCTGGACTGCCGTGCAGCAGATCCGCCCGGCTCGGCGTCGTGGAGGGCGTGAAGAGTGAGGGTGGTCAGAAGGGGGCAGCCGGTGCGGCTACGCAGAAGCGGCCATGACATCGACTTCGTCGACTTCGTCGAACGAAGATCTGCCGCAATCTTCCGCACCGCGTACGTATTGACCGGTGACGCGCACACTGCGGAGGACCTCCTCCAGGAGGCGCTGGAGAAGGCGTGTCGGCACTGGCGGCGGGTTTGCAGAACGGACGCACCCGAGGCGTACGTGCGCCGGATCGTGGTGAATCTGGCCAACGACCGATGGCGCCGACTGAGCCGGGCCGGACGGCACTGGCCCGTGTCCGTCGCCGAGGGCCATGCCGACCCGAGCGACGCCTACCGGTCGGTCGAGCTGCGGGACGAACTCGTCCAGGCGCTGCACGCGCTGCCGATGGGTATGCGGACCGTCGTCGTCCTCCACTACCTGCACGACCTGGCGGACCAGGAGATCGCGCAGATGCTCGGCATCTCCGCCGGAGCCGTCCGCTCGCAGCTGGCCCGTGGCCTCGCGAAACTGCGGTCGGCGCTGCCACGCGAGGAAGAAACCCCTGTGCCCGTGACCTCCTGTGAGCGTGCCCGGTGAACCGATTCCCCTCCCACGGACCTGACGACGCCGACTTCGGAAAGGAACTGCTGGCTGTCATGAACGATTTCGCGAACGGGGCGGTGCCACCCGCGTTCGACGCCGCCCGGATGCGTGTCCGCGCCCGCCACCGCACCGGTCTCAACGCCGCTGCCGCAGCCGTCGTCCTCCTGGTCGCCGCTGCGGGCTCCGCCCTCGCCCTCACCGGGCCGTCACCCGAGCCGACTCAGCACGCCGTGACCGCCGCCAGCAGCGGCTCGTCTCCCGCGGGGAGTCCGGCGCCTCATTCGGGCTCGGCCTCGCCCGTGCCGCAGCCGACCGGTGGCGATCTGGTGGTCGTCCCCGACGTCATGGGAATGACGCTGCAGGAGGCGACCCATGTGCTCGTCCAGGCCGGGCTGACCGTCCAGACCCGTTCTGATCACGACTGGCGTACCCCGGCGGACCATGTCATCGACGCCCAACCGGCTGGCGGCACGAAGGCCCCCAAGGGCTCGACCGTGAGCCTCTTCATCAGCCTGGGGAAGCCGGGGAGTTGAACGGCCGTGCAGGGCAGCCTGCGGAACCGTCGGCGATCTGCCCAAGCAGCAAGGTGGGCGCCTGCACCACGCGGAGCGGTCCGAGAATGCCATGACGAAGGGGTATGCGCATGGGGCAGGGGAACGCGATGGAGCAACGGAAGGCACTGGCCGAGGCGATAGCCGACGCCCGCAGCGGCGACCCGGCCGCTACGGAACGCGCCGCCGGGCTGTTCCAGGAGACGGACTACTACGGACTGGTCGAGCACTACCTTGCCTACGCCGGGCTCGGCGAGCGGCAGCGGGACCAGGCGGCGTCGCGCCTGGCCGCGCACGCGCAAAGCTGCCAGTTCGCACCGCGGACGGCCACGCGGATGCTCAACGCCCTCGCAGATCTCGGCCCTGACCAGGCCCCGAAGTTGCATCAGGCGCTGGCGCACCTCCAGCAGAGGTGGGCGGGTGCGCCGCTGGCGAGGACGTGTCTGGGCGTCTTCCGCCGCCCGTTGGCGGACGTCGGGGCAGCGTTCGCGCCGCACGTGGCGGGTGAGGCGCTGCGGTCGCTTCGCGTCGACCCGGACCGGTTCTTGCCGCATCGCACTGACGGCTTCGTGATGCGGCGCGAGGAACGCGTCGTGGTGGAGCTGGCCGCCGGCACGACGGAGCAGCGCGAGCAGCTCGCCGCTGCCCTGGTCGAGCTGACGCACAATCAGGATCTGTCCCCGCTGCAGCGCCACCGGGCCGTGTCCGCGATGGAACACCTCGATGCTGCCGCCGGCCGGGATTGCGCCGCCCGGCTGCGCGCGGCCGGGATCGAGGATCCCGGCGACCCGATGCCCGATTCGGTGGTGGTTGCCCGCGTGGACGCGGCCTGGCAGCGGATCGAGGACGCCATGCGCGAGCGCTCCCCGCACCTGCTCGGCGAACTCGGCCCGCCGCTGCGGCCGCAGGATGTGGCCGTCTGTCGGCAGATCCTCGGCGTTCCGGACGCCTTCGCGGCGTGCCTGGCTCGCCACCGCTATGCCCGTCTGTTCCCGCACGAGCTGTCCTACGAGGACGTGCGCGGCATGCTCGGTCAGGTTGACGAGGAATGGTGGCAGGATGACGGCGACTGGGGCGACCTCCCGGAGCTCGCGGACGACGCGGCCTGGCTGGATCGCCTGCACGCCTACGCGGAGTATCTGGACTCCGGTGGCGCGTGAGCTTTCAGCTCGTGGAAGCCGGCTAGGCGGACTCGCGTATCACGAGTTCTGTGGAAAGGATGATCTGCCGGTGGCTGCGGCCGGGGGTGGCGATGTCCTCCAGCAGGAGCCGGGCCATGGCCCGGCCCATCTCCTCGCTCGGCTGGCGGACGCTGGTCATCGGGGGTTCGGTGTGGCGAGCGACGGGCGAGTCGTCGAAGCCGACGACCGCGACGTCCTGGGGGATGCGGCGGTCGGCGTGGCGTAGTGCGCGCATCGCGCCGACGGCCATGAGGTCGGAGGCGCAGAAGACGGCGTCGACGGCCGGCTCCCGCTGCAGCAGAGCGGCCATGGCCTGCTCGCCGGAGGCCTCGGAGAAGTCTCCGTGCGCGATCAGCTTGGCCTCGACCGTGAGGCCGGCCTCCTCCAGGGCCCTCCGGTAGCCCTCCAGGCGGACGCCGGAGGCCTCCATGTCCGGCGGACCGGTGATGGTCGCCACCCGTTGCCGCCCTAGGCCCACCAAGTGCCGAACGGCGGCCCATGCGCCGCGAAGGTTGTCCGAATCGACGTAGTTGAGAGGTTCCATCTCGGAACGGCGGCCGCCGAGAACGGCCGGCAGGCCGGTCCGCTCCACGAGTTCGGCTACGGGGTCGTCCGCGTGGACGGAGACCATGAGCACACCGTCGACCCGGCGTCCGTCGAGGAAGCCCGCGAGTCGCTCGCGCTCGCGTTGGGTGCTGACCAGGATCAGCAGCAGCTGCAGTTCGGTGTCGGAGAGCTCGCTGGCCACACCGCGGATGATCGAGGCGAAGAAGGGTTCGGAGGCGAGCCGGGTCTCGGTCTCCGGAATGATCAATGCGATCGCGTCGGCCTTGCTGGTGACCAGGGAGCGGGCGGCGCGGTTCGGCACGTAGCCGAGCTCCGCAATCGCCTGCTCGACCGCCGACCGCGCCCGGGGGCTGACTCCGGCGCCGCCGTTGACCACGCGCGACACCGTGCCGCGGCCGACGCCGGCCAGCGAGGCCACAGCCTCCAGCGTCGGTCGTCCCGTGCCGCGGTCGCTGAGCCTGCTGCCCATCCTGCCGCTCCTTTCCGTGTCCTTGGTCGTGATGTGGTGCAACGTCCTTCTTGCCGCCGGTCACTGACAGGCAGCCAGTGCGCGGACCCTGGTCTTCACGTGGCCCGCCAGGATCCCTCGGCCGGGCTCGCTCGGGGGCGTGGCCGTCGTGGGCCTGGAGTCTACGCCGTCGCTGCGAGAGCGATCTGGGAGCGCGCCCACTATGGCCTTCCTCGGATCGCTCCAGCTGCGACCGGGGCGTGGCCGGGTTGTGGCCGGGGTGTTGCGCAAGGGTGCGAGTCGCTGGCCTTGTAGTTCTCACCATAACGCATCCGTGATCTGGGATTGCTCCCAGATTTCTGGCAGATGTCCGGGAGGGTCTTGACATCCGCATGCAGGAAGATTCAGGCTTCCGGCACGGCAAGTTTTGGGAGCGCTCCCATCCGGCCCCGCCCGGAGTCGACCACCGGCTGCAACCGGAGCGCCTTCGATCTCCGCCTCACCGCATCCGCCTCGGAAACCTCGGGAGCCTGCTGCAATGACCTCCGTCGGCGCCTCGCCATCCCTTCGCCAGCCCGGCCTTCAGGCCGCGCCGCGTTCCCTGCCGGTTGACGACGGCCTGCTGCACTTCCCATCCGGCTTCCTGTGGGGCGCGGCGACCTCGGCCTACCAGATCGAGGGCGCGGCCGCCGAGGGCGGGCGCACGCCTTCCATCTGGGACACCTTCTGTGCCACGCCTGGCAAGGTGCATCACGGCGATACGGGGTCCATCGCGGTGGATCACTACCATCGCTTCCGCGAGGACGTGGCCCTGATGCGCGATCTCGGGCTCACCGCCTACCGCTTCTCGATCTCCTGGCCCCGGGTCCAGCCGACCGGCCACGGCCCGGCCGTCGAGCGGGGCTTCGACTTCTACCGCCGGCTCGTGGACGCCCTGCTGGAGGCCGGGATCACCCCGGTCGCCACCCTGTACCACTGGGATCTGCCGCAGGAACTGGAGGACAGTGGCGGCTGGCCGGTCCGGGACACGGCCGAGCGCTTCGGCGACTACGCGGCCCTGGCTGCGGAGGCCCTGGGCGACCGGGTGACCTGCTGGACCACGCTGAATGAGCCGTGGTGCTCGGCCTTCCTCGGCTACGGCTCCGGCGTGCACGCGCCCGGCCGGACCGATCCGGCCGACGCGCTGCGCGCCGCGCACCACCTCAACCTGGGCCACGGGCGGGCGGCCGCGGCGATCCGCGCCGCAGTACCGGATGCCCGACTGTCCGTCAGTCTCAACCTGCACCAGGTTCGCCCGCTGACCGACAGCGCGGCGGACGCGGAGGCGGTGCGGCGGATCGACGCCGTGGGCAACCGGATCTTCACGGGGCCGATGCTGCACGGCCGTTACGACGAGGACCTGCTCGCCGACACCGCCCACCTCGTCGACTGGGACGAACTGGTCCGGCCTGGAGACCTCGCCGCCGCGCACGCCCCGCTCGACTCGGTCGGGATCAACTACTACACCCCGGCGTGGGTTTCGGCCGACGGGGCGAGCACCAGCACGACGCACGGCACCGGCGGGGGCTCGCCGTGGCCGGGATCGGAGTCGGTCGCCTTTCATCAGCCGGAGGGCCCCGCCAGCAGCATGGGCTGGCCGATCGACGCCACCGGGCTGTTCGACCTGCTCTCCCGCGTGCACGAGGAGCGGCCCGATCTTCCGCTGCTGATCACCGAGAACGGCATGGCCTGTGAGGACTACCCGAACCCCGAGGGTGAGGTGCGCGATCCGGAACGCGTCGGCTATCTCCACGACCACTTGGCGGCCGTCCATCGCGCCATCTCGTCGGGTATCGACGTCCGCGGCTATTTCCAGTGGTCCCTGCTGGACAACTTCGAATGGGCCTACGGCTATGCCAAGCGTTTCGGCATGGTCTACGTGGACTTCGCCACGCAGCGGCGCACACTCAAGTCGAGCGCGCACTGGTACGGGGAGGCGGCGCGTAAGGGGGCGATTCCCCGGCCTGGAAACTGACACGCTTCTTACTGATGCATCCCTTACGGCCTTGACCTGCCAGGTCACTCCCTTCACCGGGACAGCAGGCCAGACGTTGTCCGTGTGCTGATCATTCGCCTTTGGCTGCCCTGAGTTCCTGTGCGGCGCGATACCCCCCGGGGCATCACAGTACCGTAACACCGCATGGCGGCTTCTTGAAATTGATTGAAAGCGCACCTAGTTTTTCCGCATCGATCCGGTAAGCGCTCGCTTGAGGCGCTTCCATCGTCCTCGGTGCAACTCACCACTGTGCGTCAGTCGATCCAGGAGATCGGCGCGCGAGCCTTCGAGGTCCTGCACTCCATGATCACTTCAGCTCCTCCGGTCACGCCTGCGGTCGGCTGGTACGCCATCCCCGCTGAGGCAAGCACCCACATCGTTCTGCCCACCCGGCTGGTCCGCCGCGAGAGCTGCGGCTGTTCCCCCGACCCCGCGACGCCGTCCTGGCGTCGCCTCGTCTGAGCGAGGCCGACATGCGAGCACTCCTGCGAAGGCTCTGGTTCTACCTGGTCGCCGCGTTCGCCGCGATCACGCTCAACTTCTTCATTCCCCGGATGGTGCCGGGCAGTGCCCTGCAGAACTTCCTGGCCAAGATGAACACCGCCTCGCTGACCCCGTCCCAGCTCCAGGCCCTTGAGGCCCAGTACGGCGGCGGTCACCAGGGGCTGGTGGCGCAGTACCTGACCTACCTGGGCAACCTGTTCCACGGCAATCTGGGCATGTCGACCTCGCTGTCCACGCCCGTCTCCACCGTGCTGGGCAACGACCTGCCCTGGACGATCGGCCTGGTCGGCTCGGCCACGGTGATCGCCTTCCTGGTCGGCACCCTGATCGGCGTGCTGGCCGGCTGGCGGCGCAGCGGTCTGCTGGACTCGCTGCTGCCGGCGGCCACCTTCTTCCAGGCCGTCCCCTACTTCATCCTGGCGTCGCTGCTGATGCTCACCCTGGGCTTCTACGGTGGGATGTTCCCGACGGGCGGCGCCTACGACACCGGTCGCTTCGCGACGGTCACGCCCGGGTGGAACGGGCCGTTCATGGCGAACGTGATCGACCACGCGGCGCTGCCGGCGGCGACCGTCGCGCTGGCCTCGATCGCCGGGTGGATCATCGGGATGCGCAACATGATGATCACCACCATGGACGAGGACTACGTCCTGGTGGCCGCGGCCAAGGGCCTGCCACGGTGGCGGGTGGTCGCGGTGGCGGCGCGCAACGCGCTGCTGCCGAGCATCTCCAACTTCGCGCTGTCGATCAGTCTTGTGGTCACCGGGTCGATCGTCACCGAGATCGTCTTCAACTACGCGGGCGTGGGGCGTGAGATCTTCAACGCCGCCCAGGCCGCCGACTACCCCGTGATGCAGGGCATCCTGCTCGTCGTCACGTTCACCGTGCTCGGCGCCAACCTGCTCGCGGACATCGTCTACGTCGCGCTCGACCCGCGCGCGAGGAAGGTGGCCTGAGCCGTGTCCCCTGTACTTCGACCCCGACGTCGCTCAGGCGGCAGTGGCAGCCGCCCGCGCTGGCTGCGGTCGCCCAAGGTCGCCGCAGGTTCGCTGATCCTGCTCTTCTTCGTGCTGCTGGCGGTCTTCGGGCCGATGGCGGCCCCGCACTCGCCCGAGTGGCAGGCGTCCACGCTGGACAACGTGCCGCACCCGCCGTCATCGCAGTTCTGGCTCGGCACGGACGTGCAGCAGCACGACCTGTTCTCGCAGCTGCTGGCCGGTGGCCGGGACACGCTGCTCATCGCCTTCGTGGGCGGGCTCGTCGCCACCGCCCTGTCCGTGGTCGTCGGCGTGAGCGCCGGCTTTCTCGGCGGCAAGGCCGACGAGGTGCTGTCGATCCTGACCAACATCTTCCTGGCGCTGCCGGGCCTGCTGATCCTTATGGTCGTCATGAAGATGATGCCGGACGGCGACACCGGCAACCCGCTGCTGATCGGCGCCGTCATCGCGCTCAGCGCCTGGGCCTGGGGCGCCCGCGTCCTGCGGGCGCAGACCCTGGCGCTGCGCAACCAGGACTACGTCGACTCCGCCCGCGTCGTGGGCGAGGGCCGGGTCCGGATCATCCTGTTCGAGATCCTGCCGAACCTCCTGCCCATCCTGGCCTCCTCGTTCATCTTCACCGTGATCTACGGCATCGGCGCCTACGCGTCCCTGGCCTGGCTCGGTCTGATCAATCCGACCAATGCCTCCTGGGGCACCATGCTCAACACCGCCCAGCAGTTCAGCGCGACCACCAGCGGCACCTGGTGGTGGTACGGGCCGCCGGCCCTGTGCATCGCCTTCGTCGGTATCGCCCTGGCCCTGCTCAACTTCGGTATCGACGAGATCGTCAACCCGCGGATGCGCAGCACCCGCAGGGGGCTGCGCAGCAAGGGACCGCGATTCCAGCTCGGCCTCACCCCCGTCGTCCGCGCAGAGGAAGGAACACGTCCGTGACGCAGACCCAGACGCTCAACCCGTCCAAGGCCACGACCGGACGGGAGGTCGTTCTTGAGATCCGCGGCCTCGACGTGGACTACGGCTTCGGTCCCGACGCGGTCCGTGCCGTCAGCGGTGCGGACCTCACCCTGCACCGGGGCGAGGTGCTCGGCCTCGCGGGCGAGAGCGGCTCCGGCAAGTCGACGCTCGCCTATGCGCTGACCCGGCTGCTGCGCGCACCCGGTGTGATCACCGGCGGGGAGGTGCTGTTCCACTCCCGCCCGCAGGGCGCCGACGCCGGTCCTGTCGAGACCGTCGACATCCTGGCCGCGGACGCGAAGGAGCTGGGCCGGATGCGCTGGTCGGAGCTGGCTGTGGTGTTCCAGAGCGCCATGCACGCCCTGAACCCCGTCGCCCGGATCGACGCCCAGCTGACGGACGTGCTCAAGGCGCACCGCCGGCACATGAGCCCCGCCGAGAGGCGCGAACGCGCGGTCGAGCTGCTGCGCATGGTGGGCATCAGCGCCGACCGGCTGCGCAGCTACCCCCACGAGCTCTCCGGCGGCATGCGCCAGCGCGTCATGATCGCGATGTCGCTGGCTCTGGAGCCGCAGGTCGTCATCATGGACGAACCCACCACCGCCCTCGACGTGGTGACGCAGCGCGAGATCCTCGAAGAGCTGATGCTGCTGCGCGAACGTCTCGGCTTCGCGGTCGTCTTCATCACCCACGACCTGTCCCTGCTGCTGGAGCTCGCCGACTCGATCGCCGTCATGTACGCGGGGCGGATCGTGGAGCGTGCGAGCGCGGCCGAGCTGTTCCGGGCACCCCGCCACCCCTACAGCCTCGGCCTCAAGGGCTCCTTCCCGAGCCTGCACGGCGAACGCGTCCGCATGGAGGGCATCCCCGGCGCCCCGCCCAGCCTGAAGTCCATGCCGAGCGGCTGCGCGTTCCACCCGCGCTGCAAGTTCGCCGTGGACCGCTGCAAGGTCGACCTCCCGCCCCTGGCCACCCCGGCCATGGACCGGATCGACGGCCTGCCGGACGTCTCCGCGCCGACGCCCACCCAGCGGGTGAGCTCCTGCTGGCTCCACGACGGACAGCAGGCCGCCCCCGACGCGCTGGCGCTCCCGTTCCCCACTCCGGTGCACCTGCCCGACCAGGTGGCCACAGCCCCCAACGGCGACACCGCATCCGGGGCGGACCGGGTGCCCAGCAGCACGACCGTGACCCACCCGACACTCGGGAGCACTTCATGACCGACATCGCCGACACGGTCAACGTCGAACGGGTGGTCCACGGGCCGGACCGTCCCGGGACGCCAGCGCTGGAGGCCCGCAACCTGACCAAGCACTTCAAGGTCCACGGCGGCCTGGGACGCGGCGCCGGCGTTGTGCACGCCGTCGAGGACATCTCCCTCGCGCTGCCCCGCGGCACCGTCACGGCGGTGGTCGGCGAGAGCGGCTCCGGCAAGTCCACCCTGGCCCGGATGCTCACCCAGCTGATCAGCCCAACCTCCGGCGAACTGCTGCTCGACGGCGAGCCGGTGCGCGGCGACGCGAAGTCCCGCCGCGCCTACACCAGCCGCGTGCACCTGGTGCTGCAGGACCCGTTCTCCTCGCTCAACTCGGTGCACACCGTCCGCTACCACCTGGAGCGCCCGCTCAAGCTCCACGCCGGCCGACGCCTGGGCCGGGAGGAGCTGGAGCGGCGCGTCCTCGACCTGCTGGAGCGCGTCTCCCTCACACCCGCTGACAACTACATCGACAAGTACCCGCACGAGCTCTCCGGCGGGCAGCGCCAACGCGTCGCCATCGCCCGCGGACTTGCCGTGGAGCCGGAGGTGCTGCTGGCCGACGAGCCCGTCTCGATGCTGGACGTGTCGATCCGGCTCGGCGTGCTCAACCTGCTCGACGAGCTGCGCGAGCGCGAGCAGTTGGCCATTCTCTACGTCACCCACGACATCGCCTCGGCCCGCTACCTCGCGGACTCGATCGTGGTCATGTACGCGGGGGAGATCGTCGAGTCCGGTGACGCGGTGCGGATCACCGACGCGCCGGCCCACCCCTACACCCAGCTCCTGCTCAGTGCCGCGCCCGACCCCGAGCGGGCCGAGCCTCCGGTGCTGCGCGGGCGGGGCGCGCCGCCCAGCCTGGTCTCCCCGCCCAGTGGCTGCCGCTTCCACCCGCGCTGCCCGTTCGCGATGCCGGTCTGCGCCGAGCAGGCGCCGCCCACGCTGCAGGCCCCCGACGCGGAGTCCGCGCGGCATGTCGCGGCCTGCTGGCTGCTCGACCCTGAGCACACACCCACCACGTCCGCCGAACCGGATGTGCCGCAGACGAGGCACATGCCCTCGCCCCAGCGCCACGAGGACCCGACGGATCCGGCGTGAACCGCCGCTCCGTCGGCCGGCACCTACCACCCAAGGATCGCCGGAATGCCCCGGGCGAGCGCCAACTCGCCCGAAGCGACGTCCGCTTCGACACACCGCGAACCGTCCGGCACGCACCGGCCGGATCGCAGCAGCACCACCGCACCACCGCTCACTGACCTGGACATGGTCGTTCACCACTGGCCGGCGCGCGCCGGTCGGACCCAAGGAGCGTACGACAATGAGACGCAGCACCACCTTCACGAGCATCGCCGTCCTGGCGGCCCTGGGAATGAGCCTCACGGCCTGTTCGAGCTCCTCCTCTCCCAAGTCGAGCGGCTCGGGCGGCGGCAGCGTCGCGGCGGAGACCCTCTACCTGGAGGACAACACCGGCGCGACCGCGTTCACCGAGGACTTCAACCCGTTCGACGGCAACTCCTTCGGCCGGACGCAGAACACCGACTCGCTGATCTACGAGCCGCTGCTGCAGTACAACACCCTCAACCCGACCCAGGCGCCCACCCCGTGGCTGGCCGACAAGATCGACTGGTCGAGCGACGGCAAGACCGCCACGATCCACCTGCACGCGGGCGTCAAGTGGTCCGACGGCTCCCCGCTCACCTCCGAGGACGTGGCCTTCACCTACCAGCTGGTGACGGACAACGCGGCGGCGAACACCCAGGGCGTGCCCAAGGCCGCCTCGATCGCCACGCCCGACACCAGCACCGTGGTGCTCACCTTCGCCTCGCCCGAGATGGCGAGCGCGCAGGCGATCGGCAATCAGCTGATCGTGCAGAAGAAGCAGTGGTCCGCGGTTTCCGGTCCGGCGACCGCGGTCATCAAGGCGTCGCAGGCGATAGGCACTGGCCCCTACGTGGTCGACGCCTTCGCCGCGCAGAAGGTCAGCTACAAGGCCAACCCGGCCTACTGGGGCGGCAAGCCCAAGGTTCCCGAGGTCGCCGTGGCCAACTACGCGAGCAACGACGCGGCCACCACCGCGCTCGCCCAGGGCCAGCTGGACCTGGCCGGCAACGACATCAACAACGTGCTGACCTCCTTCGTGGCCAAGGACACGCAGCACAACCACCTGTTCCAGACCGACGCGCCGTACTTCCCGGCCGGCAACACCGTCGCGCTGCTGCTCAACACCAAGAGCCCCACCGCGCCGGCGCTGGCCGACGTGGCGGTCCGCAAGGCCGTCAGCGCGGGCATCGACCGCGCCTCCATGGCCAGCCAGTGCGAGACGAACTACGAACTGCCCGCCTCCTCCTCCGGCGGCCTGACGCTGCCGCTGGACCAGAGCTCGCTCAACCCGGCGACCGCCAAGGACCTGAAGCCGGGTTCGGACGCGTCCGCGGTGCAGAGCCTGCTGAGCGCGGACGGCTACGCCAAGGTCGGCGGCAAGTGGACCAAGGGCGGCAAGACGATCTCGTTCACGATCATCGACCCGAACTCCTTCACGGACTACTGGTGCGACGCCAAGGCCATGCAGCAGACGCTGAACGGCCTCGGCTTCGACGTGAAGGTCAACGGCGACATGGACTACAACGGCTGGAACACGGCCATCACCACGGGCAAGTACGACGTGGCGCTGCACTGGGGCCAGGGCACCACGGCCTTCCAGCGGCTCCAGTTCATCCTGGACTCCACCCTGACCTCCCCGGTCGGCCAGCCCTCCGCCGGAGACTTCAGCCGCTACCAGAGCAGCGCGGCCGACGCCGCGGTGAAGCAGTACCAGAACGCGACCACCCCGGCCGACCAGCAGACGGCGCTCAACGCCCTGCAGCAGGAGCTCTCGACGAACGTGCCGGCCGTGCCGGTGCTCTACGGCGCGTCCTGGTACGAGTTCAGCACGGCCAACTTCACCGGCTGGCCGACGAAGGACAACGCCTACGTCAACCCGACCCCGCAGGATCAGTCGTACGAGTACATGATCCTGCACCTGACCCCGGTCAAGTAGGGCTGCAGATCGGACGATCCTCCCTCGGGCCGCGGTCAAGGAGTGCCTTCCCGCGGCGGTCCGAGGGACGGAGGAGAACCGTCGACGCGTGCTGCCCACCGTCGTCGTGACGCCTCCGAACCGCGGTGACGCGGAGGCACTACGGACCTCCTCGTCACCCGGTCCAGGACGCCGGCCCGGAATCCGACCCCGCGCCCGGCCGGCGTCCTGGACCAGCCCCGTTCCCCATGGTTCCCCGGTTCCTCCGCTCGGCCTCCGTAAGGAGCACATCCATGACTGACCGTCAGTTTCCGCCCGGCTTCATCTGGGGCACGGCCACGGCCGCGTACCAGATCGAGGGCGCTGCCGCCGTGGACGGGCGGTCTCCGTCGATCTGGGACACCTTCAGCCATACCCCCGGAAAGGTGGTCGGCGGCGACACCGGCGACGTCGCCGCCGACCACTACCGCCGCTGGCCCGACGACGTCGAGTTGATGACGCGGCTCGGCGTCGGCGCGTACCGCTTCTCGGTCTCCTGGTCGCGCGTCCAGCCGACCGGGACCGGTCCTGCCAACAAGCGCGGACTCGACTTCTATCGCGCGCTGGTGGACGACCTCCTCTCGCGGGGCATCCAGCCCTGCCTCACGCTCTACCACTGGGACCTGCCGCAGGAGCTGGAGGACGCCGGCGGCTGGCCCGAGCGCGAGACCGCCTACCGCTTCGCCGAGTACGCCGAACTGGTGGCGTCCGCGCTCGGCGACCGCGTCCGGCTGTGGACCACGCTCAACGAACCCTGGTGCAGCGCGTTCCTCGGCTACAGCTCCGGCGTGCACGCCCCCGGCCGGACCGATCCGGTGGCCTCGCTCAAGGCCGCGCACCATCTCAACCTCGGCCACGGCCTGGCCGTGAAGGCGCTGCGCGCCGGGCTGCCGACCGAGGCGCAGGTGTCGGTCACGCTCAACCCCGCCTACACCCGTCCCTTCTCCGACGCGCCCGCCGACGTCGACGCTGCGCGTCGCATCGACGCCCTGGCTACGCGCGTTTTCACCGGCCCGATGCTGGAGGGCGCCTACCCAGCAGACTTGCTGGCGGACACCGCGTCTCTGACCGACTGGTCCTTCGTGCGCGACGGCGACACCGCGACGAGCAACCAGCCCCTCGACAGTGTGGGCTTGAACTACTACTCGCCGACCCTGGTCTCGGCCGCCTCCGGCCACGGCCCACGCGTCATGGCCGACGGCCACAAGCCCAGCGAGTTCTCCGCCTGGCCCGCCGCCGACGACGTCGACTTCCACCAGGCACCCGGCGACCGGACCGCGATGGGATGGTCGATCGACCCCGCCGGGATGTACGAGCTGCTGATGCGGTTCACCCGCGCGTACCCGGCCCTGCCGCTGCTGATCACCGAGAACGGCGCCGCGTACGACGACAAGCCAGGGACCGACGGCTCAGTGCACGACCCGGAGCGGATCGCCTACCTGCACAGCCACCTGGACGCCGTGCGGCGCGCCATGGCGGACGGGGCCGACGTGCGCGGGTACTTCCTGTGGTCGCTGCTGGACAACTTCGAGTG
This sequence comes from Streptacidiphilus pinicola, assembly GCF_003258295.1. GTDB lineage: Bacteria > Actinomycetota > Actinomycetes > Streptomycetales > Streptomycetaceae > Streptacidiphilus > Streptacidiphilus pinicola. Next base: position 36,613 of record NZ_QKYN01000067.1, on the reverse strand, counting down.
GGCCTACGGCTACTCCAAGCGCTTCGGCGCGGTCCACGTCGACTATGCGACACAGCAGCGCACCCTGAAGTCCAGCGCCCTTTGGTACGCCGACCTGATCAGCACGGGCTGTCTCCCGCAGCTGGAGTGAGCGCCCGGCACCCCGAGGCAGGCGGCGGCCGCACACCTGAGGGTCTGTGCGGCCGCCGCCGCGTTCACACCCTGACGCACCGTCAAAGATGATGGCGACAGCCGCCTCGGGAGCAGTTTTTTGACCCTGCGCCTTCCGACGACCCAGGAAGGCGCTCCGCCCGTTGCGGCCCCGTGATCTGTCGCCGGTCAATGCGAGCCGGCCGGGTCGGGAACCCGGGCAGGCAGACCTTCGCGACAACGCGCCTGTTAGTAGTAGGTGTCCGGGCTGCTGTAGACAGCGCCGGTGGCCTTGTCGGTCAGCGTGATGTGGCAGGTGCCCTGCGGATCGACGTTCCAGAAGTACGTGTACCAGCCCGACGTCGGGGAGAAGGTACCGGAGTCGGGATCCACCCAGCCGTTGTTGCAGACCAGGGTGAAGTCCATGGGGTCACCGACCAGCGGGTTATTGCCGCCGTAGAACAACGCCTCGGCGTTGTAGCCGCCGTTTCCGCCCTGGGCACAGAGACGTACCCAATAGGCGCTGTCAGTGCAGTGGAGACTGTCGGCGTGGGCCGGTGCAGTGACAGCCAGCCCCATACCTGCAGCCATGCCAAGGGCGGTGGCTGCGGACGCGATGCGTCGCGTGATGCTCATGTGCTCTCCTTCGTTGTCAGTGCAAGCACTGAGAAGATGCTCTGGTAGGACTTGCCAGGTCTTCCGCTTCCAGAGCTGGTCGTTGTTGCCGTTGCAGTCCCACTGGATGGCCTGGGTGTCCGGGCGCCTGAGCCAGCTCCACCGCGCCCCCGTTCCCGACGAGCACCCCGGCCTGTTGGAACGCCTGACCGCTGTGCCCGATCCGCGCCGGCGCGCCGGCCGCCGTCATCCCCTGGACTTCGTCCTGGCACTGGCCGCGTGCGCCGTTGTCGGGGGCGCGAAGTCCCTGGCTGCGATCGTGGAGTGGGTCGCCGACGCGCCACTGGGCGTGCTCTCCCCGCTCGGCGGACCGGTGCGCGAACCGACCGAACCGGTCGCCCCGCCGAGGCCACGGGCGTTCACCGCAACCCCTGGATAAGGGTGGAATCAGCTGATGACTACGTCTTCGTTCGGGACGTCCGCGCACTGATACAGCTTCGCCGGGTTGCCATTGCCCAGACCGCCCCAGATGTTCAGACAGTTGGCGGCCGCCGACCTCGGCTGGAGCTGCAACCCGCCGATCGTGTTCACAGTGTTCCACGTACCGTCATTGTCACCGTTGCAGGTGTACAGCTTGATGTCGTTGCCGGAGACGTCGCCACCCTGCCAGTCGTTGGCGCACATGTTCGGGTTCGTCACCGACTGGATCTCGAAGTGGTAGCTGTCGGTGTAGATGATGTTCCACCTCTCCGCCTGGTCGGTGTTGCCGCATTGCCACGACGTGAGCTGCTGACCTGAGGCGGCGTTATTGCCGGGAATATCCAGACATTGGTAAGGCTGGTTGTTCCCGACCAGAGGGAACCAAATGTTGATGTTGTACTCGTTACTGGCGGCGTGCGCCGGGGCGGCACCGAGGGTGAGGGCTACGAGCGGAACAGCAGCGGCGGCCAGGGCGGCAAGACGCTTACGCATGGGTGACTCCCAGTCATGCTTCGGGGGAACGACGAGGCTGCCGTGAAAAACTCGGGCGCGCTTTCGGTCGGTGGAGATGCTGCCAGTCGTCCCGCCCACCGAGAACCCAGGATTTCGGTGGTTGCGGTCGAGGTGTCAGTTCTCGGTCCGCTGCACGCAGGCGACTCCCGGGCTGTAACTGCCCCGGCGCAGGTTGGTAGCTGAAATTGTCGCGGCGTCGGCCGTGGGCACCGCGGTGACAGGACGGTTCCGGCGGCGGCCATGCTGGCCGCACCACACCTGCTGGTGGAAGCACTAGGCGGGGGTCTGGCTAGTGGCCCAGGCCAGGCAGCTCATCGTGTTGGGGCCCGCGACGCCGTCGATGCCACCAGCGCAGTTCAGGGCGCTCTGGAACTTGTTCACCCAGTACAGGGTGTTCTGGCCGAAGTAGCCGTCTGTCGCAAGACCCGCCCCGAGTTCCTGGTTCAGTTCCTGCTGCAGGATGACGACGCAGCCGTCCTGATAGTTGGGCGCATAGGAAAGGTTGTGGTCGGGGATCCAGTAGCCCTTGGGGGCGAGGTCGGAGTTGTAGTAGATGGTTTGGTAGCAGTTGGCGTTCGCTGAGGCGGTCGTTGCGGTGGCGACGGTGCCGAGGCCAGCGAGCATGGCGGCGGCGACTGCAGTGCCGGCTGCCTTCTTGAGAATCAACCTGAGGTCCTTTCAAGATCTGAGCCCGGCTCTTCACTTCAGCCCAGCAGGAGGCCCCAAGGGCTGCCCTGGGTGGGTTGTGAAGGCCGAACGATGGGAGCCTATGAGGCCTGCGTCCATAGCTGTGTGCTTGCTGTGCAGACTGTCTTGACGATGCGCGCAAAGGCGCTGGAGGAAGGACGGGATGAGGGTCCGTGTCCCTCAACGGTCGGTTGTTCGGCTGTGGTGTTCACGGGGTGTGGTGCTTACGTGGTGCGGAAGGCTCGGCTGAAGGCGGCGGATTGGGTGAATCCCCAACGAGGGGCGATGGTGTGGACGGGCTGGTCGCGCAGGCGGGGGTTGGTGAGGTCGGCCTGGCAGTTCGAGTCGGTGTCGGCGGATGGACGCGGCCACGCTCTCTTGCTGGTCTTGGAACAGCAGGTAGAGGGTGCGCAGGGAGATGTGGTGGGTACCGCTGAACCACCTAGACCACCCCCGCGCTGCCGTGCCGGTCGCGGGGCCCCCGTCCGCGCGTCTCGCTCGCGCATCCCAGCGGTCAGGATCCGCCGGCGAGCCGCCAAGACTCAATGTCGCGGTAGCGGATCACCCCCGGGCCGCGGCCGATGTTGCTGCCCACCAGGTGGAGGCGCTCGGCCTGCCAGGTGCGGCCGGCGAAATCGGTGAGACTCGCGGCCGCCGACAGGATGTCGGCCTGCTGGCCACGCCGTCCCCGGGCCAACGTCAGGTGGGGGCGCAGCGGGCGCTCTTGGAAGGCGATGCCGCAGGCCCGCACCGAGTTCCGGACTTCATCGGCGAGGACGTGCAGTCCGTCGAGTTCCCCCTCGATCCCGCTCCACAGCAGCCGCTCGTCGAAGTGGCCGCCGCCATTCAGGTCCAAGTCCAGGGAAGGACGATCCGCAGCCAGATGGGCGAGGGCCGACCGCAGGAGTGGGACGACCGTGACCGGGAGCTCGCCGAGGAATGTCAGAGTGATGTGCCAGTCCTCGATCCGATTCCACCGCAGGTGGGGGTATTTCGCGTAGGCGAAGTGCAGGGCGCCCGCCAACTCATCCTTGGCATCGTCGGGTGGGGCCAACGCAACGAACAGACGCACGGTCGGGGACTGCTGAGGATGATCGGTCACCAGGGCTTTCTAGCATCCCTCGCGCGCCCGCCACGTTGTGCCTTCGGTGATCGAGTCCCAGGCCCGCCAGGAGCTTCCCTACTTCACCAGGCTGGCACAAAATGGCCCCGGTCAGGGCGAAGCCAGCCAGGAAGGGACCCCCGACCGATCCAGCCAGTCCGGCTGCCTCGGGATAGCCGAAGCGCAATGGTCGCCGCCAGCAGGGTGGCCTGGCCACGTCTGACCCGTCCTCGGGTGTGGCCGAAGCGCCGCGGCGGTGGATCGGGTGACGGGCCCGGCTGCCGAAGGCTCCGAAGCCGTTGTATAGGCCCTCAGCACCCGCGGGACGCTCCGGCACCGTGCGGCCGAGGGCACCTTGATGCGCCCGGGGTGTATCCCTGGGACCACACGACCGCACGTAGGGTAGCCACGGCGGGGATGAAGGGAAGCTGGATGCGCGATGCGTACCGCGAGGAACTTGCGGAGATCACCGACGGCCTGGAGCAGATGGCCCTGATCGCCGCCTCAGCGATCGGCCGTGCCACCACCGCCTTGCTGGACGCCGATCTCCAGCTCGCCGAAACTGTGATCGCCGCGGACGACCGGCTCGACCAGCTGCAGCGCGACCTGGAGGAACGGGCGATCGCCGTCCTCGCGCGCCAGCAGCCCGTCGCCACCGAACTGCGCACCGTGGTGACCGCGCTGCGGATCAGCGCCGAACTGGAGCGCTCTGGCGACCTGGCCCTGAACGTGGCCAAGCTGGCGCGCCGCCGCTTCCCCGACCATGCCGTCCCCCATGAGCTGCACGCCACCGTACTGGAGATGGGACACGTCGCTCAGCGCTTGATGGCCAAGGCCGCGGACGTCATTGCCACCCGCGAGCTCAAGACCGCGCTCGAACTCGAGGGCGACGACGATGCCATGGACGACCTGCACCGCGCCCTGTTCCGGCGCCTGATGGACGACCGCTGGCAGCACGGCGTCGAGGACGCCGTCGACGTCACCTTGGCCGGCCGCTTCTACGAACGCTTCGCCGACCATGCCGTCTCCGTCGCCAAGCGCGTCGTCTACCTCGTCACCGGCACCTACGCCGACGACCTTCCCCCGCAGTAGCCCTTGCTGGCACACGGGCTGACACGGGGCCGCCCCTCGGTCCGCCCAACCAGGGGCAGACCCGTCGGGATCCTCCCGCATCACGACGCCCATACAGGGACGATCCAGATGCCGGCAGCGGTGGTCGCTGCCGGCGAATCAAGGAGGTTGAGATGAGTGCGGGACTTGTCGGCAAGGTCTGCGTCGTCAATGGCGCGGCCAGCCTGATCGGCCAGGCCGTCGCCGAGCGGTTCGCACAAGAGGGCGCGGTCGTGGTCGGAGTGGACAAGGTCGAGCACAAGGTCGGCGCGCACACGCTGCAGGCCGACCTCACGGAAGAGGCCCAGGTCGAGGACATGTACCGGCAGATCGTGCTCGAGCACGGCCGGCTCGACGTCATCTACAACAACACGGGCCTGATGGACCGAGGCGACCACTCCGTCCTCGACATGAGTCTGCAGACGTGGCGCAACGCGCTGGATGCGAACCTCACCAGCGTCTTCCTTTCCTGCAAACACGGTATCCCGCACCTGCTGGCCACCGAACCGGCCGGTGGCAGCGTCATCAACGCCGCCTCGTTCCTGGCCGCTGTCGGTTCGGCGACCGCACCGATGGCTTACACCGTGGCGAAGGCCGGGGTCGTCCAGCTGACCAGGGACCTGGGCGTCCACCTCGCCCGCAGCAACGTGCGGGTCAACGCGGTGCTGTTCGGGCCCATCGAGACCCCGCAGCAGCGAGCCATCCTGGAACGCGACCCGAGCGTGCTTCAGAAAAGGCTCGTCCACTGGCCCATGGGCCGCTTCGGCACCCTCGACGAGGCCGCGGGCACGATCGCCTTCCTCGCCGGCGACGACGCCGGCTTCATCACCGGCGCCGCCATCCCCCTGGACGGCGGCATCACCGAGGCCTTCACCGTCCCCGAATGACATGCACGACCACGGGTCGATGTGGCTGGGCACCTGAACGCCCCGCTGACGCCGGAAGGGCGTCGCCTGGTGGTCGCTCGGCAGCCCTGCTCGCTCCCGCGCCGCCGGTTGCCTCGGGTTCGCAGAGGTGCCGGCGGGCATGAGGGCGTGAAGCCGGTGCCGGTGCTTGTCATGCCGGCCAGCAGGATCTCTCGTGCCGCCAGTTGAAGGTCGGTCGAGCGGCCGCCGCTCGCCCCGGGCAGAGCGGCGCGCTCAGTCGCGGCTGCTCCGTGGCTGGGCCGCCAGTAGTCATGTGCCCGCCGTGCCCGCCGTGCCCGCCGTGCCCGCCGTGCCCGCCACGGCCGCCGGGCACGCCTTGGCGCTGCGGGCGGCTGCTCGCCGCCCGCGCCATGCCGCCCGCTGCCCGGCCCGCCGCGGGGGCGCGCGCTGCATCCTCACCCACCCGTGAGCTTCCAGGGCAGGACAGATGATCAGTCATCGGCCGCAACGAGGAGGGTCAAGACCTGCCGATCGTGGTCGATGGCAACGAACTCGTGGAAGTCGATGTGGACCCCGCCCCAGTCGTGGAAGGCGTCACGGCCCAGGTCACGGAGACGGTAGAGACGGCTGGCTGAGTTCACCACAGCGAAGAGCGTCGCTTCGAGTGCGTCCTCCAGCGAGCCCGGAAGGCCGCCTTGCTGATTCGCCCACTCCTTCAAGACCTGCGCGGCCTCGGCGCGAGCGACCGGTTGGTAGTCGTGGGGGCTGACCGTGCGGAGCCAGTAGGGGCCGTGGCGGGTTCCGCCGGGATCGACGCCACCTCCTGCATAGTCGTCGCGGAACTGCGCGTGGGCGACGACAGCGGCCAGCAGGTCGGAGTCCCGGCTGCCTTGCGGAAAACGGAAGGACTTCAGGTCGACCCAGCGAAAGCCGTGGGCGCGTCCATCGGCGAATGGATGGTCCCGAAAGTTCACGAAGGTCAGGTCAACGAAGTCGAGCTCGGTCACTGAAGCACGCTATCCCGAGGCTGACGCAAGGCTGGTGTGCCTCAATGGCCGGTTGCTTGGCTGCGGTGTTCGCGGGGGGTGGTGCCGTAGCTTGTGCGGAAGGCTCGGCTGAACGCGGCGGGTTGGGTGAATCCCCACCGGGCGGCGATGGTGTGGATGGGCTGGTCGCGCAGGCGGGGGTTGGTGAGGTCGGCGTGGCAGTGTTCGAGTCGGCGTCGGCGGATGGATGCGGCGACGCTTTCTGGCTGGTCCTGGAACAGCAGGTACAGGGTGCGCAGGGAGATGTGGTGGCGGTCGGCGATCGCACGGGGCGTCAGCTCGGGATCGGCCAGGTTGGATTCGATGAAGGTGTTGATCTGCCGGAGCAGAGTCCGGCTATGAGACGCGCTGGACATGTCCGGCAGCTCACCGAGCTGCTGGGCCAGGCAGGCGCTGGTCAGTTCGACGGCTATGGTCCCGAGCCCGTCGAGATCCTGCGGGCGGCAGTCGGGACCGTGGCTGCCCAGGTTGATCAGGAATTGGGCGAGGATGGCGCCCAGCCCGGTCCTCCCGGAGATCTTCCGCGCCAGCAACCGGTCGATGTGGTCCGCGGGTAGCGGCAGCTGCGATTTGGGGATCTGCAGGACGAAGGCCTCGACCGTTGGATCGGTGGGTCCGCAGCCGGACTCGAAGGGGCGCGAGGTGTCCCACAGCACCATGTCCCCGATCAGTGTCCCGGATTCGCCCCGGTGCTGGGAGAGCCACATGGAGCCCTTGGTCACCAGCCCCAACTGGTACTGCTCCGGGTCATTCCTCCGGATCAGGGTCGGGGTGCGCCTGGCCCGGACCGGGGAGTAGGAGTAGCGCGAGATCTGGACGTGTCCGAGTGCCAAGGCGGCGCCCTCGGCTTGGAACGCCGTTGGGTTCTCGGTGGCGAGTGCCACCGGCGCCAGGGCGCTCGCGACGACCTCGTTGAACCAGTCGAACCTCTCCCGAGCCGAGACCTCCGCGGTCGAACCGCCGACCCACTCCATCAACGCCCCCGTTGTTCATCAGTTTTTACCGTCTGGACACCAGGGCGCCCAGGCAGTCTGCAGTCTGACGCACACGGCCTCGGCCGCGTCGCACGACACCCGGTGCTGGTCACGCCGGGCCCCTGTGTCCTGCCGCACGGAACGGCAAGGAGGTTTGCACGTCCTGCACACTCCCAAGATCGCCGGCCGCCTACGCTCCCAGGGGCGGCGGCAGTTCGGCCCCGCAGGTCCGGCCGGGCAGTGCCGGCGTGAACCGGGAGGACACCATGGTGAACACCGATCAGCACGACTTCGGCAAGGCAAGGCCGCACCGGGTTGTGATCTTGGGGGCCGGGTATGCGGGCATGTCTGCGGCTGTTCAGCTCGCCGTCCGCGTCAGGGGGCGCGAGGATGTGCTCGTGACCGTGGTGAACGCGCAGGAGCGCTTCACCGAGCGCCTGCGGCTGCACATGTCCGCGACGGGTCAGTCGCTGGCCGAACTGAGCATCGCGGAAATGCTGGAGAGCACCAGCGCTCGCTTCGTGCCAGGCCGGGTGGCCGCGGTGGATGCGGACGCGAAGGCGGTGCGGCTCGACGACGGCCGCGTGCTGCCCTACGACACGCTGGTGTACGGGCTCGGCGGGGTGGCCGATACCGCGGCGGTGCCCGGAGCCGATGACCACGCGTACACCCTGAGCAGCGCCCAGGACGCCGACCGGCTGCACGACCGGCTCTCGCGGCTCGGTAGCGGCACGGTGGTGGTGGCCGGCAGCGGGCTGACGGGCATCGAGTCGGCCGCGGAGATCGCGGAGCAGTTCCCCGGGCTGAACGTTGTCCTGCTCGGCAGGACGGCACCCGGGGCAGCCATGAACCCCAGAGCGCGGGCGTACCTGCGGACCGCGCTCGACCGGCTGAGCGTGCAGGTGCGAGTCGGCGTCGACGTGGTGAAGGTCCTGTCGGACACGGTCGAACTGGCCGACGGCGAGACCGCCACCGCGGACGTCGTCCTGTGGACGAGCGGCACCCGGGGCCTGCCGCTGGCCGCCGACGCCGGTCTGACTGTCGACGCGCTGGGGCGCATCGTCACCGACTCCACCCTGAGATCGGTGTCCCACCCGGACGTCTACGCGATCGGGGACGCGGCCGCGATCCGCCAGAAGTACGGCGTGATGCACGGCACCTGCCAGGGCGGCATGCCGACGGGGGTGCACGCCGCACTGTCGATCGTTCGCGTGCTGCGGGGCAAGCGGCCCAAGCCGTTTCGCTTCGGCTACTACCACACGCCGGTCAGTCTCGGGCGCGGTGACGGCGTCGTGCAGTTCACCCACCCAGACGACAGCCCGCGCCGGATCTGCCTGACCGGATCCCTCGCAGCGAAGTACAAGGAGACCGTGACTGCCGCGCCCTGGCCCACCTACGCTCGAATGGCGAAGTTGCCCGCCGCCGGCGCGTTCTGGCCCCGAGGGGGCCGCTTCACCCGCACCCGGAAGCCCCAGTGACAGGCGGCCACCCATCCCGCCGGTGGCGGCTGGGGGCTCCTCGGCGAAGCTGCTGTACCGCCGAACCACCCGAAGCACCTCCTGAATCGCTCAACCTGGTTGGCCGTGCCACCGTCAGTTGGGTCGTGGTCTTCGCTGGCTTCCACATCTACTGGGCACTCGGAGGCACCTTCGGCTTCGGCGACGCGAGCACCACCGTGCCGCCGGTCCACAGTGCGACCCAGTGGGCCTACACCGTCCTGGTCACCGGTCTGTTCGTCGTGGGCGCCGCATTGCCGTTCGCCCTGTACCGGTCCTGGGGGCGCGCGTTGCCCCGCTGGTTGCTCCACGGCTGTGCCTGGATCGGCGGCGCACTGCTGGGACTGCGCGGCTTCTCGGGGCTGCTTGACACCGCGCTGCGCCGGACCGGCCTGATGAAGAACGGACTCACCGGCCTGACGTACCAGCAGATCCTCGGCGTCGCCCATCCGGACGCCTACACCTTGTGGTCCTCCAGCGCCATCGACCTCTACTTCGCCACCGGCGGCGTCCTTTACTGCCTCCTGGCACTGGCGCACCAGCGCGCCCGGCCCCCCACGCCGTGACGCTGCCGCGGTGACCGGCACGCCGACGACCCGTCAGAGCTTCCGGTCGACGACGGTGATCAGATAGGCGGACTCGACCAGGACCCCGGGGTGCGGATCGTCGGCACGCCGGTTCCAGCGCGGGAACACCGCAGCGAGGTCCTCGTGCAGGGCCTGCCAACGCCCCTCGCCTTCCAGCCGGGGCCGTTCGGCCTGCACATGCCCGGCCGTGCGGAGCCAGAAGGCGGCCGCCTCCGACGCCGAGGCGAAGGAGAAACCGTGCCGCTCCACCCGGCTCGTGACCGAGACCGTGCCAGGCACATCGAACAACGCGCGGACGAAGTCCGGGTCACCCCAGCGGGTCGGTGGCTGGGCGCCGACCGGGGGAGGAGGGAGGTAGGGGCCAATGGCCCGGTTGATGGTGGCCATCAGGCCGTCCGGGGTCCAGGCGGCCAGGACGATCCGCCCGTCGGGTGAGCACGCGCGCAGCATGGCCGCTGCGGCCTTGTCGGCGTCCGGCGCGTACATGGCGCCGAAGACCGATACCACCCGGTCGTGGACACCGGGGAGTTCCTCGGCGTCCGTCTGTCGCCACTCGACCGTCAGCCCTTCGACGCGGGCGCGTTCGACGGCCAGAGCCAGCAGTTCCGGCGTGGGGTCGGACATCGTGACCGCCGCGCCGAGGCGCGCGGCAGCGAGCGCGGCGTTGCCCGTGCCGCAGCCGACGTCCAGCAGAGTCATACCCGGGGTGAAGCCTGCCGCGGTGAGGACGCGGTCCGCGACGGGTTCCAGACGCCGGGCCATAGCTGGGTAGTCGCCCAGCGCCCAGGCGGCGGCGGCCGGGCGGGAGGTGGAACTGCGGGGAGGGTTCTCGGTCACCATGGAGCCTTTCTCGCTGTGATGTCCCCCAAGCCTCGTACGATCGAACGGCAAGCGGTGGTACAGGAACTGGACCGCTCGGATCTGGAGAAGCGTGCGACAGGGGATTGAGTACTGCCCGGTCACGGCCGGCGTCGAGGCGGTCGGCGACCGCTGGACACTGCTGGTGCTGCGGGAACTGCTGCTCGGCTCGCACCGGTTCAACGACATCCACCGCGGCCTGCCCGGCATCAGCCGAACCCTCCTTTCGGCGCGGCTGCGCCGAATGACCGACATCGGCCTGCTCACCCGCACGGTGGACGAGTCAGGCCGCCCCCGCTACCTGCTGACGCCGGCCGGCACCGCGCTGGAGCCGCTCGTCTGGCAGCTCGGAGACTGGGCGCGCCGCTGGTTCTTCGGCGACCCGGATACGGAGCAACTGGACCCTGGCTGGCTGCTGTGGCGGCTACGGCAGTTCGCCATCCACGACGCGCTGCCCACGGGCCGGGTCGTGGTCGAGTTCGTGCTGACCGGCGGTCAGACCGAGCGCGCCTGGCTGGTCCTGGCACCCAACGACGTCAGCGCCTGCCGCAAGCACCCGGGGCACGACACCGACATCTGGGTCACCGCCGACCAGCGGGAACTGCACCGCATCGTCGCGGGAACCAGCACACTGGTCACCGCCACGCGCCAGGGCCTGCTCCGCCTCGACGGCGAGCCCCGGCTCGTCGCTGCCTTCCCGACCTGGTTCGCCTGGCGGACACCGGGCAGCTGACACTGCGTTCGGCGGCCGCTATCTTGATCCACAAGCCGGACCGCAGATCGGTGTGAAGGGCAAGCAAGGGGGCTGCCGCGGAATTGGATCGCCCGTCATACCTGTCTGGGAGGCTCCGGGCATGGAATCGACAATGCAGCTGACGATCGACTGCTCCGACCCGCAGAGGATGGTCGCTTTCTGGGCCCTGGCTCTGGGCTATGTGCCCGAGCCCCCGCCGGACGGGCACGCCACGTGGCGCGCCTACTGGGAGGCGATAGGGGTGCCCGCGGAGGAGTTGCCGACCGGGGCCGGCGACATTCCGGAGTCGATCGTCGATCCGGCGGGTCGTGGACCGCGCGTGTGGTTCCAGCAGGTTCCGGAGCCGAAGACCGCCAAGAACCGGTGGCACTTCGACCTGAAGGTCGGTGGCGGCCGTGACGTCCCGCTGGACGTCCGCGCGCGGCGGGTCAGGGCCGCGGTGGACCAACTGGTCGAGGCCGGCGCCACCGTGCTGAAGATCAAGGATGAGCCGAACGCGGGGCTCTACGCCGCGGCCATGCAGGACCCCGAGGGCAACGAGTTCGACGTCGTCTGAGGAGCGTCGCGATGGTGCCTGTCACAGCCACTCATTCACGGCTGCGACAAGCACGGTCGCCTCGTTGCGAACAGCGAGCTTGTCGTAGCGCGTGGCGACAGCACGGTTTCTCTTGAGGCGGTTGATGCCGCACTCGACCGCGTGGCGCTCGCGGTAGTCGGTCGGCTCGAAGCACGGCGGCCGACCACCGCGGGATCCGAGCTTCTCGCGGTTGTGTGCCTGGTCGGCCTTCTCCGGGATGGTACAGCGGATCCCGCGGCGGCGCAGATAGGCGCGGTTCTTGCGGGACGCGTAGGCCGTGTCGGCCCGTACCCGATCGGGGCGGATGCGTGGCCGACCCGGCCCGATGCGGGGCACGCGGACGATCCCGGGCAGGAGCGCCGGTCACCTGAGGTAGTCCGCGCGTCCCTCGTCGTCGAGTTCGAACGGGCCCTCAGGGATGATGCAGAACTCATTGCCCTCAGGGTCCGCCATCACCAGGAACCCGCCGTCTGCGTACTGCTCCAACCTGTGTCCGCCGAGCGTCTCAACACGCTGTTGCTCGGCGGCGGGGTCGGGTGAGCTGACGTCGAAGTGCATGCGGTTCTTGCCCAACTTGGGTCCGGCGGTCTGCTGGAAGCCCAGCCCCAGGTCGTTCTCCCGTCGCAGCCATACGTAGGGGCCCATTCGGGCCACGATCGGCCTGCCGAGCAGTTCGGACCAGAACGTAGCCAGCTGCTCCGGGTCAGTGGCATCGATGATGAGGGCATTGATCCGCACAGATGAGTCCGCCATGCGCTGATCCTCTCAGGTCGCGCGGGGCTGCCCAGGCGAGTACACCGACGCCTTCGACGCCGTCTTCGAGGCCGAAGGCATCGGCGTGCTGCTCAGCGCACCTCAAAGCGCACTTCCACCGACCCGCACCGTTCACGAGACCAACGGCCGCCGGAGGCCGCGGAACAGCAGCCGGACCTGTCCGTGAATGCGGCGGGCAAGCTGCTGGTGGCGGTTCTTACCCGGCGTACCGGAGCACGGCGGCGCAGCCGTCGTCGGCGCGTTCGCCCGGAAGCAGCTCGCTGAAGGTGGCATCGGTGGCCGTCGCCGCGCGCAGCAAGGACGTCGCCGCCGAGGCCTGGAATGCCGCGCCGGCGTGATCGCCGAGGGCCTCCCGGGCGCTGCCCACGAGTTGTGGGGCGGTGTGGCTGCCCCACTTGAGCGGGTCGTTCCCGCGATCCGCGCTCAGTAGCAGGGTGCGGACGTTTCCGCGGGCGAAGGCCTCGCTGACAGCGGGGATGCCGTGAACGGCCAGGCCCTGGCCGAGTGCGGCCCGGTAGTCGTCCATCGCCTGCCGGTGACTGCGCAGTGAGGCCTCGGCCAGGGCCCGGTCGACGTCGGCGCGCAGCGCGGCGAGGGCATCGTCGCCACCCCGGCCGCCGCCGACGTCCACCAGTTCCACGTCGAGCCGGTGCGGCGCCAGCGCCTCGCGCAGCACACCGAGGGCCTTGGGGTCGGCACCGACGAACACGACCTTCGCGTCGACCGACTTGACGGCTTCGGCGAGCTCTTCGGCGACCCCCGCCGCGTTCTCCGACCAGAGGTTCCGGCTGCGCCGATGGTACGAGGCCATGGACGGGCCGCCCGCTCGAACGCGGGTGATGTGCAGGGTGCTGCCGTCGTAGGTGCGGCTGGTGGCGGGATCGAACGCGCCGGCCGGGTAGGCGTCGATGTCACCGCCTTCCCGGTCCAGCGCGACGACCGCGTAGGGCAGCTGGTGGTCCAGATCGAGCACGGTCTCCAGCGGGTCCGCGAGCGGCCCGGTGACCGCCCGGCTGCGCGTCGGCGGAGTGGTGAGGGTGAACGCCCCGAGCAGCCGGCCCTCGGTGGCGAACAGCGACTCGCCCTGCGGGCCCATCACGTGCGGGGCACCGCCCACCGCGTCGTCGAGTACTTCCAGGGTGGCCACGTCCACGCCCTCGGCCTGAAGCGTGCGGCGCAGATCCCGCCAGGTCACCTCGAGGCGCTTGTCGGAATCCTGGTCGATCCGGCTGGTGTCCAGGTGGACCGACACCACGGGCGCGGATCCGTCGGAGGCGTACAGCGGACGGAGCAGTTCGAGTTCCATGACGGACCTTCCAACTCGGCCCGCATCGGGGCTGGCTACCGGTGAGGTACCGGGCACATGACTCTCATGGGACAGCACGTCAACCCGGCTGGCGAGCAGGGTGATCCCCCCGGGTGACAAGGGTCCGCGACGCAGACCGGGGCCCCGATCGCGCGGAGGATCGGGCGGGAGCTGGCCCGCCCCGGGGCTTCAGCGCCTTTCGGTCTGCAGACGACGTGCGAGTGGCATGTTGTAGGCGGTCGCGGGCCGTTTGGCCGTCATCGCCCAGACAGGCGGTCGGCGCGGTCCTGCTTGCAGCGCTTCCGAGCCGCCATCAATCCGAGCGTCAGGCCGACTACGCCGGCAGCCCAGAGGTGCTGCGGGTCGGCATGCCCGGTCGCCCTAGAAAATGCGGCGCCCGCGATCGTCGCGGGGACGGCAATGAGCAGCGTGATCAGCGCGAAGCGGAGAGCAGGAGGCACGCGCGGACCCTACTGTCCGGCCGTGTGGCTGGTCGATCCGCATGCCACCATCCGAGACACCATCGTCCGGGGGCTCGCCCGGTCTGCACCTGAACGACGAGAGGACCACATGCTGACACTGCTCGAGATCGTGACGCCGTTGGTCTGCATGTTGCTGCTCGTGGTGGTCGTCACGACCATCGTGTCCCTACTGTGCCGGAGGCTCGGCAGGCAGTAGTGCGGACTTGAGGCCACAGCCGCGGCCGCCCTCGTACCTCCGAGTGCAGACGCCGTGCCGGCTGAGGGAACGTCACTCGATCGGTGTCTCTCAATCGGCGGAGAATTCCGGCCGCACGGACAAGCACATCGCAGCCACGTACAGAGCAAGGGTGGCCCTCTACCGCCAGGCCTTGGAGCGCCGGCTCCGCGATATGTAGCAATAGGCCCGGGCACGGGCGGCAACCGCCCCCCAGAAACCGGCGTGAGCCCGCGTCCTTTGGGGGCGGCGCGCTGGCGGCTGCAATGTCGTGGGGCGGGCCCGGATTCAGGGATCATGTGGGCCATGAACGAGCGTGTGGCCGTGGGGTGCTCCGCGATGGACGGCCGGTCGAGCAGCCGGTTGTCTCGCGAAGGGCCGAGTCGGGCGCTTGGGTGGTCGGGTCGGTGAGCGGGGTGGAGGAGTCGGTTGAGGGGCTGACGCTGGACGCGCTGCTCAGTCTGTCGCCATTAGGGCTGCACATCTTCGACGCGGGGCTGCGCTTGGCGCGGATCAATCCGGCGACGGCGGCCATGCGGGGCCGTGACGTCGGGGAGCTGGTGGGTCTGCCTCTGCGGGAGGTGTTCGCGTTGGAGGATCCGGATTTGGTGGAGGCTCTGGCGCGTTCGGTGCTCGAGGACGGGCGGCCGGTGCTGGAGCGGCGTGTGAGGGCGTTCGTCGACTCGCATCCGGCGTCGGCACGGACACTCTCGGTGTCGCTGTTCCGGTTGCGGTCGCCGTCGGGGGCGGTGCTCGGGCTGGCGGCCGCGGTGGTGGACGTGACGGAGCTGGAGGTGGCGCAGGCGGCCTCACAGGTCCTGGGCGCGGTACGGGCACGGGCGGGTGCCTCACTGGACGCCGTCGACATCTGCCGGGAGGCGGCGGATGTTCTCGCGGGCGGGATGGCTGATGCGGTGGTCGTGGAGGTCGTCGACGCGGTGATGACGGGCGACGATCCTCCGCTGCTGCCTTCACCGCAGTTCACAGCCCTGCACTGCGCGGCCGTGGGACGTCGCGGTACCGGTAGGGGAAATGGGCCGTTCGGGTCCTCGCGTGTGCCGGACGCGACGTCGCCCGCTGGCCTTGCGCTGGCGCAGGGCAGACCGGTCACGGCCACGATGGAGGGCGATCCGGCCTGGCTGCACACCGCCGCCGACCACGCCGCCGCCTTGCGTGGCGCGGCACCCGTGGCGGTGCTGGTGGCGCCGCTCATGGTGCGGGGCACGCTGTTGGGCTTGGTGAGCCTGTACCGGTGGCGGGGGTCGCCTTCCTTCACTCAGGAGGACACGGGCCTGGCCACGACGGTGGCCGACTACGTCGCCCTGTGTCTGGACAACTCGCGTCGCTACACCCGAGAGCACGCGGTGGCCGCCACCGTGGCGCGCAGGTTCCTGCCGCAGGCACCGCAGACAGCCGTCGGCCTGGAGACCGCGCCGGGGCATCTGGCGACGCGTCCGGCCAGCGGTGGCTGGTACGACGTCATTCCGCTCTCCGGCGCCCGTACCGCGCTGGTCGTCGGCGAGGTCGACGGGGCCGGGATCCACACGGCCGCGACGATGGGCCAGCTGCGCACCGCTCTGCGCTGCCTTGCATCGCTCGACCTGGAGCCGGACGAGCTGTTGGCCCGCTTGGATGAGACCACCCGGCAGCTGGCAGCGGAACGGCGTGCCCTTCCCGCGGCCGACCCGCTGCGGGAGCAGGCGCTGACGGCGAGCTGCCTGTGCGCGGTCTACGACCCGGTGGCCGGCACCCTCATCGCGGCGCGCGCTGGAGGCGCTGGTCTGGTCCTCGTCGACCCGGACGGATCCCTCGCTGAGGTCGACCTGCCGGATGGGCCGGTCCTCGGGACTTCCGAAACCGCGCCCTTCGCCGGGACCAGGATGCCCGTCCCCGACGGCACGGTCCTGGCGCTCACCACCCCGGCCCTTTTCAAGGCCCTCGGCGCGCAGGGTCTGCACGCTCAACTCGCCTCGGCCGGCGGCTCACTGCGCGAGCGGTGCGACCAGGCCCTGCTCGCCTCCGAACCCGCCGACGAGGCGGGAGCGGTGATCCTGCTTCTGGGCCGGGCCACCGGACTGGCTGGCGACGACGCCGTCGACTGGGTTCTGGACGCCGACGAGCGAGCCCCGGCACAAGCACGGTCACTTGTCCGGCTGCAGCTGGGACACTGGGGACTGCCCCAGGAGGCCGTGGACACCACCGAGCTCCTGGTGAGCGAGCTGGTGACCAACGTCGTCCGCTACGGCAAAGCCCCCTGCCGCCTGGGCCTGATCCGCGCCGACCGTTTGAGCGTTCAGGTCAGCGACGGCGAGGCTTCCAGCCCCCACCTGCGCCACGCCCGGACCACGGACGAAGGCGGCCGCGGGCTCTACATCGTGTCGCAACTCGCGGACCGATGGGGCGTCCGATTCACGGACAGGGGAAAGACCGTGTGGGTCGAGCAACGTTTCGCGGACGGGACCGGCCCGGCCTGAAAGAGGACTCCTGTGCGGCCCAGCCGCCAGGGGATCGGAACCGAGCAGTGCGCAGATCTGGCCGGCTTCCACGGCGAAGCCGAGCTCGCTGACGGCCTGCCTGCGTCTGTACCGTTTGGACAGCTCGCGGGCGCAGATCGCAGGTGTTGCCTGTTCCTGCGGTGTGAACAGGTGCATTGTCACGCCTTTCACCGGTGCTTGTCCGGTCGTCGAAGGTGAGTGGCGGCCGCGCCGAAGCGGCGGCGCAAGCCAAAGGAGTCGTCCGGTGAGCAGGCGAGCAGGACCGCGGCCGTGACCAGAGAGGTGGCCAGCCCCACGCCGAGTGTGAGGGCGACCAAAGCCGGCACGGACGTCAGCGATCCCGTCCCGAACATCGGCCAGAGTGCGTCGCGGAACGCCGTCGCCACACTGATCGCGACGCATCCGGTGACAACCGATACCTCGGCGACACGGCGGAGCCGGGTACGGGCCGGCCGGGCGATGAATCCCGCGACCGCGTTGCTGATCGCGCAGAACGCGAGGTTGGAGGTCGCTGCCACGACCAGAAACCAGGCGATGAGCAGCGGATCCGTCCAGCGTTCGCCGATGGCCTGCGCACTGGTGACGGCCGCCCCGGCCAGCGTGCTCAGCGCGACGAACACCGTCATCGCGCGACGGCGCACCCAGACCGCCGCGTCCGGACCGACCCAGCGCCGCAGTACGGGAATCCGTCGGCAGAGGAAGACGACGTCGCCGAGCCAGTCATGCCGCCATGGGTCGGCCGAGCCGTGCCCTCTGCGGCCTCGCACGAGCAACACCGCGACCGCCACGGTGAGTACGGAATTGACGACCAGCCCGCCGATCAGCACCGATGCCCACGTCCCCGAGGATGAGGCAGGCGTCCTGGAGACGACCGCAGCCCACTCGGACACCACCGTGAGCCCGACCAGCGTGACCATCGCCCCCGCCGCACGAACCGTCTGCCGCGCCCGGTCCGCGCCGCCCGGCGCCCGCCACACGAGCAGCCGTAACGCGATCACCAGCGCGAGCATCGGCACCGCAAACTGAGCCAGGGACACCACCACGTCGTACGGGTCGTCCTGCCACGGGCTGGCAGCCCTGACCGTCTTGTCCTGGGTCTCCAGCACCGTCAACGCCTCGAACACACCGGCCGCGCCGAGGCTCGCCCACACCATGGCCGAGGAGGCCCGGCCGTTCGCCATCAGGTGTTCCATGGCGGCCATAGTACGCACCTCGTACTACGTGACAAGTAGCATCGCGACTCGTAGTATGTGGATCGGAGGGAAGGAGGCTCATGCACAGCAACGACGCCCAGATGCTCGTGCTCACCGTCCTCGCGGACAGGCCGCTGCACGGATACGCCATCAACACCGCGATCGAAGAGCTCACCGGCCGCAGACTCGGCCCCGGCAGTCTCTACGGCGCGCTGTCCCGACTGGAGGGGCGCGGGCTGATCCAGCCTGCGGACGAGGCGGCCGACCCCCAGGAACGCCACCGCACCATGCAAATCACCGACGCCGGTCGCGACCAACTGCGCGCCGAACTTCAGCAGATGGCCCGGATCTCCGCCGCAGGCCTGCGCGCGCTCGGGGTCAACCCGGCATGAACGCGGCCACGCTCCTGACCTGGCTCTACCCACCAGCCGTGCGCGAGCGATGGGGCGAGGACATCCGTCACGAGATGTCCGCCTCCGGAATCCGGTCCTGGCCCGACACCCTCGCGGGGGCCGCGCGCCTCTGGCTGCACCCCGGCGACTGGCCCGAGA
This sequence comes from Streptacidiphilus pinicola, assembly GCF_003258295.1. Lineage (GTDB taxonomy): Bacteria > Actinomycetota > Actinomycetes > Streptomycetales > Streptomycetaceae > Streptacidiphilus > Streptacidiphilus pinicola. The sequence goes on along the minus strand of NZ_QKYN01000067.1, from coordinate 17,804 downwards.
CATGCACCGGGCAGACCCGCCGTGTGGTAACCGTCGCCCTCTTCGCGCTCACCGCGGCCACCGGACTGCTGCTGCGCTCGGCCGAACCCTCCTCCACCCTCAAGGCCGACATCCACCACCCCGCCACCAGCCTCTGGCTCGTCCCGCTCTTGCTCGGCATCGGTCTCGCCGCACCACTTCCCCCGCTGAGCGGCGCAGCGCTCCGCAACATGACCGCCGCTGCGGTCCGCACCCTGGCCGTTCCGACCGCCGCGGTCGTCGCCCTGTGCCTGACGGCATGGAGCGGTATGGCCGAACGCCTCACCGGCTTCGCCGACACAGCTGCGGTCACCTGCTACTGGCTCACGCTCGGATTCGTCGCACTCCGCCTCTGCGTCCTCGTCGCCCGCATCGCCCGAACCGCTGCCCTGCCGACCACGCGCCGGCTGTCCACGGCCCTGCTGCACATCGGGACCGGACTGACCCTCGCTGCGAGCCAGAACCTCCTTGCCATGGTCCGGACTACTCCTCATCCAGGGTCCCTGGCCGAGAGCACGGCACTGGGCCTCCTGGCCGCCATGGCCATCAGCGCCGGCCACGACCTACGGCAGAAGAGGGCGTAGACCCCAATCAGTGGAGTGCGATCAGCGCTCCGCGACGCACGATCACCGGTTTGATCGGGAGAGGGTGTGCCGGGCGCTGTCCGGGATGCCGCTCCGATCAGGGTCGAGCGCCTGCTGCGCGGTCAGCAGCACCCTTGGTGCGAGTGGCACGGTCGTGATGAGCGAGGTGACGTCGGCGCCGTGCACCGCGCCGTCGTCGTTCAGGACGAAGGCCACCGGCGGGCCCGTCGCGAGCGCGCCGCGGTCGTAGTCGGCCAGTCGGCGTACGCCTGCTTGCACGGCGCACACGATCGGGGCTGACTGGGGGTCGAAGGCGCGATGGATGGGCGCGGAGCCGCCGGCCGGCGGTTCCGCGTCGGACACCCTCCAGCGACCAGCAACACTGTCCGCCTCCCACCGCACGAAACGGACCCGTGATGAACAACAGGGAAGTCGTCCTCAAGGCGGTCGGCGAACTGTTCGGCGACAAGGACCCCTCCGCGGTCGACCGATGGGTCGCCCCCGACTACAAGCAGCACAGCTCGCTGGCCGCCGACGGACCCGAGGCGTTGCGCGGCCTGGTGGCCGGGCTGCCGGAGGGCTTCCGCTACGAGAATGCCCGGGTGATCGCGGACGGCGACCTGGTCGCCCTGCACGGCACTTACCACGGTTTCGGCCCCGAACCGCTGGTCGCCTTCGACCTCTTCCGTGTCAAGGACGGCAAGCTCGCCGAGCACTGGGACGCACTCACCCCCATGGCCAAGACCACCAACGTCTCCGGCCGCTCGCAAACCGACGGCCCCACCACCCCGACCGAGCTCGACCGGACCGAGGCCAACCGGAGGCTGGTCACAGAATTCGCGAAGAAGGTCCTCAAAGGCGCCGACTACTCCCTGCTGACCGAGTACATCTCCACCCAGACCTACCTCCAGCACAACCCCGAGGCCGGCGACGGCCTCGAAGGCTTCGCCACGGCCGCGGCAAAGTGGGCCGAGCAGGGCAAGCACTTGGTGTTCAAGACCACGCACAAGGTCGTCGCCGAAGGCGACTTCGTGCTCCTGCAGTCCGAGGGCGAGTTTGGCACCCCGGTCGCCTTCTGGGACCTGCTCCGCGTCAAGGACAGCAAGATCGTCGAGCACTGGGACATCATCGTCCCGATCCCCGCCGAGCTCCCGCACACCAACGGCCTCTTCTGAACCCAGCCAGGTTGACGAGGTGGGGCAGCGCATGGTCGGCCAGGGCCGGGGTGATGATGATCTGCAGGACGACGAGCAGGATGACCGGGACGGTCCGCTGACCCGTCAGCGCCGCGAGGCCGTGTCCGACGGTGAACCCGATGATCAGGTGGAGCTCGAGCCACAGTCCGGCGAAGCAGGGTGTAGTTCCGTCCGGAGGACGGCGCGCCTCTCGCCGCTGCAGGCACCGCTGCCGCGAGGCTTCCGAGCCGGTTGCGGCTGCTGGTCGCCCGGACACGGTGCTGCGGTGGCACCGTGATCTCATGAGGCAGCATCATGCGCGCACCTGGCGGACGAGGCGGCCCGGGTGGCCTTGTGAGGTTCCAGGGCATCCTTGACGCTTTGTCACCATGACTCGCTTGTCGTACTGGCAGGCGACTCGGGAGATGCTTGACGCCCTGGCGCTCGGAAGGCCGCTCCCGAGGCAGGTACGCCTCGGCTCAGTCCCGACCCAAGCCTCGGGCGAGCTATGTCAAGACCTGTGGATCGGCTCCGGTGATGACTGCTGGTGGTCGTGCTGCTGAGCCCAGGTCTCGCGCGTGATCGCGTACTCCGCGTCGCCGTGCTCAGCCCCCTCGATGTATTCCGGCCACTCCTCGAAGAAGGTGCGGATCAAGGACAGTCCTACCTTCTCCATGACGCGCCGGGAGGGGGTGTTGACCGTCATCGTGGTGGCCACGATCAGGTCCACTTGCAGCTCGGTGAACGCGTGGTGCAGCAGTGCTCGCGCGCCTTCGGTGGCATAGCCCAGGCCCCAGACGGAGGGAAGCATGCGGTAGCCCAGCTCCGTTCCGCTGTTCAGGCCGATGCTGGCCGCGGGTCGCAGTGAGAGCCACCCAAGGAACTTGCCGGACGACTTCTCCGCCGCGACGAAGCAGCCGTGTCCGCTCGGGAGCTCGTCGTACTCGCGCAGGATGCGCGGGAGCTGCTGCCGCGTGACGACGGCCTGGGGCACGGGTCGGCCGTTGTCGATGTGCCGCATGACGTCGGGGTGACCGTGCAGAGCGGCCAGGTCGTCGACGTCCGCCTCGGTGAAGCGGCGAAGATGCATCCGCCCGGTTTCCAAGTAAGCGTCCACGAGCGCGATTCGAGCAGGACGCCCGCCGAGCGGCAACTGCTTCCCCCCGCGCAGTCACCTGATCAGGCCGCGGCGGCCTCCTCGCGCTCGACCAGGGCGCCGTCTTGAACCAGGTGCCGGAGCGGACCAGGGCGACGAGGGAGGCCCCTGATGGCGCGCCAGCGTTCCTGGGCGGACTCGATGAGCTTGAAAACCATCGTTCGGCCCGGCAGCCTCTGACCACCCTCTGTGGGGGTGATAGCTGGACGTGAGCGGTACCTACCTGGTGTCCGGCCGACAAGAGTGCGGATGGCGGCCGGGTGTCCGGTCGTGGCTGGCAGACCGGGGTGTGGCGCGAGGCTTCTGGATTGTTCGACTGGAGTGGCTGGGACCCCGGCCGACCTGCGTGGCTATGAATTTCCTGTGAATCCCATTGACGCAGGCGCGCACGCCCTGCTTCCCTGATGGCAATGCGGCACACCACGCCTTGTGGTGACAAGCCGTCGGTTCCTCCGCGCCGAATCCCGGCGTGTGCTCCATTCGTTGACATGCACACGATATGAGAGTTGAGGATCTCCATGGGCATTTCGCGACCCCGCGTCGCCTTAGCCGGATTGGCCGCGGCCGCACTGATCGGTGCCGCGCTGGCCACGACCGCACCAGCTGCCACCGCCGTCCCACCGCCCTCGCCGAACACCGCCCAGGCGCTCGCCGCCCGAAGCGCCGACACGTTGGTCGCCAGCCGACCGGCCTTCCTCCACGCAAGCGCGAACGAGCAGTTCGTTCGGCACGCGGTCGCCTCGTCGAACGGGACGCAGTACGTGCCCTACGACCGCGCCTACGCGGGTGTCCCCGTCGTCGGCGGCGACTTCGTGGTGGTAACGAACAGCGCCGGCCAGGTGCTGTTCCACTCCGTCGCGCAGCAGCACGCCATCGGCCAACTGTCGGTCACGCCGACGGTGAGCAGCGCCAAGGCCGCCTCCGTGGCCGCGGCGCAGCTGCGGTCGGTGTCCAAGGTCGAGGGCACCCGACTGGTGGTGGACGCGCTCGGCTCGGCGCCCGCCGCGCTGGCGTGGGAGACCACGGTCGACGGTGTGGGCGCCGACGGTTACAGCCGGTTGAGCGTGGACGTGGACGCGCACACCGGGCGCGTTCTGCGCACTCAGGAACACGTGGCGCACGGCAGCGGCACCGGTGCGTGGAACGGCCCCGAGCCACTCACCATCGGCACCACCGCCTCCGGCGGCTCGTACTCCATGGACAGCCCGGGCATCGCCAACATGCCCTGCCAGGACGCCGCGACAAACACCACCTTCACGAAGTCGACCGACACCTGGGGCAACGGCGACGCCACCAACCGGGAGACCGGCTGCGTCGACGCCCTCTACGTCGCCCAGGGCGAGTTCCGGATGCTCGGACAGTGGCTGGGCCGCAACGGCATGGACGGCAACGGCGGCGCCTGGCCGATCCGGGTTGGCCTCGCCGATGTCAACGCCTTCTACGACGGCACCCAGGTCCAGATCGGGCACAACAACGCCAACCAGTGGATCAGCGCGGTCGACGTCGTCGCCCATGAGATGGGCCACGGCATCGACGACCACACCCCGGGCGGTATCTCCGGCAACGGTACCCAGGAGTTCATCGCCGACGTCTACGGAGCCTCCACCGAGTTCTTCCTCAACGAGCCCTCGCCCTACGCGGTCCCCGACTTCCTGGTCGGCGACCAGATCAACCTGGTGGGCAGCGGCCCGATCCGCAACATGTACAACCCCTCGCTGGTCAACAACGACCCCAACTGCTACGACAGCAGCATCCCCAGCGCCGAGGTGCACGCGGCAGCCGGGCCGGGCAACCACTGGTTCTACCTGCTCGCCGAGGGCAGCAACCCCGCCGGCGGCCCGACCAGCCCCACCTGCAACGGCTCCAGCGTCACCGGGATCGGCGTGGAGAACGCCCTCAAGGTTGTCTACAACGCCCAGCTGATGAAGACCTCAGCCAGCGACTACCTGTCCTACCGCACCTGGACCCTGCAGGCGGCCAAGAACCTCGACGCGTCCTGCGTCGAGTTCAACACCGTGAAGGCCGCCTGGGACGCCGTCAGCGTGCCCGCACAGTCCGGCGACCCGACCTGCACCAGCGGCACCAGCGACTTCTCCATGGCCGTCTCGCCCAGCTCCGGCACCGTCAGCCCCGGCGGTTCACTGACCACGACCGTGTCCACCACGCTCACCAACGGGACCGCGCAGACGGTCAACCTCTCCGCCTCCGGCCTGCCCGCAGGCGCGACCGCCTCCTTCAACCCCGCCTCGATCGCGGCCGGGGGCACCTCGCAGCTGACCATCACCACCGCGGCCTCGACACCCGCCGGGGCATCCACGGTCACCATTACCGGCGCCGGAGCCTCCACCACGCGCACGACCACCTTCGCGCTGACGGTGGGCGGCACAGGCGGCCCCGGCATCACCAACGGGGGCTTCGAGACCGGTAGCCTCTCCGGCTGGACCACCTCCGGCGCCTCGGCCACCGTCGTGAACAGCGGTGCCCACTCCGGGACCTATGCCGCGCGGCTCGGCAGCACCTCGGCGACCAACGGGGACTCGAGTGCGGCGCAGACCTTCACCGCCGCCACCGGCAACACGGCGTTGTCGTTCTGGTACAACGTCACCTGCCCTGACACCGTCGCCTACGACTGGGCGACCGCCACGCTGAACGACAACACCGCGGGCACCACAACTACGGTTCTGGCCCAGACCTGCGTGAGCAGTTCAGGCTGGACCCAGGTCAGCGCGCCAGTCACCGCCGGGCACAGCTACACGCTGACCCTGACCTCGCACGACGACAACTACAGCGGCGACGCCACCTACACCCTCTTCGACGACGTCAGCGTGAGCTGACACGTCCGACACCGCCTCGTCCGGGACCGTCGCCTCGACGGTCCCGGACGAGGTTCGCACCGCATCGCACATCTCGGGGCAAGGGAGAATCATGACCGTGCGAGGCAAGCCATGAAGACGAGACTGGCGGCTGCCGTGATCCGAACTGGGCTGGTGCTGAGCGTTCTGATGACCACGGCGTGCGGTGTCCAGAACGCCGGAACGGCCCGCCATGGCCCTGTAGGAGACAACATGCCCAGCGCCGATCACTGGCCGCCGATCACCCTCCAGCGGACCGGCGGCTTTGCCGGCCTCAAGGACACCGTGTTCCTCGACCCACGCGGGGCATGGACCGTCACCGACAGAGCGGGTGCCCAGACCACCGGAGAACTGACCGCCGTTCAGGTAGCGGCTGTGATGACCCTTGCAGCCGATCCGCAACTCGCCTCTGAGGCAGGCCGCACACCAGCGCCCAGCCGATGCACCGACGCCTACCACTACATCCTCACCGTCGGCACCGCGCGGATCAGCTACGCCGACTGTCCTGCCGATCCGGACCAGCCGGTAGCCAGCATGGCTCTGGTACGTCAGCTCCTGTACTTCGCTGGGCTCGCCCCGGCATGAGAGTCGGCCCGAATGGTCTCGCTCACCAGCTGCCGCGAGCCGAGTGCGTTCTGGTGCAGTGCTGCGACAGGGAGGGACCGCGCTGGCCGTCGCCTCCTGCCCCGTCGTCGTGCGTGGCCTGGCGGTTCGCACGGCGTTGAGCAGCGCGGATGGGCCAAGAGGGCGGCGCCGTGAACGTGATTCCGATGCCACCGATGGCGCCGATCAGTTCGGGGCCGGCGCTGGGTGAGGTCGCCCGATTCCATGTTCCTAGCCACGCGCACCGCGGTGATCGGTTTCTTCGGGTGGGGCGTGCTGGTCACCGTACGCGCACGGTGACCAGTTCCCGCCGGGCCGTGCCGCGGCGTGGCTCGGGGGAGTCGCGGTGATCGCAACCGCCACCTGTCGACGTCTCCGGACGCCAGGGGGCAAGCTGCGGCGAATCCTTCAGCAAGTCGTCGGTCTTGACGTAAAGTGCGGTCGCGAGGGAGTCCAAGTCAGTCTTCACACACAGACATTGGGATCCCTCGTCCTGCTTTGCTGTCGAACGGATGCGGTTGGCACCGGTTTGTAGTCAAGCGCGGCGAGCGCGGATGACAAGGAACGGGGGCAGCCCGCTCCTGTGTGGTTGCTGAGCCGCCACCTGGACGGATGGGGCTGGCTCGGTGACGGCTTCCAGGAGGAAGCCGTGCCGCAGCAATGCGGTCAGGTACGTGGACAGCGTCCGGTGCTGGTTGCCGGCCCGGCGGACGGCCTGGGGGTTGTCCGAGCGCCAGAAGCCTTCGGCGAGGTAGTGCCCGATCACCCGACGGACGGCACCCTCGGTGACCGGTGTCCAAGTCGCGTCAGGCGCTTCGAAACAGGGGTGAGGGATACTGAAAGCGAGGGAGCCCCGGGCCTTCAGCACCCGCCGTACAGCCGCGAGCGCGGCATCGAGGTCGGGCACGTGGTTCAGGGACAGCCCAGCAGTCACCCAGTGAACCGAGTCGTCGGCAACTGTGCCAAGGACGCATCCGTCGTCGACGGTGTAGGTCACCGTGCCGGGCCCGGCAGTCCCAGCGCTCCGCGCATGTTCGATCAAGCGCAGCGACGGATCGATACCCACGACAGAAGCCCCACGGGCGGCCACCGCACGGGCGATGAGCCCCTCGCCACACCCGAGATCAAGGACATGATGGTCACTCAGCGCATCAGGGAGATGGTCGAGTAGAACGTCACGATTGAAGTCGTTCAGAGCGGAGCCAGCCCGCAGGAGTTCCGCGTACCAGTCGGCGATGGTGTCCCAGGAGTCAGTCATCAAAGCCAGAACGCTACCCAGCCTCTCCCGGGTGCCTCTACCGATTTTCCTTCCGGCTCGTCCCTTGGAATCAGTCGTCTAGAAGGGGCCCAGGGTCAGCGGGTCGTTCGGCACGAGTGGCTTGGAGATGTCCTCGGCGACGTTCTGGGCGAGGTTGGTGATGTTCGGGTTGGTGTCGGCGGTGTCGGTCGCGGCCACGGCGATCGACAGGTGCCTGGACGGCAGGTACGCCATGATCGCGGCGTATCCGGTGAAGGACGGGTTCTGAATGATCCAGCCGTTGACGACCAGCACGGACATCCCGAAGTGTGCGGCCTTCGTCCCATGGATGCAGTGCGGGCATCGCTGCGTCGGCTCACCGAGGCCGATCGTGCCCGGGTTGAGCAGGGTCCGGTGGCCCTTGGGGGTGAGTGTCTGCCCCGAGCCGATGCCGGCGCCCGCACGGGCGAGGTCGCAGATGTCCATGGTGATGACCGCGCCCGGGGCCGTCGTCCACGAGGGGTTCCAGAACGTTGTCTCCTCGTACTTGCCACGCCCGGCGGAGAAGGCGTGCAGCACCGGGGTAGGGATGTCGGGGGTGTAGCTGTTCGAGGTCGCGTCCAGGCCGAGGGGGCGGTAGATCCGCTGCTCCAGCAGATGGTCGAGCCGGGTGTGGGTGATCCGCTCCAGCGCCTCGCCCAGCAGCAGGAAGTTGCCGTGCGCGTAGCTGAAGTTGGTGCCGGGCTTGTAGAGCAGGTCCTTCGGTCTCGTGTAGGCAAGGAGCTCCTGGGGTGTCCAGTGCCGGAACGGGTGTGACACCAGCTCGGCGACGAAGGCGGGGTTCTTGACGTAGTCCTGGAACCCGCTGGTGGTGTCGCCCAGCATTCGCAGCGTGATCTCCTTGGCATGCGGAACCGAGGGCAGCCACTTCGAGAGCGGGTCGTCGAGGCGGACCCGCTTCTCGTCGACGAGCTGCAACAGGACCGTGCCCATGAAGCTGATGCCCACCGACCCGGCACGAAAGCGCATGTCCGGGCGGGCCGGCACGTCCGTCATCGACGGCCCCAGCGCGCCGGTCCACACGTCGCGGCCGTTCTGCGTCACCCGGGCCACGACCGCCCGCAGTTTCAGGTCGCGCCGGTCCTTCTTGACGATGTCGAGGATGGTGCGTGCCTCGCCGCGCGCCGGGGTGGGCGAGGCGAGGCAGTCGTACCCGCGGTGCGCTGCTGGGTCGGCGGATGCGGTGGTGCCCGTGAGGAGGGCGGTGGAGGCGAGCAGCAGAGCGGTGGCGCACATCAGTGCGGTTCGCTTACTTGTCATGACTCACCATGAGCACTCCCGGCTTCGGAACCCCGGCAGGACACCACCACCGCCACCCTGATGGCGCACCGTCAGCGGGTGAGCGTCCCCGGGCCCGTGGTGTCCGGGTTCTCGACCGTGACGGAGCCGACGGCACCGGTGGGCCGGCGCCGCACCGCTGCTCATTAGCGCGAGCATCGCTGGCAGGCCGGCCACACGTTAGCCCTTCGCCTAGTCCGATTCGTCGGTCAGCTTCACCCGACCCGCCGCAGCAGCTTCCAATCGATCAGGCGATGGCGGGTCCCGGTGGCAAAGAAGTCGCTCTCCAGCCGGGGTGAGGCGGTCATCAGTCTCCTGCGCGGGTGGCAAGCCGGCCCGGCCCGTCGCGCTGTGATCCGCCCCTTGCGGCGACGGGTGATCAGACGCATTGGACAGCATGCCCCGCCACTGACCTTGCCTCACCTCGGGGCCTACGTGCTGGGGTCGTCGGCCTGCCAACCGGAGGCGGGCCCCATGAAGAACGCGAAGGCCTGCGGCGCGGCAAGCTGCATGGCCTGGTGTTCAGCGGGGTCGTCGCGATCTTGGTCATAGCATTCCCAAGAGCAGCGTTCGAACGGTGTCCAGGGCCGCTGGCGGTTGCAGCCCCGGCAGAACATGGTCGGCTCCGTGGTCACAATGCCCTCCTGCGTTTTGCGTTGGGTGAGATTGTGCCCGGCCCTTACGATCAAGCGGCCTTCGGCGGCGTCCATTTGGGTGGGTGGGTTGTGCTGCCACGGATTCTGGGACACCGCGTTCTGGGTGGAGGACTCGAAAAGTTGTTCTTACCTGCTGTCTGGGCCTCGGGGCAGTCAACGTGACCATGGTGAGCTTGCGTCAGACCCAGGTTCGTGCGCTCTCTGGGCAGGATGAACGCGGCATCCCGGACCGGGCTGTTCGACAGCAGCGCCATCGGCGGCTGCACTGGCGGCGTGGCTCGCCTCACGGGTATCTCGGGGCTGGGGGTAGCGCGGCCGTACTGGTGATCCCGTACTCTCTCGCCGGTAAACCGGTTACGGCACAGAACTCGTCGGCTTCGGACGGCGGTGGGATCAGCGTGACGATGCCGGCGCACCTCGAGGTCTACGGAGACAAAGCACACCAGTGGCGATTTCGACTCAAGGCTGGCAACGGCGAGATCGTCGCCGTCGGGGAGTCCCACCCCACGAAGGCCAGCGCCGAGCGCGGGTGCGAAGCGGTGAAGCGCGCCGCGGCGGAGGCTGACATCGTGGAAGCCAAGGCAGCGTTACGGGCGCGCACGTGACCGGCCAGATCCTCACAGAAGTCAGCGCCAGGTTCGCACCAGAGTGGGAGGCCGACCTGCTCGCCGCCTATGATCAGGTCCTTGCCCGGCCGCTCCCTGACGGCCTCCTGTGCGCTGAGCCAGGCTGGGCTGGGTGTCGATGTCGGTGCTCAGGTACTCAATGGGGCGGCACCATCCCAGAGTTGATCGAAGGTGGTTTGCAGCTCCTGGACTGCGTGGGCGTCATCGACCAGGAGGACAGGCCCTGACGCAACGTCAGAGACGTGGGAGGGAAGGGCGACCAGGGCGCGCCCGCTGTCGGTGAGGATCATTCGGATCGGGACGCGTGGTGCTATCCGCGCTTGCTCGCCGGCCGCGGCGAAGGCAGCGGCGCGATTGAGCAGATGGGTGTCGTTAAGCAGGTCGGCGTGGTAGACGCAGCGGACCGTGCCTCCGGCGCGGGTCAAGGCGTGGACCTGGTGGACCCAGTCGGGGGCGCGGAGGCCGTCGAACGGTGGGCAGGCGGTGACGAGCACCGAGTGGGTGGCATAGTCGCGCCAATGCTCCATTTGAGGGCCGGCCTTCCTGTCCGGTACGAGTCGGCGCTTGGGCGCGGCTCTGGCCGCGAGCCAGTCGGGGCGCAGCTCGGTGACGAGATCCGCTGCCATGGCCTCCAGTTGGGTGAGTCTGTCGTGATGTCCTCGAAGGAGCGCGGCGGAAGCGTCCATGGGATCGGCCGCGCGGTAGGTCGCCGGTTTGCCGGGCGCCTTGACCACCAGTTTCAGGTCGACTAGTGAGTCCAGGACGTCGTAGATGCGCTGACGTGGGAGCTTGCTCTCGTCGGCCAGTTGCGGGGCGGTGGAGTGGGGCAGTCTCGCGAGCGCGGCGTAGGCCCGTGATGCGTACGAGCCCAGGCCGAGGGCTTCGAGTGCGTCTTCACAGAATGACCCAGCCATCTTCATGACGCAGTCATATCAAAACCGGGGATCCGGTTGCGAGCGGTGATCATTCAACTACTGAGGAGGCAAGGGTTTAGGCAAGGCGAACCGTCCACGTTGCCGGGATCGGGAGTCGCTTGCCGGGCGGCGTCGGCCCTGGCGAGGGGATTGCAGGAGGCGGACCTCGGTCGGAATCGATTATCCAGCGAACCGGGGGGAGGCGCTCTACCGGCGGACGGCCGCGATCAGTCCGCCGGGCCGTTCCTCGCGCTGCGGCGGGGTGCTGATCGGGCGGCCGTAGGCGGCACCGCACTCGCGCAGGGTGTGGCTGCTGGCCTCCCAGCCGTGCCCGGCCAGCCAGCCCACCGGGTCGTCGGGCATCTCCGAGATCCACATGGACGCCGCCGATCCCGGCACGGCGTCCGCGCCGAAGCGCTCGATCACGCCGCGCGAGCCCAACGTCAGCCCCATCCAACTGCCTGCCGCCGACTGCGCGCTGATCCGGGCCAGCAGCAGTTCCACCGCGTCCTCGGGCAGATAGATCAGCAGTCCTTCGGCGATCCACACGGTCGGCACGGCCGGGTCGTGCCCTGCGGCGGCCAGCGCGGCCGGCCAGTCCTCACGCAGATCCACCGCGACGCTGATCCGCTCGCAGCGTGCCACGGCCCGCTCCTGACGCAGCACCGGAGACTTGAAGTCCAGTGGTACTGCGGTGTCGACCTCGAAGAGCCGGGTGCCCTCGGGCCAGTCCATCCGGAAGGCTCGGCTGTCCATGCCGGCGCCGAGCAGCACGACCTGCCGGACCCCGGACGCGGAGGCCTGCTGCAACAGGTCGTCGAGGAACTTCGTCCTGATGACGATGGAGTACGACACGGCCAGCCGGCGGCGGCGCGCGGCCTCGTCATCGGGCAGCGGTGGCGAGGAGGGCCACAGACCGCCGGCGGTGGCGAAGGCCTGTGCCAGTGGGTCGCGGAACAGCGCGTTCTCCCGCTCGGTCTCCAGGGCCCGCACCCTGGCCACTCCCACCGCCGTGGCCCACACTCCCGACAGCTGCACCCGCTCCTGCTCATCAGTCACCGCGCCAGCCTAGGCGATCGATTCCAAGGGGCCCCTATGACTGGATCCAGGCTCATGTGCGGCCAGCCGGGCAGGCGCGCATCTACCGCCTACGACCATGCCCGGGGCGGTGTCATGACGGCATGTCACGGCGCTTCCTGGTGTGCCACTCGAACTGGCCGTCGATGGGGGCCGACAACTGGCCGTACCTGGGGAAAAGATCTTGGCCGCTGATGCACCCAAGCGAGCTCGTCGGGTCGTCGTAGGCGTGATCGCCCGGGTTGGGCGCGCACGGCTGGGCCCGTCGTTGGCGGCCGCGGGGTGGTCCGCTCACCCCGCGGCCGTGGCACGGTGCCTACTCATGCATCGTGCCGCCCGGTGTTCGCGACGTCTGGTACTCAGTAGCCGTAGCCGCCGCCTCCCGAACCGCCGCCTGAGGGGCTCGGGGTGGTGGCCGCCGGGGCGCCCATGACCGGATTGCCGTCGGCGCCGACCACGTACCACGTGCCGCCGAAGGTCTTGAGGCCTTCGCCGTTCACGTCCCCGGCCTTGCTGTCGTGCGCAAACGTGTAGAGCGGGTGGCCGTGGTAGGTGACCTGGGTCGTGTGGTCGGTGCGTGCGGTGGTGCCGACCATGGAGGCGGTGACGCCGCTGTTGGACGGTATCCCCGTGGTGGCGTCGGGCGGCCAGATGGACGCGCAGGTGCTGTAGCAGGTCGACTTCGTGCCGGTGTCCGCGGTCAGGAGATACAGCGTGCGGCCGGACCCGTCGACAAGGACCTGCCCGTACTTCGTGCTCGCGGTGTGCAGGGCGGCGCTCGACGTCGACGAGCCACCGGTAGGGGGCGAGACGACCGCGTTCTTGGTGCTGGAGCTGCATCCCACGGCCAGGGCCGCCACGGCGACCGCGCCGGCTGCGATGGCGAAGACACGGTTCATGACGAACTTCTTCCGTCGGGGCCGCCGCGACACCTGGTGCGAAGCGGTCGGTCCGCCGGCCCGCCAGGGCGGGTCCTGCTGGGGATACGCACGAGGGTGTGTGCGGGTTCAGGATTTTCTTCTCTTCATCCCGAATGGAGCGATTTTTCTTGAACGGCTCGCGCGTGGTGGGCGTATCCCTGGTGAGGCACCTGCACGAACGTGTCGGATCAGCGCTCGCCCACGTCATCGCCCGTGCCGAACCTGCAGATTCTGCAAGCGCTGCCGAAAGTGGGATGGGGTGAGCGGACGATGGCGTGCAGCGAGAACGACTCCCTCAGCGCCTACCTGCTCGGCTCCCTGGACCCCGCCGAGCACGCGGCCGTCGAACGGCACGTGGCCGGCTGCCCGCGCTGCCAGGAACAACTGCTGCAACTCGCACCGCTGGTCGGGCTGCTGCGGCACACGCCCTTCGAGGAGTTCTCCGTAGCGCCGGCCCTGGCTTGGCAGCCCACCAAGGACACGCCGCCACATGGCCGCACGGCTGCGGACGGAGGGAGCCATTTCGCCCTCTCCTGGGGGCGCCGTAACCGGCTCGGTCGACTCCTGGCCGGCATCGCCGCCACTGCGGCGGCACTCGGCGCGGGACTGGGCATCTACTTCGGGGCCTTCGCGTCCGGACCTGCCCGTCCTGCGTTCACCTTGTCCGCCACCAGCCCGGTCACCGGTATCTCGGCGTCCGCCACGCTCACGCCCGACCAGTCGGGCACCGCGCTGCAACTGAAGGTGACCGGCCTGCCTCCGGCCATCACCTGCCGTCTGGTGGTGCACGCCCAGGACGGCCGCAGTGAGACCGCGGCCACCTGGGCGTCGGGCTACTCCACGGCGGTCAGTGTCCCCGCCTCCACCTCGATCAGCCCGCAGGACATCAGCAGGATGGACGTCCTCGACGCCTCGGGCCGACTCCTGGTCGAGCTACCGCAGACCTGACCACACCGCGCTCCGCCCAGTCGTGCGCAGCGTGAACCGAAAGGTCGCGGTCCGCGTAGTCCCCACAGCAGAGCGCCGACCAGGAGTCGGCCGAAAGGGGATGGCCTGATGCACCCCAGCCACGACACACGCCGCCAAGCAAGCAGCGAAGGGGAGGCCGCCATGCCGCCCGACCATACGACCGCCGCGCCCGGCATTGGCATCGCGGTCACCGGTGTGGTGGCCCTGTGGCTGCTACGCCTGCTGACCGCCGCCGGACTCGGGGTGGACGCCTACGTGCACGCCGACCTGGCGCCCACCTACGACTTCAGTGGCCAGGGAATCAGCCAGGGCCAGCTCTTCCGCATCGAAGCCGCGGCAGCGGCCCTGGCCGCACTGCTCTTGATCGCGTTCGGTACGCGGCGCCTGGTGTGGCTGTTCGCGCTGCTCGTGGCGGCCGCGGGCGTGGCCGCCGTGCTGCTGTACCGCTACGTCGACGTCGGTGCGCTCGGGCCACTGCGGAACATGTACGAACCCGTCTGGTACCCCGAAAAGAACCTGTCCCTGATAGCCGAAGCCGCTGCGACCGCCCTGGCCGCATGCGGCCTGCTCCTCGCGCACCGGCAGCACCAACACCCCGATACCGAAGCTCGTCGAGGTGGTTGACGTGGGGGAGGAGGAGGGCAACCGGCCGTCACGGGGCCCCCGCCGGCGCTCTCTCACACCGACGACTCTGTGCTCCGTGGGTGCTTGGAGTGCACGGGAGGTAACTGCCCATGGGGGTGGATCCCACTGACTGGAGTGGTCTGCGATGGTCGCCTTGATGGCCGAGTACGGGGTTGGGGCCGGAGTGCGTTGGCACATCGTCCCGGAGACGGACGGCAGCCGCGCGCTGTGCCACCGCATGCTGTCGCCCAACGCCGAAATGCGCCCGCTGACCGGGACAGCTGGTGGGATCGAGGGCGCGCAGGTGTGCCGGCGCTGCTGCGAGGTATTCGAGCGCGGTTCGGCACCGGCGGAGCGCACCGACGACACATCCGAACCGCCCTGACCCGACTGTGGATCCCCGGTCAGCTGAGGATTGGGACGAGCCCGAGGCCGAAGATGCCGTAGAGGCCCGCGGCGGCAGCGAGTCGAGCGGGGGTGAGCTTGTGGTCCGGCATGGTGGCGAGGAGGTGGACGATCGCGGCCAGCGTGATGATCCCGGATCACAGCAGGGCGGCGTTGAATTGCCAGCTGGTGAACAGCAGACCCAGCCCGCTGGGGACGGTGGCCTGGATCATCATGGCACCCGAGATGTTTGCAAGAGCCAGCTTCACCTTGCCCCGACTCGGCGGAGTCCTCCACGAATACCGGCACGCCGCTTGACCTGCACGGACGGGGATTTCGGCACCCACAGCATCCGCGAGGGTGGTGTCTCGGAGACTGAGATGGGACTTCCTCCGGGCCTGCGGAGTCGGACGCGGGGAATGCTACTCACCGTTACGTCGCCTTCTCCGTGCTCATGCTGGATGAGTGGAGTTCGTGGCCGCCGAAATCCTGCGGAAGTCCCTACGGGTGAGGTGAACCGTCAGCGCCCCCTGGAAACGCATCCCTGGGGTGGCTGACTATGGTCCAGCGGGCACTCGGGGTCGGGGGAGTCCGTGGAACACCTGCTCGGCGTGCCATGCGCGGTGTCGGGGATGGATGCGCTCCGTTCCGAACTGGGGGCCAAGGAGAGGTCCGCCGGCCAGGTCGAGCACCTGGCGCCCGGCGGGACTGCGGGAGACGAAGCGCTGGGAGACCGTGATGGTGTCATCGTCCGCGAGGCCGAGGACACCCCTATCGAAGAGCTTGTGGTGCAGTGAGCACAGGCAGAGCCCATTGTCGACTGCGTCGGGGCCGTCGAAGGCCCACCAGCGCACGTGCGCGGCCTCGAGTCCGACCGGGACGGTGCCGATCCGTCCGTCGTAGCCGCAGAAGGCGCACTGGTACTCGTAGGCGGTCAGTACGAGTTCGCGCATCCGGGCGTCGCGCTGCCGCGATCGCGGGCCGTCTGGCAGCGAGACGGTCTTGGCCGGTTCCAGTTCGAGGCCGATGGCCTGGCACAGGTCGTCATGCAGGGAGGGTGGGAAGTGCAGGTCGAGCAGGACGCGGGTCATGCGTGGAAGTAGCGAGGGGTCACGGCGGAGCGAGGTGCGGAGGTCTTCGGCGAGCCGGCCGGTGGCGCCCGATGCTCGCAGCTCGCGGACGCCGGTTCCGGGGCTTCCGGGACCGCTGGTGGTGTGCACCTCCCAGACTCCGTCGTTGACGAGATGGTGGAACGGGTACGCGGGGCTGGTTCGGCGGCTGGGCCCGTACTCGACGAGCAGATCGCCGAGCGCTGTCTCGACGGTGCTGTAGGGCAGTTCGCCGTCGGGGTCCTGCTGGAAACGGGCGAGGGCGTAGAGGAGGAGCAGCGGCTTGTGGGGCGCCCGGACCCCGCCCGCGGTCCACTGACGAAGCCGGGCGGTTTGCTCAAGCCAGTCCATGGCCCAAGATCCTACGGTCGCGTGCAGTGGCAGGTCCTCGGGATGCGTCCGTCTCCTCAGTTGACCGCCCGATGCGGGCCGCGCAGGTTCCACGACCGCGACTGAAGGGCTGTTGGGGGTGCGGCCGAAACATGATCAACGCGCCACTTCACCTCCATCGACGCGAAGGACGGTAAGGGGGACGGATGAGACCCCTGCTGTAGAAGGTGATCGGCATGCGTGCCCACGATCCGGTGGGCCGCCTCGAGGACGAGTGGATCGCCCTCCCGCACCCTTACCTGCCCGAGGCAGCATGGGCATCTATCCCGTCGGGCTCCCTGAAGCGCCCCCGCACTACCTCTCACCACCAAACACGACCGCGGGCTCTTCGGCTAACCAGCAGAAGGGGGCCATCCGTCAGCACCCGATCTCAAAAGGCTCACGTACTGTCGGATGCGCTGCACGTCATCGGGGAAGCAGCTGTCCCAGTCCTGGTCCAGCCGCATCCAGGCTGCGGGCTGCCCGTCCTCCGCGATCAGAGGCTGTTCCGGGTCGCCGATCGCGGCATAGGAGAGGGACAGCGTCACTGGCAGACCCGGGCCGAACGACCGCACCGCCACCGCGGCGGGCCGCTCCAACAGCCGTGGCCGCAGGCCGGTCTCCTCGGCCAGCTCTCGGGCCGCGCCCTCACGCGGACACTCTCCCGGCTCGACCTTGCCACCTGGCGGCACCATCCCGCGCCACGGATGCCTGACTAGCACGATCTGCTCCAGGGCCGTATCCAGGACCCACACTTCGGCGCCCAACGGCTCCACGGCGCCAACCATCGCGGAGCGCAACCAGGCCCTGGCCCGGTCGAAGTCCAGCATCGCGCTCCCGGCGTCAGCGACGGCAGCATCAAGCGGACGCTGCTCAAACACGCTACGGATCACTTCGACAGGCTATATACCGCCACCGACACCACCGGGCCGCAGCAGTTGTCGAGGCCGTCGGCGGACACCCTCGCAACCCTGCGTGCGGCACGCGAGTGGGCCGTCGAACGCAACGGGCAACCCCGGTGCGGCGGCGACTACCAAGCGGGCGCTGTGCCCCCTTTTCCGAGCGTTCCTTTCAACTTGTATTCGTGGGCTAGTTGTTCTGTCCCGTGAGGTTGGGGACGCGGCTGGCGGGTGGGCGGCCCTTGAGAGCGGTGTGTCCGCGGTGGGGGTGGGCGTGTGGGCGCCGGCCCGTGG
>NZ_QKYN01000066.1 GCF_003258295.1 Streptacidiphilus pinicola | reverse complement strand
AGCGGCCCACACCCACGCCTACGCGACCCCAGGTAGCTCAACCCGCATTGCGAACAGCATCCCCGGCCAGTCCGGCCCGCTGTCCCGCCGCACCGTAAACGGTTCGACCTCCGTGAACCCCTGGCTCGCGTACCAGTCCTTCAGGCGCCCGTCGTCCCCGGCGAAGCAGTCGACCCGCAGCAGACCGAGCCCGCGGCGCGCGGCCTCCGCCTTCGCCTCGGCGATCAGTAGGCCGCCGACGTCGCGACCCTTGAAGCGACGGTTGGTGGCCAGCAGGTTGATGAAGAGCTCCGGCTCCTCGGCGGCCTGGATGTAGTGCCCGGGTTGCTGCGAGACGGAGAGGACGCCGGCGATCTCGTCGTCCCCGGTCGCGGCGACCCGAAGTTCGCCGCGGTCGACCCGGCCCTGGACGCGGTCGACCAGTGCCTCGCTCTCCGACCAGGGTTGGGTGCCCCACTGCGCGGTTCGGCCCAGGCTCACGAGCCATTCCATGATGCCGTCCATGACGGCGAGGACGCGCGGCACGTCGTCCGAGGTCGCCATGCGGATCTCCAGCGCGTTCGTGGCGGCGTCTGCGCCCGCGTTCGTTTCCGTGTCTGCCGAATTCGTCTGGGTCATACGACCGTTTGTAGCCCAACAGGCTTCCGGACGGTGGGCGTTCGAGTGGTTGATCGTTCCGCTTTCGAGCGAATGCGAGGCAGACTTCCCGCATGAGACTCTTCCTCGCCGTCGTTCCGCCGGAGTCGGCGTTGCAGGAACTGGACGCGGCCGTAAGCCCTTTGCGTGACTTGCCGGGTGCGGCGGGACTGCGCTGGACAGGGACGCAGGGCTGGCACCTGACGCTGGCCTTTCTCGGCCAGGTCGATCCGGCTGACGTCGCGGCACTGGAACCCCGGCTGGAGCGGGTCGCCCACCGGCACCCGGCGCACGTCCTGCGGGTAACCGGGGGCGGGCGCTTCGGCGACCGCGTGCTGTGGGCGGGCGTCAAAGGGGATACCCACGCGCTGCGTCGTCTCGCCGAGAGCGCGAGCGCTGCGGCGCGGCACAGCGGGATAGCGGTGGACGAGCGCCCGTTCCGCGGCCACCTGACGCTCGCGCGCGGCGGCTCGGCCCGCGTGGACCTCAAGCCGTTCGCTGCCGCGCTGGCGGAGTTCGAGGGCGCGGAGTGGACGGCCGGTTCCCTCCGCTTGATGCGCAGTTACCTCGGCGCGGGGCCCGCGCACTACGAGACGGTGGGGGAGTGGGAGTTGACCGGCAAGGCCTAGCCGGGCCGGTCGTCGCGCGGTCTGTCGGCCTCGGCCGCCGTTCACACGGCGGCGGCCCGCGCGCCCTCCAGCGCAGCGCCTTCCAACGCAGCGCCTTCCAACGCAGCGCCTTCCAACGCAGCATCCTCCAACGCGACGCCCGCACCGGCGTCCGTGTCCGCCTCCGCACCGGTCGCGACCGGGCGCAGGCGGCGACGGCAGGCCACCAGCAGCAGTGCGCCGCAGGTGATCCCGGCGCAGGCGACGAGCGCCGCCGTGCGCAGCGAGCCGCCGACCACGGCGCCGGAGGCGGCGGAGCCGAGCGCGTTGCCGGTGGAGAAGACGGTGACGAGCCAGGCGAATGCCTCCGTCGTGGTTCCGGTGGGGGCCAGCTCCGCGATGAGGACGAAGGCGGCGGCGAGCAGCGGGGCGAGGCCGACTCCCGAGAGCGCGGCGGCGCCGCTCATGCCGAGGGGGCCGGGGACGGCGAGCAGCGGGAGGTAGCAGACGGCCATGCCGACGGCCATGGCCCAGGTGCGGGTGGCGGTGGGGGCCTTCCAGCGGACCGCGCCGTAGGCGAGCGCGCCGAGCAGGCCGGCCAGCGCGGCCAGCGCGAGCAGCAGGCCGGTGCCGCCGGGGATGCCGTGGTGCTCCTGGGCGTAGGCGACGAACAGGATGTTCTGGCCGCCGACGGACCACCCCGTCCCGGCGAAGGCCAGCAGGAGCAGCACCAGGCCGGGGGAGCGGAGCGGGCCGAGCCAGTGGTGGCGGGAGGCCGCGCCCGAAGCCTCCGACGCGACCGGGTGCGCTGCCGGGCGCCAGGCACGGGCGGGGCCGGAGGTGGCGACGACGAGGGTGCCGACCAGGCCGAGCGCGGCGGCGAGCCAGAGCGCGGCCTGCGGCGAGCCCAGCGCGGCGATACCCGCGACGAGGAGCGGACCGGCGACGTAGAGGACCTGCTGGGAGGCGGAGTCGAGCGCGTAGGCGGTCTCCAGCTGGTGCTCCTCGACGATGTCCGGCCAGAGCGAGCGCAGGCAGGGCTCCAGCGGCGGCATGAACGCCCCGGCCAGAGCGGCGCCGGTGAGGGCGAAGGCGGCCGAACCGGGGTCGAGGGCGAGCAGCACGTAGCCGGACGAGGCGACCAGCGCGGAGGCGAGCAGCACGCGCGGCTGGCCGAGACGGTCCACGGTGCGGCCGAGGACGGGCCCGCCGACGGCGGCGCTGACCGCGTAGGCGGCGCTGGTCAGGCCGATCTGGGCGTAGGAGGCGCCCGCGCCGTGCAGGGCGAGGGCGATGGCCACGACGGTCATCCCGGCCGGCAGCCGACCGATGAGGGTCCCGCTGAGGAGGCGGAGCACGACGGGGGCGCGCAGCACGGAGAGATAGCCCATGAGTTCGAAGTTATACGTATAACTTCATGAACGCAAAGCCCGACGCGAGGCCCCGACGCAAAGCCCGCTGTAAAGCCCGCCTCCGGAGCCCGCAGGCAAAAGGCAGGGGGCCCGCCTCGCACACATGTGCGGGACGGGCCCCCTTGGTGCTACCAAGGCGCAGCGCGACTTAGGACAGCGGGCTCACGTTCTCGGCCTGCGGGCCCTTCGGGCCCTGGGTGACGTCGAACTCGACAGCCTGGTTCTCCTCGAGCGAGCGGAAGCCCGACGAGTTGATGGCGGTGTAGTGGACGAAGACATCCGGGCCGCCGCCGTCCTGGGCGATGAACCCGAAGCCCTTCTCGGCGTTGAACCACTTGACGGTTCCGGTCGCCATACCGTTCTCCTTGCGAGGGACGTAAAGGACACCACACCCCGTGGTATCCGGTCCGCTGCGCTGATCACCCCGCCGTGCCGAGCCTTCAGGTACTTCTACTTCTCTGCAAAAGCTTCTGAAAACCACAGAAGCCCGCGGTCACAAGTGCTCCGCAGGCTCCAGTACTGCATGGGAAATCAAACTGCAACTGCGGAAAACCCTAGCATGCGCCCCCGCCCCCGGCCAGGGATGATCCGGACGCAGGTCTACTGTTCATCAGGTGGACAACGTGGCATCTCAACCTCAGCAGCCTGGCCAACACACACGGCACCAGCGCCCGCGGGTCGGACACATCCAGTTCCTGAACTGCCTGCCGCTCTACTGGGGCCTCGGCCGGACCGGCAGTCTGGTCGACCTCGACCTCACCAAGGACAACCCGGACGCCCTCAACGAGGCCCTCGTCGCGGGCCACCTCGACATCGGACCGATCTCCTGCGTCGAGTACCTGCGGCACGCCGACCAGCTGACCCTGCTGCCCGACATCGCCGTGGGCAGTGACGGGCCGGTCCAGTCGTGCGTGATCGTCACCGAGCTGCCACTCGACCAGCTCGACGGGCGCCGCGTCGCGCTCGGCTCGACCAGCCGCACCTCCGTCCGGTTGGCGCAGCTGCTGCTGGCCGAGCGGTACGAGGTGGCGCCCGACTACTACACCTGTCCGCCGGACCTCGCCACGATGATGCAGGAGGCGGACGCCGGGGTGCTGATCGGCGACGCCGCGCTGCGCGCCTCGCTGCACGACGCCCCGCGGCTCGGGCTGCAGGTGTACGACCTGGGCGAGATGTGGAAGCAGTGGACCGGGCTGCCGTTCGTCTTCGCCGTCTTCGCCGCCCGCCGGGACTTCCTGTCCCGCGAGCCGGAGACGGTGCGGGAGGTGCACCGCTCCTTCCTCGCCTCGCGCGACCTCTCCATGGAGGAGATCGACAAGGTCTGCGAGCAGACGGCGCGCTGGGAGTCCTTCGACGCGGAGACGCTGCGCCGCTACTACACCGAGGCGCTGGACTTCTCCTTCGGCGAGCGCCAGATCGAGGGCATGCGCGAGTTCGCCGCCCGCATCGGCGCGCCCACGGACGAGGTGCGGATGCTCGGCAGCTGATCGACACCGCCACCCAGGGACCCCCACCAGCCGCCCGCGCCCGCCGCCATACTGCTGGGCATGGAACCTTTGGGGGCGGGGGATCCGCAGTGGATCGGCGGCTACCGGCTGCTCGGGCGGCTGGGCGCGGGCGGCATGGGGCGCGTCTATCTCGGGCGCACGCCCGGCGGGCGGACGGTTGCGGTCAAGCTGGTCCGCTCCGAGCTGGCGGACGACCCGAACTTCCGGGCGCGGTTCCGGCAGGAGGTGGAGGCGGCCCGTCGGGTGGGTGAGGCCGCGGGGCCCGGGCGGGTGTGGACCGCGCCGGTGCTGGACGCGGACACCGAGGGCGCTTCGCCGTGGGTGGCGACCGGCTATGTACCGGGACCGAGCCTGGACGCCGCGGTCCGCGGCTCCGGAGCGCTGCCGGACGCGTCGGTCCGGGCGCTGGGGATCGGGCTGGCGGACGCACTCATCGCGGTGCACGGGGTGGGGCTGATCCACCGTGACCTGAAGCCGTCGAACGTGCTGCTGGCACTGGACGGTCCGCGGCTGATCGACTTCGGGATCGCCCGCGCGATGGACACGAGCCGGGCGCTGACCCGTTCCGGCTTCGTGGTCGGCTCGCCGGGCTACATGTCGCCGGAGCAGGGCGAGGCCGGTGAGGGGGCGTACGGGCCGGTGGGCCCGGCCGCGGACGTGTTCGCGCTGGGCGGGGTGCTGGCCTTCGCGGCGACGGGCACCGGGCCGTTCGGCGAGAGCGTGAGCGCGGCGGTGCTGCTGTACCGGGTGATCCACGAGGAACCGCGGCTGGACGCCGTCGCGGACGGCGACCTGCGCGCGCTGATTGCCCGCTGCTTGGCCAAGCAGCCGGCGGAGCGCCCGACCCCCGCGGAGGTCCGCGAGGCCCTCGGCGGCGCCCCGGCCGGCCGGGACCCGGGGATGGACTCGGGAACGGGCGCAGGAACAGGCTCGGGAACGGGCCCGGCGATGGACGCCGGCTGGCTGCCCGCGCCGCTGGTGGCCGCGATCGGGCGCCGTGCGTCGGAGCTGCTGGACGTGGAGTCGCTGAACGCGGAACCCGTGGCCGGCTTCGGCCCACCGCCGGTCATGCCCGCGCCGACCCCGACCCCCACGCCGACGCCGTCCCGTGCGCCGACCCCCACGCCGACGGACGTCGTCCCGGACGCGACCGTCACCCCGTCCCCCGCGCGGGCCGCGCGCTCGCGTTCGATGCTGCTCTCCGGGGTCGGCCTCGCGGTCGTGGCGGTCGGCGCGCTCGTGTACGGTCTGACCGCGACGCACGGCGGCTCGCCGTCAGGTCTCGGGGGCGGTGCGG
The DNA here is from genome assembly GCF_003258295.1 of Streptacidiphilus pinicola. Taxonomy (GTDB): domain Bacteria; phylum Actinomycetota; class Actinomycetes; order Streptomycetales; family Streptomycetaceae; genus Streptacidiphilus; species Streptacidiphilus pinicola. The sequence goes on along the minus strand of NZ_QKYN01000066.1, from coordinate 85,593 downwards.
GTGCGACGGGCACGCCCACCCAGGGGACGCTGCCTACGACACCGCCTACGACACCGCCGCCGACATCGCCGTCGTCGCCGCTGCCCACGACGCCGCCGTCGCCGCCCTCGCCGGGGCCTAGCTCGCCGAACGCCATCCCGGCCGCGTTTCTCGGGAGTTGGACCGGCACCATCACCACGCAGGACGGCCTGCAGAGCGAGACCGAGAACGTGGTGCTGCGGCCGAGCGCCATCGGCAGTGAGAACGGCACCATGGCGAACATCGGCGACGCGGGCCTCGGCGTGACGGTCGTCTGTGACGGCGCGTGGACGCTGCGGACGGCGAGCGCGGACCGGATCACCGTCGAGGGGCGGCTGATCGCGAGCTACCCGACCGGCCTGTGTACGAACACCGGCGAGGAGGCGCTCACCCTGAACTCCGACGGGACGCTGACGCTCTCGATCACCGATCCGCTCTCCGGAAACCCGAGCGGCAGGCTGCACCGGGTCAGTCCCGGTGGCTGAGAGGCGCTGGCGTAGTCTGACGAGGTGACTTCGCTGGCTGTTGATTCCTCGACCCCGTCCGCCGAGCTCCAGGCCGTCCTCGACCGCGCGGCGGCCGGGGGGCGCATCAGCGCCGAGGAGGCGCTGGAGTTGTACCGGCACGCGCCGCTGCACGCGCTCGGCCGGGCGGCCGACGCCGCGCGCCGCCGACGGTACGCGGGTACGGAGCACATCGCGACGTACATCATCGAGCGCAACATCAACTACACCAACGTGTGCGTGACGGCGTGCAAGTTCTGCGCCTTCTACGCCGCGCCGAAGGACACCGAGAAGGGCTGGTCGCGCGACCTCGACGAGATTTTGCGCCGCTGCGCGGAGACGGTCGAGCTCGGCGGCACCCAGATCATGTTCCAGGGCGGCCACCACCCGGACTACGGCGTGGAGTACTACGAGCGCGCGTTCTCCGCCATCAAGAAGGACTTCCCGCAGCTGGTGATCCACTCCCTCGGGGCCTCCGAGGTGGAGCACATGGCGCGGATCTCCGGCGTCAGCGCCGAGGAGGCGATCCGCCGGATCCACGCGGCCGGCCTCGACTCCTTCGCGGGCGCGGGCGCCGAGCTGCTGCCCGAGCGGCCGCGCAAGGTGATCGCGCCGCTCAAGGAGTCCGGCGAGCGCTGGCTGGAGATCATGGAGCTGGCGCACAACCTGGGCGTCGAGTCCACCTCCACCATGCTGATGGGCACCGGCGAGACCAACGCCGAGCGGATCGAGCACCTGCGGATGATCCGTGACGTGCAGGACCGCACCGGCGGCTTCCGCGCGTTCATCCCGTACACCTACCAGCCGGAGAACAACCACCTGAAGGGCCGCACGCAGGCGACGCTCTTCGAGTACCTGCGGCTGATCGCGGTAGCCCGCCTCTTCCTCGACAACGTCGCGCACATCCAGGGCTCCTGGCTGACCGTCGGCAAGGAGATGGGCCAGCTGTCGCTGCACTACGGCGCGGACGACCTCGGCTCGGTGATGCTGGAGGAGAACGTGGTCTCCTCGGCCGGCGCCAAGCACCGCTCGAACCGGATGGAGCTGATCCAGCTGATCCGCTCGGCCGGTCGCGTCCCGGCGCAGCGCGCCACCACCTACGAGCACCTGGTCGTCCACGACGACCCGGCCAACGACCCGGTGGACGACCACGTCTTCTCGCACATCGCCTCCACGGCGATCGAGGGCGGCACCGCCCACCCGGAGCTGAAGCTGCTCAACGCCGACGGCTGACGCACGACCGACCGAAACCGACTGATGCTCACCATCCACACGGGCACGAACGACGACGCGGTCGCCGTCGAGGGCGACCGCATCGCCGCCGTCGCGGCCGTCGACGCGCTGCGCGCCCACTACCCCGGCGCGCGTGTGCGCGAATGGCCCGGTGAACTCCGGCCGGGTACGGGGTGGGAGGTCGCGCCGCCGGATGCGCCGAGCCCGCGCGAGCGGGTGCACGCGCTGTTGCTGCGCGGGGTGACGGCGGTCGCGCCGGGCGCCTTCAACGACGATCCGGGCCTCGGGCCCGCCGCCGCGCGGGTGGGCCTTCCGGTCGGGATGCCCGCGCCGCTCGTGGTCGGCTCCCGCGCGGACTTCGCCGTCTTCGCCGCGGACGGCTCCTGCCTCGCCACGGTCCTCGCCGGCCGCCTCGTGCACCGCCGGCGGTAATGCTGAGAGACGGTAACTCTGAGAGACGGTAACTCTGAGAGCTGGGAATCCTGAGAGACGGGAATCCTGAGAGGAGAATGGCCGCGTGACCCGAGCCACCCTGGACAAGCAGCCGCACGAGGTCGCCTCGATGTTCGACGACGTCGCGGCGAAGTACGACCTCACCAACGACGTTCTCTCGCTGGGCCAGACGCGCCTGTGGCGCCGCGCCGTCGCGCGGGCCGTGGACGCGCGTCCCGGTCAGCGGGTGCTGGACCTGGCCGCCGGCACCGCCACCTCCTCGCTGCCGTTCGCGGCGGCCGGCGCCCGCGTGGTGCCGTGCGACTTCTCGCTCGGCATGCTGCGTGAGGGCAAGCGCCGGCACCCGGAGCTCCCGCTGACGGCGGGGGACGCGACGAAGCTGCCGTTCGCGGACGGGGCCTTCGACGCGGTGACGATCTCCTTCGGGCTGCGCAACGTGCAGGACACCGACGCCGCGCTGCGCGAGATGCTGCGCGTCACCAGGCCCGGTGGGCGCGTGGTGATCTGTGAGTTCTCCCACCCGACCTGGGCGCCGTTCCGCACGGTCTACACCGAGTACCTGATGCGCGCGCTGCCGCCGGTCGCCGAGGCGGTCAGCTCCAACCCGGACGCGTACGTCTACCTCGCCGACTCCATCCGCGCCTGGCCGGACCAGCCGGCCCTGGCGGCGCGGCTGCAGCGGGCGGGCTGGTCGAACGTGGCCTGGCGCAACCTGACCGGCGGGATCGTCTCGCTCCACCGGGGCACCAGGGCCGAGTAGGCCCGCCCGACCAGGTCTCCCTGCGGGGAGATGGTGGGGGTTACCGTCGGGTCGGGCGGTCGCTGTCTAGACTCGCAGCAGCCCACAGCTGCCATCGAGGCCGCAATCGAGCGAGGAGACGATCTGGTGAGCGAGACGACCGAGGCCCACGCGGACGTGATCGTCGTCGGTGCGGGGCCTGCGGGTTCGGCGACGGCGTACCACCTGGCCCGCTCGGGCCTGGAGGTGCTGCTGCTGGAGAAGTCCCGCTTCCCGCGCGAGAAGGTCTGCGGCGACGGGCTGACGCCGCGCGCGGTCAAGCAGCTGGTCGACATGGGCGTCGACGTGTCCGAGGAGAACGGCTGGCTGCACAACAAGGGCCTGCGGATCATCGGTGGTGGCGTCCGGCTGGAGCTGGACTGGCCGGAGCTGGCGGCGTTCCCGGACTACGGGCTGGTGCGCAAGCGCGCCGACTTCGACGAGCTGCTGGCCCGTCAGGCCGAGAAGGCCGGCGCCAAGCTGCACGAGGGCTGCAACGTCACCGGCCCGATCCTGGACGAGCGCACCGGCCGGGTCGTCGGCGTGACGGCCAGGCTGGAAGACGGCGACGAGAAGCGGGAGGTGGAGTTCCGCGCGCCGCTCGTCGTCGCCGCCGACGGCAACTCCACCCGGCTGTCGCTCGCGCTCGGTCTGCACCGGCGCGAGGACCGGCCGATGGGCGTCGCCTACCGGACGTACTTCACCTCCCCGCGCGCGGACGACGACTACCTGGAGTCGTGGCTGGAGCTGTGGGACCGGCGCGACGGGCAGGACAAGCTGCTGCCCGGCTACGGCTGGATCTTCGGCATGGGCGACGGCACCAGCAACGTCGGTCTCGGTCTGCTGAACACCACCAAGTCGTTCAAGGACATCGACTACCGCGAGCTGCTCAAGGTCTGGTGCGCCGGCATGCCCGTGGAGTGGGGCTACACGCCGGAGAACATGACCGAGCCGATCCGCGGCGCCGCGCTGCCGATGGCGTTCAACCGGCAGCCGCACTACAGCCGCGGCTTCCTGCTGGTCGGCGACGCGGGCGGGATGGTCAACCCGTTCAACGGCGAGGGCATCGCGTACGCGATGGAGTCGGGGCAGATCGCGGCCGGCGTGATCGTGCAGGCGCTGGCCCGGACCACGGACCTGGGGCGGGAGCGGGCGCTGGAGGCGTACCCGCGGATCCTCAAGGACGTCTACGGCGGCTACTACTCGCTGGGCCGCGCCTTCGTGAAGGCGATCGGCAACCCGCTGGTGATGCGAATGGCGGCGCAGCACGGCCTGACGCACCCGGTGCTGATGAAGTTCGTGCTGAAGCTGCTCGCCAACCTGACCGACCCGCAGGGAGGCGACGCCATGGACCGGATCATCAACGGTCTGGCCAAGGTCGCCCCGAAGGCGTGAGTAGCTGAGCATGAGTGTCGAGCCTGACATGACGGTCGAGGACGGCGCCGTCACGGAGGAGTCCCCGGAGGCGCCGCCGCGCGGTCGCCCTCGGGGTGCGGCGGTGGAGCGGTTGCGGGCGGCCGGGGTGCGGTTCGGTCCGGCGCTGGGGTTGTACGGCGGGGTGAAGCTCGTCGGCCTGCTGGTCTTCCTGCGACTGCTGGCCTACTCGGGCACCTACCGGACCAACACCCCGCGGTACGGCGGCGGCGCCAAGCCCTGGGACGTGCTGGGTTCCTGGGACGGCTGGTGGTACCAGGACGTCGCCGCGCACGGCTACCACCCGGCGCTGACGCCGATGGCGCCGCTCGGGCCGTTCACGATGGAGCAGAACTCCGTCGCCTTCTTCCCGATGTATCCGGGGGCGATGCGGCTGGTCAGCGAGGTGACGGGGCTCGGCCTGTACGGGGCGGGCATGCTCGTCTCGGTGGTCAGCTCCTTCGTGGCCGCGGCGGGGATCTTCGCGCTGACGGAGCTGGTGACCCGGAGCCGTCGCGCGGGCGTTCTGGCGGCGGGGTTGTGGGCGGTCTTCCCGGCCTCGTCGGTGCAGTGGTCGGTCTACTCCGAGTCGATCTTCACGGCGCTCGCGGTCTGGGCCTGCTGGGCGGCGGTGCGCCGCCGCTGGTACCTGGCGGGCGGGTTGACGCTGCTGACGGGCCTGACCCGGCCCTCGGCGGCGACGCTGATAGCCGGCCTGGTGGTGGCCGGCCTGGTGGGCCTGTACCGGGTGCGGCCCGGCTCCGGATTCCGCGGCTTCGCGGGGCCGCTGTTCGCGATCGTCACGGCGCCGCTCGGCCTGGTCGGGTACCTGACCTGGCTGGGCCTGGAACTGCACGACTTCCACGGCTACTTCACCCTGCAGCAGCGCGGCTGGGCGCACTCCATGGACGGGGGCCAGAACGCCTTCAAGTCCATCCAGGGCCTGCTGCTGGGACGGTACGACTACCTCTTCCCCTACCCCACCGAGGATCTGGTGGGGCTGGCGGTGCTGATGGGCCTGCCGATCCTGGTGTTGCTCCTGTTGCGCCTGCGGCCCCCGGTGGTGCTGGCGGTGTACACGGTCGGCACGATCGTGCTGATCATCGTCAGCCAGCAGATGTTCGGCACCATCAACCGCTTCGTGATGCCGCTCTTCCCGCTCGCGATCCCGCTGGCGCTCGCCCTCAAGCGCCTGAGCCGCGCCCAGGCGCTCACCCTCCTGCTGATCCTGGGCGCGCTCTCGGGTTGGTACGGCGGATACGCGATCTTCAACCTCGGGGTGCCGTAACGGCGCCCGTTCTGAGACGTCCTGTGAAGCGCCCCGGCTGCCCGTCAGCCGGGGCGTTTGCGTTTCACCCTCGGGTGCGGAGGTTCACTAACACGTGTCCGGGCCAGGAGCAAAACTTGCTTTGGATGCCACGCGAATGCTAGGTGCAACCCCTTCGAGCTGCGCAGATGCCAAGAGCCGCCACTGCTTGTGAATGAAAGCACACACAGTGTGTCCGATTTTGCACTCTCATTGCTTCATGATCATCCGTCAGGTGGTGTAGATCACAATCTTGGTCCGTGACCGCGTGTCGCAGATCACATGCGAAGAGGCATAGGATGCAGCCGTCTTGGGAGCTTGTGAACTGCCTCACATGTGGGGATCACAGCCACAGGCTCGGACTGACGCCTGGAGAGGTCGTTCGGCATGAACGCTTATGCGCCGATTCTGGTACTTGGCGCCATCGCGGCTGCGTTCGCGGTCGGCTCCGTGGCAATGGCCGCGCTGACGGGCCCGAAACGCTACAACCGGGCCAAGCTCGACGCCTACGAGTGCGGGATCGAGCCCACGCCTCAGCCGACCGGGGGCGGGCGCTTCCCGATCAAGTACTACCTGACGGCGATGCTCTTCATCGTCTTCGACATCGAGATCGTCTTCCTCTACCCGTGGGCCGTCAGCTTCGACGCCCTGGGGATCTTCGGCCTGGTCGAGATGGTGCTCTTCATCGCCACCGTGTTCGTCGCCTACGCCTACGTCTGGCGTCGTGGCGGCCTGGAGTGGGACTGACTGAGTGGGACTGACTGGGACAGACGGGGACTGACGGGAGACGGCAGAGATGGGTATCGAGGAAAAGCTTCCCAGCGGCTTCCTGCTCACCACGGTCGAGCAGGCCGCGGGTTGGGTGCGCAAGAGTTCGCTCTTCCCGGCGACGTTCGGGCTCGCGTGCTGCGCCATCGAGATGATGACGACCGGGGCCGGCCGCTACGACCTGGCGCGCTTCGGCATGGAGGTGTTCCGCGGCTCGCCGCGGCAGGCGGACCTGATGATCGTCGCCGGGCGGGTCAGCCAGAAGATGGCCCCGGTGGTGCGCCAGGTCTACGACCAGATGGCCAACCCCAAGTGGGTCATCTCCATGGGCGTCTGCGCCTCCTCCGGCGGGATGTTCAACAACTACGCGATCGTCCAGGGCGTCGACCACATCATTCCGGTCGACATCTACCTGCCCGGCTGTCCGCCGCGGCCGGAGATGCTGATGGACGCGATCCTCAAGCTCCACGAGCAGATCCGCCACGAGAAGCTCGGCGTCAACAAGCGCCGTGCCGAGGAGGAGGCGGAGGAGCAGGCGCTGCAGGCGGTCCCGACCATCGACATGAAGGGGCTGCTGCGATGAGCGAGAACGTTCCTGTGCCGCGCGAGGGGCAGACGGAGCTGGAGGTCATCGGCGTCCGGCACGGCATGTTCGGTTCAGGTGGTGCAGCCGGGTCGGGCAACGCGGCGAACGGCGGCTCCGGCGACACCTCCGGCTACGGCCGCCTGGTCACCCCGATCGCGCTGCCGCCGGCCAGCACCCGCCCCTACGGAGGCGCCTGGTTCGACGAGGTGGCCGACGAGTTCGAGGGCGCGCTGGACGAGCAGGGGCTGAGCCCCGCCGCAGCGATCGAGAAGACCGTCGTCGACCGCGACGAGATCACCTTCCACGTGCACCGCGAGCACCTGGTCCAGGTGATGCGGACGCTGCGCGACGACCCGGCGCTCCGCTTCGAACTGTGCACCGGCGTCAGCGGCGTGCACTACCCGGGCGACGCCGGGCGGGAGCTGCACGCGGTCTACCACCTGCGCTCGATCACCCACAACCGGCTGATCCGGGTCGAGTGCTCCGCGCCGGACGACGACCCGCACATCCCGTCCACCGTCGCGGTCTACCCGACCAACGACTGGCACGAGCGCGAGACCTACGACTTCTTCGGCATCGTCTTCGACGGCCACCCCGCGCTGATGCGGATCATGATGCCGGACGACTGGCTGGGCCACCCGCAGCGCAAGGACTATCCGCTCGGCGGCATCCCCGTCGAGTACAAGGGCGCGCAGATCCCGGCTCCCGACCAGCGGAGGTCGTACTCCTGATGAGCACCCAGCACTCCGAAGCCCAGCACTCGACCCCCGAGACCGCGCAGGCCCCTGAGCGAGAGACCACCGAGGGGCGCGTCTACACCGTCACCGGTGGTGACTGGGACGAGATCGTCAGCGCCGCGGCCAAGGCGGACGACGAGCGGATCATCGTCAACATGGGGCCGCAGCACCCCTCCACGCACGGCGTGCTGCGCCTGATCCTGGAGATCGACGGCGAGACGGTGAAGGAAGCCCGCTGCGGCATCGGCTACCTCCACACCGGCATCGAGAAGAACATGGAGTTCCGCACCTGGGTGCAGGGCACGACCTTCGTGACCCGCATGGACTACCTGACGCCGTTCTTCAACGAGACCGCCTACTGCCTCGCGGTGGAGAAGCTGCTCGGGATCACCGACGACGTGCCGGAACGGGCCAGCGTCATCCGCGTGATGATGATGGAGCTCAACCGGATCACCTCGCACCTCGTGGCGCTGGCCACGGGCGGGATGGAGATCGGCTCCACCACGCTGATGATCTACGGCTTCCGTGACCGCGAGGTCATCCTCGACATCTTCGAGCTGGTCACCGGCCTGCGCATGAACCACGCCTACGTCCGCCCCGGCGGGCTGGCGCAGGACCTGCCGCCCGGCGCGATCGACCAGGTCCGCGAGGGTGTGAAGCTGCTGCGCTCGCGGATGCACGAGTACGACAAGCTGGCCACCAACAACCCGGTCTTCAAGGCCCGGTTGGTGGACGTCGGCTACCTGGACCTGGCCGGCTGCATGGCGCTCGGCGCGACCGGGCCGATCCTGCGGGCCACCGGCCTGCCGCACGACCTGCGCAAGACGCAGCCCTACTGCGGCTACGAGAGCTACGACTTCGAGGTCGAGACCGCCGACACCTGCGACTCCTACGGGCGGTTCCTGATCCGTCTGCGGGAGATGGACCAGTCGCTGCGGATCGTCGAGCAGTGCCTGGAGCAGCTCAAGGGCGGCGACGGCGCGGTGATGGTGGCCGACAAGAAGATCGCCTGGCCGGCCCAGCTGGCCCTCGGCGCGGACGGGATGGGCAACTCGCTCGACCACATCCGCACCATCATGGGCGAGTCCATGGAGGCGCTGATCCACCACTTCAAGCTGGTGACGGAGGGCTTCCACGTCCCGCCGGGGCAGGCCTACGCGGCGGTCGAGTCCCCGAAGGGCGAGTTGGGCGTGCACGTCGTCTCCGACGGCGGCACCCGGCCCTACCGGGTGCACTTCCGCGACCCGAGCTTCACCAACCTGCAGACGATGGCCGCGATGTGCGAGGGCGGGCAGGTCGCGGACGTCATCGTCGCGGTGGCCGGCATCGACCCGGTGATGGGAGGCGTGGACCGGTGAGCGCGACTGGGCATGAGACGGCACAGCACGCGGTACAGCTGGGCCTGCCGGAGCTTCCGGCGGAGCCCTATCCGGCCGAGGTGCGCGAGCGGCTGGACCCGGACGCGGCGGCGATCGTCGCCCGCTACCCGCAGTCCCGCTCCGCGCTGCTGCCGCTGCTGCACCTGGTGCAGTCCGAGGAGGGCTTCGTCTCCCGGACCGGCATCCGGTACTGCGCCGAGCAGTTGGGCCTGACCACGGCCGAGGTCACCGCCGTCGCGACCTTCTACACGATGTACCGGCGCCGCCCGGCGGGCGAGTACCACGTCGGGGTCTGCACCAACACGCTGTGCGCGGTGCTCGGCGGCGACCAGATCTTCGCCGAGTTGCAGCAGCACCTCGGGATCGGCAACAACGAGACGACCGAGGACGGGTCGGTCTCGCTGGAGCACATCGAGTGCAACGCGGCCTGCGACTACGCGCCCGTGGTGATGGTCAACTGGGAGTTCTTCGACAACCAGGACCCGGCGAGCGCCAAGCAGCTGGTCGACGACCTGCGGGCGGGCGCCGAGGTGACCCCGACGCGCGGCGCGAAGCTGTGCAGCTTCAAGGAGACGGCGCGGATCCTGGCGGGCTTCCCCGACGGGCGGCCCGGCGCGGTGGACGAGTCCGGCGCGGGCGGCGCGCCGTCGATGGCGGGTCTGCGGCTGGCCCACGGCGAGACGCTGCCGGGCACCGGCCCGGCCAAGGTCGTCGCGCCGCGCCAGCAGGAGTCCGCCGAGGAGCCCAGCGAGACGGAAGGGGACGAGGCATGACCGCGACGCACCCGGAGAAGCTGCTCGCCCCGGTCCTGTCGGCGACCTGGGGCGAGGAGAAGCCCTGGACGCTCGCCACCTACCGGGCGCACGACGGCTACAAGGGCCTGCACGAGGCGCTGCGGATGAACCCGGACGACGTCATCGCGCTGGTCAAGGACGCCGGCCTGCGCGGCCGCGGCGGCGCGGGCTTCCCGACCGGCATGAAGTGGCAGTTCATCCCGCAGGGCGACGGCAAGCCGCACTACCTCGTCGTCAACGCGGACGAGTCCGAGCCGGGCACCTGCAAGGACATCCCGCTGCTCTTCGCCAACCCGCACTCCCTCATCGAGGGCATGATCATCGCGAGTTGGGCGATCCGCTGCAGCCACGCCTTCATCTATCTGCGCGGCGAGACCGTGCCGGTGCTGCGCCGGCTGCACGCGGCCGTGCAGGAGGCGTACGACGCCGGCTACCTCGGGCAGAACGTGCTGGGCAGCGGCTTCGACCTGGACATCACCGTCCACGCGGGCGCCGGCGCGTACATCTGCGGCGAGGAGACGGCGCTGCTGGACTCGCTCGAGGGCCGGCGCGGCCAGCCGCGCCTGCGGCCGCCGTTCCCCGCCGTCGCGGGTCTGTACGCCTGCCCGACGGTGGTGAACAACGTCGAGTCGATCGCCTCCGTACCCGCGATCCTGCACCGCGGCAAGGACTGGTTCCGCTCGATGGGCAGCGAGAAGTCGCCCGGCTTCACGCTCTACTCGCTGTCCGGGCACGTCACCAACCCCGGCCAGTACGAGGCGCCGCTGGGCGTGACGCTGCGGCAGCTGCTGGACATCAGCGGCGGCGTGCGCGAGGGCCACCGGCTCAAGTTCTGGACGCCGGGCGGCTCGTCGACGCCGATGTTCACCGACCAGCACCTGGACGTGCCGCTCGACTACGAGGGCGTCGGCGCGGCGGGTTCGATGCTCGGCACCAAGGCGCTGCAGGTCTTCGACGAGACCACCTGCGTGGTGCGGGCGGTCACCAGGTGGACGGAGTTCTACGCCCACGAGTCCTGCGGCAAGTGCACCCCGTGCCGCGAGGGCACCTACTGGCTGGTCCAGCTGCTGCGCGGGATCGAGGCGGGCGAGGGCGTGCCGGGCGACCTGGAGAAGCTGCAGGACATCGCCGACAACATCAACGGCAAGTCCTTCTGCGCGCTGGGCGACGGCGCGGCGAGCCCGATCTTCTCCTCGCTGCAGTTCTTCCGCGACGAGTACGAGCAGCACCTGCGCGAGCGCCGCTGCCCGTTCGACCCGTCGGCGTCGACCGTCTGGGCGGGGACGAGGGGACGGCGGAACGCGGCTGGTAAGGATCGCAGCCCGGAAGACGACCCGCCGGGTGATCGAGGCCGGGACGGGCGGAACGGCGACTTCGACCAGAGCGAGAACGGAGTGATGGCGTGACCGCGACGGTCCCGGAGAAGAAGTCGGCGGACGCTGATCTGCTGACCGTCACCATCGACGGCGTCGAGGTGAAGGTGCCCAAGGGCACCCTGGTCATCCGCGCCGCCGAGATGATCGGCGTCGAGATCCCGCGCTTCTGCGACCACCCGCTGCTGAGCCCGGCCGGCGCGTGCCGGCAGTGCATCGTGGAGGTGGAGGGCCAGCGCAAGCCGGTGGCCTCCTGCACCATCGAGTGCGCCGACGGCATGGTGGTGAAGTCGCAGCTCACCTCGCCGGTCGCGGAGAAGGCACAGCGCGGTGTGATGGAGCTGCTGCTGATCAACCACCCGCTGGACTGCCCGGTCTGCGACAAGGGCGGCGAGTGCCCGCTGCAGAACCAGGCGCTCTCGCACGGGCAGGCCGAGAGCCGCTTCGACGGGGTGAAGCGCACCTACGAGAAGCCGATGCCGATCAGCACCCAGGTGCTGCTGGACCGCGAGCGCTGCGTGCTGTGTGCCCGCTGCACCCGGTTCAGCGAGCAGATCGCCGGCGACCCGTTCATCGAGTTGCTGGAGCGTGGGGCGCTCCAGCAGGTCGGCACGGGCGCGGGCGACGACTTCCGCTCGTACTTCTCCGGCAACACCATCCAGATCTGCCCGGTCGGCGCGTTGACCTCGGCGGCCTACCGGTTCCGGTCGCGGCCGTTCGACCTCACCTCCTCGGCGAGCGTCTGCGAGCACTGCGCGAGCGGCTGCGCGACCCGCACCGACCACCGGCGCGGCAAGGTGCTGCGGCGCCAGGCCGGCGACGACCCGGCGGTGAACGAGGAGTGGAGCTGCGACAAGGGCCGCTTCGCGTTCCGCTACGCGCAGCTGCCGGACCGGTTCAAGACGCCGCTGGTCCGCAACGCCGACACCGGTGAACTGGAGCCCGCCTCCTGGCCGGAGGCGCTGGCCGCCGCCGCGCGCGGGCTGGTCGGCAAGCGCGCGGGCGTCCTGGTCGGCGGCCGCTCGACGGTCGAGGACGCCTACGCGTACAGCAAGTTCGCGCGCGTGGCGCTCGGCACCAACGACGTCGATTTCCGGGTGCGGGTGCACAGCACGGAGGAGGCCGAGTTCCTGGCCGCCGCCGTCGCCGGGCACGGCGTGGACCTGGACGGCGCTGGGCTCGACTACGCGGCGCTGGAGGGCGCGAGGACGGTGCTGCTCGCGGGCTTCGAGCCCGAGGACGAGTCGCCGATCGTCTTCCTTCGGCTGCGCAAGGCGGCCCGCACCCGCGGGGCGAAGGTCTTCTCGATCGCGTCCTGGGCCTCGCGGGGTCTGACCAAGATGGGCGGGACGCTGCTCCCGGCGGCGCCCGGCACCGAGGCGGAGTGGCTGGAGGCGCTGGCCGAGGGCGATCCGCTGGACGGTGCGGCGGGCGAGGCGGCGCGGCTGCTGCGCGAGCCCGGCGCGGTGGTGCTGGTCGGCGAGCGGCTGGCGGGTTCACCCGGCGGCTACAGCGCGGCGCTGCGGCTGGCCCGGCTGGCGGGCGCGCGGCTGGCGTGGATCCCGCGGCGGGCGGGGGAGCGTGGGGCGATCGAGGTCGGCGCGCTGCCGAACCTGCTGCCCGGCGGTCGTCCGGCCACCGACCCGGAGGCGCGCCGGCAGACGGCCGTCGCCTGGGGCCTGGCCGAACTGCCGTCCCGTTTCGGCCGCGACACCTCCGGCATTCTGGCGGCGGCGGCCTCCGGCGAGCTGGACGCGCTGCTGGTCGGCGGCGTCGAGATCGACGACCTGCCGGACCCGGCCGTCGCGGACGAGGCGCTGGCGCGGGCCGGGTTCGTGGTCAGCCTGGAGCTGCGGCCGAGCGCGGTCACCGCGCGGGCGGACGTGGTGCTGCCGGTCGCGGCGGTCGCCGAGAAGGCGGGCACCTTCCTGGACTGGGAGGGCCGTGTCCGGTCCTTCGAGGCAGCGCTCAAGCCGGACCAGATGACGCAGCGTCACCTCACCGACGACCTGCGGGTGCTGCACATGCTGGCCGACGCCATGGACCGGCACCTGGGCCTGCCGGACGTCGTCGCGGCCCGCCGCGAGCTGGACGCCTTCGGGCCCTGGCGCGGCGACCGGACGGACGCGCCGATCGAGTTGGCCCGCCCGCTGCCGCGTCCGAGCGCGGGCGAGGCGGTGCTGGCCGGCTGGCGGCAACTGCTCGACAACGGCGTGCTGCAGCAGGGCGACACGGCGCTCGCCGGGACCCGGCACCCCGCCGTGGCCCGGCTCTCGCCCGCGACGGCGGCCGAGGTCGGCGTCGCGGACGGCGCGCCGCTGACGGTGACCGGCCCGGCGGGCGTGGTCACGCTGCCGCTGGCGATCACCCCGGAGCTGCCGGACCGGGTGGTCTGGCTGCCGCTCAACTCCACCCCGGACGGAGCGGCACGCGGACTCGGTGCGGTGCCGGGGCGGATCGTGGCGCTGGCCTCTACGACGGATGGCGAGGAGCGGTGATGCATCAATCGGTGCTGCTCGCGGCCGAGGATCTGAGCTTCTTCGGACGCGACCCCTGGTGGCTGGTGCTGCTGAAGGCGGTGTTCTGCTTCGCGTTCCTGGTGCTGACGGTGCTGATCGCCATCGTCTGGGAGCGCAAGGTCGTCGCCTGGATGCAGCTGCGCATCGGCCCCAACCGGCACGGCCCGTGGGGCATGCTGCAGAGCCTCGCCGACGGCGTGAAGCTCGCCCTGAAGGAGGACCTGGTCGTCACGGCGGCCGACAAGGTGGTCTTCGTCCTGGCGCCGATCGTCTCCGCGATGCCGGCCTTCATGGCCTTCGCGGTGATCCCCTTCGGCCCGGCGGACCACGAGATCTCCATCTTCGGCACCCGGACCACGATGCAGCTGACCGACCTGCCGGTCGGCATCCTGTTCATCCTGGCCACCGCCTCGATCGGGATCTACGGCATCGTGCTGGCGGGTTGGGCCTCCGGGTCCACGTATCCGCTGCTGGGCGGTCTGCGCTCGGCGGCACAGATGGTCTCCTACGAGATCGCGATGGGCCTGAGCTTCGCGGCGGTCTTCCTCTACGCGGGCTCGATGTCGACCTCCGCGATCGTCGACGCGCAGACGCACACCTGGTTCGCGGCGCTGCTGCCGGTGAGCTTCGTGGTCTACCTGGTGTCGATGGTCGGCGAGACCAACCGCGCCCCGTTCGACCTCCCCGAGGCCGAGGGCGAGCTGGTCGGCGGCTTCAACACCGAGTACTCCTCGCTGAAGTTCGCGATGTTCATGCTGGCCGAGTACATCAACATGGTGACCGTCTCGGCGGTGGCCAGCGTGATGTTCCTCGGCGGCTGGCGGGCACCGTGGCCGATCACCGCCTTCTGGGCAGGGGCCAACCACGGCTGGTGGCCGATGCTCTGGCTGATCATCAAGATCCAGCTGCTGCTCTTCGTCTTCATCTGGCTCCGCGGCACCCTGCCCCGGCTGCGCTACGACCAGTTCATGAAGCTGGGCTGGAAGGTGCTGATCCCGGTCTCGCTGGTCTGGCTGGTCCTGGTGGCCACCGTCCGCGCGCTGCGCAACGAGGGCCACAACTTCGGCAACGTGGTGCTGTGGGTGGGCGGCGCGGTGGTCGTGCTGGTGCTGCTCTCGGTGCTGTTCGACATGCTGCGGCCGAAGAAGGACGGGGCCGCGGGCGTGCCGGCCGGGCCTGCGCCCTTCGACCCGATGGCGGGCGGCTTCCCGGTCCCGCCGATGCCCGGACAGCAGCTTCCGGCGGTGCCGCGACGTCCGTCGCGGGTCGAGAACGACCAGACCACTGTTCCTGCACTGAAGGGAGACGACGGTGCCTACTGAGAACCATGGGTCATGGGGGCTCGGACCCGCCGCGGGCTTCGGCGTGACCTTCAAGGCCATGTTCAAGAAGCGGCTCACCGAGGAGTACCCGGAGTACAAGAAGCCCACCGCGCCGCGCTTCCACGGCCGGCACCAGCTCAACCGTCACCCGGACGGGCTGGAGAAGTGCGTCGGCTGCGAGCTGTGCGCGTGGGCCTGCCCGGCGGACGCCATCTACGTCGAGGGCGCGGACAACACCGAGGAGGAGCGTTACTCCCCGGGTGAGCGCTACGGCCGGGTCTACCAGATCAACTACGCCCGCTGCATCCTCTGCGGACTCTGCATCGAGGCCTGCCCGACCAGGGCGCTCACCATGACCAACGAGTACGAACTGGCCGACAGTTCCCGCGAGTCGCTGATCTTCACCAAGGAGCAGCTGCTCGCCGGGCTGACCGAGGGCATGGTCGACTCGCCCCACGCCATCTACCCGGGCATGGACGAGCGCGACTACTACCAGGGCCACGTCACCGAGGCGGCTCCTGGCACGGAGCAGCAGGTCGCGCACAGCAAGGGGGAGGTGGCCTCGTGACCTCCACGGGTGAGGCCGTCCAGTTCTGGGTGCTGGCGGTGGTCGCGGTCGGCGGGGCGCTGGGCATGGTGCTCTGCCGCAAGGCGGTCCACTCGGCGCTCTGCCTGGCCGGCACGATGATCGCGCTGGCGATCTGCTACATGGCCGAGGGCGCGGTCTTCCTCGGCATCGTGCAGATCGTCGTCTACACCGGCGCGATCATGATGCTGTTCCTCTTCGTGGTGATGCTGGTGGGCGTCTCCTCGGCCGACTCGGTCAAGGAGGTGCTGAAGGGTCAGCGGGTTGCCGCGGTGGTCGGCGGCCTCGGCTTCGGCGTGCTGCTCTGCGCGGGGATCGCCAACGCGAACCTGCACAGCTTCCAGGGGGTCGGGGCGGCCAACCAGGCGGCGGGCGGCAACGTCCCGGGCCTGGCGGCGCTGATCTTCACCCGCTACGTGTGGGCCTTCGAGGTCACCGGCGCGCTGCTGATCACCGCGGCGGTCGGCGCGATGGTGCTGACGCACCGCGAGGCGACCGAGGTCAAGCAGAGCCAGCGCGAGCTGGCCGAGCAGCGGGTCCGCCTCGGCACGCAGGTCACGCCGCTGCCGGCGCCCGGCGTCTACGCCCGCCACAACGCGGTCGACGCGCCCGGCCTGCTGCCGGACGGCACCCCGGCTGAGATCAGCGTCAACCCGACGTTGCGCCAGCGCGGCCAGATGCGTCATCTCGGCAGCGACCTGCTGCGCCGCATGGGCGAGTTGGAGCAGTCCACGGCGGGCTGGCTCGGCCGCAAGGCCCCGAAGCCCCGCAGCGGAGCCGAATTGGCCCGGGTCGAGTCGGAGGAGACCGAGCAGCGGGAGGTGGAGTCGAAGTGAACCCGGTCAACTACCTGTACCTCGCGGCCCTGCTGTTCACCATCGGCGCCGTCGGCGTCCTGGTGCGGCGCAACGCGATCGTGCTGTTCATGTGCGTGGAGCTGATGCTCAACGCCTGCAACCTGGCCCTGGTCACCTTCTCCCGGCTGCACGGCAACCTGGACGGGCAGATCATCGCCTTCTTCACCATGGTGGTCGCGGCGGCCGAGGTGGTCGTCGGGCTGGCCATCATCGTGAGTGTCTTCCGCACCCGTCACTCGGCCTCGGTCGACGACACCAACCTCATGAAGCTGTAGCGGCGGAGGCTGAGCGATAGTGGACAATCTCATCCCCGTACTGGTCGCGGTTCCGCTGCTGGGAGCGGCGTTGCTGCTCTGCGGCGGGCGCCGCCTGGATCGGGTCGGGCATCTGCTCGGCACGCTCCTGGCCTTCGCCTCCTTCGGCGTGGGGCTTGCTCTCTTCTTCTCCATGCTGGGCCGGGCCACCGACCAACGGCCCATCCACGACCACCTGTTCACCTGGATTCCGGTCAACGGCTTCCAGGCCGAGGTCGGGTTCCAGCTGGACCAGCTGTCGATGACCTTCGTGCTGCTGATCACGGGCGTCGGCTCGCTGATCCACCTGTACTCGATCGGGTACATGGCGCACGACGAGAAGCGACGCCGGTTCTTCGGCTACCTGAACCTCTTCCTCGCGGCCATGCTGCTGCTGGTGCTGGCCGACAACTACCTGCTGCTGTACGTCGGCTGGGAGGGCGTGGGTCTCGCCTCGTACCTGCTGATCGGCTTCTGGCAGCACAAGCCGAGCGCGGCGACCGCGGCCAAGAAGGCCTTCCTGGTCAACCGCGTCGGCGACGTCGGCCTGTCCATCGCGGTCATGCTGATGTTCACCACCTTCGGCACCTTCGCCTTCACGCCCGTCTTCGCGCACGCCTCGCAGGCGACGCAGGCCACGCTGACCGGCATCGGCCTGATGCTGCTGCTGGCGGCCTGCGGCAAGTCGGCCCAGGTGCCGCTGCAGTCCTGGCTCGGCGACGCGATGGAGGGCCCGACCCCGGTCTCGGCCCTGATCCACGCGGCGACGATGGTGACCGCCGGCGTCTACCTGATCACCCGCTCCTCGGCCATCTTCAACCTGGCGCCCACGGCCCAGTTGGCGACGGTCGTGGTCGGCGCCGTGACGCTGCTCTTCGGTGCGATCATCGGTTGCGCCAAGGACGACATCAAGAAGGCGCTCGCCGGATCCACGATGTCGCAGATCGGCTACATGGTGCTGGCGGCAGGCCTCGGCCCGATCGGCTACGTCTTCGCGATCATGCACCTGGTCACCCACGGTTTCTTCAAGGCCGGGCTCTTCCTCGGCGCCGGATCGGTCATGCACGGCATGAACGACGAGGTGGACATGCGGAAGTACGGCGGCCTGCGGAAGTACATGCCGCTGACCTTCGTCACCTTCGGGCTCGGGTACCTGGCCATCATCGGCTTCCCGGGGCTGTCCGGCTTCTTCTCCAAGGACAAGATCATCGAGGCGGCCTTCGCCCACGGCGGCACCGAGGGCTGGATCCTCGGGACCTGCGCGATGGTCGGCGCCGCGGTGACCGCGTTCTACATGACCCGCGTGATGCTGATGACCTTCTTCGGCGAGAGGCGCTGGGTCGATGACGCGGAGGGCAACCAGCCCCACCCGCACGAGTCGCCGGCCGTCATGGGGATCCCGATGGTGATCCTGGCCTTCGGCTCGGTCCTCGCCGGCGGGCTGTTCAGCATCAACTCCTCCTTCGTCAACTGGCTGAGCCCGGTGACGGGGTACGAGGAGGGCCACTCGCCGCTGAGCACCACCGAGGTGACCACCGGCACCATGGTCGTGCTGGTCCTCGGCGTCGGCGTCGCCTGGCTGATGTACGGGCGCAGGCCCGTCCCCGCCGTGCCGCCGCTCGGTTCGCTGCTCACCCGGGCCGCCCGCCGCGACCTGCTGCAGGACGACTTCAACCACGTCGTCCTGGTCAGTGGCGGCTCGCACCTGACCCGCTTCCTGGTCTACCTGGAGGGCCGGGGCCTGGACGGGCTGGTCAACGGGATCGCCGCGCTGGTCGGCGGGACCTCGGGCCGGGTGCGCCGGGTCCAGAACGGTTATGTCCGCTCCTACGCCCTGTCGATGTTCGGCGGCGCGCTGGTGCTGGTCGCCACCACGCTTCTGATGAGGGCCGTCGCATGAGCTTTCCTCTTCTGACCGTCACCACGGTGGTCCCGGCCGTCGGCGCGATCCTCACCGCCGCGCTGCCGCCGGCGACGAACACCCGCAGCCGCGACCGCAACAAGGTCGTCCCGCTGGCCTTCTCGCTGGCGACGCTCGTGTTGGCCTGCGTCGCCATCGCCCGGTTCCAGCCGCACGGGGCGCGCTTCCAGCTGACCGAAAACCACAGCTGGATCTCGCAGTTCGGCATCGGCTACAGCGTCGGCGTCGACGGCATCGCGGTGGTGCTGATCCTGCTGACGACGGTGCTGGTGCCGTTCGTCATGCTGGCCTCCTGGCACGACGCGGACCCGGTGGTCGACGACTCCGGCACCTTCGAGCGCAACCGCCGCACCCAGGGCTTCTTCGCCCTGATCCTGGCGGTCGAGGCGATGGTGGTGCTCTCCTTCGAGGCCACCGACGTCTTCCTGTTCTACGTCTTCTTCGAAGCCATGCTGATCCCGATGTACTTCCTGATCGGCGGCTTCGGGGACCGGACCAAGGGCGAGGACGCGAAGCAGCGCAGCTACGCGGCCGTCAAGTTCCTGCTCTACAACCTGCTCGGCGGCCTGGTGATGCTGGCGGCGGTGATCGGGCTCTACACCAAGACCCACACCTTCGACCTGGTCTCCATCACCACCTCGCTGCAGAACGGCACGCTGCACTTCTCGCCGGTGGTGGAGAACGCGCTCTTCCTCGGCTTCATGTTCGCCTTCGCCGTGAAGGCCCCGCTGTGGCCGCTGCACACCTGGCTGCCCAACGCGATGGGCGAGGCCACGGCCGGTGTCGCGGTGCTGATCACGGCGGTGGTCGACAAGGTCGGCACCTACGCGATGCTCCGCTTCTGCCTGCAGCTGTTCCCGCAGGCGAGCAAGACCTTCGCCCCGGCGATCCTGGTGCTGTCCGTCATCGGCATCATCTACGGCGCGCTGCTGGCGGTGGGCCAGAAGGACATCAAGCGCCTGGTGGCCTACGCGTCGATCTCGCACTTCGGCTTCATCATCCTCGGCATCTTCGCGCTGACCAGCCAGGGCCAGTCCGGCGCGACCCTGTACATGGTGAACCACGGCGTCTCCACGGCCGCCTGGCTGCTGGTGGCGGGCTTCCTGATGTCGCGTCGCGGCAGCCGGCTCATCGCCGACTACGGCGGCGTGCAGAAGGTGGCGCCGGTGCTCGCCGGCACCTTCCTGATCGGCGGACTGGCGATCCTGTCGCTGCCGGGCCTGGGTCCCTTCGTCAGCGAGTTCCTGGTCCTGGTCGGCACCTTCGAGCGCTACCCGGCGCTCGGCATCGTCGCCACCGCGGGCATCGTGCTGGCGGCGCTGTACGTGCTGGTGCTCTACCAGCGCACCATGACCGGCCCGGTCAAGCCCGGCAACGAGGCCGTGGGCGATCTGAAGGCCCGTGAGCTCGTGGTCGTGGCCCCGCTGATCGCGCTGCTGCTGGTGCTCGGCATCTACCCGAAGCCGATCACCGACATCGTCAACCCGTCGGTCAACCAGACGCTCTCCCAGGTCGGTCGCACCGATCCGGCCCCGCACGTCGTCAACGCCATCGGAGGTGGCCAGTGACAGGCATGACGCTGGCTGCGGCGATCCCGCCGATCCCCGCGCCGCACATCGAGTACCTCCAGCTCTCACCGATGCTGGCGGTCTTCGGCGCCGCGCTCGTCGGGATCCTCGCCGAGGCCTTCGTGCCGCGCAGGCACCGCTACGCGACCCAGGTGGGCATCGCGCTGGCGGGCCTGGCGGCCTCCTTCGGGCTGATCCTCTACCTGGCCCAGGCCGGTTACGCCACCACCAAGGCGGACCTGGCCGCGATGGGCGCGGTCGCGGTGGACGGGCCCTCGCTCTTCCTGCAGGGCGTGATCACGCTCGTGGCCGTCGTCGCGGTGCTGCAGTTCGCCGAGCGGCGGCTGGAGCCGCGTTCCGGAGCGGGCGCGGCGGTGGACGCCTTCGCGCCGGAGGCCGCGGCGGTGCCCGGCAGCGACGCGGAGCGGCGGGCGGCGACCTCCGGGCACGCCACCACCGAGATCTACCCGCTGACGATGTTCGCGGTGGGCGGCATGCTGCTCTTCCCGGCCGCCTCGGACCTGCTGACCATGTTCGTGGCGCTGGAGGTCTTCTCCCTCCCGCTCTACCTGATGTGCGCGCTGGCACGGCGCCGCCGGCTGCTCTCGCAGGAGGCGGCGGTCAAGTACTTCCTGCTGGGCGCGTTCTCCTCGGCGTTCTTCCTGTTCGGGCTGGCGCTGGTCTACGGCTACGCGGGCTCGGTGCAGTTCGGTCAGATCGCGCGCGTGGTCGAGGGCACGGCGACGGTCACCCCGGCGCTGGCGAACACCACCGGCAACGACGCGCTGCTGCTGATCGGCCTGGCCATGCTGGGCGTCGGCCTGCTGTTCAAGGTCGGCGCGGTGCCGTTCCACATGTGGACGCCGGACGTCTACCAGGGCGCGCCGACGCCGGTCACCGGCTTCATGGCCGCCGCCACCAAGGTGGCGGCCTTCGGCGCCATGCTGCGGCTGCTCTACGTGGCCTTCCCCGGGCTGGCCTGGGACTGGCGGCCGGTGCTGTGGGGCGTCGCGATCCTCACCATGGTCGCCGGCGCGGTCATCGCGGTGACGCAGACGGACGTGAAGCGCCTGCTGGCCTACTCGTCGGTGGCGCACGCCGGGTTCATCCTGACCGGCGTGATCGCGCTGAACCAGCACGGGATCGGTGCGGTGCTGTTCTACCTGGCCGCCTACTCCTTCGTGACGCTGGGCGCCTTCGCCGTGGTCACGCTGGTGCGCGACGCGGACGGGGAGGCCACGCACCTGTCGCGCTGGGCCGGGCTCGGGCGGCGCTCGCCGCTGCTGGCGGCGGTCTTCGCGCTGTTCCTGCTGGCCTTCGCGGGCATCCCGCTCACCTCCGGCTTCACCGGGAAGTTCGCGGTGTTCCAGGCGGCGGCGAGTGGCGGCGCCATGCCGCTGGTGATCGTCGGTGTGCTGTCGTCGGCCGTCGCGGCGTTCTTCTACATCCGGGTCATCGTGCTGATGTTCTTCTCGGACCCGCGGGCCGACGGCCCGACGGTGGCCGTGCCGAGCGCGCTGACGGGCACGGCGATCGCGCTGGGCGCGGTCGTCACCGTCGTGCTGGGTGTGGCGCCGGAGTACTTCCTGCACCTTGCGAACCAGGCGTCACTTCTCGTTCGGTGAACGCCTGGGTAATGCCGGAGGAATCCTCGAGCGCGCCCGGTCCGCTGTCACAGTGGGCCGGGCGCGCTCGGTGATCCACAGCCGACCGGATACGCTGCCCTAGACGGCTCTTACCAGCCGTCCCCACCCGACCAGCGCAAGGAGTGTTCCCGGTGACCGCTGTGGGCCCCTTCGGGCTGAGCGTGCAGGATCAGGAACTGGAGACCGACGTCCGCCTCGGGCTCACCGCCGTCGAGCAGGCGCTGGTCGAGGCGACCAAGAGCGACGTGCCCTTCATCACAGTCGGCGCACAGCACCTGCTCTACGCGGGCGGCAAGCGGTTCCGCCCGCTGCTGGCGATCCTCGCCGCGCAGTTCGGTGACGCGAACGCGCCGGGGGTGGTCCCCGCCTCGGTCGTGGTGGAGCTGACCCACCTGGCCACGCTGTACCACGACGACGTGATGGACGAGGCGTCGATGCGCCGCGGCGCGGTCAGTGCCAACGCCCGCTGGGACAACTCCGTCGCGATCCTCACCGGCGACTTCCTCTTCTCGCGCGCCTCGCAGATCCTGGCCGACCTCGGCCCGGAGGCGGTGCGGCTGCAGTCCCAGGCGTTCGAGCGGCTGGTCACCGGCCAGATCCTGGAGACGGCCGGCCCCGGGCCCGAGGACGACCCGGTCCAGCACTACCTGGACGTGCTCTCCGGCAAGACCGGCTCGCTGATCGCGGTCTCCTGCCGCCTGGGCGCCATGCTGGCCGGGGCCGACGAGTGGATCCTGGACATACTGACTCAGTACGGCGAGCGCATCGGCATCGCGTTCCAGCTGGCCGACGACGTGCTGGACATCGCCTCCGACGGTCACGAGTCCGGCAAGACGCCCGGCACGGACCTGCGCGAGGGCGTCCCGACGCTGCCGGTGCTGCTGCTGCGCGCCTCCGAGCCGGACGAGTCCGTCGCGGGCGACCTGCGGCTGCGCGAGCTGACCGAGGGCCCGATCGAGGACGACGAGCTGCACGCCGAGGCGCTGCGCCTGCTGCGCGCCCACCCGGCGCTGGCCCAGGCCCGCGAGGAGACGCTGCGCTGGTCCGAGGAGGCCCGCGCGCTGCTGCGGCCACTGCCCGACTGCTCGGCCAAGACGGCCCTGGAGGGCCTGTGCGATGCGGTCGCTCTGCGCACGATGTGACCTCTAGCATGTGACGATGCCGCTTGAGTCCGCACCGCTCCGTGTTGTGATCGCCGAGGATTCCGTGCTGCTCCGTGAGGGGCTCACCAGACTGCTGACCGACCGCGGGTTGAAGGTGGTCGGCGCGGTGGAGGACGGCGAGGCGCTGCTGGCCCTCGCCGAGGAGCTGGCGGCGTCCCCGGAGGGCCTGCCGGACGTGGTCGTGGCGGACGTGCGGATGCCGCCCACCCACACCGACGAGGGCGTGCGGGCCTGCATCGCGCTGCGCGAGCGCCACCCGGGCGTCGGCACCCTGGTGCTGTCCCAGTACGTGGAGGAGCGCTACGCCTCGGAGCTGCTGGCGGGCTCCACGCGCGGCGTCGGCTACCTGCTCAAGGACCGGGTGGCGGAGGTGCGCGAGTTCGTCGACGCGGTCTCCCGGGTGGCGCGCGGCGGCACCGCCCTGGACCCGGAGGTGGTGGCCCAGCTGCTCGGCCGGAGCCGCAAACGGGACGTGCTAGCGGACCTCACGCCGCGCGAACGCGAGGTGCTGGGCCTGATGGCCGAGGGCCGCAGCAACGCCGCCGTGGCGCGGCAGCTGGTGGTCTCCGACGGGGCCGTGGAGAAGCACGTCAGCAACATCTTCGCCAAGCTGGGTCTGGGCCAGAGCGCCGAGGACCATCGCCGGGTGCTGGCGGTGCTGACCTACCTGAATTCCTGACCTGACGGGCCGTCAGATATCCTGTTCGTGGGATCCCCCGCCGGGGCACCTCGCGGGCATAGGATCTTTGATGCGGAGCACCACCATCGGTGATGAGGGAGGCCCACGTCGTGACCAGCAGGGTCGAGGAGCCGGGTTCTACGTTCGACGAGTCGCCCGGGCAGCGCAGCCCCGCCAAGGGGGTGCGGCGGCTCGACCGCGTCGTGATCCGGTTCGCCGGCGACTCCGGTGACGGGATGCAGCTGACCGGTGACCGGTTCACCTCCGAGACGGCCGGTTTCGGGAACGACCTGTCGACGCTGCCGAACTTCCCGGCCGAGATCCGGGCCCCCGCAGGCACGCTGCCGGGTGTGTCCTCGTTCCAGCTGCACTTCGCGGACCACGACATCCTCACCCCCGGCGACGCGCCGGACGTGCTGGTCGCGATGAACCCGGCGGCGCTCAAGGCCAACCTGGCCGACCTGCCGCGCGGCGCGGAGATCATCGTCAACACCGACGAGTTCACCAAGCGCGCGCTGTCCAAGGTCGGCTGGCAGGCGGACCCGCTGGACGACGGGACGCTGCAGGAGTACCGGGTGCACCCCGTCGCGCTGACCACGCTGACCGTGGAGGCGCTGAAGGAGACCTCGCTGGCGCGCAAGGACGCCGAGCGGGCCAAGAACATGTTCGCGCTCGGCCTGCTGTCGTGGATGTACCACCGGCCCACCGAGGGCACCGAGACGTTCCTGCGCTCCAAGTTCGCCAAGAAGCCCGACATCGCCGAGGCCAACGTGCTGGCCTTCCGCGCGGGCTGGAACTACGGCGAGACCACCGAGTCCTTCGCGGTCTCCTACGAGGTGGCGCCCGCGGCGAAGGCCTTCACTCCCGGCCGGTACCGCAACATCTCCGGCAACCTGGCGCTGGCCTACGGCCTGATCGCGGCCTCGAAGCAGTCCGGCCTGTCGCTGTTCCTCGGCTCCTACCCGATCACGCCGGCCTCCGACATCCTGCACGAGCTGTCCAAGCACAAGAACTTCGGCGTGCGCACCTTCCAGGCCGAGGACGAGATCGCCGGCATCGGCGCGGCGCTCGGCGCGGCCTTCGGCGGGGCGCTCGGCGTGACCACGACGTCCGGCCCCGGCATCGCGCTCAAGAGCGAGACGATCGGCCTCGCGGTCTCCCTGGAGCTGCCGCTGGTGGTCGTCGACATCCAGCGCGGCGGCCCGTCGACGGGCCTGCCGACCAAGACCGAGCAGGCGGACCTGCTGCAGGCGATGTTCGGCCGCAACGGCGAGGCTCCGGTGCCGATCGTGGCGCCCGCCTCGCCCGGGGAGTGCTTCACCATGGCGCTGGAGGCGGCGCGGATCGCGCTGACCTACCGCACCCCGGTGTTCCTGCTCTCCGACGGCTACCTGGCCAACGGCAGCGAGCCGTGGCGGGTGCCGGAGCTCTCCGAGCTGCCGGACCTGCGGGTGGAGTTCGCGACCGAGCCGAACGCCCCCGACGGGTCGGGCGACTTCTGGCCCTACCTGCGCGACCCGGAGACGCTGGCCCGCCCGTGGGCGGTGCCGGGCACCCCGGGTCTGGAGCACCGCGTCGGCGGCATCGAGAAGCAGGACGGGACGGGGAACATCTCCTACGACCCGGCCAACCACGACCACATGGTCCGCACCCGCCAGGCCAAGATCGACGGCATCGCCGTGCCGGACCTGACGGTCGACGACCCGAGCGGCGACGCGGACCTGCTGGTCCTGGGCTGGGGCTCGACCTTCGGGCCGATCGCCGCCGGGGTCCGGCGGGCCCGTGCGGCGGGCGGCAAGGTCGCCCAGGCCCACCTGCGCCACCTCAACCCGTTCCCGGCCAACCTGGGCGAGGTGCTGGG
Organism: Streptacidiphilus pinicola; assembly: GCF_003258295.1. Lineage (GTDB taxonomy): Bacteria > Actinomycetota > Actinomycetes > Streptomycetales > Streptomycetaceae > Streptacidiphilus > Streptacidiphilus pinicola. The sequence goes on along the minus strand of NZ_QKYN01000066.1, from coordinate 59,837 downwards.
GCGCTACGAGCGGGTGCTGGTGCCGGAGATGAACCTCGGTCAGCTCGCGATGCTGCTGCGGGCCAGGTATCTCGTCGACGCCCGTTCGTTCACGCAGGTCAGCGGCATGCCGTTCAAGGCCGCCCAGCTGGCCGCCGTCATCTCGGAGGCGCTCGATGACTGATCTTCTGAAGCTGACGGCGAAGGACTTCAAGTCCGACCAGGAGGTGCGCTGGTGCCCCGGCTGCGGGGACTACGCGATCCTCGCCGCCGTGCAGGGCTTCCTGCCGGAGCTCGGCATCGCCCGGGAGAACATCGTCTTCGTCTCCGGGATCGGTTGCTCCTCGCGCTTCCCGTACTACCTCAACACCTACGGGATGCACTCGATCCACGGCCGCGCCCCGGCGATCGCCACCGGCCTCGCCTCCTCGCGGCCGGACCTGTCGGTCTGGGTGATCACCGGGGACGGCGACGCGCTGTCCATCGGCGGCAACCACCTGATCCACGCGCTGCGCCGCAACGTGAACCTGAAGATCCTGCTGTTCAACAACCGGATCTACGGCCTCACCAAGGGCCAGTACTCGCCGACCAGCGAGCCCGGCAAGATCACCAAGTCCACGCCGATGGGCTCCCTGGACGAGCCGTTCCGGCCGCTGTCGCTCGCGCTCGGCGCGGAGGCGGGCTTCGTGGCCCGCACCATCGACTCCGACCGCAAGCACCTCACCTCGGTGCTGCGCGCGGCCGCCGAGCACCAGGGCACCGCGCTGGTGGAGATCTACCAGAACTGCAACATCTTCAACGACGGCGCGTTCGAGGTCCTGAAGGACCCGGAGACGCGGGACAGCGCCCTGCTGCGGCTGGAGCACGGGCAGCCGTACACCGTGAACGGCGAGGAACACGTCCACGACGTGACCGACCCGGACCCGACGCGGGCGTTCGCGCTCTCGCGACTCTCCGAGCCGACGCCGATCGGTGTGCTGCGCGCGGTCGAGCGGCCCAGCTACGACCGGCAGCTGAACGCGCAGCTGGAACAGGCCGTCACCGAGCGTGGTGAGGGGGATCTGGGCGCGCTTCTTAGCGGTTCCGACACATGGATGGTTCGGTGAGGTCACACCTGCGTTAGGGGTCCGCTAAGATCCCGGCTGCGCGTTAAGGATGTCCGATTTGTCTTATCGGGCGGGAGTATGCATGTACGGTCCACTCCCGCCCGGATCGGAATCCACACCATGGCCGGCACCATCAGCCCCTCTGGCGAGGTCGAACTCCCGGAGAGCCTCGGCTACCGAGTGAAGAAACGTTTGCTCGGAAAGCCTCTGGTCACCGAACAGCTCACCCACGAGAAGCTCTCCAACTCCGTCGCACTCGGCGTGCTGGCCTCGGACTGCATCTCGTCCATGGCGTACGGCTCCGAGCAGATGCTGGTGATCCTGATCCCCGCGATCGGCATCGCCGCCTTCACCGCGCTGATCCCGCTGACCTTCGTCATCCTGGGTCTGCTGGTCCTGCTGACCTTCTCGTACCGCGAGGTCGTCTCGGTCTACACCCGGGCGGGCGGTTCCTACGTCGTCGCACGCGAGAACTTCGGCCCCAGGGTCGCCCAGATCGCGGCCGTCGCGCTGCTGATCGACTACATCGTCACCGTGGCCGTCCAGGCGGCCGCCGGCACCGACGCGATCGTCTCCCTCGGGCAGTTCCTGTGGGGGAACAACTCCTTCATAGACTTCGTCGGCGTCCACAAGCTGTGGCTGACCGTCGCGGTCGTGCTGCTGCTGTGCTGGGGCAACCTGCGCGGCATCCGCGAGGCCGGTCGTGCCTTCGCGCTGCCTGCCTACCTGTTCATGGCCGGTATGGGCCTGCTGGTGATCGTCGGCTTCATCCGCTTCCTCACCGGCGACCACACCCAGCTGAACACCCACGTCCAGGGCATGTACACCCTCGGCAGCGGTGAGCACGGCTTCTTCTACGGCGCCGCGCTGCTGACCATGCTGCGCGCCTTCGCCAACGGCGGTTCCTCGCTGACCGGCCTGGAGGCCATCTCCAACGGCGTCAGCGTCTTCCAGAGCCCGCAGGGCAAGAACGCCCGCAAGACCATGGTCGTGATGTCGGCCGTGCTCGGTACCGGTGTCCTCGGCGTCTCGCTGCTGGCGCACATCACCCACGCCATGCCCTACACCGACGGCACCCCGACGGTCGTGTCGCAGGAGGCCAGCTGGGCCTTCGGCAGCAGCTGGATCGGCTACGCGGCGCTGGTCTTCGTGCAGCTGGCCACCGCGCTGGTCCTCTACACCGGCGCCAACACCTCCTTCAACGGCTTCCCGTTCCTGGCCAGCTTCGTCGCGGAGGACTCGTTCCTGCCGCGCCAGCTCACCCGGCGCGGGCACCGCCTCGCCTTCTCCAGCGGCATCATCGTGCTGACGGCCGTCTCGCTGGTGCTGCTCATCGCCACCAACAGCGACCTGTCCTCGCTGGTCTCGCTCTACGCGATCGGCGTGTTCACCGGCTTCACCATGGCCGGCGCGGGCATGGTCAAGCACCACCTGGACCGCCGCGAGGGCAAGTGGAAGGTCAAGGTCGGCATCAACGGCGCGGCCGCGATCGCCTCCCTCGCGGTCGTGGGGATCTTCGCGGTCACCAAGTTCACCGAGGGCGCCTGGGTCGTCGTGGTGATCTTCCCGATCGGTGTCTGGTCGCTGATCAAGGTCAACAAGCGCTACCGGGAGGAGGCCGAGGCGCTGGCCATGGCCCCGGTCGACGCGACCAAGCCGATCCCGCGCCGCCAGGTGATGTACATCCTGGTCGACCGCGTCGACCTGGCCGTGCTCAAGGCGATCCGCTACGCCCGCTCGCTGCGCCCGGCGGAGATCCGCGCCGTGCACTTCATGACGGACGACCGCGAGGCCGACCGCCTGCGGCTGCAGTGGAACAACGTCGAGGTCGGCGACCTGTCGCTGGAGATCGTCGAGTGCCCCGACCGCCGGATCAACCGGGCCCTGGTCGAGCTGATCGCCCGGACCGCCAAGCGGGAGAAGAGCCAGATCACGCTGCTGATCCCGGAGCGCAACTACTCGCCGGTGCTGGGCCGCCTGCTGCACCGCCGCACGCCCGACCAGATCGCCCGCGCCGTGGGCAAGCTGCCGAACGTGGTCACCACCATCGTCCCGTTCGACGTGGTGAGCGCCCACGACGAGCTGGAGGTGGCCGAGGCCACCGGCGTCAAGGTGGAGAAGCTGGACCACCTCGACCACACCATCGAGGGCTCCGACCACGCGGACGAGATGCAGTAGTCCCGGGCAGAACCGACTTCCCGCCCGGGGGCGGTCTCGTTTACCGTCCTCGGGTGAGAGGTAATGAGCAACGCAAGGGTTTGACCCTGGGCTTCGCCGCCTACGCCATGTGGGGGTTCTTCCCCCTGTACTGGCCCCTGCTGAAGCCGGCCGGCGCCTGGGAGATCCTGGCCGACCGGATGGCCTGGTCGCTGGTCGCGGCCGTGGTGCTGCTGGGCGTCAGCCGGATCCGGAACCCCGACGCGCTGTCCTGGATCCGCCCGCTGCTGCGGCAGCCCAAGCGGCTCGCGCTGATCGGCCTCGCCGCCGCGGTGATCAGCGTCAACTGGGGGATGTACATCTGGGGCGTCAACAGCGGCCACGTCGTCGAGACCTCGCTCGGCTACTTCATCAACCCGCTGGTCACCATCACCTTCGGCGTGCTGGTCCTGAGGGAGCGTCTTCGGCCCGCGCAGTGGGCCGCGGTCGCGACCGGCGCCGTCGCGGTGCTGGTGCTGACGCTCGGCTACGGCCGGCTGCCGTGGATCGCGCTGACGCTGGCCTTCTCCTTCGCCACCTACGGGCTGCTGAAGAAGACGGTGAACCTGGGCGGCCTGGAGGGGTTCGCGGTGGAGACCGCCTTCCTCTTCCTGCCCGCCGTCGGCTACCTGGGCTGGCTCTCCGCGAGCGGCCAGTCCACCTTCGCCGCCCACGGGCCCGGCCACGCCGCGCTGCTGGCCCTGTGCGGGGTCGTGACGGCCGTCCCGCTGGTCGCCTTCGGCGCGGCCGCGGTGCGGGTGCCGCTGACCACGATGGGTCTGCTGCAGTACCTGGCGCCGGTCTTCCAGTTCCTGCTCGGGATCGCGGTCTTCCACGAGCACATGCCGCCGGAGCGCTGGGCGGGCTTCGCGCTGGTCTGGGTGGCGCTGCTGGTCCTGACCGTCGACGGGCTGCGGCAGGCCCGCAAGGGAACTGACGCCCCGTCGGCGACGCCGGCGGCTGAGCTGCGCGACCCCTTGACACCGACCGCGCCCGGGGCATGTGATATGCGCGATCCTGTTTGATTGCGTTCTATGGCGTCCGACTCTGTGAGGCGGCCGTCTCTCGCGGCGAGGGGAGCGGCATGCTGGCGAAGCGGCGCCAGTCAGTGATCCTCGCGGAGATCCGGCGGAGCGGCAGCGTGCGGGTGGGGGAGCTGTCCGCGCGCTTCGGCGTCTCCGACATGACGATCCGCCGCGACCTCGCCGAACTGGCCCGGCTGGGCCTGGTGGAGAAGGTCCACGGCGGCGCGCTGCACGCCGACGGCGCGGGCGGCGTGGAGCCCGGCTTCGACGCCAAGCAGGAGTGGGAGCCGGAGGCCAAGGACGAGATAGCGCAGCTCGCCGCCCGGCTGGTCCGTCCCGGCACCGCGATCGCCCTGTCCGCCGGCACCACGACGCGGGCCTTCGCCCGCAACCTGCTGCGCGTCGAGCGGCTCACGGTGGTCACCAACTCGGTCCGCGTCGCCGAGGTCTTCGCCGAGGCGCGCCGCCCCGGCCGGCCGGGGCCGACGGTGGTGCTCACCGGCGGCGTGCGCACCCCCAGCGACGCGCTGGTCGGCCCGATGGCCGCGCTGGCCCTGGACGACCTCCACGTGGACCAGCTCTTCCTCGGTTGCCACGGCGTCGACCCGGCGGCCGGTCTGACCACCCCCAACCTCGCCGAGGCGGAGACCAACCGGGCCCTGATCGCCTGCGCGGGCCGGGTGGTGGTGCTGGCGGACCACAGCAAGTGGGGCGTGGTGAGCCTGTCCTCCTACGCCCCGCTGTCGGCGGTGCACACCCTGGTGACGGACGCCGAACTGCCGCCGGAGGCCCGGGAACAGGCCTCGGCGGCGGTCGGCCGGGTGCTGGTGGCCGGCGGTCAGGGCCAGCGGCCGGGAGGCTAGATCGCTCCGGCGTACTGCTTCGCGGCGGCCTCCAGGGCCGTCTGCAGGCGCGCGGGGTCGCGCGTGGTGACGAACTGGTTCAGCGCGGCGTCGATCGCGTTGTTCCAGGCCGCCCGGGCCACCACGCCGTGCGTGAGCGAGCCGACGACCTGCTTGGTGGTCCACTCGACCATCGACCAGTTCGAGTACACGTCGAAGAGCCCGCGCTCCGACTCGCCGATCACGGCGCGCGGCGGGATCGCGCCCTTGACCGCCGTGAAGGAGTCCTGGCCGGCCTGGCTGCCGCACTCGACCAGCCAGGCGATGGCCGCGTCGCGGTCCTTGGCGCCCTTGGGCAGGGTGAAGCAGTCGGAGGCGAACAGGAACGCCTCGCCGGTGCCGGGGGCCGGGGCCCAGCCGTAGTCGAGGTGGGGCGAGAGGCCGGAGAGGACGAAGCTGGCCTCGGTCCAGTCCCCCATGATCTGGTAGGCGGCGTCGCCGCGCCCGACCATGGCGCTGGCCTGGTTCCAGGAGACCTCGGCCGTCGGGTTCACGGCCAGCGCGAGGATCGTGCGCAGCTGCTCCAGGGCCTGGGTGACCTGCGGGGAGGCCCAGTTCGCGCCCGTCCGCCACAGCGCCGGCCAGGCGGCGGCGCCGACCCCGGCCAACAACAGGCACTCCATCAGGTGCTTGACCTGCCAGATCTCGTTCGGCGTCGCGGAGATGGCCAGCGGGTTCTTGCCGGTCGCGGCCACCTTGTGCAGGGCGGCGACGAAGTCGTCGACCGAGGCGGGCGCGGTCGGCACGCCGGCCCGCTCGCAGACGTGCCGGTTGGCCCAGATCACGTTGATGTGGTGGATGTCCAGCGGCACCGACCACTGCCGGCCCTTGCGCTGCGTCAGCTGCAGCAGCGTGCCGCTGAGCGTCCGGTCCCAGCCCTGCTGCTGGTAGAGGAAGCCGAGGTCCTCCAGCTGCCCGGCGTCGACGTAGTCGTCGAGCATCGCGCCGGCCTGCCCCTGGAAGGTGTCCGGCGGGTCGCCGGCCGCGAGGCGGCGGGCCAGCTCCGCCTTGGCGTTGGCGCCGGCGCCCCCGGCGACGGCGCGGTTGATGAAGTCGATGTGCGGGTTGTGCACGTGGAACTCGCTGACCAAGGAGGCGAGCGCGGCGTGCTCCCCGCCCTCGGTCCACCAGGAGAAGACCTCCAGTGAGGAGGGCGTGCCGTTGGGCCCGGTGACGTTGGTGCCGCTGCTTGCGCAGCCGCTCAGCAGCGCCGTCCCCGCGGTGGCGAGGACGGCGCGGCGGCTGATGCTCATACGTGATGCCTTCTGCTCGGACCGACGACGCCCCCGCAACCGGGCGTGGGTGGACGGTCCATGGCATCCGCTCAACTGACGTGCGTCAAGGTGCCTTTCAGCAGGTGAGACGGGGTGTCGAGGGGCAGCTGACACCCCGTCGAGTGGTGTGGACCACCACCTGCGGTGGGGCCCGGATGCCGGGTGCTTACGGCAGCTGGAAGGTGGCCTGCACCGGGTAGTGGTCGCTGGGGGACTGGGTGTCGACCTGGCCCTGGGTCCAGCCGGACTGCGGGTCGAAGTCGGTGGCGACGGAGGGCAGCGCCAGCGGGGTCGGACGGCCCGGCGCGTTCAGGTAGCCGACGTAGTCGAGGCTGTCCTGGTAGTCGCTCGGGAAGGACTCGACGCCGGACATGTACTGGCACCAGGCCGACACCGGGCAGTCCATGGTGGTCAGCTGGCTCGAGTCGGTGGCGGGAGTGCCCAGCACGCCGCCGACCGCGTTCTCGGCGTTGGTGTAGTCGCCGCGCGAGGCGCCGTGGAAGTACTCGACGTTGAGGTCGCCGCCGATCAGGACCGGCGCGGAGGTGCCCGCGATGCCGTTGACCCAGCTGCGGATCTCGCCGAGCTGGGCCAGGCGGGTGGCCTGGGTGGTGTCGGTGGAGGTGCCGGACTGGTCGGCCTGCAGGTGGGTGCCGACGACCCAGGTGTTCACGCCGTTCTTGTCGATCTCGGCCAGCGCGGCGCCCTTGTCGGCGTTGTAGTCCCAGGTGCCGGAGGTCGAGTTGGAGAAGACATGGGCGTACTGGGCCGTGATCGGGTACTTCGAGAAGATCATGGTGCCGCCGTTGATGACGAACCAGGAGTTCGAGCAGTCCCCGCTGATGCCGTTCCAGCCGCCACCGGAGCAGACCTGGCCGACGACGGGCGTGTGGTACGGATACTGCGCGGCCAGCGCGCTCTCGATGCTGCTCGTCGAGTCGTGGTTGAAGAGCTCGTCCAGGACGACCACGTCGGCGTCGTGCTGCTTGATGATCGACTCGATGACCGGGGTGCGGCCGGCGGCGTTCTCGTTCTGCGTGCTGTCGACCACGGAGGTGGCCAGGTCGACGTTCCAGGCGAAGACCGAGAGCGAGTTGCCGGTCGACGCCTGGGCGGCGGGCGCGGTGGTCAGACCGCCGAGGACGGCGGTGGCTGCGGCGAGGGTGGTGGCGAGCAGAGCGCGCTTGCGCACGGTGAGCTCCTCGGTAGAGGCGGGCCGTTGCATGACGGACCTGCACGCTAACTACCGATGGGTAAGACTGGAAGAACGGTGCATGAGCAGATGTGATCGGCCGACCGAACCTCGGTCGACCGATCACTTGTCCGGACTAGTTCTCGGAAAGCCTCTTGACTTGTCTGGACTAGTTTTGCGACTCGGCCCTGCTCTTGTCTGGACAACGGGCCTGTCTGGACAACGGGCCTGTCTGAACTGCGGGCCTGCTACTTGGCCAGGTTCTCCAGGTACTGCGGGGTGACCGCGCCCGCGTAGACGGTGCCGTTGTCGGTGACCAGGACGTTGACCACCTTGGTGGTGAACAGCGTGCCGCCCGGGACGGAGTGGCCGATGGTCTTGAGCGCGTCCAGCGGGTTGCCGCCCTTGCCGCCCTTGGCCATGGCGGACGGGCTGATCTTGTAGACGGTGGTCCAGCCGGAGCCGAGGACCTGGATGTCGTTCGGCCGCTGCTGCGGCGCGGCCGGGCCGCGCTGCCCCGGCTTGGTGCCGTGCGGGGCGGTCTTCTCCCCGGACTTGCCCGTCTCGCCCGCGGTCTTCGTGGTGACCTTGGCGCCCTGCGGCGCGGCGAAGTCGAAGGTGCTCGCGACCGGCTCGTCGAAGCTGACCTTGGAGAAGCGCACGTCCGCGATCGGGCTGCTGCCGTCAGCAGGGTCGATCTGCACGCCGAGCGGCATGGAGGTCTTCGAGTCCACCGAGAGGCGGACGTCGCCGATGCTCGAACCGCTGCCCTTCGGCGTGACGACCAGGACGTAGACCTGGCGGCCGGCGACCATCGAGTTGCCGTCCACCGAGACCGCGCTGTACGGGGCGATCTGCTGCAGCAGGCGCGCCGCGTCGGCCGGGGTGGTCGGCGTCGGGTTGCTCGGCTGCGCGGTGGCGTCGTCCGGGCGGATCCCGGTGTAGTGGGTGACCTGGTCGCTCTGGCTGTCGTAGGACCAGGCCTCGCTGCCGTTGTGGACGAAGCGGACCGTGCGTCCCGTGTCGCTGGAGCTGAACGACTGTCGGTTCGGACCGTCGGCGGCCACGTCGAAGCTGTGCGTGCCGGAGAGCAGGCCCAGCAGTTGCTGCTCGGCCTGCTGCGCCTGCGGGTTGGCGCCCGCGCCCGCGCCCTTCTGCGAGCCCGAGGAGGCCAGCGCCGAGGGCAGCTGGGAGACGAGCTGTGAGGGCACGCCCAGATCCACCGTGGACTCGATCGTGCCCGAGAAGACCTGCTGGTGGCTGCCGAGGGCGCGTGCCAGCAGCGCCTGCGCCGTCACCGGCGGCAGCGAAGGCCCGGCCGCCAGCGCCGTGCCCGCGGCGACGGAACCCGCGACCGCGGCCACCGCCGCCGAGACCAGGATCAGTCGCTTGCGGCTCGTCCGCGCGGTGCCTGCCCGGTCGTTCCCGCCCCGGTCGCTGTTGGGCGCCATTGTCTGTCCCTCCATGGTTTCCTCCCTCTTTCCCACGCTGCCATTGAACGCCTCCACCTCCGGACGCGGCATCGGCCCACGGGCGCAAAACCGGTTCCACCCGTCGGACTACGCGACCCTGAGACGATCTCAGGGTTCGACCTGGGGGTCGGAAGCGGTCCCGCGTATGGTTCACCCCATGAAGGATCAGGAGATCGGAGCGGGTCCGACCGCCAACGCCATGCGCCGTGCGCTGCACCGGGCGCGGCAGGGCGTGGCCCTCGACGTGGCGGAGGCCGCGGTCCTGCTCCGGGCCCGCGGGGACGACCTGCGCGAGCTCGCCGCGTCCGCGGCCCGGCTGCGCGACGCGGGCCTTGCGGCGGCCGGCCGACCCGGCGTCATCACCTACTCGAAGAGCGTCTTCATCCCGCTCACCCGGCTGTGCCGGGACAAGTGCCACTACTGCACCTTCGTCACCGTCCCCGGCAAGCTGCGTCGGGCCGGGCACGGGATGTTCATGTCGCCGGACGAGGTGCTGGACGTCGCCCGCAAGGGCGCCGCGCTCGGCTGCAAGGAAGCGCTGATCACGCTCGGCGACAAGCCCGAGGACCGCTGGCCCGAGGCCCGCGAGTGGCTCGACGCGCACGGCTACGACGACACCATCGCCTACGTCCGCGCCGTCTCCGTCCGCATCCTGGAGGAGACCGGCCTGCTGCCCCACCTCAACCCGGGCGTGCTGTCCTGGACCGACTTCCAGCGCCTCAAGCCGGTCGCCCCGTCCATGGGCATGATGCTGGAGACGACCGCCACCCGGCTGTGGTCGGAGCCCGGCGGGCCGCACCACGGCTCCCCGGACAAGGAGCCGGCCGTCCGGCTGCGGGTGCTGGAGGACGCGGGCCGCTCCGCCGTCCCGTTCACCTCCGGCCTGCTGATCGGCATCGGCGAGACGGTCGAGGAACGCGCGGACTCCCTGTTCGCCCTGCGCCGGATCTCGCGGTCCTACCACGGCATCCAGGAACTGATCATCCAGAACTTCCGCGCCAAGCCGGACACGGCGATGCGCGGCATGCCCGACGCCGAACTGGACGAGCTCGTCGCCACGGTGGCTGTGGCCCGGCACATCCTCGGTCCCTCCGCCTGTCTCCAGGCGCCGCCGAATCTCGTCGACAGCGAGTACGAGCGGCTGATCGGCGCCGGGGTCGACGACTGGGGCGGCGTGTCGCCGCTGACCATCGACCACGTCAACCCCGAACGCCCCTGGCCGCAGATCGAGGAGCTGGCCGCGCGCTCCCGGGTGGCCGGCTTCGAGTTGCGCGAGCGGCTCTGCGTCTACCCCGCGTACGTGCGCCAGGGGGAGCCGTGGCTCGACCCGCGCCTGCTGCCGCACGTCCGCGCGCTGGCCGACCCGGAGACGGGACTGGCCAGGGAGGGGGCCATGGCGGTCGGACTGCCCTGGCAGGAGCCCGAGGAGGTCTTCACCGCGAGCGGGCGCACCGAGCTGCACACCGAGATCGACGCACAGGGGCCGGGCGGCGGGCGTTCCGGCGACCGGCGCGGCGACTTCGACGAGGTCTACGGCGACTGGGAGGCGCTGCGCGAGGTCGCGGCCGCGACGGGCGCCCCCGAGAGGTCGTCGCCGCAGCGCCTGGACGCCGAGGTGCGCGAGGCCCTGGCCGTCGCCGCAGACGACCCGCGCCGGCTGACGGACCCGCAGGCGCTGGCACTGTTCCACGCGGACGGCCCGGCGCTCGACGCGCTCTGCTCCGTCGCCGACGCGGTGCGCCGCGATGTCGTCGGGGACGTCGTCACCTACTGCGTCACGCGGAACATCAACTTCACCAACGTCTGCTACACCGGCTGCCGTTTCTGCGCCTTCGCGCAGCGCCGCACCGACGCCGACGCGTACACGCTCTCGCTCTCCCAGGTCGCCGACCGCGCCGAGCAGGCGTGGCAGGTCGGCGCGACCGAGGTGTGCATGCAGGGCGGCATCCACCCGGACCTGCCCGGCACCGCCTACTTCGACATCGCCCGCGCGGTGAAGGAGCGGGTGCCCGGCATGCACGTGCACGCCTTCTCGCCGATGGAGATCGTCAACGGCGCGACCCGTACCGGACTGTCCGTCAGGGACTGGCTCGCGCAGGCGAAGGAGGCCGGGCTCGACACCATCCCCGGCACCGCCGCCGAGATCCTCGACGACGAGGTCCGCTGGGTGCTCACCAAGGGCAAGCTGCCCGCCGCCACCTGGGTCGAGGTCGTCACCACCGCGCACGAGCTGGGCATCCGCTCCTCGTCCACGATGATGTACGGGCACGTGGACCAGCCCCGCCACTGGCTCGGTCACCTGCGGCTGCTGGCGGAGATCCAGGACCGCTCACTGGAGGCCGGCCGGGGCGGGTTCACCGAGTTCGTGACGCTGCCGTTCGTGCACACCAACGCGCCGGTCTACCTCGCGGGCATCTCCCGGCCGGGCCCGACGATGCGCGACAACCGCGCCGTCACCGCGATGGCCCGGTTGCTGCTGCACGGCCGGATCCCCAACATCCAGACCAGCTGGGTCAAGCTCGGTACCGAGGGCGCGGCCGAGATGCTGCGCAGCGGCGCCAACGACCTCGGCGGCACGCTCATGGAGGAGACCATCTCCCGGATGGCCGGCTCGTCCTACGGCAGCTACAAGTCCATCCGCGAGCTGGAGGCCGTCGCCTCGGCGGCCGGGCGGCGCTCCGGCCAGCGCACGACCCTGTACGGGCCGGTCCCGCCGGAGCGGCGGGCGGCGGCGCTGGCCTCGGACGGGCACCTGCCGGAACTGCTGCCGGTGGTGGACTGAGAGAGGTTGCTGGTCAGCGCATGATCTCGCCCGCGTTGACCAGCAGGGACTGGCCGGTGATGGCGCGGGCGCGGTCGGAGGCGAGGAAGATCGCGGCCTCGGCCACGTCCCCGTCGGTGGCGAGCTCAGGCAGGACGACCCGCTCGGTGAGGCGCTGGGCGACCTCCTCCTCCGGGACGTTCTCGCCGGTGGCGGTCCAGGTGACGTAGGCCTCCACCATCGGGCCCCACATCCAGCCCGGGAGCACGGTGTTGACCCGGATCCGGTCCGGGCCGAGCTCGCGGGCCATGCTGTACATCGCGCTGGTCAACGCGCCCTTGGAGGCGGCGTAGGCGGCCTGGCGGACCTGGGACGGCGCGGCGATCGCGGACTGGGTGCCGATGATCACGACGGAGCCGCCGCGTTCACGCAGTGCGGGGAGGCAGGAGCGCGTCAGCTGCAGCGTGCCGATCAGGTTGACGTCGAGGACCCGGCGCCACTCGTCGAAGTCGGCGTCCGCGAGGCCGCCGAAGGACTGGTCCATGGCGGCGACGTGGATCACCGCGTCGATCCGGCCGAAGCGTTCGACGGCGAGGGCGGCGAGCTCGTCGCAGCGCTCGGCGTCGGCGATGTCGGTCCGCTTCCATACGGTCGCGCCGGGACGGGTCGTCTCGATCTGCTCGGCGGTCTTCGCCAGGTTCTCACCCGTGCGCGCGCCGAGCACGACGTTGGCGCCGTCCCGCGCCGCGGCCATGGCGACCCGGTGGCCGAGGCCGGGTCCGACGCCGGACACCACGACGGTGCGTCCTTCGAGCAGCATGGCGATCCTCCCGGGGCATGCCCTTGACCGACGAGCCGGTCTGACGATGCGTCAGACTAGGACTTCCACGTGCAGGGTGCCAGACCCGTGCGCCAGACCTATACGGGGGTGACGAGGGCCCAGAAGCGCTCCAGCTGGCCCACCTCCTCCTCCTGGGTCGGGGCGGGCGTCGTGCTCCCGCCCCACAGGGCGCTCGAGGTGGCCTTCTCGGCGGCGAGCGTCTGCAGCGCCTCGGAGACCCAGCGCTCCGACAGCGTCGGCACCAGGTCGAGCACCGGCCGTACCTGGGCCTGCCAGCGGCCGTCGATCGCGCGGCGCAGCAGCTCCTCCAGCTCCTCCTCCCGCTCGCAGACCCGGACCAGGGTGGGGGCGTCGAGCCGCAGCACCTCGGCCAGGTCGCGGGTGAGGTTGCGGTCGCCGGTCCAGTGCACCTCCAGCTTGGCGTACTCGCGCGGGGTGATCCGCAGTCGGCGGGCCACCTGATCCTGGGGCAGGTCGAGGGCGAGCCGGTGGTCCCGCAGCGACTCCTCCCTGCCGCCCATCAGCTGGCCGGGCAGGCACCACAACACGCGGGCGAGCGCGATCAGTTCGCGTTCGGAGGGATGTGCGGCGCCGGTCTCCCAGGCGATGACCTGGGTGGGCGGGACCGGCATGGCGTAGGACTCGGCGAGGGAGCGGGCGACCATGGCCGGGCTGAGTCCCAGGGCGTACCGCACCGCGTGGGCCGCCGCCGGGTCGAAGGGAACCGGGGCGTGGGAGGCGGCAGGGGAGCGTCTCGGCATGAAACGGAGGCTAAGCGGACAAGGCGGGTCGGCCCAGGCAACGATCGCACAAGGCCGTCGTGGGCGGGGTGCCGAACGTCTGGAGCTTCCTCTGGGCAGTTGCCTTGATCTGACTTACCGTCAGCTCCATGACGGATTCCGATGACGCGGAAGAACTGCTGCGCTACACCGAGCTGGCCGCGCGCGGCCCCTACGGCGTCGGTATCGGCAGCGCACTGATCACCATGGTCGAGCCGCTGCCGGGCCACGAGTACGCCTACAACCGTTGGTACGAGGACGACCACTACTACGCCGGGGCGATGGCGATGCCCTGGATGTTCGCGGGGCGGCGCTTCGTGGCCACCCGTGAGCTGCAGCTGCTGCGCTACCCGGAGAAGTCGGCGGTGACCGAGGCGGTTGATCTGCCGGTCACGGCGGGGTGCTATCTCTCCGTCTACTGGGTCACCCAGGGCCGCCACGACGCGCACATGCGCTGGACGGTGCAGATCAACAAGCGGCTGAACCGGGACGGCCGGGTCTACCGCGATCGCACCCACGTGTTCACCGCCTTCCAGCAGCACGTCAGCACGTACTACCGGGACGGTGCGGCCGGCCCGCGCGACATCCACGCGCTCGACCACCCGTACCAGGGGCTGGTGCTGGAGGTCATCGACACGGAGACGGCGGAGCAGCGGCGGCAGTTGACCGACTGGCTGATGGACCGGCACCTGCCGTCCCGGCTGCGGGCCGCCGGCCCGGGAGGGCCTTCGCCTGCGGCGATGTGCACGCTCTTCGAGCCGTTGCCGCTGCCGGTGGACCGGATGTCGTACGTGAAGCCCGTGGACGGCACGGACACCCGGCTGACGTTGCTCTGGTTCCTGCAGCAGGACCCGCGCAGCTGCTGGGACGCCTTCACCGGCCTGGACGGGGAGGTGGCCGGGGCGGTGCCAGGGGCGCGGGTGGAGCTGGTGGCGCCGTTCCTGCCGACCCTGCCCGGGACCGACGCCTACGTCGACGAGCTGCGGTAATGGGGCTGGGGAACGGGCTGGGGTGATGAGGCTGGGTGATCGGGCTGGGGTGATCTTGTCGCGCGTTGAGATGCCCGGGGGGAGCGGGGGTGCTCCCGCCGGGCATCTCCTCAGGCCTGGTCCAGCGAGCCGGTCCCAACCTCGGCGAGGAAGGACTGCCAGGCCTCGCGGGTGAAGGCGAGCGACGGTCCGGCCAGGTCCTTGGAGTCACGGACGAAGACCGCGCCGTCGGGACGCGCGACCTCGACACAGGCATTGGCTCCGGAGTAGCTGGACTTGCGCCAGTCGAGGGCGGCGCCGTCGCGGTGGTCCTCAGTGATCATTTCCATCTCCAGTTCGGGGAGAGCAAGGTGACGATCCGCTGATCGCGATTACGGGTGTCAGTCTGCCCACCCCGTCCCTCCGCTGGGAACCTCCGACTGTCGGCGTTCACTCATCCGACAGGAATTGGTGGACGAAACGCTGCCGGAGCATGCCCGTGGTGTATTCTTCCGCGCCTTCGCGATCTCAGCGGGCCTCGGTGCGGCTCAGCGGGTGTGCAGCTTCGCCACCTTGTGCACGAGTTCGCGGGTCTGCTCGGGGCCGAGCGCCTGGGCCTGGAGGTGCTCGTAGAGCGTCGCGTAGGCGCGGACGTCCGACTCCTTCTCCAGATAGAGGTCGCTCGTGACGCCCTCCAGGTAGACCACCGTCGCGTCGGACGCGTCCCGGTACTCCAGGACGGAGAAGTTGGCGGTCATGCCGGGGTGGGCGCCCACCCCGAACGGCAGCACCTGCACCGTCACGTGCGGCAGCAGACTGGTCTCGATCAGTGACTCCAGCTGCGCCCGCATCGTCTCCTGGCTGCCCACGACGCGGTGCAGCGACGCCTCGTCGATGACCGCCCAGAGCCGCAGCGGGTCGTCGCCCTTGCGCAGCAGGTCCTGGCGGACCATGCGGACGTCGGTGCGCTTCTCGATCTGCGCCGGCTGGGCCTCCGGCTGGATGCCCGCGACGACGGCGTGCGCGTAGTCCCTGGTCTGCAGCAGGCCCGGGATGAACAGCGACTCGTAGGTGCGGATGGAGACCGCCTCGGCCTCCAGGCTGATGTAGACGCTGTAGGGCACGTCGCCGAAGGCGTGCCACCAGCCGCGCTGACGCGACTCGCGGGCCATGGTCATCAGGCCCTCGATCATCGCGGGGTCGCTGACCCCGTAGACCTCGCAGAGATCGCGCACGTCGCGCTGGCTGATGCTGCGCCGCCCGTTCTCCAGGCGGCTGATCTTGGACTGCGAGACCAGCAGCTGCTGCGCGACCTCCTCCGCGGTGAGGCCCTTCTGCTCCCGCAGTCGGCGGAGCTCGGCCCCGAGCCGGCGGCGGCGGACGGTGGGATTGACGCTGGCGGTCGACACGGTCTCTCCTGGGCATCGGTGGACTGGCACGCCCCTATAGCCAGCCAGGATGCCATCCCGACACGCCCTCATGTGGCTCAATCGGCCCGGTTCTTGACGGATTGGCCCAAAGACGGAACGATTCTGCGCCCACAACTGCCGCTCGCGTCCGAGGAATCCGCGGAACACGAGGAACACGAGGAACATGCCGGACACGAGGAGGCGGCGGCGAAGGGTGGTTCGCCGCCGCCTCCGCTCGTGTCCTGCGGTGCGCCGTGTTGCCGTGCTGCCCTGTTCTCGGAACTACCTGATGCCGGCCCGGACCATGCCGGTGACCACGGCGGGCCGGGCGGCCGGGCGCGCGGTCGGGCGGGAGCCCGTGCGCACCTGCGTGGTCGGCATGCCGTTCTGCACGTCCATGACCGCGTGCGCGACCATGCCGCCGAGCGGGTCGTAGCGGATCAGGTCGCGCAGACGTGATCTGCAGGACCGTCCCTCGTTGCCCGGGTAGAGATGCTTGCCGAGCCCGACCGCGTGGGCCAGGGCGGCGAGCGCGGCGGTCCGCGGGTCCGGGGGGACCCCGGTCCGGATCGCCGCGTCGAGGCGTTCCTTGATGGCGCTGTTCGTACAGTCGTCCGACGCCTGATAGCGGGTCGTCGGCAACACTCCGCACACCTGGCCCGGCACGGCCTTCACCATCTCGCACCGCTCCAGGTGCGCGAGATAGGTCTGGCGCAGGCCCAGTCTCGGGCCGCCGATCCACTGCACGGCGCGCACCGCACTGCCGCGTCTGCGCAGCAGCTCGAGCGCGTGGTCGAGGGTCGGGTCGCCGGTCGGTCGCGGATTCACCACGGTGATCCGGTCCCCGTCCGGGACTATTCGTCCGGCCATGGCCAGCTCGACGAGCTGTGCTCCGGCCAGTCCGAGGTCGAGCGTCTGCGGCTGCGCCGTGGTACCCGTGGTCGGGTCCAGAGCGAGCAGCAGCAGCTCCTCGGGAATTGTTCTGCGGCTCTTGCCCATCCAAGCCTCCCCGCGTGGATGCACAACAGAGTGACGCAGCCCACACCCCCCTGTCGAGAGGGCCTCGAATGTGACACCTCGCTGTGATCTTTCGGAACCAGGTGTGGCCGGTGTCTCGTCTGATCGTGCGGCCGGTCAGCGGCCTGGCGAGCGCGGGAAGTGCGCGGGGTGCAGGAGACTGGTGCGCAGGCAGAAGCGGGCATGAGCTTTGAGGAGGCTGGGCAACGTGGGTGAGTCCCCCGACAGGTCGATCCGGACCGCGGGAGCGGAGGAGCAGGAAGCGGAACGTTCGACGGCGAAGCAGGCCGTCGACGACACGGAGGCGACCGGGACGACAAAGAAGTCCGAACCCGCCGCGCCGACTCCCACGGACTCACCGACCCGCACCCTGCGCGCACCGGAGCCGGAGCCGGAGGAGCCGGTCGCGGACGACGAGACGCGGGTGCTGCGCGCCGCGGTGATCGAGAAGGCGCCGGAGACGGAGCCCGAGGACGCCGCCGCCGAGGAGACTGGGCCTGAGGAGCCTGAGGAGCCCGAGTCCGCGGACGACAGCGAGACGCGCCTGCTGCGCGCCGCCGTGATCGAGAAGACCCCGGAGACGGAGCCTGAGGCTGCGCCGGAGGGCGAGGACGAAGGCGAGCCGGCCGAGCCGGAGGCTGAGGCCGCTGAGGCCGACGCCAACGCCGACGATGCCGCCGACGCCGAGGAGCCGCCGGCCGACGACGAGACGCGGCTGCTGCGCGCCGCGGTGATCGAGAAGGCGCCGGAGACCGAGACCGAGGCTGAGACCGACGCCGACTCCGACGCGTTGGACGAGCCCGCCGTTGCCGAGGCTGATGCCGACGCCGACTCCGACGCCGACTCCGACGCCGACTCCGACGCCGCTGACGAGCCCGAGGAGCCCGAGGAGCCCGAGGCCGACGACGGCGAGGAGCCTCCGGCCCCTTCGGCGCCTCCCGCTCCCCCCGCTCCGCGGGGGATCGCGGACGACGAGACGCGGCCCATGTCCGCGCTGCCGCCGATTCCGCCGCCGCCCGGGCCGCGGGCGCCGGCCGTGCCCTCCGGGGTGGGGGGTGAGGCGCCCGCGCGGGGCGTGCCGGCCGGGGCGACCGCGGTCGCCGACTCGCCGGAGACGACCGTCGAGGCGATGGAGGTGCTGGCGCGGCTGAGTGCCCGGCCGATGACGCCGACGCGGATCGCGCTGCGGCGGGCGCGGCTGTACGGGACGCTGCTGGTGCTGCTCGTGCTGATCCTCGGCACCGTGCAGGAGCTGCGGCCGGTGCCGTCGCCGACGCTGGCGCAGACCACCGCGAGCAGCTACGCGTTCAACGGCGGGTCGCTGGCGCTCGACTGGCCCACCAAGGGGCAGGCCGCGGTGAGCGTGCCCGGCCTGGGGCTGATGGGCACGAGCGGCAGCGGCAACCCGGTGCCGCTGGCGAGCGTGACCAAGATGATGACCGCCTACGTCGTGCTGCACGACCACCCGCTGAAGAAGGGCGATCAGGGGCCGTCGATCACCGTCGACCAGGGCGCGGTCAACGACTACAACACCGGGAGCAAGTCCGGCGAATCGGTGCAGAAGGTCACGGCGGGGGAGCAGCTCACCGAGTACCAGGCGCTGCAGATGCTGATGATCCCGTCGGCCAACAACATCGCCCGGCTGCTCGGGCGGTGGGACGCCGGCACCGACGCCGCGTTCGTGCAGAAGATGCAGGCCACCGCCGCGCGGCTGGGCATGACGCAGTCGACGTACACGGACCCGAGCGGTCTGGACGCGACCACGCGCAGCAACTCCGGGGACCAGCTGAAGCTGGCGACCGCCGCGATGGCCGACCCGGTCTTCCGTGAGGTGGTCGGTACACAGAGCTTCAACTCGCCGCAGAACGGCCTGACTCCGAACACCAACACGCTCGTCGGCCACGACGGCGTGATCGGGATCAAGACCGGCACCAGCACCGCGGCGCTGGGCAACCTGGTCTGGGCGGCCCAGCAGTCGGTTGGTGGCGTGGACCAGATGATCGTCGGCGTGACGCTGAGTCAGCCGGCGATCGGCGGCGGGCCGGGGCAGGGCATCCTCGACCAGGTGCTGGCCAACAGCAAGAAGCTGGTCATCAGTGCCGAGCAGGCGCTGCAGGGGCACATGATGGCGCGCAAGGGCGACGTCGTCGGCTACGTGGACGACGGCCTGGGCGGCCGGACACCGGTGGTGGCCACGCAGGACGTGCAGGTGGCGGGCTGGAGCGGCCTGACCGTCGACGTCTCGCTGCGGCCGCTGGGCGGCCAGGGGATCCCGCACAGCGCGGCGGCGGGCACGGTCGTCGGCGAGCTGGTGGTCGGCAGCGGGGCGACGGCGCGGACGGTGCCGGTCGCACTGCAGTCGGGCCTCGCCGCCCCGGGCTTCGGCTCCAAGCTCACGCGGCTGGGCTGATCAGGTTGGCTTGATCGGCCCGGGCTGACGACACATCACCTTCGCATCGCGCGCCCGCCCCGCCCGGGGCGGGCGCGCTTTTACGTTGTGCCGAAGGTGCATCAAGCGGACATCGCCAGCGGAAGGCTGACAAACCGCAGGGGCAAATCGGGCAATTCGCCGGGGAGATTCTGTGAATCTTGTTATCGCCGCGTGACGCAACTCTCATTGGCCCGGCACTGGCTTGAGGTTTGCGACCCGGTCTGCCTAATGTCGCGCCCAGCCGCACTTAAGCGGAACTGACATCTCCGGAACGCCGAGTCCTGCCGCCGGGGAACCGTCAGTCGTCACCCGACGCACACCACGGCAGGAGCGGGGGACCCAGGTAAGTCGCCGCGGAACGCAGACCGCGGCTCGGGGTGAAGCCGTGCCATCGCACGGCCGGGCGACTCCGGCCCGAACCCGACAGCTCACCTCGCAGGCGTGGGAGAGGACCACCTCAATGCTGTCCAGCAGCACGGGTCGCCACCGCGCGCCCAGCTCCGCCCGCCGCATCTCCAAGCGCTTCCTCGCCACCGCCGGTCTGACCGGCGCCGGCATGGCCCTCCCGCTGGTCACCGCGACCGGCGCGCACGCCGCCACCGTCTCCACCTGGGACGCGGTCGCCCAGTGCGAGTCCACCGGCGACTGGTCGATCAACACCGGCAACGGCTACTACGGCGGCCTGCAGTTCGACCAGTCCACCTGGGACGCCTACGGCGGCCAGCAGTACGCCTCGCGTGCCGACCTGGCCACCAAGGACCAGCAGATCGCCACCGCCGAGAAGGTCCTGGCCAGCCAGGGTCCGAGCGCCTGGCCCGTCTGCGGCCCGCAGGCCGGTCTGTCCCAGGGTGGCGCCGCGCCGTCCCTGAACACCTCCGGTTCCTCCGGTTCTTCCGCCGCCTCGGCGCCGTCGACCAGCAGCACCTCGACCAGCAGCACCTCGACCAGCAGCACCTCGACCGGTGGCAGCTCCTCCAGCGACGACGAGAGCAGCGAGGGCGGCAGCGGCGCAACCGCCCCGTCCACCTCGTCCTCCGCGCCGGCCGCCTCCGGCAGCTACACCGTCAAGCCGGGCGACTGGCTCTCCACCATCGCGCAGAAGCAGAACGTGTCCGGTGGCTGGCAGCGTCTCTACCAGCTGAACAAGGCGGAGCTGACCAAGGGTCCGAACTGGATCTACCCGGGCCAGAAGCTGGTCCTCGGCGGCAGCGCCTCCTCTTCGACCGGCACCAGCTCCGACTCCTCGGCGTCCACCGGTTCGAGCACCAAGGCCACCAACGCCTCGGCGACCACCTCGATCCCGCAGGGCGCGTCCGCCGCGGCCGCGTCGGCCATCGCCTTCGCCGAGTCGCACGTGGGCGACGCCTACGTGTACGGCGGCAACGGCCCGAACGCCTGGGACTGCTCCGGTCTGGTCCAGGCCGCCTACGCCCAGGCCGGCGTCAACCTGCCGCGTACCGCGGCGGACCAGGCCTCGTCGACCACGATCATCCCGGTCGACCAGGCGCAGCCCGGCGACCTGCTGTTCTGGTCCAACGACGGCACCGCCTCCGGCGCGTACCACGTGGCCATGTACGTCGGCGGCGGCCGCTTCGTCGAGGCCGCCAACCCGAGCGCGGGCGTGAAGTGGGAGACGATCTCCAACTACACCCCCGACTTCGCCGGCCGCATCAACTGACGGTCTGCGATCTGCGGTAGTTCTCTCCTCACGCACCCGGAGTACCGGACAGTCTGTCCTGGTACTCCGGGTGTCGTGTCAGCCAGGCCTTGATGAACGGGCAGGTCACCTCGACCTCGATGCCCCGGCGGAGGCCGTCCTCGACGGCGGTCCGCGCCAGCAGCCCGCCGATGCCGAGGCCCTCGTAGGCGGGGCCGACGACGGTGTGCTGGTAGGTCACGCGCTCGTCGTCGCGCACGTAGGACGCGAAGCCGACCAGCTCGCCCTCGATCCGTGCCTCGAACCGGTGTGCCTGCGGCGCGTCCGCGACCGTGACCTCCGCCTCGCTCGTGCTCATCCGCACCGCCTCCTCGCGTCTGCCTCGTCTTGCAGTCTGGTTCATGCAGGCGGTGCGCGGGCGAACGGACACGCCCGCCGTCGCGGGATCGCGGAAAGAAGCGTCCGGGATACCGGTGTTCCCTATGGCCTGTCGTCGTGCCAGCCGATGCGCTCGTGCGAGCCGTCGCAGAAGGGCTTGTTCGCGCTCGCCCCGCAGCGGCACAGCTGTGCGCGCACCTCGGGGACCTCGCGCGCCTCGCCCCAGGGGCCGGTGAGGCGCAGATCGCCACGGATCTCCAGGGGGCCGTCGGGCAGCGGCGTCACCGTGGTCGGCCGGTCCGGCTCCTCGGCCGGGCCGTCCGCCAGCAGGTAGTGCAGCGCGCCCGTCGGGCAGCGGCGCACGACCTCGGCGACGTGCTCGGGGTCGGCGTTGCCCGGCTGGATCCACGGGCGGGCGTCGGTGTCGAAGACCTCCGGGGCGCCGAGCACGCAGCGTCCGCTGTGCCGGCAGCGGGCCGCGTCGAAGCGGACCTGGACGCCGGGGGAGGCGTAGACCTTCGCCCGGTCGCTCGGAGGAAGTTCGTCGAAGTCGCTCATACAACCATGGTGCGCCGCCGCGCGGGGAAGGCGGGGGAAGGCATGCGAACGGCTCGAGCTGGGTGATCCCCCGTGCCACCCTGCTCGAGCCTGCAACCATGACGATATGGACATCCGTCCTTGGTCCGTCCTAGGTTCGTCCTGGCCACGACGACATGTCAGGGCCGAGGCGACGTCAGGGGAGCAGCGGGACCGGTGGGCACGAGACAGGCGGACATCCGGATGGGTGTCCTCGGGGCCCTGCAGGTGGAGGTCGACGGCGGCGAGGTCGCGCTCGGCGGGCCACGTGTCGCCAAGGTGCTCGCGGCGCTGCTGCTCGACGCGGGGCGGGTCGTCCCGATGGACCGCCTGGTCGACGTGATGTGGGACGACGGCGGTCCCACCACGGCCGTGCGCCAGGTGCAGGACGCCGTCTCCGGGCTGCGCCGCGCGCTCGCCGACGCGGGCGTGCCCGGTCTGGTCGCCACCCGGGGCGGGGGCTACCAACTGCAGCCCGCGCCGCACCAGCTCGACCTGCTCGCCTTCGACCACGCCCGGCGCGAGGCCCGCCGCGTCGCCGCCGACCCGGCGCTCACGGTCCCGGCCCTGCGCCGTGCCCTCGCCTGCTGGCGCGGCCCCGCGCTCGCCGGTCTCACCGGCACGGTGCTGCGCGCGGAGGCCGAGCGCCTCGACGCGCTGCGTGTCGCCGTCCACAAGCAGTGCCTGGAGGCCGAGCTGGTGCTCGGCCGGCACCAGGAGGTCGTCGCCGAGCTGGCCGCGCTCCACGCCGAGCAGCCGCTCGACGAGCGCGTCGCGGAGCTGCGGCTGCTGGCCCTGTACCGCAGCGGCCGCCGCGGCGAGGCGCTGGAGACCTACCGGGAGGTCCGCCGCCGGCTCGCCGAGGAGCTCGGCGTCGACCCGGCGCCCGCGCTGCAGCGCGCCCATCAGGGCATCCTCGACGCGGACCCGGAGCTGGCAGCGGTGCCCGCGTCCGCACCGGCACCCCCTCGTTCGGTCCCGCCCGTCCGGTCCGCCGCCGCGCCCGCCGGCGGGCCCGACGCGGTGGTGCCGCATCAACTGAGGCCGGGGCTACGGGACTTCACCGGGCGTCAGGTCCTCGTCGCGCGGCTGCGCGAGACCCTGGCCGACCGGGACGAGAGCGGCGGCGCCGCCACCGTCGCGGTGCTGGCCGGAGCCGGCGGCGCCGGCAAGACCTCGCTCGCGCTGCACGTCGCCCACCAGACCGCCGACCGTTTCCCCGACGGACAGCTCCAGGCCGACCTGCGCGGCTTCGGCGGCACCCCCGCCGACCCCGCCGAGGTGCTGGCCCGCTTCCTGCGCGGCCTCGGCGTCCCGCAGCAGCGCATCCCCGACGACGTCGAGGAACGCGAGTCGCTCTACCAGTCCACGCTGGCCGGGCGCAGGGTCCTGCTGCTGCTCGACAACGCCCGCGACGCCGCCCAGGTGCGGCCGCTGCTGCCCGCCTCCGGCGGCTGTGCGGTGCTGGTCACAAGCCGCAGCTCGCTGCCCGGCGTGGACGGGGCGCGCCGGTTCTCCGTCGGCGTGCTGCCCGAGGACGAGGCCGCGCGGCTCTTCGGCCGGATCGTCGACCCGGCGGCGGTGGAGGCGGAGCCGGAGGCCGTCGCGGAGGTGCTGCGGCTGTGCGCCGGGCTGCCGCTGGCGATCCGGATCGCCGCCAGCCGCCTCGCGTGCCAGCCCGGTTGGCGCGTCGCCACGCTCGCCGCCCGGCTGCGCGGGCAGGACCGCCGCCTGGACGAGCTCCACGTCGAGGACCGCGCCGTCCGCGGCTGCTTCGCCGTCGGGTACGACGCGCTGGAGCCCGAGGTGGCCCGCGCCTTCGCGGTCCTGACCGCCTGGAGCGGCCCCGACTTCACCCCCGACTCGGCCGCCGCGATGCTCGAGGTCCCGCTCGCCGACGCGCGCCGGCTGCTCGAGGCACTGGCCCGCACCCACCTGCTGGAGGCGCGCGGCGAGGAGCGGTACTCGTACCACGACCTGGTGCGCGTCTACGCGCAGGAGTGCGCGCGCGAGTCCTTCGCCGCGGAGCGGGACCCGGCGGCGGAGCGCCTCGCCGCCTGGTACGCCCACGCCACCGACCACGCGGCCAAGCTGCTGCAGCGCGAGCGCACCCCGCTGTGCCGCCCCGAGAACGGCCCCTGCCCCGGCGGCCTGCCCGGCTTCACCGACCGCGGCTCGGCGCTGGCCTGGTACCAGGACGAGCGGGCCAACCTGACCGAGGCGGTGCTGCTCAGCGCCCAGGGCGAACCGACCCCGGTCACCTGGCGGTTGGCGTTCGCGATGCACATCTTCGCGGTGCAGAGCGGCAACTGGCAGTCCATCCGCTCGGTCAACCTGATCGGCCTGGCCTCGGCCCGGCGGCTCGGCGACCGGCTCGGGCAGGCCTGGATGCTGCTCGGCCTCAGCATCGCCGACATCGGCATCGGCGACCTGGTGCTGGCCGAGCGCCGCGCCCGCGAGGCGCTGGCCCAGGCAGAGCTCTCCGGCGACGCCAACGCCCACACGGCGACGCTGTCGCACGTCGGCATCATCATGCACCACCAGAAGCGCTACGAGGAGGCGACCTACTGGCACGGCCTGGCCGTGGCCGACGGCCGCCTCGCCGAGAAGCCAGGCCTGCACGCGGCGACGCTCAACAACCGCGGCTACGCCTTCCACGCGCTGGAGCGCTACGCGGAGGCGGCCGAGTGCTACGACGCGGCGGTCGCCGTCCTGCAGTCCTCCCCGGAGCCGATCCCCTACGTCGAGGCGGCCGTCCTGGACAGCCTCGCCCAGATCCGGCTCCGCCTCGGCAGCACGGCCGAGGCCGCCCGCGCCTTCCGCCAGGCGGCCACGCTCCGCGCCGAGCTGCGCGACTTCGACAACCAGGCCGCCACCCTCGACCGCCTCGGCGACCTCCACGCCACCGCCGGCCGCCCCGCCGCCGCCCATGCCGCCTGGACCGAAGCCCTCACCGCCCTCACCGGCCGCGACAACCCCCTCGCCGCGGTCCTCGAGGCCAAGCTCGCCGACCTGGGCGCCCGCTACTGAGCCCCCACGGTCGCCCCACGGCCGAGCGGGTGAGGACCGCCGCCCCAGTGATCCGCTACCCTGTCAGGAGTCACGAGCCTCATTAGCTCAGGGGATAGAGCACGGCTCTCCTAAAGCCGGTGTCGCAGGTTCGAATCCTGCATGGGGCACATGCGCGAACGCCCCGGACCGATCACGGTCCGGGGCGTTTCTGGTGGGCGGGGATGGTTCAGGCGGTCTTCGCGCGGCGGGAGCGGCTGAAGCGGCGGACCAGTGGGGTCTCGACCGCGGTGTGGAGGGCCCAGGAGAGCAGGACCGTGCCGACGGCCGCGCCGAGCATGATCGAGAGGCCGGCCGCGGTGGAGAAGGTCTGGGTGCCCAGTGCCTTCCGGAGCGAGGCCAGCACCACGTAGTGGAGCAGGTAGAAGGCGAAGGAGATCTCGCCGAGCCACACCATCACGCGGTTGCGGAAGGGTGTGAAACGGCCCTCGATGTCCGCGGTCGCGGTGGCCGCGATCAGGAGGGCGATCGGGATGATCATCGTCGCGCGCTGGGCGTAGAGGTAGGGCACGTGGTAGGTGAGCCAGTACCCGCCGGCCAGCAGCAGGACGGACGGGATGATGCCGATGTTGCGCCAGCGTCCGTGCTTGACCGCGAGGGCGACCAGGATGCCGAGGGCGAAGTCGAAGAGCCGGACCGGCGGCAGCACGTAGCTGAACCAGTAGGCCGAGACCGAGCTGTATCCGCCGGGGATCAGCGGGGTCTTCGGGAACAGGGCGTACGCCAGCGCCGGGGTGGCCCACACGGCCGCCATCGCGCCGATGATCCAGTACTTCAGGTGACGCGGGTTCACGCGGCGGAAGGCCGCCAGCAGGAGCGGGAAGCTCAGGTAGAAGATCGCCTCCGCGCCCAGCGACCAACTCGGCGGGTCGACGCTGAAGTTGGTGGCGTAGCTGGGCACCCAGACCTGGACCATGAACAGGTTGGAGACCGCCACGTGGATCGGGGTCGAGGGGCCGGCGAAGGCCAGCATGGCGAGCACCCAGGCGACCACGTAGTTCGGGTAGATCTTGACGAACCTGCGCCGCCAGAACTGCGGCGCGGTGTCCGTGTCCCGTGCCGACCAGGTCAGCACGAAGCCGCTGAGCACGAAGAAGAAGGTGACGCCGAGCCCGCCGGTCTGGCCGAACCAGTCGAAGAGGCGGAACTGGGTGCGTTCGTCCCCGAGGAGCTGCAGTGACGGGATCGGGATGAAGCAGTGGAAGAGGAACACCGCCAGCGCGGCGGGGAAGCGCAGGCCGGTCAGAGACGGCAGTCGGGACGCACGTGTGCGCTGCGCCTCGGCGGCCGTGTCGCTCGTGCCGATCGTTCTCTCTCTGACCGGCGCCGGGCCGGCCATTACTTCGTCAGTGGCCATGGGAAATCCGTTCTCGGAGGTGGTCCTGCGGCGGGAGGGTGCTGACGAGGGGATCGAGAAATTGCAGGCCATTTGTACGCCCGCGCGCTCGTGGATTGCTCAACTCGGCGTCCTGGCTCTCCTTCCTGATTGGTCGTCAGCGGATTCGGCCCCGATGGTCGCCCGACAGCGTTTGAGCAGGTCAGGGCCGCCGAGAGGCGCCGGAGGCAGAATTCAAACCGCACCGGCGGTTTCATTCGTGGCTTGCCAGGTTCCTGACAAGCCATCCGCCGGACCCAAGTCGTATGCAGACGAATGGTCTGCCGGGTCGCGGCCGGGGGGTGGCGGTGCTACTTGTGGGAGGAACCCAGTAGGCCGGTCCGGTGAGGTGATCGTGATGGGCGCTGACGGCAGTCCGTGGCCGCTGATCCACGCGGAGCGGGAGGCGTTGCTGGGGGATCTGGAGGGGGTCGGGCGGACGCCCGGGGTGTGGGGGACGCGGTCGCTGTGCAGTGAGTGGAGCGTGCACCAGGTGCTGGGGCACATGCTGTCGACGGCGATGATGACGCCGCCGCGCTTCCTGAGGGAGATGGCGAAGGCCGGGTTCAAGTTCCCGAAGTTCTCCGCCGCCGGGGTCGCCGCGTGGACGAAAGGGACGCCGGAGGAGACGATCGCCGAGTTCCGTGCCGCGCAGGGGCGGACGACGTCGCCGCCCGGGCCGGTGATGGCCATGCTGGGGGAGGCGGTGGTGCACTCCGAGGACATCCGGCGGCCGCTCGGCCTGCGGCGGGTGTATCCGGAGGAGGCGCTGGTGCGCACCGCGGACTTCTTCCAGGGCTCGAATCTGCTGATCGGTTCGAAGAACCGGATCGCCGGGGTGCGGTTGCGGGCCGAGGATGTGGGCTGGACGCACGGGGAGGGGCCGGAGGTGCGCGGGCCGATGCTCTCGCTGGTGATGACGATGACGGGCAGGACCGCGCATCTGGAGGACCTGGCGGGGGACGGGTTGGAGACCTACGCGGCTCGCTTCCCGCGGGCGGGTTCGGTGGGCTAGCCGGCTCGGTCAGGCAAACCTGGGGGTTCGCTGTGAAGAACGTTCTTCACATGCTTCACGGTGGGTGAATTTCCGGGCAAGAGTGCAGGATTTCTCTTGTCGTGAGCACGACTTGGCGACACGGTGGCAGGCGGCGGCCGGGGATTGCGGCCGCGTCGGAGCGATTCGGGAAGACTTCGGGAGACCCAAACCGTGAAGCCCATCCGAACCACCCTCGCCACGCTGGCGGCGCTCGGCGCCGCAGTGGCGGGACTTGCCGCGCCGGCCACCGCCGCGCGCGCGGCGACGAGCGTGCCGGCGTTCGACCACATCGTGGTCGTGATCGAGGAGAACCACGCCTACGACGAGATCATCGGCAGCTCCTCGGCGCCGTACATCAACAACCTCGCCTCCCAGGGCGCGGTGTTCACGCAGTCGTTCGCCGTCACCCACCCCAGTGAGCCGAACTACCTGGAGCTCTTCTCCGGTTCGACCCAGGGCGTGAGCGACGACAGCTGCCCGCACAGCTTCTCAGGGCCGGACCTCGGCGGGGAGACGCTCGCGGCGGGGAAGACCTTCACGGGCTACTCGGAGTCGATGCCGTCCGACGGCTACACCGGCTGCACCAGCGGCAACTACGCGCGCAAGCACAACCCGTGGTCGGACTTCACCGACGTCCCGGCGGCCGACAACCGCACCTTCGCGGCGTTCCCGAGCGACTACACCACGCTGCCCAAGCTGTCGTTCGTCGTGCCGAACCTCCAGGACGACATGCACGACGGCACGATCCAGCAGGGTGACAGCTGGCTGCAGAGCAACATCGACGGCTACGCGCAGTGGGCCAAGGCCCACAACAGCCTGCTCGTGGTCACCTGGGACGAGGACGACTCCAGCGCCAGCAACCAGATCCCGACCCTGATGGTGGGCCAGGGTGTGACGCCGGGTCAGTACAGCGAGAACATCACGCACGACAACGTGCTGCGCACCGTCGAGGACAGCCTCGGGGTGGCGCCGACGAACAACGCCGTCAACGCGACGCCGATCACCGACGTGTTCGGTACCTCCGGTGGTACCGGCAACACGGTGACGGTGACCAACCCGGGAACGCAGACCTCGACCGCCGGTACCGCCGCCTCGTTGCAGCTGCAGGGCAGTGACTCGGCCTCGGGTCAGACGTTGAGCTGGAGCGCGACCGGCCTGCCGGCCGGGCTGTCGCTCAACTCCTCGACCGGGGTGGTGTCCGGGACGCCGAGCACGGCCGGTACCTCGCAGGTCACGGTGACCGCCACGGACGGCACCGGCGTGTCCGGCAGCGCCAGCTTCAGCTGGACGGTCAACCCGCAGGCGGGCGGTGGCGGCGGCGTCGCCAACGGCGGCTTCGAGTCCGGTGACTTCACCGGCTGGACCACCACCGGCACCACCAGCGTGGTCAACTCCGGTGCGCACTCCGGCAGCTACGCCGCGCAGCTGGGCGCGCAGACCGCGACCAACGGCGACTCGACGGCCGCGCAGACCTTCACCGCACCGAGCGGCACCTCGCAGCTGTCCTTCTGGTACGACAACGTCTGCCCCGACACGGTGCAGTACGACTGGGCGACCGCAACGCTGAAGGACAACACCGCCGGTACCACGCAGACTGTCCTGGCCAACACCTGTGTGTCCAACTCCGGGTGGACGCAGCTGACCAACGCCGTCACGGCCGGGCACAGCTACACGCTGACGCTCGTCAGCCACGACGACAACTACCCCGGCGACCCGACGTACACCCTCTACGACGACGTGACGCTGGGCTGACACACGCAAAGAGCAGGCGGGCCCGGGGTGGATCAGTGACGGTGGGTCCACTCCGGCTCGACCTTGGCCCACTCGTTCTCCCAGGACTTCCAGGCCGAGGTGTCGATGCGGTGCCGGGTGTAGGCGTAGCCGCCGGAGAGCAGCAGGACCGCGCCGGAGAAGATCGCCAGTGAGTAGGTCGCGGCGCTGCCGGCGCTCTGGACCGCGGGGATCGGGTCCGGCTGCGGGACCTCCTGGGAGTTGACCCAGACGGTCACGTGGTCGCCCGGCGCGGTCGCGGGTGGGACGGGGGCCTGCTCGCGGTGGGAGCGGCCGTTGTCGGTCCAGGTGAGGGTGGCGATCCAGGTGTCGACGCCGGCCGAGACCGGCTGGGTCGCCGCGACGGCGTCGACCCGGTGCAGCCCGGCGGCCTGGCGGGCGGCCTGGGCGCGGCCGTCGGCGTAGAGGTGGAGGCCGAGCAGGACCGTGAGCGCGACCGCGATGCCCAGGGCCGCGGCGAAGATCACCCGCACCCAGAACCTCAGGGCGTCCGTGCGGCGGCGCAGGGGATTGCCGCGGCGCGGAACCGGCGCCGAGGGCTGTGGTGCGACCGACGGTGTGGCCATCCCACCGCCTCCCAACCGCTACGTTCACGTGCTCGTCCACGTGCAGCGGGACCACCGGATGCACCCGACGGCATCCGGTTCTATGGTCGTGCCCTGCGGCTCTTGTTTCAACCCTTGGGCCGAGGCTCCTCGGTCGCCCCCCGGCCCGCCTGCCCGGCACTCCACTCGGTCTTGACCCCGAAGCCGCGGCCGTTGTCGATCAGCCGCAGCCAGCTGGGACGCAGTTCCCACAGGTCGGTCGCGGCCAGTGCCGCGGCGAGCCGTTCATCGTGCGTGACGAAGGGGAAGCGCTGCGTGTACGCGGCCCAGGCGGCGGCGCGTTCCGGGCTGCCCTCGGGCAGGCGGTGGACCAGGCCGCGGCCCTGGACGCCGGTCAGCTCGGTCCACCGCTGGCCGTCGGCCTGGGCGGTGAAGGCGGCCCGCGGGTCGGCGGCCAGGGCCCGGCCGTGGCGGGTGGTGGCGGCGGTGACGAAGACGGCGGCGCCCGCGTCGGTCACGGCGTAGAGCACGGCGCACCCCTGCGGGCCCTCGGCGTCGGTGTAGGCGAGGGTCAGCGTGGTGTGGGTGCGGAGGGCCGTGAGGATGGCTTCGTCGATCGTCACGGCCCCCATGCAACCACCTGCGGACCCTACTCCGGCGCGAGCAGCGTCCAGGTCTGGTTGACGCCGCCGTCGGCGGGCCACTGCAGGACCGAGGTGCCGTTCGACCGGCCGCTGTTGTTCAGGTCGATCAGCTGGCCGTCGTAGACGCTGCGGAACTGCACCAGGTTGGGGCCCGCGTCCAGCACCTGCCAGCGGGAGTTGCTGTTGCCGTCGTCGTGGTACTGGATCAGCTGGGTGCCCTGGCCGGTGGTCGGCCCGGGGATGTTGAGCAGCTTGCCGCTGTTCGCGTTGACCACGGTGACCGCGCCGCCGGACTGCGCGGTGAAGGACCAGCGCTGGTCGGCCTGCCCGTTGTCCTGCCACTGCAGGATGCTCGCGCCGTCGGCGGTGGAGTCGTTGCTCACGTCGATCCGGCCGCCGGTGGCGCCGTTGGCGATCCGGTACTGCGCGCCCGGGGTCAGCACCGGCACCAGCTTCCAGCTCTGCGAGGCCGCGCCGCTCGCGGGCTGCTGGACGACGGCGGAGCCGCTGACGTCCAGCACCTGGCCGTCCGAGCGGGAGGCGACGGTGTAGCCGCCGGAGCCGTTCGGGGTGAAGGTCCACTGGGAGTTGGCGCTGTGGTCGTCCGGGTACTGGATCAGCTGCGTGCCCGCGGCGGTGCTGCCGCCGGGGATGTTGGCGAGCTCGCCGCTGGCGGTGTTCGCGATCCGGTAGCCCTGATCGCCGGCCGGGGCGAGCTGCCACTGCTGGTCGGCGGCGCCGTCGGCGGCCGCGGTGACCAGCGAGGAGCCGCTGGTGCCGAGGTACTGGCCGGTCGCGGCGTTGACGACGGCGTAGTGCATGGTCGTGAACGCGTCGCCGGAGGCGGGGGTGATCCGCAGCAGGCGGGAGGCGTGGGCGGCCAGCGAGGCCGAGAAGGTTCCGGTGGAGCTGCCGAGGTCGGCGCCGCTCCACAGGTCCTGGACGTCGGCCGCGCCGCTGAAGCCGAGGTCGGTGAAGTGCGCGGTGGCGGTCGCGGTGCCCGACCCGAGGTTGAACAGTGCGACGGTGTAGCTGCCGTCCGCGTTGGCCGCGCTCCACACCTGTTGCGCGGCGACCTGGTCGACGGGGTGCGCGGGGTTGCCCGCCTGGTCCACGGCGATCACGCGGTCGTTGGTGAGCAGCGACAGGTCGGTCGGGTCGAGGTTGGTGAGGTCGGTGCCGAGCAGCAGCGGCGCGTCCTCGACGGCCCACAGGGTGAGCTGGGTCTGCCGCTCGTCCACGGACAGGCCGTCGTTGGAGCCGTTGCCGACCTCGACCGAGTCGAGGTCGTTCCAGCCGCCGGGGCCGGCGAACGGGATCCACCTCGGTACGTCGGAGAATCGGGAGGAGACGCTGTTCCAGCTGGTCAGCGGGTAGGAGCCGGTGCCGCAGTAGCACTCGACGTCGCCCTCGATCCGCCAGCCGTTGGCGTACTGGCGCCAGGTGGCGGCATTGGCCGGGTCGAGGCTGTTGGAGAGCTCCAGGTGGATCGGCCGGCCGGCCTGGTTCAGCGCCTGCGACCAGTGCTGGATGTCGGCGGTGTCCCAGTCGCCGACGCCGTCGATCTTCAGGTAGTCGACGCCGTAGGAGGCGAGCTGGTCGGCCCAGGAGTTCAGGAAGGCCTGCGCGGCGGCCGGGTTCTTGGCGTAGTCGATGTAGTACATCGAGCCCGAGCCGTAGTTGTAGTTGGTCTCGTAGTCCGTGGTGTCGGAGACGATGTCACGGGCGTGCCAACTCGTGCCCTCGATGGGCGTGTTCTGGTTGTACGCGGCGACGGGGATGCCGGGCGTCAGGTACATCCCGAACTTTTCCCCCAGGCTGTGGACATAGCTGCCGACCGCGCCCATGCCGTGCGGGAAACGGCCGGTGTCGGTGGCCCAGCGGCCGTAGGAGTCCACGGTGCTACCGGGGTTGAGGTACCAGAAGTCGTCCACGTTGACGTACTGGTAGCCGTGGGCGAGCAGGCCGCTGTTCTTCAGCGCCAGGGCCTGTGCCTCGATGTTCGTTTCGGTGGGGTTCTTCCGGATGAAGCTCCAACTGCTCCAGCCCATCGGCGGCGTGAGCGCGACGCCGTTCGACTCGGCGTGCGCGGCGACGGCGCCGCCGGGAGCGAGTCCCAGCAGCGCCGTTGCCATGACCGCGGTGCCGGCCAGTAAGGTGCGGACCCTTCGGTGCATCGTGCATCCTCCGCGACAGAAGGCAACAGGACCAAACGAAGTTCAACGCACCGGCATT
Organism: Streptacidiphilus pinicola; assembly: GCF_003258295.1. Classification (GTDB taxonomy): domain Bacteria; phylum Actinomycetota; class Actinomycetes; order Streptomycetales; family Streptomycetaceae; genus Streptacidiphilus; species Streptacidiphilus pinicola. The sequence goes on along the minus strand of NZ_QKYN01000066.1, from coordinate 27,179 downwards.
TCACAGGGTCCGCATGGCGACGTCAATAGTTGACGCAGGGTCAGCCGCCGGTCGGCCGGTGATCAGCCGACCGTCAGGCGGAAGGGGCCGGCCAGGACGCCGTAGCCGTCGTTGGCCAGGTAGTAGACGTCGTAGCTGCCCGCGCCGCTCAGCTTGCTGGTGGAGAAGGTGGCCGCGCCGCTCTGGTTGGGGGTGTAGGCCCAGGCGAGGGAGGACTGCGCGCCCGGCTTCACGCCGGCCGGGTAGATCCCGATCCAGTTCTTCGCGCTCACCTGCGCCGTGGACGGCAGGGCGTAGCGGAAGGTCACGTTGCCGCCGTTGCTGACCGCGTTCAGGTCGCCGGTGAGCGTCGGGGAGCCGGCGCCGGAGGGGGCGAAGGCGTCGTTGAGCGGCGTGGCGTAGCTGTCGTTGGCCGTCAGGCCCGGCAGGCCGAGCGCGTCCTCGATGGTGCGGGCGACGCTGTAGTGGTCGTAGTGGCTCGGGCTGCTGGTGCCGGCCGGCACGGTGCCCTGGGAGCCGACCGCGATGGTCGCGACGTGGTCGTAGCCCTCGTTCTCGCTCTCGTCCCAGGTCAGCAGGATCAGCGAGCGCTGCTGGGTCCAGGCGGGGGAGGACATGATCGGCGCGAGCGTCTGCTGCAGCCAACCGTCCTGCGTCTTCAGGCTGGTGGCGCTGCCGTTGCCGGAGGACTCGCCGTCGTAGTAGTCGTCGGCGGCGATCCAGGAGAAGTTGGGCGTGGTCGACGCGGACTTCAGGTCGGTGGTCAGCTGCGTCGTGTCGAACAGGTGCGCGGCGCAGCGGGACGCGTTGCCGCTGATGTCGGTGTAGTTGATGAACGGCGCGTCGTCGGGCTCGTAGTAGCTGTCCGCGCCGCCCTTGCTGGCGTTGCACGGCGTGCCCATGCCCTGCTCGTAGGCCTTCCACGTCTTGCCCGCGCCCTCGATCGTGTCGCCCAGGTTGCGCTCGGGCGAGTTGATGTTGGGCCAGTAGGTGGCGCCCTTGGTGTAGGTGTCGCCGCCCGCGATCGCCAGGTAGTTCTCGTCGCTGGGGTGGTAGACGCCGTGGGAGTCCGTCAGCGTGGCGCCCTGGGTCATCAGGCTGTGGATGAACGGCGTGTCCGTCGGGTCGTTCATGACCTCGGAGTAGTCCGTGTTCTCCATCATCACGGTGAACACGTGGTCGTAGCCCGGCACCTGCGAGGTGGGCGGGGTGAGCGCCGCCGGGGCGGTGACCGGGGTGTCCAGGCTCAGCGACAGGTTGTCCAGGTAGCCGGTCTCGTTGGAGGTGCTGAGGAACTGCACCTCGACCTGGATGCTCCGGGTCCCGGCGGGGACGGAGCCGGTGGCGCTGCGCGCGAGGAACTTGGTGGCGAGGCCGCGGTCGGTGGCGGAGACCGTCGGCAGCTTGGCGGTCGCGCCGACCGGGTTGCCGCTCGCGTCCTGGAAGTGCAGGCTCACGGCCGCGTAGCCGCCGTAGGTGGTCCAGCCGCCGAGCCAGCCGGACAGGTCGTAGTGCACGCCGCCGCCGTCGATCGCGGAGGCCGCGGAGGAGACGTCGACGTTCTGGCTCATCGAGCCGTCGCCGAAGTTGCCCGGCGCGAAGAAGGCCTTGCCCGGGGTGTTGCCGTCGCTCGGGTAGCCGAACGAGCCGACCGAGGAGCACATCACGTTGATGCCGCCGGACTGGACGGTCCAGCCGGGCACGGTGGTGGCCGCGCTCCAGTCGTTGGTGCAGAAGCCGCCGGCTTCCGCGTCGCCGTTCACGATCAGGTTGCCACTGCTCCCCGCCGCCTGGGCGGGGGCAGGGGTGGCGACGATCAGCGTGCCAAGGAGGGCAATGAGCCCGCCGAGTGCGCTCCGGCGCAGTCGCATGGTGTACCTCGTCCCGTGTGGAGGTGCTGCTGGCTGTGCGTCATGGACGGGACATAAGTACAGGCCGACGTTGTCGTTCGGAAGAATGCGGACCAAACTTGACTGAACAAGTGGTCGGCCGGATGGCTCACACTTGACTGGACAAGTTGGTCAGCGAGTGGCCTTGCGCCACACGTAGGCCGCGGAGACCGGGATGCCGCGGAACCGTTCCCACTTGGGCTTGCGCGCCACCCACGCGTCGCCGACCGGCTCCTCGCGCAGTTCCGCCAGCGTCCAGCCGGCGGCGAGGCCCGCCGCCACGTGGTCGCTGACGTAGTGCAGGTGCGTCGAGATGGCGGTCTCGGTGCCGTCCGCGGCGGTGAAGTGGGTCGGCATCCCCGCGGTCATGATGAACTGCGGGTGCAGTCCGACCAGCACGAACAGCCCGTCCGGCTCGGCCAGCCGGAACGCCTCGCGGTAGAGCGGGCGCAGGTCGGGCAGGTGCTCGTCGACCAGCGAGGTGATCACCAGCGGATAGGACCCGCCGGGCAGTCGGGTGTGGGCGAGGTCGGCCTCGGCCAGTGTCCGGTGCGCGCCCCGGGCCCGGGCGCGGTCCAGCATCTCGGGGGTGAGGTCCACTCCGTCCACGGCGCCGACCCCCTGGGCGCGCAGCCACGCGCCGGTGCGGCCCGTGCCGCAGCCGAGGTCGGCGGCGTGCGGGAGCTCCGGCCACCGCGGGACCGTGAGGGACGCCAGGACGTCCACGTCCATCAGGTCCTCGACGGTGTCCTCGTAGCCGTCGACCCAGCCGGCGTAGCCGGTGCGGACGTCCACGACCGGGTAGCCGCGGGAGTCGAAGTGCGCGCTGAAGGTCTCGGAGTGCGAAGGGGCGTCCATCTCCGCAGTCTCCGTGATCCCGGCGGTCGGGCGCGAGCGAATTCGCTCAGTCGTCCTCTTCCGCCTCGTCCGCCTCCTGCATCCACGCGTCCGGGCCGGGGTCGCCGCCCTCGGCGCGGACGGTGAGGCGGGCCAGGTAGTGCTCCCAGCCGTCCTGGTGCGGCTGGCGCGCGGGCTCGGGCAACTGCGAGTGGGTGAGCGTGAGCAGGGTCCCGTCGGCCTCCCTGGCGAGGTCGATCTGCACCCGGCTGCTGCCGGGCGGCACCGGGTCGCCCACGTTCTCCCATCCCCAGGTGAAGACGATCCGCCGGTAGGGCTCGAGCGTGGTGAAGGTGCCGGCGGCGATCGCGTCGCCGACGACCCGCATCCGGTAGATCCCGCCGGGGCGTGGGTCGAAGAAGCCCTCGACGCCCTGCCAGGAGAGCCAGCGGTCGTGCTCGGTGAAGAAGGAGAAGAGCGTCTCCGGGGTGGCTCTGATCCGCCGTTTGACGACGACGTTGCCCTCGGGGGTGATGGTCACGGCTCCGGCTCCTCCAGCTCACGTGCCGCGGCCCGCCGGACCTCGTCCCGCTGGGCCTGCTCGGCCAGGGCGGCGAGGGTGTCCAGCGAGGAGAGCCACATCGACTCCAGGTAGGCCGCCAGTGGTCCCATCCCAGCACGGTCCGCCACGTAGTACCGCTTGGTGCCGTCCTTTCGGACGACGACCAGCCCGGCGTCCCGGAGCACCTTCAGGTGCTGCGAGACGGCCCCGAAGGTGACCTCGAAGCGGTCCGCGATCTGTCCCGCGGACAGTTCGTCGTCCCAGATCAGCCGCAGAATCTCGCGGCGTCTGGGCTCGCTGATCGCCTTCACCTGGTCCACGGCTCCTATTTTAGTCACGGCTTCAGCTTGCGTCTCCCGCGACCTTATTTTAGTGTCACCTAAAGAAAGTGCTCCGGGGCGAACCCGGACACACTGACCAGTGCGAGAGAGGGGCGTCCGATGGCCGACATCGCGATGCAGCTGACCATCCAGGCCGACGCCGAGACCGTGCGCGCCGCCGTCGCCACCGAGGCGGGCGTCCGCAGCTGGTTCACGGCGGACGCCGTCGTGGGCGAGGGCGTCGGGGCCGAGCACGCCCTCGGGTTCCCCGGCGTGCCCGAGCCCTGGCGGCTCACCGTCGTGGAGTCCGAGCCGCACCGCCTGGTGCTGGCCGGCCGGAACGGTCCCTGGACCGGCACCACGCAGACCTACGAGCTGCGCGAGACCGAGCCCGGCAAGCCCGAGGTGACGCTGGTCTTCACCCACGCGGGCTTCCCGGCGCAGGACGAGACGTACCGCAGCTTCACCTACGGCTGGGCCACCAAGTTCACGGCACTCAAGACCTACGCCGAGACCGGCGAGCCGGCCCCCTTCTTCACCGGCGGGAGCGAGTGATGGCGGAGTCGGTCGGATCGGGCGGGGCCCCCGAGGAGCTGTTCGCCGGGCTGGCCGAGGAGTTGGCGCCGCGCGGTGTCAAGCGAGGGCAGATGTTCGGGATGGCCTGCCTGAAGGACCCGAACGGCAAAGCCTTCGTCGGCCTGCACGGCGAGGAGCTGGTGGTGCGGCTGAACCGGGACACCGGGGAGCACGCCGCCGCGCTCGCACTGCCCGGCAGTCATCTGTTCGACCCGATGGGCGGTCGGCCGATGAAGGACTGGATCTGCCTGACGCTCGCCCAGCACGAGCAGTGGCTTCCGCTGGCGGAGGCGGCCCGGCAGCAGCCGCGATGACGGCTCCTCAGGGATCATGACGGTCCGGCGTTGACCTTCACCTTGGGACAAGGCCCAGCATCGATCGCACCGGGCCCGACGGGGGTCCGGAGCGAGGGAGTGGGGACATGGACGAGCTGCTGACCATCGGCGCGTTCGCGCGGCTGTCGCGGCTCACGCCGAAGGCCCTGCGGCTCTACGACGAGCTCGGCCTGCTGCGACCCGTGCGGGTCGACCCGGCGTCCGGCTACCGGTACTACGAGCCAGCCCAGTTGGAGCGGGCCCGGCTGGTCGCCTGGCTGCGGCTGCTCGGCATGCCGCTGGCCCGGATCACCACCGTCTGCGCGCTGCCGCCCGCGGCGGCGGCCGACGAGGTGGCGACGTACTGGGCGCAGGTCGAGCACGACACCGAGTCCCGGCGCCGGCTGGCGCGCTTCCTTGCGGACCATTTCAAGGGGAAGGCACCCACGATGACGACCACCACCGAGTTCACCCTGCGCGGCGCGGCCGCGTCCGACTCCGGTCTGGTCCGGGAGACCAACCAGGACACCGCCTGCGCGGGCCCCGGTCTGCTCGCCGTCGCCGACGGCTTCGGCCCCGCCGGCGGGCGGGCGAGCGCCCTCGCGGTCGACGCGCTGGCGTCGCTGTCGGGCCCGCTGCCGGCCGCTCTGGCGCAGGCGAACCAGGACATCGCGGCGCTGGAGGAGTCGGGAACGACGCTCACCGCGCTGGTGCGGACCGGCTCCGAGTTCGCCCTGGCCCACATCGGCGACTCGCGCGCGTACCTGCTGCGCGGCGGCGAGCTGATCCGGCTCACCACGGACCACTCCTACGCCCGCACGCTGGTCGACGAGGGCCGGCTCACCGAGGACGAGGCTGCGGCCCATCCGCAGCGCGCGCTGCTGACGCGTGCGCTGGACGGCCGCGAGGACAGCCACGCCGACGTGTCGGCGCGTCAGGCCGAGGCGGGGGACCGGTACCTGCTCTGCTCCGACGGTCTCTCGGCGGTCCTGCCGGAGGCGGAGCTCCGCCGGGTGCTCGTCGCCGCCGAGGACCCGGACGCGGCGGTGCGCGAGCTCGTCACGCTGGCCAGGAAGGCCGGCGGGCCGGACAACATCGCCGTCGCCGTCGGCGACGTCGAGTGACGCGGAAGGGGCCCGGGGCCGACGCCCCGGGCCCCTTCGCTCACCGACTCACAGCCCCAGCGACTTGGCGATGACCATCTTCATGACCTCGCTGGTGCCGCCGTAGATGCGGAACACGCGGTTGTCCGCGTAGAGGCGGGCGATCGGGTACTCGAGGATGTAGCCGTAGCCGCCGTGGAGCTGGAGGCAGCGGTCGACGACGCGGCTGCAGACCTCGGTGGTGAACAGCTTGGCCTTGGCGACGTCGGCCGGGGTCAGCTCGCCGACCTCGAAGGACTCCAGCGCGCGGTCGACGACCGCCTGCGCCGCGTCGACCTCGGCCTCGCAGGCCGCCAGCTCGAACTTGGTGTTCTGGAAGGAGGCGACGGACTGGCCGAAGACCTTGCGGTCCTTGGTGTAGGCCACGGCCAGGTCGACCGCGGCGCGGGCCGCGGCGTAGGCGCCGACCGCGATGGCGAGGCGCTCCTGGACCAGGTTGTGGGCCAGGTAGGAGAAGGCCTTGCCCTCCTCGCCCAGCAGGTCCTCGACCGGGACCTTGACGTCGACGAAGGAGAGCTCGCCGGTGTCGGAGGTGCGCAGGCCGATCTTGTCGAGCTTGCGGCCGACCGAGTAGCCCGGCAGCGTCGTGTCGACGCAGAGGATGGAGAGGCCGGCGCGACGGTCCTCCGGCGTCGCCGGGGAGGTGCGGGCGATGACCAGGACCAGGTCGGCCTGGACGCCGCCGGTGATGAAGGTCTTGGCGCCGTTGAGGACGTAGTGCCGGCCGTCCTCGGAGAGCTTGGCGGTGGTGGTCATGCCGGCCAGGTCGGAGCCGGTGCCCGGCTCGGTCATGGCGATGGCCGTCATCATCTCGCCGGAGACGAACTTGGGCAGCCAGCGCTTCTTCTGCTCCTCGTTCGCGTACTCCATGATGTACGGCAGGCAGAGGCCGGTGTGCACGCCGGCGGAGCCGAAGCTGACGCCCGCGCGGGCGCACTCCTCGGTGACGATCGCCTGGTACTTGAAGCCGGTCATGCCCGCGCCGCCGAACTCCTCCGGCACCTCGATGCCGAAGACGCCCAGCTCGCCGAGCTTCAGGTAGAAGTCCTTGGGGGCGTGGCCCGCCTGCTCCCACTCCGGGTAGACCGGGACGACCTCCTTGGTGATGAAGTCGCGGATGGTCTCCCGGAACGCCTCGTGGTCCTCGGTGAAAACGGTGCGGCGCACGACGGCGCTCCTCTCCTGGAAACTTGTCGAACGAACGTTAAGTTAATCAGCAGTAGCTCCGCTGTCCAGACTGCCGCGATGTGAGGCTGCGCGCTATTCGGCGAGAACGGGCGCAGCCGGGACCGAACGAGCGCTCAGCGGGTGGGGGTGGCCGTGGGCAGCGAGGCGGGGCCGATCAGCTGCACGTCCGAGGCGCGGACGAAGGCGAGCCGGTGGTCGAACCGGATCGGGTAGTACTGCGTGGCTCCGATCACCATGGCGCAGCCCGTCGCGCCCGCGCAGCCGTAGTTCGCGGCGTAGAAGTCGCCGCTCAGCTGCCCGGCGGCGAGGTAGGCCTGGCCGGGGGCGATGGTGGCCGCCAGCGGCGTCAGCGCCTGGGCCGACGAGGCCGCGAGCGAGGCCAGCGGGGCCGGGTACGCGGAGCTCTCGGGGTAGGCACGGCCGTAGACCGGGATCGGCTGGTCGCCGGTCGGGGTGACCAGCGTGAGCGCCGCGCCCGGCGTCGGATCGGGGACGAGGGTGTCGCGCCAGGACGGGTCCTCGAACCACGCCTCCTGGCCGCCGTACCAGACCCCGACCCAGTCGCCCCCGCTGCCGGACGAGGCGACCCCCGCGACGACGAAGGTCTGCCCGTACCCGGCCTTGTCCGACACGTCCGAGGCGGCGGTGCCGCCGCCGCCCAGCAGCGGCGCGCTCGCGGACGGGGCCGTGCGCAGGTAGACGAAGTCGGCCGGATGAGAGGGGCAGGCGCGGGTCGGGCTGCCGCAGCCGGTGAGGTCCGGCTGGGTGGTGCGGTCGTACGGCGGGGCGACGGTGACCGTGCCGCCGACGACAGGCTGCGCGTGCAGACCGGTCAGCGGCGCGCCGACCAGGTCGAGCAGGTGGCTCCAGTCCCAGTACGGGCCCGGGTCCCCGTGTGTCGTCACGGCACGGCCGGCCTGCACGGGGGCGGGGACGTCGTCGCGGCCGAGCAGGTGCTCGCGGTCCAGCGGGATGCCGAAGCGGGCCGCCAGATAGCGGATCAGCGCGGCGGAGGACTGGTACTCGGCCTCGGTGTACCAGCTGCCGGTGCGCAGCGCGAAGCCCTCCTGCTCGACGCCGATCGAGTGGGCGTTCAGGGTGCGGTTGCCCGTGTGCCAGGCGATGTCCTTGGTCGGCACCAGCTGGGTCACCGAGCCGTCGCGGCCGACCAGGTAGTGGGCGCTGGCGTAGGCGGCCGGGTCCTGGAAGAAGGCGATCGCGCCGTCGCGGGAGCCCTGGGTGGCGTGCAGCACCAGGTACGAGATGCCGTCGCCGTCCGTCGGGCGGTCGGCCTGCGCGTAGTTGCCGTAGTCGGTGGCGCTGGCCTTGGCGTCCTGCCGGTAGGCGGCGGGCGTGAAGGCGCAGGCCAGGCCGGACGGGCACTCCGAACCGGAGCCGGGCACGGCGAGGGCGGCGAGCGCCCCGGCCAGCTGCGCTGGCTGGACGGACGGCGAGGCGGGCAGCGTCAGCTGCTGGTTGTCGTCGGTCAGCCGGGAGGCACCCTGCTGCACCACGGCGTAGACGCGGGCCGCGAACTGCTGCCCCGCCGCCGGTGTCTCGGCCTGCGCGTAGGCGACCACGGCCGGCCACCACCTCGCCGGGTCGGTCGGCAGGCCGTGCCCGCCGGCGGACGCGGCGGCCTCGTAGCAGGCGAGCAGCGCCGCGCCGCCGCGCACGCTCTGCTTCATGTCCGTCCGCAGCCGCTTGGCCGGGACGCCGGCCAGCGCCGCGGCGGTCTGCAGCGTGTGCAGCGCGGGCGAGGCCGTGTCCACCTGCCGCAGCTGCTTCAGGGCGGCCGCCGACGGGCGGTGCGCGGCGGCGCCGTCACCAGGACCGCCGACGTCGGGCTGGACGGTCGGGCTGAGGTCGCCGGGGGAGACCTGGGTCAGGCCCATGACGTTGTAGTTGCCGGTGGTGCTCGGCCGCCCGCCGTGGGACTCCCACAGCGTCTCCTCGTAGGAGACCGCGAGCAGCACCTGCACCGGCACGTGGAACTCGGCCGCGGCCTCGGCGAAGTCGTGCTGCAGCGCGGTGGAGGGGTGCGCGGGGACGCTCGGCCAGGCCAGCGAGCCCACGGCGGGCGCGGCCGTCGGCGTCGGGCCCTTGGCACCGGCACCGGTCGGGGCGGCCTCGGCGACCGCGCCGACCACCAGCGCGCCGGCCGCGAGGACGAAGCCCATGCCGATCCAACGCCGTGACCGTCTGCGGACGTGTCGAGCCGTCAACGCGTGCCTCTTCGCAAGTCTGTCGTCGCCGCCGTGAAGGGGTCCGTACGCCCGTACGGAAGGTGCAGCAGCGGACCTGATGGTCCGTGAGATACAAGTCGCAAGTGAGCGTGAGGTTAGCACTGGTGGCCGGGAGTCGGGTTCGCCGGGGGGAGACCGGCGTGAGAGCGGGTGAGACCGGGGTGAGAGCGGCGCGCGTCAGTGCGAGGATGAGCGCATGGCTGATGCGAACCTCTCCCCGAACGGGCCGCAGCAGGTGCTCGAGGCCGGCGACTACCGCGCCGTGATCAGCGGCGTCGGCGCCGGCCTGCGCGGACTGAGCCACCGCGGCCGCCCGCTGGTGGTCAAGTACCCGGTGGAGACCCAGCCCCCCGGCGGGGCCGGTCAGCTGCTGATCCCGTGGCCCAACCGGGTCCGCGACGGCCGCTACCGCTGGCAGGGCGAGGACCGGCAACTGGACCTCAGCGAGCCCGCGACGGGCAACGCCAGCCACGGCTTCACCCGCTTCCTGCCCTGGCGCGTGGTCGCCGAGGACGCGGGCCAGGACAGCGCGTACGTGCGCTTCGGCCTGCGGCTCTACCCGATGCACGGGTACCCGCACATCCTGGAGCTGACCGCCCACTACGAGCTGAACGAGGCCGGCCTCACCGTCGAGGTCGCCGCCCGTAACCTGGGCGACCGCGTCGCCCCCTACGGCCTCGGCGCGCACCCGTACCTGACGCTCGGTCGTGGCCCCGGCCGCATCGACGAGGCGGTGCTGGAGGTCCCCGCCGACACCTGGCTGCCCGTCGACGACCGCAAGGTGCCGACCGGCGCCCGCGAGTCGGTGGACGGCACTCAGTACGACTTCCGCAAGCCGCGCCCGATCGGCGGCACGCAGCTGGACACCGCCTGCACCGGCCTCACCCGCGACGCCGACGGCCTGGCCCGGGTCCGCCTCACCGAGGCCGACGGCGGCCGCGGCGTTGAGCTGCGGCTGGGCGCCGGCCTGGACTGGGTGCAGCTCTACACCGGGGACACCCTGCCCGCGACCTACCGTCGGGCCGGCATCGCCGTGGAGCCGATGAGCTGCCCGCCGAACGCCTTCGCGACCGGCGAGGACGTGGTCGGTGTCGAGCCGGGCGCGCGGGTCGCGCACCGATTCGGTATCGGCGCGCTCTGACCTTCCTGTGCGGGGCCACGTTCGGCCTACAGTGCTGGCATGGCGGAGCGAGCGCTGTGGGCGCCGAAGGAGCTGGACACCCCGGAGAAGATGATCGGAGAGGCCAGGAAGGCCTTCTTCGTCATGTTCGGCTTCCTGGTGGTCATCTGGGCCCTGCAGATCTTCAACTGGGTCGACCAGCAGCGGCTCTCCTACGAGTACGGGGTGATCCCGCACGACGTGGGCCGGCTGCCGGACATCTTCACGGCGCCGTTCCTGCACTTCAGCTGGGATCACATCGAGTCCAACTCCGGCCCGTTGTTCGTCTTCGGCTTCCTGGCGGCCTACCGCGGCGTGGTGCGCTTCCTGTGGCTGACCCTGCTGGTGACCCTGACGAGCGGCTTCGCGGTCTGGTTCTTCCAGGGCGGCGACACGGTCGGCGTCGGCGCGAGCGGCGTGATCTTCGGGTACTTCGGCTACGTGGTGCTGCGCGGCATCTTCGACCGGCACCTGATCGACACCCTGATCGGGCTGGTCATGGCGGCGTCCTTCGCCTACCTGGTCACCATCGCCGTGCCCGGCACCCCCGGCATCAGCTGGCTGGCGCACCTGGGCGGTCTGGTGGGCGGCATCGCCGGCGCGTGGCTGCTGCGCGACCGCCGCCCGAAGGGGGCGGTCGTCGCTCCGGCCACGCCGGGCGCGGCACCGGTGGTGGCGCCGTCCGAGCGCGCTGACCTGCACAAGGAGCTGGGCGACCTCGGTCTGTTGTGAGAGCGCTGTGTGCGGGCTGAGCGAAACTCCCAGGGAACTCACAGCTCCGACGTAGCCGGACCTCATCGATTTCTCATTCAACATCGGCAACGTGTCCGCCATGACCACGACTCCGGCCGATGCCTCCTCCGAGCTCCGCCGCCCCGACGGCACCCCCGTGCGGGTGCTGGTCGTCGACGACGAGGCTCCCCTCGCCGACCTGCTCTCCATGGCCCTGCGCTACGAGGGCTGGCAGACCACCACCGCGGGCGACGGCGCCTCCGCGATCCGCGCCGCCCGCGACTTCCGTCCCGACGCGGTGATCCTCGACGTCATGCTGCCGGACCTGAACGGTCTGGAGGTCATGCGCCGCCTGCGCGCCGACCAGCACGACGTCCCGGTGCTGTTCCTGACGGCGAAGGACGCCGTCGAGGACCGCATCGCCGGCCTCACGGCCGGCGGTGACGACTACGTCACCAAGCCCTTCAGCCTGGAGGAGGTCGTCGCCCGCCTGCGCGGCCTGCTGCGCCGCAGCGGCGCGGCCGCGGCGCGCAGCGAGTCCCTGCTGGTCGTCGGCGATCTGACGCTCGACGAGGACAGCCGCGAGGTCCACCGCGCCGGCACGTCCATCCGTCTCACGGCGACCGAGTTCGAGCTGCTGCGCTTCCTGATGCGGAACCCGCGCCGGGTGCTGAGCAAGCCGCAGATCCTGGACCGGGTCTGGAACTACGACTTCGGCGGCCAGGGCAACGTCGTCGAGCTGTACATCTCCTATCTCCGCCGCAAGATCGACGCGGGCCGCACCCCCATGATCCACACCATGCGCGGCGCGGGCTACGTCCTCAAGCCGGCCCCGGCGGAGGCCACCGCGACGGCGTCATGATCCGCCCCTGGTCCACGTGGCCGCTCCGCGTGCGGCTGGTCGTCACCATGACGGTGTTGTTCGCCGCCGTGCTGGGGGCCGTCGGTGTCGCCAGCACGGCGCTGTTGCGCGAGAATCTGATGGCCAATCTCGACAGCAAGGTCCAGGACACCATCGTCCGGGCCAACGCCCCCATGGGCCAGGATCACTTCATGATCGCGCCGGGCTTCGACCAGGACGCCGTTGGGGCGGTCTTCGATCAGAACGGCGCCGCGCAGCAGAGCGGACGCTCCAACTTCGACACCAGGACGCTGACCACCGCTCAGATCGCCGCGCTGGCCGCGGTCCCCGACGATGGCTACTTCCACGACATCACCGTGCCCAACCTGGGCACGTACCGTGCGCTGGCCCAGCACAGTCCCGGCAGCCAGGCCGGTGGGCGGGTCGTGGTGGCCCTCTCCATGGCGCGGATCTCCAGCACCGTTCAGAACCTGGTGGCCACCGAGGCGGTCCTCGGCGTCGCGGGCGTGATACTGGTCGGCTTCGTCGGGTTCGGCCTGATCCGGGTTTCCCTCCGGCCCCTGGACCGGGTCGCGGCGACCGCTGCTCGCATTTCGCTTCTCCCCCTCCATGAGGGCGAGGTGGGGCGGCTGTCGCGGGTGCCCGCGCAGGACACCGATACCCGGACGGAGTCGGGGCTGGTCGGGGCGTCGTTGAACAGGATGATCGACCATGTCTCCGCCGCGCTGGAGGCGCGGCACGCGAGTGAGACGCGGGTGCGGCAGTTCGTCGCGGACGCCAGTCACGAGCTGCGGACGCCGCTGGCGTCGATCAAGGGGTATGCCGAGCTGACCCGGCGCAGCCGGGAGAGCGTGCCGCCGGACACCGCGTACGCGCTGGGGCGGGTGGAGTCCGAGGCGACGCGGATGACCGCGCTCGTCGAGGACCTGCTGCTGCTCGCTCGGCTCGACGCCGGGCGGCCGTTGGAGCGGGCGCCGTTGGACCTCGCGCCGCTGGTCGTGGACGCCGTGCGGGACGCGCACGCGGCCGTACCGGACCACAAGTGGGAGGTGCGGCTGCCCGAGGACGCCGCCGAGGTGCTCGGGGACGAGCACCGGCTGCACCAGGTGCTGGTCAACCTGCTCGCGAACGCGGGCAAGCACACACCAGCCGGGACCACCGTCACGGCCTCGCTGACCCGCGAGGGCGACTGCGCGGTGGTGGCGATCGCCGACGACGGGCCCGGGATTCCGCAGGAACTGCTGCCCACGGTCTTCGAGCGCTTCGCGCGCGGCGACGGCTCGCGTTCGCGCAAGGCGGGCAGTACCGGGCTGGGCCTGGCCATCGTCGCCGCCGTCGTGTCCTCGCACGGCGGGCAGGTGTGGGTGACCAGCGAGCCCGGCGAGACCGTGTTCACCGTCCGGCTCCCGCTGGCCGACGCGGCCACAGCGACGAGCTGACGGCGGGCGCACAGGAACGGCACACCCGTCCGACAGCGTGCCCGGGGACCGTGAGGGCATGACCGCTACGCTCCCCGAACCGACCGTCGACCAGCCCGCACCCGCGCCCGAGAGGACGGGTGATCCACGCTGGGCCCGGCCAGCCTTCCTCTGCCTGCTGGCCCTGACCGCGCTGCTCTACCTGTGGGATCTGGGCGCGTCCGGCTGGGCCAACCAGTTCTACTCGGCCGCCGTGCAGGCGGGCGCGCACAGCTGGAAGGCGATGTTCTTCGGCTCCTCGGACTCGGCGAACTTCATCACCGTCGACAAGCCGCCGGCGTCCCTGTGGGTGATGGAGCTCTCCGCCCGGGTCTTCGGCGTCAACGCCTGGTCGATCCTGGTGCCGCAGGCGCTGGAGGGCGTCGCCGCCGTCGCGGTGGTGTACGCGGCGGTCAAGCGGCGTTTCTCGGCCGGGCCGGCGCTGGTCGCGGGCGCGGTGCTGGCGCTGACGCCGGTCGCGGCGCTGATGTTCCGCTTCAACAACCCCGACGCGCTGCTGGCGTTGCTGCTGGCCCTGGCCGGCTACGCCGTGCAGCGGGCGCAGGAGCAGGCGCGGACGCGGTGGCTGCTGCTGGCGGCGGCCTGTGTCGGCTTCGCGTTCCTGACCAAGACCCTACAGGCGTTCCTGGTGCTGCCCGCCTTCGGGCTGACCTACCTGCTGTTCGCCCCGACGGGGCTGTGGCGGCGGGTGCGGCAGCTGCTGCTCGCGCTGGTGGTGCTGGTGGTCAGCTCCGGCTGGTGGGTGGCCGTGGTCGAGCTGACGCCCGCTCAGTACCGGCCGTACATCGGCGGCAGCCAGCACGACGACTTCCTGGAGCTGACCTTCGGCTACAACGGCTTCGGCCGGATCACCGGCGCGGAGACCGGCAGCGTCGGCGGCGGGGGCGGCGGCGCGACCGGGGGCGGCATGTGGGGCGCGACCGGCATCACCCGGCTGTTCACGTCCGAGATGGGCGGTCAGATCGCCTGGCTGCTGCCGGCGGCGTTCCTGCTGCTGGTGGCCGGGCTGTGGTGGCTCGGCCCCTTTACTGCCCGCCGCGCGCCGCGCACGGACGGGGTGCGGGCGGCGCTGGTGCTGTGGGGCGGCGCGCTGGTGACGACCTTCCTGGTCTTCAGCTTCATGGCCGGGATCTTCCACCCGTACTACAACGTGGCGCTCGCGCCGTACATCGCCGTGGTGGTCGGGCTCGGCGCCGGGCTGGTGTGGGAGCGGCGCGGGCAGTGGGCCGCCTCCGGTGTCGCGGCGGGCGTGGTGGCGGTGACGTCCGTGTGGGCGTACGTGCTGCTCGACCGGAGTGCGGACTGGCTGCCGTGGCTGCGCTGGGCGGTGCTGCTGGTCGGGCTGGCGGCGGCCCTGGTGCTGGCCTTCGGGCCGCTGATCGGCCGTCGGTTCTGGGCGGCGGCCGCGGCCGCCGCGGTGCTGGCCTCGCTGGCCGGCCCGGCGGCGTACAGCGTGGAGACGGCGGGCACGGCACACAGCGGCTCGCTGCCCTCGGCCGGCCCGTCCGTGCAGGGCGGCGGCTTCGGCGGCGGTCCGGGCGGTGGCGGCATGCGGGGCGGTGGGATGCGCGGCGGTGGGATGCCCGCGGGTGGCACGCGGACCGGTGGCGCACCGGGCGGCGGCTTCGCGGGCGGTGGTTCCACCGGCGGCGGTCAGGGTGGTTTCCCGGGCGGCGGCCAGAGCAGCCAGGGAGGTCAGGGCCTCAAGGGGTTCGGCGGTGGCACCCGGACCGGCGGCGGGATGCCCGGTGGCGGCGGCGGGGGCGCGGGCGGCCTGCTGGACGGCAGCAAGCCGGGCGCCGCGCTGACCGCGCTGCTCAAGGCGGGCGCGTCCGGCTACACCTGGGTGGCCGCCGCCGTCGGCTCGCAGAACGCGGCCGGGTACCAGTTGGCGAGCGACGCGCCGGTGATGGCCGTCGGCGGGTTCAACGGCACCGACCCGGCGCCGACGCTCGCCGAGTTCGAGAGCCTGGTGCGGGCCGGCAAGGTGCACTACTTCCTGGGCGGCGCGCTGACCATGGGCGGCGGCGGGAGCAGCACCGGCGGGTCCAGCGACTCGGCGCAGATCGCCTCCTGGGTCGCGAAGAACTACACCGCGAAGACCGTGGCCGGGGTGACCGTCTACGACCTGACGAAGGCGAAGAGCTAGCTCGCGCGCCTTCCGGGAATCTTTGATGACAAAAGCGACAATGCGGACAGAAGCCGATCGCCGTCCACAGTGAAGGTCGCAGTCATGGAGTTCCCGGCCCGTCGCCTCCTCCCCGTCGTCGCCGCCGCGACCCTGCTCGCGCTCGCCGCGTGCACCAGCGGTGGCGGCGGCGGGAGTGCCGCGTCTTCGGACCAAGGCACCCCCGCTCCCGGCCCGAGTGTCAGCAACGATCTGCAGACCGACTACGAGAACACCGTCAAGGCCGTGCTGCCGTCGATCGTGCAGATCAACGCAGCGAACAGCCTCGGCACGGGCATCGTCTACGACACCAAGGGCGACATCGTCACCAACGCCCATGTCGTCGGCACCGCCACGAGCTTCCAGGTGCTGCTGTCGGACCAGTCCAAGGCGCTGACGGCGACCCTGGTCGCCAGCTATCCGGCCAACGACCTGGCGGTGATCAAGCTCAGCAGTCCGCCCGCCAAGCTCACGCCCGCGGTGTTCGGGGACACCTCCAAGGTGGCGGTCGGCCAGATCGTGCTGGCCATGGGCAGTCCGCTCGGACTGTCCTCCAGCGTCACCCAGGGCATCGTCTCCGCCACCGGACGCACCGTCAGCGAGGGCAAGTCCGAGGAGAACCCGCAGGGCACGACGATCCCCAACATGGTGCAGACAAGCGCGGCCATCAATCCCGGCAACAGCGGCGGCGCCCTGGTCAACCTCTCCGACCAGGTCATCGGCGTCAACACGCTGGCCGCCGTCAGCAGTGACCAGGGTGGGGCGCAGGCGCCGGGCATCGGCTTCGCGATCCCGGCGTCGTCGGTGACGGACCTGGCCGATCAGATGATCAAGTACGGCAAGGTCGTCAACTCCGGCCGGGCGGCGCTCGGCGTGGGGGTCCGGACCGTGATCGTCACCAACGCCAACGGCAGTCAGACCTCCGGGGCCGGGGTGGTGGCGGTGACCAGTGGCGGGCCGGCGGACAAGGCCGGGATCCAGGCCGGTGACGTGATCACGCAGCTCGGCGGCATCACCGTCGACAGCTCCCAGGCCCTCTCCCAGGCGCTGGCCTCGCTCAAGCCGGGCCAGCAGGTCCAGGTCACCTACCTGCGGGACGGCGCGAGCAAGACGGCCGACGTCACCCTGGGCACACTCCCGTAGTCCCGGGTCCCGGCCTGGTCAGGCCGCGCGGCGGTACCCCTTGCACGGGTCCTGACGGATCGTCAGATTGCGCGTAGCCTGACCGGCATGGAGAGCTTCCCCTGGATCATTTCGGTGGACGACCACACCGTCGAGCCGCCGCACGTGTGGCAGGACCGGCTGCCCGCCAAGTACCGCGAGCTCGGCCCGCGTATCGTCCGGGCCCCGCTCGCCGAGATGACCTTCGTCGGCGGGCGGTTCGCGCCGCGGATGGGCGAGCCGGGGAGCGAGGGCACCCTCGCCGACTGGTGGGTCTACGAGGACCTGCGCCGTCCGCTCACCCGCCTCGACACCGCCGTCGGTTACCCCCGCGAGGAGGTGCGGCTGGAGGCCATCACCTACGAGCAGATGCGCCCCGGCTCGTACTCCATACCCGAGCGGCTCGCCGACATGGACGTCAACCACGTCCAGTCGGCGCTCTGCTTCCCGACCTTCCCGCGGTTCTGCGGCCAGACCTTCACCGAGGCGAAGGACCACGAGCTGGGCCTGCTCTGCATCCGCGCCTACAACGACTGGATGGTCGAGGAGTGGTGCGGCCCGGCCGCGCAGGGCCGGATGATCCCGCTCGGCATCGTGCCGCTGTGGGACGCCGAGCTGGCCGCCGCCGAGGTACGGCGCAACGCCGCGCGCGGCGTGCGGGCCGTCTGCTTCAGCGAGATCCCCCCGCACCTGGGCCTGCCCAGCATCCACACCGACGCGTGGGACCCGTTCCTGCGCGCCTGCGAGGAGACCGGGACGGTCATCGCCATGCACATCGGCAGCTCCTCGCGGATGCCCTCCACCTCGGCGGACGCGCCGCCCGCGGTCGGCTCCACCATCACCTTCGCCAACTGCTGCTTCTCCATGGTCGACTGGCTGATGAGTGGCAAGTTCGACCGGTTCCCCGGCCTGAAGATCATGTACGCCGAGGGGCAGATCGGCTGGATCCCCTACATCCTGGCCCGCGCCGACGTGGTCTGGGAGGAGAACCGCGCCTGGGGCGGCGTCGCCGACAAGGTGCTGACCCGGCCCAGCGAGCTCTTCGCCGAGCACATCTACGGCTGCTTCTTCGACGACCCGCACGGTCTGCGCAACCTCGACGCCATCGGCGCCGCCAACGTGCTCTACGAGACCGACTACCCGCACTCCGACTCCACCTGGCCGCGCAGCCGCGAGGTGGCGGAGGAGCAGATGGGCCACCTGGACACGCCGGTGGTCGAGCAGTTGGTGCGCGGCAACGCGATCGGGCTGCTGGGCCTGACGGCTGAGGGGTTGTGGGGCGGCCGTGGCTGAGTTCGGGATCCAGCTGCCCGTCCAGGCGCAGAGCACGATGTTCGTGGAGCCCTGGGAGACGCGGGCCGGCCCGACCGAGCTGGCCGCCGTCGCCCAGGCCGCCGACCGGCTCGGCTACGCCTACCTCGCCTGCTGCGACCACGTCGCTATCCCGCGCCGGCTGGCCGGGCCGATGGGCGCGACCTGGTACGACCCGGTCTCCACGCTGGGCTGGCTCGCCGCGCTGACCTCGCGCACCCGGCTGCTGTCGCACGTCGCCGTCGCGCCGCTGCGGCATCCGCTGCTGAGCGCCAAGCAGTACGGGACGCTGGACCTGCTCAGCGGCGGCCGGCTGATCCTGGGTGTCGGCGCGGGCCATGTGCAGGAGGAGTTCGAGACGCTCGGCGTCGACTTCCACCGGCGCGGCGAGATCCTGACCGAGACCGTCGCGGCGCTGCGCGTCGCGCTGACCGAGGAGTACCCGGAGCATCCCGGGCCGCGCTTCCCGTTCCGTGATCTGGCGGTCAGCCCGCGTCCCGTGCAGGCGCCGCCGCCGATCTGGGTCGGCGGCTCGTCCCCGGCGGCGGTGCGACGCGCGGCCGCGCACGCCGAGGGCTGGCTCTCCCAGGGCGACACCCTCGACACGCTCCCCGCCCAGCTGGAGCTGATCCGTTCCGTGCGCGAGCGGGAGGGGCGGTCGGACCGGGCGTTCGTGGTCAACGCGATCGCGCCGCCGCTGTACGTCGGCGAGGCGGGCTGGGAGATCGGGCGGCGCTCGGTCACGGGCAAGCCGGAGGAGCTGGCCGAGCTGCTGCGCCGCTACGTCGCGGTCGGCGTCACACATCTGCAGCTGCGCCCGCGCAGTCGGGACGCCAAGGAGTACGTCGCGCAGCTGGAGCTGATCGCGGCGGACGTACTGCCGCTGGTTGTGTGAGGTCTTCCCTTGTGCGGGCTCCTTCAGGAAACTGACGGTCTGTCAGATAAGGCGTTCCGAGGGGAGCCCGCACCATGACCGAGACCACCAGCGGCCGGCTGGCCGGCCGTACCGTCCTGATCACCGGCGCCGCCCGCGGCCAGGGCGAGGCGGAGGCCAGGCTCTTCGCCGCCGAGGGAGCGCAGGTGCTGCTCGGCGACGTCCTGGACGACCGCGGCGAGGCGCTGGCCAAGGAGCTGCAACTGGAGCTCGGCCAGGAGCGGGTGCGCTACCAGCACCTGGACGTCAGCAGCGAGCAGGACTGGACGGCGGCGGTGGAGACGGCGGTCTCCGCCTTCGGCAAACTGGACGGCCTGCTCAACAACGCCGGGATCCTGCGCTTCAACGAGCTGGTCAGCACGCCGCTGGATGAGTACCTGGCGGTGGTCCGGGTCAACCAGGTCGGCTGCTTCCTCGGTATGCGCGCCGCCGCGCCCGCCATCGAGGCCGCCGGCGGCGGCACGATCGTCAACACCGCCTCGTACACCGCGCTGACCGGTATGGCGCTGCTGACCTCGTACGCGGCGACCAAGGGCGCGATCGTCGCGATGACCAGGGTCGCCGCGCTGGAGCTGGCGCCGAAGGGCATCCGGGTCAACGCGATCTGCCCGGGCGCGGTGGACACTCCGATGTCCGACCCGGCCAACGCCTTCGCGGGCGCGGACGGCGCCCCGGCGCTGAGCCCGGAGGACGCCGCCGCCCTCGCCGCCGCCACGGCGGACCTGTACGGCAAGGCGGTGCCGCTGGGCCGGATCGGCCGGCCGGAGGAGATGGCGCGAGTGGCGCTCTTCCTGACCTCGGCGGACTCGTCCTACGTCACCGGTCAGCCGATGGTCGCCGACGGCGGCTGGATGAGCGGCGTCAGCATCGGCTGACCGGTTGGGCTGACTCTTGACCCCTGCTGGAGGGGGTGCGAGAGTCGGGAACGCAATCTGATGGATCGTCAGATATGGATGGGTGAACGTTCATGGAGTTCGGTGTCTTCATCCAGGGCTACGTGCCCAGAAGTCGCTCCCAGGCCGACCCGGAGGCCGAGCACAAGGCCCTGCTGGAGGAGATGGACTACGTCGTCCAGGCCGACAAGGCGGGCTTCAAGTACGCCTGGCTCACCGAGCACCACTTCCTGGAGGAGTACTCGCACCTCTCCGCCAACGACGTGGCCATCGGCTACCTCACCCACGCCACCGAGCGGATCCACGTCGGCTCCGGCATCTTCAACCCGCTGCCCCGGGTGAACCACCCGGTCAAGGTCGCCGAACGCGTCGCCATGCTGGACCACCTCTCCGGCGGCCGCTTCGAGTTCGGCACCGGCCGCGGCGCCGGCAGCCACGAGATCCTGGGATTCCTCCCCGAGGTGACGGACATGAACGCCACCAAGGAGATGTGGGAGGAGACCATCGGGGAGTTCCCCAAGATGTGGCTCCAGGAGGAGTACCAGGGCTTCTCCGGCAAGCACTGGTCGCTGCCGCCGCGCAAGGTGCTGCCCAAGCCGTACGGAAAGGCCCACCCGGCCATGTGGTACGCAGCCGGCAGCCCCTCCTCCTACGAGATGGCCGCGCGCAAGGGTCTTGGCGTGCTGGGCTTCAGCGTGCAGAAGGTCTCCGACATGGAGTGGGTCGTCGAGAGCTACAAGCACGCGATCCGCGAGGCCGAGCCGGTCGGGGCCTTCGTCAACGACAACGTCATGGTCACCTCGACGGCCGTCTGCGCGGAGACCCGCGAGGAGGCGCGCCGGATCGCCGCCCGCGGCGGGCTCAACTACCTGCAGTCGCTGCTCTTCCGCTACCACGACACCTTCCCGCGGCCCGAGGGCATCCCCGAGTGGCCGGAGCTGCTCCCCGAGTACAGCGAGGAGCTGATCCAGCTCCTCGTCGAGGAGGAGCTGATGATCTGCGGCGACCCGGACGACGTGCTGCGGCAGTGCAAGCGCTGGGAGTCCGCGGGCGCGGACCAGCTGGTCTTCGGCCTGCCGGTGGGCGTGCCGCCGGAGTTGACCGCGCAGACCATCTCCCTGATCGGCGAGCACGTCATCCCGAAGATCGACACCGATCCGGTGCACCGGACCACCCGTTTCCGGCAGGCGGCTAGCTAAGGGGCGCAGGAGCATGCTCGACCACCTCATCCAGGGCGCGACCCTCGTCGACGGCACCGGCGCCGCGGCCCGCTCCGCCGACGTCGGCATCAAGGACGGGAGGATCGCCGTCATCACGGCGGCGGGAGCCTGTGCGGAGCCGGCGGTCTCCACCGAGGACGCCACCGGGCTGGTGCTCACCCCCGGCTTCGTCGACCCGCACACCCACTACGACGCCCAGCTGTTCTGGGATCCGTTCGCGACCCCGTCGCTGGGGCACGGCGTCACCACCGTCGCCGGCGGCAACTGCGGGTTCACCCTCGCGCCGCTCAACCCGGCGCGCCCGGAGGACGCCGACTACACGCGGCGGATGATGGCCCGCGTCGAGGGCATGTCGCTGGCCGCGCTCGAGGAGGGCGTGCCGTGGACGTGGTCGACCTTCGGCGAGTACCTCGGCGCGCTGGACGGGAGGATCGCCGTCAACGCGGGCTTCATGGTCGGCCACTGCGCGCTGCGGCGCCACGTCATGGGCCAAGGTGCCGTCGGCGGGCAGCCCACGCCCGGGCAGTTGGCGCAGATGGTCGCGCTGCTCAAGCAGGCCATGGCCGAGGGCGCGTGGGGCCTGTCCACCACGCAGTCCAGTACGCACTCGGACGGCGACGGTCAGCCCGTCGCCTCCCGGCACGCGCGGCGGGAGGAGCTGCTCGCGCTCTGCCGCGCCGTCGGCGAGGCCCCGGGCACGCAGATCGAGGCCATCGTCGCGGGCTGCCTGGACAAGTTCGCCGACGCCGAGATCGACCTGCTGGTGCAGATGAGCGCCGTCGCGGGACGTCCGCTCAACTGGAACGTGCTGACCGTCGACGCGGCCGTCCCGGACCGGGTGCCGCGCCAACTGCTGGCCAGCGAGCGGGCGCGGGCCGCGGGCGGCCGGATCGTCGCGCTGACCATGCCGATCCTGACGCCGATGAACATGAGCCTGGGCACCTTCTGCGCGCTCAACCTGATCCCCGGCTGGGGGCCGATCCTGGGCCTGCCGGTGCCGGAGCGGATCGCGCAGTTGCGGCGCCCCGAGGTGCGCGAGGAGCTGCTGCGGCGCGCCGACAGCCCCGAGGCGGGCGTCTTCCGCCGCCTCGCCGACTTCGGCCGCTACGTCATCGGCGACACCTACTCCGGGGCCAACGACGGCCTCACCGGACGCGTCGTCCGCGAGATCGCGGCGGACCGCGGCCAGGACCCGTTCGCGACACTCGTCGAGATCTGCGTCAACGACGAGCTGCGCACCGTGCTGTGGCCGATGCCGACCGACAACGACCCCGCCAGCTGGACGCTCCGTCAGGAGACCTGGCAGCACGAGGACGTCATGCTCGGCGGCTCCGACGCCGGCGCCCACCTGGACCGGATGTGCGGCGCTCCGTACACCACCCGGTTCCTGGGCGACTGCCTGAGGCGGCGGCAACTGCTCCCGCTGGAGCAGGCGGTCCGGATGCTGACCGCCGACCCCGCGGAGCTGTTCGGCCTGCGCGGACGGGGGACGGTCGCGGTGGGGAACTTCGCGGACCTGGTGCTGCTCGACCCGGAGACCATCGACGCCGGCCCGGCCACCCTGGTCCACGACCTCCCCGGCGACAGCCCGCGTCTCGACTCCCGCCCGGAGGGCGTCGTCGCGGTCCGGGTCAACGGCGTCGAGACGGTCCGGGAGGGCAAGCTGACCGGCGCCGTCCCCGGCACCGTGCTGCGGTCCGGGCGGGACACGCGGACGGTGGGGACTCGCTAGCGGGTCAGCGCAGCAGCCCGCGCACCATGCCCCGGCGCACCGCCGCCAGCCCCCGCACCACCTGCGTCGCGAGCAGCACCAGCACGATCCCCGCGACGCAGGTGGCGGCGATCTCCGGCCAGCCGGAGAGGTAGTGGCTGTGGCCGTTGTTCTCCCACAGCCTGTAGCCGGGCCAGCCCACGTACCTGGGGAAGACCCACTGGTAGAGCGGGTAGAGAGCCGCGGAGAGGCCCACGCTCCAGAGCACCACCGCGAGGGTGAACCCGAGGATGCCCATCGGCAGCAGCAGGAACGCGTAGAGCGCGGCACGCCAGTTCGCGCCGTTGCCGAGCATGCCGCGGATCCAGCCGACGAAGCCGGGGCGGGGCGGCGTCGGCGTCGCGGGCGCGGGGACGTCCACACCGAGCAGCGCGCGGGCGCGGGCCCGCTCCATCGCGGCGAAGCCGCGCGCCCCGCCGACGCAGGCGACGAGGACCGGCAGCCCGAGGAAGGTCATCGAGGTGCCGAGCCCGAAGGCGAGAAGAACGACCACGTAGCTGAAGGAGAGGATGCCCAGCGGCAGGTCGAGGATCAGATGGAGGGTCTCCCGCCAGGTCCGGCCTGTGGGGATCGCGGGGGTGGTCATGCCGCAGCCGCCTTTCGTGCGTCGCTTCTCGTGCATCGCTGGATCGTGTGCTGCGTTCCAGCCTGCCGGGCGGGCGCCGCGGGGGCATTGGGGTGACTCGGTGTGTTCGGGGTGGGGACAGCCCTACCAGAGCTTGTCGATGCTCCCGGGGTGGAGCGCGATCCGGGTGTGGGCGAAGCGCGGCGCGGCGGCGCGGGCGCGCGGGGTGAAGAAGGCGCCCATGGTGACCTTGTCCCACTGGTCGCTCGGGAACGGCGCCTCGGGCGTGCCGCCGACCAGGACGGCACCGGGCAACTCCTGCCAGCCGGCGCCCGCGTAGAACGCGCGCAGCGGGCGGTCGCAGGTGAACAGGCCGAGGTCGACGCCGCTGTCGCGGATCCCCGCCAGCGCGGCGGCCACCAACGTGCGGCCGTGGCCCGCGCGTTGCCGGGCCCGGTCGGTGACGACGCGGCTCAGGCCGCTGGCGCGCCAGCGCTCACCCGCGTGCGTGAACTCCTTGCTGAGCACGTCGAGTGCGGCCAGCACGGTCCGGTCGGCGTCGAGGAGCAGCAGGCTGTACGGCTCCAGCGCCGGGTCGTGTGCGGGGTCGTGCGCGGGATCGTCCGCCCCGCCGGGCTCGCTCGGCCACGCCTGCTCCTGCAGGGCGAGTGCCTGCGCGCGGAGTTCGGGCGGGACCGCGTGCTCGGCGAAGCGGACGATCGTCGGCAAGGCTGCGTCAGCCGTTGCTGCCGAGGACGGCCAGGCACAGGGTGACGTCGGAGGTCCCGCGGCCGCCGGTCTGGGTGTAGACCTTGGTCGCGCCCTGGGCGTCGTTGCACTGGCTGCTGTCGTCACCGCTGGCGGCCTTGACGACCTTGTACTGGGCGCCGGAGTCGGAGCAGCTGATGACGTGCAGGTCCGGGCTGGTGTCCGAACCGTCGTTGTGCATGCAGTCGCCGGCCTTGGCGGTGTCGGCGCCGCCGCTCATCTGGTCGTAGACCCAGTAGCCGCCACCGACCACGACGAGCAGGACGAGGCTGACGATCAGACGCGCCCCGGCGAAGCCGAAGCGGCGCTTGACGGAGACCTTCGGCGCGGCCGGCGGGGCGGCGTAGCCGGCGGCGGGCGGGGCCGGGAAGCCCTGCGGGGCCTGGCCCGGGTAACCCTGCGGCGGGACGCCCTGGTTGGGCGCGGCCTGGCCGGGGTAACCCTGAGGCGGGACCGCGCCACCCGGCGCGGCGTACGGGTTCTGCGGGGCCTGGCCGCCCTGCTGCGGGGTCTGGTACGGGTTCTGCGGCGTGGTCACTTCGTGTGTCCCCCGAGTTCCTTCGGTGCATCGGCGATACGTACGGCGTTCGACCGCGCGTTCACGCGCGGTCGAACGCCGTAGCTTAGTGACACCGGGGCGAAGGGTGTAGGGGCAGAGACCCAACCGTCGCAGTACAGCTTCTTAACCGTGACGAACATACGGTCAAATCCGGCATCACCGGCTGGTGCCGCGCGTGCGCCAGGGCAGTTCGGCCGTGACGACCGTCGGCCCGCCCAGCGGGCTCTTGACCACGAAGACCCCGTCCACGGCCCGGATCCGCTCCGCGAGACCGGCCAGGCCGCCACCCGGGAGCTCCTGCGCGCCGCCCGTGCCGTCGTCGCGGACCAGCAGCATCAGGCGGTCCTCGGCGCGCCAGATCTCCACGCTCGCGCTGTCGGCGCGGGCGTGCTTGGCGGCGTTGGTGAGCAGCTCGCTGACGGTGAAGTAGGCGATCCCCTCGATCGCCGAGTCCGGCCGCTCGTCCAGCTCCACCTCCACCCGCACGCCGCCCGGCAGCGGGCAGCGGGCGGCGACCGAGGACAGCGCCGCGTCCAGGCCGCGGTCGGTGAGCACCGCCGGGTGGATGCCGCGGGCCAGGTCGCGCAGCTCCCGCAGGGCCAGCTTCACCTCGTTGTGCGCGCCCTCGACCATCCGCGCCGCCGCCTCCGGATCCTCCGTCAGCTTCTCCTTGGCCAGGCCCAGGTCCATGGCGAGGGTGACCAGCCGCGCCTGCGCGCCGTCGTGCAGGTCGCGCTCGATCCGGCGCAGGTCGGCGGCGGCCGAGTCGACGACCGTGCCGCGGTCGTCCTCCAGCTCGCGGACGCGCTCGGTCAGCCGGCCGGGGGAGAGGAGCGAGCCGACCAGCGCCCGGTCGACCGCGGAGAGCCCGTGGACGATCCACGGCAGCAGCGGGAAGAGCAGGACCGAGGAGACCACCGTGAGGGTGAACGCGACGATGCCCCAGGGCAGCATCAGCACGAAGTACAGCGCGGTGCGCCAGGACAGGCCGTCGCCCAGGGTCGAGAAGACCTTCTGCATGATGCCGGGCTTGCGCGCCTGGACCGGCGCCGGGTCCGGCACCTCCTCGCCCAGCAGCGCGCGGGCCCGCGCGCGCTCCATCGCCGAGCCCGCCCGCAGCAACAGCAGTACGGCGAAGAGCAGCCAGAAGCCCACCACGGTCACGAGCAGACCGATGCCGAGCGAGAGCAGCGGCACCGTGAGGGCGAAGCCGAGGATGCCGATCGGGAGGTCGGCGAGCAGGTAGGCGACCTGGCGCCCCATCCGGGCGTCGAAGTGGGGGCGCCGGGCACGGCGGTTCGGCTCAGTCATGATCCCAAGCCTGACCGTTCCGGGGTGCCGTGCGCCATGGGGATGGGCGGAGACCGGGGGTGGGGACAGCCCTACCACCGGGGCCGGGACCGCTCAACGGGTGGGCGCGGTTCACAGGTCGGAGCCGCTGGGACCTAGACTCCTGCCCCGTAAAGGCAAGGATTGGGTCAAGAGACACACCCGCCACACGCGACCCGGACACCTAAGCCAGACACGCGACCAACGGAGGCGACCGACCATGCAGGCCGTGCAGGCACTGGCGGCATCCCACCCGGGGTACTTCCACGCCTATTCCGTCGTCGGCCTGATGGCGCTGATCGGGATCCTCTTCGTCGGTACGGCCTTCACCGCCAACCGGCTGCTGCGGCCCTTCGCGCCCACGCCGGAGAAGCTGCTGGCCTACGAGTGCGGCGTCGACCCGGTGGGCGAGGGCTGGGCGCAGACCCAGGTCCGCTACTACGTCTACGCCTTCCTGTATGTGATCTTCGCGGTGGACGCGATCTACCTGTTCCCCTGGGCCACGGTCTTCTCCGGGCCCGGCTTCGGGACGGGGACGCTGGTGGAGATGGGTGTCTTCATCGGCTTCCTCGCGGTGGGTCTGCTCTACGCCTGGAAGAAGGGTGTCCTGGAATGGTCGTGAATCTCGGAACCCCGGACCCCTCACGTCCCGGCGCGCTCGAAGTCCGCAAGCTGGGCCCGCTGGCCCGGATGGCGCCCGACCCGATCAAGGTCGTGCTGAACTGGGGCCGCCGGTACAGCCTGTGGTGCTTCAACTTCGGCCTGGCCTGCTGCGCGATCGAGTTCATCGCCGCGTCCATGGCCAAGCACGACTTCATCCGGCTCGGCGTCATCCCCTTCGCGCCCGGCCCGCGCCAGGCGGACCTGATGATCGTCTCGGGCACGGTGACGGACAAGATGGCCCCGGCCGTGAAGCGCCTGTACGAGCAGATGCCCGAGCCGAAGTACGTCATCTCGTTCGGCGCCTGCTCGAACTCCGGCGGCCCCTACTGGGACTCCTACTCGGTGACCAAGGGCGTCGACCAGATCATCCCGGTCGACGTCTACGTCCCCGGCTGCCCGCCGCGTCCTGAGGCGCTGCTGCAGGGCATCCTCAAGCTCCAGGAGAAGATCGCGCGCGAGTCCCTCGCCGCGCAGTACCCGGCGCCGGCGCCGGGTACTGCGCGGCGAGGGAC
>NZ_QKYN01000260.1 GCF_003258295.1 Streptacidiphilus pinicola | reverse complement strand
GCAGCGTCTCTAATCAGCTTAGTGATCCCATGTCAGACATGGTGTCTGGCGCGGGGTCTTCCCACCTGGGCGGGGTAGCGTGAGCGTGCAGGTGGAAGCCCGCGCCCAGTGCTGTCCCGTGTGGCCGGTGTCGGCGGGTGGGTGTGCTGATCGTCGTCACGCCCTGGTGCCGGTGGGCTGCGCGGGGCAGCCGGGTCCGGTCCGTGTGAGCGTGTCCCTCCGGACGCTGGCCGACGGACCGGTGAAGGCCCATCGGGGAGGGTGCCCTGCGTCGCCTGGGCGCGGGGCGTGTGGTTCGGTGCCGGGTGGGTCCGGTCTTGGACCGGTCCCGGCTGGTCTTTGCGGTGGCCGGTGCGACCACGGCTCTGGCTTCAAGGGCGGCCGCCACCGAGCGGATGACCATCTGGCCGCTGGCGCGGTCCGCCACGGTCTTGGCCCGGTGGGTGAGGCCGCGTGCGGCGATGCGCTGCCACGCTCCGGTGTCGCGGTCGCCCTGGTAGCCGCAGGAGCCGCAGATGGCCCACTTCCAGCCGGGTGTGGTGGGCCGGTCGGGGGCCTTGCGGTGCCGCAGTGGAACGAGGCAGCGGGGGCAGAGTTTGGAGGTGTTGCGGGCCGGGACCGTGACGACGGCGATACCCGCCTCGGCCGCGAGGTGCCGCATCCGGTCCACGATCTGCCCGCGTACCTGCTGGGACAGACGTGTGTTCATGGTGCGGCCCATGCCCCGCGCTTCCATCGACCGCAGGTCTTCGACGTAGATGACGCTGGCACCGGCGGTGATGGCCTGATCGACCGCCCATCGGGCTGCGGACCACGCCTGAGCATCGTTGAGGTTCGAGCGCCGGTCGGACACCGAACGGATCTCATCGCGCAGAGCAGCGTGCTTGCCTGTCAGGGGATGCTGGTCGTTGCCTGCTGTGAGCTTCTGGTACTGGTCGGCTTTGGCGTGCAACTTCTCCGACAGGCGGCGCAGCCGGTGCTGCTTGGCGAGGACTCCGGCGGCCCGGTACTGGCCCCCGGAACCAAGAGCGGTGATCATGCCGTTTCCGTCGAGACGGACAGCCCCGGCGGACAGCAGAGTGTTCAGGCCCCAGTCCACACCGAGCGCGATGGTGTGCCCGGTGCGGTGGGTCTTCGGCACGGGGTGGGTGTAGGCGAGATCGGCCCGTACCCGGTTATCGGTGATACGCAGGGTGGGAAGGTGCAGGACAGCGTTCGCGGGGATCGTGGGCGGCAGCGCGATCGGGCAGGCCACCCACGTCCAGTCCGCGTACGAGCGCGGGTCGGGACGGGTAGGGAGCTGCAACCTGAGCAGCGCGCGGCCCGGCTCATCAGCACGTTCGATGGTGGCCTGTTGCCCGTCGCACGCCGCAAGGAGCAGCATCCGTGCTATACGGGGCGCGGGCTCCAACTCGAACACATCGGCGGGCAACCGCCTGTTCTTCGTGGTGAACGCGGCGATCTGCCGGGTACGGGACTTGATCAAACTGGACGGCATGAACTCGCCGCCCGGAACCGCCTCACGGACGGCATCCCACTCTTCGGGGGTGCGCTTGCCCGGATCGGCAGGCCAGGTGGCGATCACTGCGGCGGTCAGGTCGGCCCGCCACTTCGCCGACCGCAGAGCGCGTCCGGCCTGCTCCTGCGCCATGCGGACGACCCGGTCATTGACCTTGACCGGAGAGGTGGCAGTCCAGCCCAGACGGCGCAGCGCCATCCACGCGTTCGACGGCAACTTCCGCCCGCCCGCGTCCTCTCCGGTGGCGAGTACGTCAACGTCGGTGGTGTTCCAGTGCGTGGTCATCAGGTCGGCGACCATGCCGGACACCAGATCAGCGCACCAGCCTGCCCGCTCCGTCAGCACTGAGGACGACAGGATCTCTCCGGTCTTCTCCTCAACGGCCGTGCGCAGGGCGGCGCGGACACACGCGGTACGGGAAGTCTCGTCATCGGCGAGCGGGATTTTGCGGCTCACGCGGCATCGTCCTGCTGCTGGCACTGGCCGGTCTCGGCAAGCAGCCGCTTACGGGCCTCCGCCGACCTCATCCCGTACAAGCGCCCGGCGAACGTCGTCACCAGCGATACGAAGTCCTCAAGGAGTTCATCCCGGCCACCGGACTTCTTCGGATGCAGGACCTCGACACTCACCCCGTACACCGAGAACAGGCGCTTCAACCAGCCGACACCGAACCGGGCCAGACGATCCTCGTGCGTCACCCGCACCACCGTCACACTGCCATCCGAGACCATCGCGATCAGCCGGTTCAGGCCGGGACGATCCTCCCGCAGGCCCGACCCACGGTCCTTGACGACCTTGACGACCTTGCCGGTAGCGGTGGCCCGCAGCTCCTCCTCCTGCGCCAGCAGCGACGACTCCTGCCCGGACGAGCCGGACACCCGCACGTACAGAACCTCAAGACGCGGACGCTGCGAACTGGCGTCACCACGCTTCATGTTCTCCACGTCAACCGAAGAGAACCGGCGCTCACGCCCCACCCAGGAAAACGGGATCTTGCCGTCGATAGCCCACTGACGAAGCGTCATCGGGTGTATCCCCAGACGCTTCGCAGCCTTGGACATGCGCAGCAACTCCATGACCAGCACTATACAGGCAGAACACTAGGGATGACTAATGAAACGAGTGAGCCT
>NZ_QKYN01000065.1 GCF_003258295.1 Streptacidiphilus pinicola | reverse complement strand
GTCCCCCAGCAGGCTCCGTCCCGCCCCCCGTACGTCGACGCGACGGCGGAGGAGCTGGACGTGCCCGATTTCCTGAAGTGACGCTGCGCTCCCGCAGGTAGTCGCACCATCTGGGGCGCGAGGATCTCGCGCCCCAGATGTGTGTCCCGGTGTGCCATAAGGTGATCCCATGATCGGCCAGCGGATTGACCTGGGACACGGCGTCCACGCCGCCTTCACCGACCGGTGGGGCGGGGTGAGTGCGGAGCCGTACGGCGAGCTGAACCTCGGTGGGGCCGTCGGGGACGACCCGACGGCCGTGCGGGAGAACCGGAAGCTCGCGGCGGGGGCCCTCGGGATCGACGCGGCGGACGTGGTCTGGATGAACCAGGTCCACGGCGCCGAAGGCTTCATCGCGAGCGGACGGCAGGCAGACGGCGAGGCGCCGAGCGTCGATGCCGTCGCCACCCGGACCCCGGGCCTCGCGCTTGCCGTCCTCACCGCGGACTGCACGCCCATCCTGCTCGCCGACCCCGAGGCCGGCGTCATCGGTGCCGCGCACGTCGGCCGGCCGGGGCTGGCCAGGGGCGTCGCCGACACCGTCGTGGCGCTGATGCGCGAACTCGGCGCCGAGCGGATCGAGGCCGTCGTGGGTCCGAGCGTCTGCGGGCGGTGCTACGAGGTGCCGGAGGCGCTGCGCGCCGAGGTGGCCGCGGGGACGCCCGAGGCGTACGCCGAGACCAGCTGGGGCACCCCCGCGCTCGACATCCCGGCGGGGGTCCACGCCCAGCTGGCCCGTCACGATGTGACGGTCCGTGACGAACCCCACATCTGCACCCTCGAGTCCGAGGACCACTTCTCCTATCGGCGGGCGTCGCGGACCGGTCGCCTCGCGAGCTACATCTGGCAGGCAGCCCAGTGACAGATCTGACATCCGCGGAGCGTCTCGGCCGACTCCGGGAGAACCTGGCCGCCGTGGAGGCACGTATCGACGCGGCCTGCGCCGCGGCGGGGCGTCCGCGCGACGAGGTGACCCTGGTGGTCGTCACCAAGACCTATCCGGCCTCCGACACCCGCCTGCTCGCCTCGCTCGGGGTGACCGACGTCGCCGAGAACCGTGATCAGGACGCGGCACCAAAAGCGGAGGAATGCGGGGATCTGCCCCTCAGTTGGCATTTCGTCGGCCAATTGCAGACCAACAAAGTCCGTTCCGTTCTCCGATACGCCGACCGTGTGCATTCCGTGGACCGGCACAAGCTCGTCGACGCTCTCTCGGCAGAAGTGGTCAAATCCGGACGAGCCGACCTGGGATGTCTGATCCAGGTCGGGCTGGAGTCGGAGACGCCGGAGGGGGCGCACCGCGGCGGGGCCGCGCCGAGCGAGGTGGAGGCCCTGGCAGAGGCCGTAGCAGCCGCTCCTGGCCTGCGACTTGACGGGGTGATGGCCGTGGCGCCGCTGGTCGGCCCGTATGCGGGCGACGCACGCCGCGCTTTCGACCGGCTCGCGGAAATCGCATCCCGCGTACGGGAGAGTCATCCGGCTGCCACGATGGTCTCTGCCGGGATGTCAGGAGACCTGGAAGAAGCCATTGCTGCCGGTGCGACACACGTGCGCATCGGTACGGCGGTACTGGGTGCGCGGCCGACCCTCCGGTAACGTCACCGGTTAGAAGATCAGACCGGAGAACAAATCCGGACATTCCAGAATCTCTCCGGGGACCGGAGGGGAACCGTGGATCGAAGAACCTCCCGGGCCGATCCACCACAGAGCGGAGGACAGGAGTATGGCCGGCGCAATGCGCAAGATGGCGGTCTACCTCGGTCTCGTGGAGGACGATGGCTACGACGCCCAGGGTTACGACCCTGACGACGACTACGACCACGAGCCCGAGCCGCTGCGGACCGGACAGACCGAGGAGGTCCCGCGCCCGGCCGCGC
This sequence comes from Streptacidiphilus pinicola, assembly GCF_003258295.1. Classification (GTDB taxonomy): domain Bacteria; phylum Actinomycetota; class Actinomycetes; order Streptomycetales; family Streptomycetaceae; genus Streptacidiphilus; species Streptacidiphilus pinicola. Next base: position 128,162 of record NZ_QKYN01000065.1, on the reverse strand, counting down.
CCGTGGCCGCTCCGGTCGCGGCCGCACCGGTGGCCGCGTCGGCGGTCGTCGCCCCGATGCGGGCGCCCGAGCCGCGCATCGCGCCAGTGGCGTCCATCACACCCGAACGTCGTCTCGTCGAGAAGAGCGCACCGGTGATCACGTCCAAGACCGCGTCTGAGCGGGAGCCGTACCGCATCACCACGCTCCATCCGCGAACCTACAACGAGGCCCGTACCATCGGGGAACACTTCCGTGACAACACCCCTGTGATCATGAATCTCACGGAGATGGACGACACGGACGCCAAGCGCCTCGTAGACTTCGCGGCTGGACTCGTCTTCGGGCTTCACGGCAGCATCGAGCGCGTGACGCAGAAGGTGTTCCTGCTGTCTCCTGCTAACGTCGATGTAACGGCGGAGGACAAGGCACGGATCGCCGAGGGCGGGTTCTTCAACCAGAGCTGACAGGCATGAAGGGCGAGGGGAGACACGGTGAGCGTTGTATGGCAGGTGCTGTACATCGTGCTGATGTGTTTCTTCGTCCTGCTCCTGGCGCGCATGGTGATGGACTGGGTCCAGTTCTTCGCTCGCGACTGGCGACCTGGCCGAGCCATGGTCGTCGTGCTGGAGAGCATCTACACCGTCACGGATCCGCCGCTCAAGCTGCTGCGGCGGTGGATCCGCCCGGTGCGGATCGGGGGCGCAGCCCTCGACCTTGCCTTCATGCTGCTGATCATCATTGTGTTGATCTTGATCCAGGTCGTGGGGCAGCTGTGACCTACGCAGATGCCCGGATGTCCGACGATCACGTTGAGGTGAAGAAATGGCATTGACCCCCGAGGACGTTCGGAACAAGCAGTTCACGACCGTCCGCCTCCGCGAAGGCTATGACGAGGACGAGGTCGACGCCTTCCTCGACGAGGTGGAAGGCGAGCTGACCCGCCTCCTGCGCGAGAACGAGGACCTGCGCGCCAAGCTGGCCGCAGCGACTCGTGCCGCCGCTCAGGCGCAGAACCAGCGCAAGGAGCTGCCGGCCCCGCAGGACGGCCCGCCGCAGCGTCCGGGCGCCCCCGTGCCCGCTGCCATATCCGGCCCGCCGGTCCCGCAGCAGGGAATGCCGCCGCAGGGCATGCCCCAGCAGGGGATGCCGCCGCACATGCAGCAGCAGATGCAGCAGCAGATGGGCCACCCCGGTCAGCCCGCGCTGCCCGGCCCCGGCGGCCCGCAGCTGCAGCCGGCTCCGCAGATGGGCGGCCCCATGGGGGGCCACACCATGGGTGGCGGTCTCGCCCCCATGCAGCAGCAGCAGCCGATGATGCCGCAGCAGCAGAACAACGACTCCGCTGCGCGCGTCCTCGCCCTGGCCCAGCAGACCGCCGACCAGGCGATCGCCGAGGCCCGCTCCGAGGCCAACAAGATCGTCGGCGAGGCCCGCAGCCGCGCCGAGGGTCTGGAGCGCGACGCCCGTTCCAAGGCGGACGCGCTGGAGCGGGACGCCCAGGAGAAGCACCGCGTCGCCATGGGCTCCCTGGAGTCGGCCCGCGCCACGCTGGAGCGCAAGGTCGAGGACCTGCGGGCGTTCGAGCGTGAGTACCGCACGCGTCTGAAGTCGTACCTGGAGACGCAGCTGCGTCAGCTGGAGTCCCAGGCGGACGACAGCCTCGCGCCGCCGCGGACCCCGGCCACGGCCTCGCTTCCGCCGGCTGCTCCCCTGCCCCAGCCCGCGATGAGCCCGGTCGGCGCCTCCCCGATGAGCGCGGGTGGCCCGTCCTTCGGCGGGAACCAGACGTTCGGCGGCCAGCAGTCCTTCGGCGGCGGCCAGAACGGCCCGTCCTTCGGCGGCAACGCGTTCCAGCCGGCCGGCGGCCAGCCGCAGCCCCCGGCCGCGATGACGCAGCCGATGGCCGCGGTCCGTCCGCAGCCCCCGCTGCAGCAGGCGCCGCAGCCGATGCGTGGGTTCCTGATCGACCAGGACGACGAGAACTGAGTCGTTCGAGCTGAAGGGCCCCGCTCCGGGAAACCGGAGCGGGGCCCTTTTGCGTGCGGTCGCCAGGAGCTAGGAGAACGTCACGACGGCGGCCAGGCCGCGGACGTCGAGCGCGGCGGAGCCGTCGGTCAGCAAGGCCGCGTCGAGCGGGCCGAGTTCGGTGCCGTCGAGCGTCGCGGTGCCCTCGAAGACGATCGCGAGGGTGGTGCCCGACAGGGCGGTGCCGTCGCGGACGAACCGCACCTCCGCGGAGACCGCGCCCCTGCGGGTCATCACGTTGAAGTCGACCAGCGGGCCGCCGAGCAGGCGGCAGCCCGTGGTCGCGTCCCCGGAGAAGGCGAACGGCCGGTACCGCTCGGCGACGACGGTCTCGACCCCGTCGACGGTGAGGGCCATGCCCTCTCCCACCACGACGGTGATGACGCGGTCGATGCCCTCGAAGACGGAGAAGGGGCCCCCGTCGGCGACGTCGGCCAGGCTGACGCGCCAGTCGAAGTCGGCCGCCCCCGACGGCGACGACGCGACCTCGCGGGTCACGCCGCCGCCGTTCTTCCAGGGACTGGCCACGCGGTCGGCGGCGCGGAGTACCTGAAGGGTCGTCATGTTCAGGCCTTGCGCAGCCAGAACGTGAGCCCCAGCGCCTCGTCCGCGAACGGCGTGGCGTCGGCCCAGTCCGCCTCGCCGGCCGCGAAGTCGGTCGCGAGGACCTCGTCCGCGAGCAGCGCGCCGTGGGTGGTGAGGGCCTCGGCCGTCTCGTCGGCGGAAGCGACGTAGCGGAGCACGATCCGGTCCGAGACCTCCAGGCCGGAGTTCTTGCGGGCCTCCTGCACCTGCCGGATGGCGTCGCGGGCGACGCCCGCGAGGCGCAGCTCCGGGGTGATGTGCAGGTCGAGGGCGACGGTGGCGCCGGCCTCGTTGGCGACGGCCCAGCCCTCGCGCGGGGTCTCGGTGATGATCACGTCCTCCGGCGTGAGCTCCACCTGCTCGCCGTTGACCTCGACCGAGGCGGTGCCGGTCGCGCGCAGCGCGGCCGACAGCGCGGCCGCGTCCGCGGCGGCGACGACCTTGGCGACGTCCTGCACGCCCTTGCCGAACCGCTTGCCCAGGGCACGGAAGTTGGCCTTGGCGGTGGTGTCGACCAGCGAGCCGCCGACCTCGGCCAACGACTCGATCGCGGTGACGTTGAGCTCCTCCGCGATCTGCGCGAGGAGCTCCGCCGGGAGCTCCTCGTAGCCCTGCGCGGAGACCAGCGCGCGCGACAGCGGCTGACGCGTCTTGACGCCGGAGTCGGCGCGCGTCGCGCGGCCCAGCTCCACCAGGCGGCGGACCAGCGCCATCTGCCGCGACAGCGCCGGGTCGATCAGTGACGCGTCGGCGACCGGCCAGGTCGCCAGGTGGACGGACTCGGGGGCGTCGGGGACGACCGGGACGACCAGGTCCTGCCAGACCCGCTCGGTGATGAACGGGGTCAGCGGGGCCATCAGCCGGGTGACCGTCTCCAGGGCCTCGTGCAGCGTCGCCAGCGCGGCCGGCTCGCCCTGCCAGAAGCGGCGGCGGCCACGGCGCACGTACCAGTTGCTGAGGTCGTCGACGAAGGAGGACAGCAGCTTGCCGGCCCGCTGGGTGTCGTACGCCTCCAGCGCCGCGTCCACGTCCCGGACCAGGGTGTTGAGCTCGCTGAGCACCCACTGGTCGAGCATCGGCCGGTCGGCGGGCGTCGGGTCCGACGCGGACGGGGCCCACCCCGCGGTGCGGGCGTAGAGGGCCTGGAAGGCGACGGTGTTCCAGAAGGTCAGCAGCGTCTTGCGGACGACCTCCTGGATCGTGCTGTGGCCGACGCGCCGCGCGGACCAGGGCGAGCCGCCGGCGGCCATGAACCAGCGCACCGCGTCCGCGCCGTTGGTGTCCATCAGCTCGATGGGCTCCAGGATGTTGCCCAGGTGCTTGGACATCTTGCGGCCGTCCTCGGCCAGGATGTGGCCGAGGCAGACGACGTTCTCGTACGAGGAGCGGTCGAAGACCAGCGTGCCGACGGCCATGAGGGTGTAGAACCAGCCGCGGGTCTGGTCGATGGCCTCGGAGATGAACTGCGCCGGGTAGCGCTTCTCGAACAGCTCCTGGTTCTTCAGCGGGTAGCCGTACTGGGCGAACGGCATGGAGCCCGAGTCGTACCAGGCGTCGATGACCTCGGGCACGCGGACGGCGGTCTTCGCGCAGCTCGGGCAGGCGAAGGTGACGTCGTCGATGAACGGGCGGTGCGGGTCGAGGCCGCTCTGGTCGGTGCCGGTGAGCTCGGAGAGCTCGGCCAGCGAGCCGACGCAGGTGAGGTGGTCGTCCTCGCAGCGCCAGATCGGCAGCGGGGTGCCCCAGTAGCGGTTGCGGCTGAGCGCCCAGTCGATGTTGTTGTTCAGCCAGTCGCCGAAGCGGCCGTACTTGACCGTCTCCGGGTGCCAGTTGGTGCGCTCGTTCTCGCGCAGCAGGGCGTCCTTGACGGCGGTGGTGCGTACGTACCAGGACGGCTGCGCGTAGTAGAGCAGCGCGGTGTGGCAGCGCCAGCAGTGCGGGTAGCTGTGCTCGTAGGCGACATGACGGAAGAGCAGGCCGCGTTCCTTGAGGTCCGCGGTCAGCGCCTCGTCGGCCTTTTTGAAGAAGACGCCGCCGACCAGCGGGACGGACTCCTCGAAGGTGCCGTCGGCGCGGACCGGGTTGACCATCGGCAGGCCGTAGACGCGGCAGGTCGCGAGGTCGTCGGCGCCGAAGGCGGGCGCCTGGTGGACCAGACCCGTACCGTCCTCGGTGGTGACGTAGTCGGCGTTGACGACGTAGTGCGCCTCGCCGTCGACGTCGACCAGCTCGAACGGGCGCTGGTAGGTCCAGCGCTCCATCTCCTTGCCGGTGAAGCGCTCGCCGGTGGTGCTCCAGCCCTCACCGAGGGACTTCTCGACCAGCGGCTCGGCGACGACGACACGCTCGGTGCCGTCGGTGGCGACGACGTAGCCGACCTCGGGGTGGGCGGCGACGGCGACGTTGGAGACCAGCGTCCACGGGGTCGTCGTCCAGACCAGGAGTGAGGCCTGGCCGGCCAGCGGGCCGCCGGTCAGCGGGAAGCGGACGTAGACGGAGGGGTCGACGACCGTCTCGTAGCCCTGGGCCAGCTCGTGGTCGGACAGGCCGGTGCCGCAGCGCGGACACCACGGGGCGACGCGGAAGTCCTGCACCAGCAGGCCCTTGTCGAAGATCTGCTTCAGAGACCACCACACCGACTGGATGTAGTCCGGGTCCATCGTGCGGTAGGCGTCGTCGAGGTCCACCCAGTAGCCCATACGCTGCGTCAGCCGGGTGAACGCGTCGGTGTGGCGGGTCACGGACTCGCGGCACCTGGCGTTGAACTCGGCGATGCCGTAGGCCTCGATGTCCTGCTTGCCGGAGAAGCCGAGCTCCTTCTCGACGGCCAGCTCGACGGGCAGACCGTGGCAGTCCCAGCCGGCCTTGCGGGCGACGTGGTAGCCCTTCATGGTCCGGTAACGGGGGAAGACGTCCTTGAAGACGCGTGCCTCGATGTGGTGGGCGCCGGGCATGCCGTTGGCGGTGGGCGGGCCCTCGTAGAACACCCACTCCGGGCGGCCCTCGGACTGCGCGAGGCTCCGCTCGAAGATCTTGCTGTCCTGCCAGAAGGAGAGGATCTGGTGCTCGAGCGCGGGCAGGTCGACTTGGGCGGGTACGGCGCGATACTGCGCGGTCATGCTTCCTCCGGCGGAACGGCTCCACTGCTGTCTCCGACGGAGGGACGAGGCCGAACGGGCCCCGCGGTACCACCCTCCTTGACCGTACGAGACTGTGCCTGACGAACGACACTCGTACGGCCCCCTCATTGGGGTCAGCGGCCGGCTCTACTCGACACCCGACGACACCGGGTGTCTTTCCTCCGGCGGCTCCGGGGTGATCTTCCCGCTGCGCACACCCCCGGGCTTCCACCGTCCCCGGGTCTCTATCGGCTGCGTGCGGCGGTACTCGTCCCCATCCACGCCTTGCTGCCAGCAGTCTATAGGGCGCGGCAAGGTGATTTCCTGCACTCCCGCGCGCGCCCCCTGCGCGGTGACGCGCCGGTAACGGACACACCGGGCGATTATCGCGTCACGTTCTGGGCACAACTTCCATCGTCCAGTCGTCCTACATGCTGCGAGGACCACGCGGCCCGGGCAACCGCGCTGGTGCAGCCGGACGAGTGGAAGGGACCTACTCCGGTATGTCCCGTTGTGGTGGCTTTCGCCACGGTTTATCGTTCCGGCACCGACAGAAGGCCGGTCAGTCATGCACGAAGGGGTCGAGGGAATGGCGGACAAGGCAAGGAGCCGAGCTGGCGGGACACGCCGCGCCGGAGTGTCCGTGGGCGACCCGGGGGAGAGCATCGTGACGCGCAACAAGACGACGACCGCCGCCACCCGGACCGCGCACCAGGCCACCCACCAGGCGACGGGCGCACGGCTGGACCCGGCGGCGCTCCCGGTCCGCCCCGGTGAGGACCCGTGGACGGCCGAGGAGGTCATGGAGCTGCAGTCCGAGCTCACGGCCGAGGCCGCGGAGCTGCGGGCGGAGATCCACACCGCCGAGGAGGCCGTCAGCGGCCTGATGCGGGACTCTGGCGACGGCGCGGGCGACGACCAGGTCGACGCCGGCACCAAGAACATCTCGCGCGAGCACGAGCTCTCGCTGGCGGCCAACGCCCGCGACATGCTCGCCCAGACCGAGCGCGCGCTGCTGCGCCTGGCCGGTCCGCAGTTCGGGCTCTGCGAGTCCTGCGGCAAGGCCATCGGCAAGGCCCGGGTGCAGGCCTTCCCGCGCGCCACGCTCTGCGTGGAGTGCAAGCAGAAGCAGGAACGCCGCTAGAAACAGCGCCCCCCGGGTGCGGCCCCGAGCCGCGCCTGGGGTATGGCGTGCCGTACCCTCGACGGCGACAGCCCAACCGAACCGGTCACGCGGAGCGCATCATCAGTACCCAGGGTCACCAGAACGCCGAGGCCGCCGCTCCCGCCTCGGACGAGGACGCGACGGACGTGACGTCGGAGCCGACGGCGGACGAGACGACTGCGTCCACGTCCGACGTGCGCAAGCGCCGCATCGGCGTGCTGCTGAGCGTCGCCCTGCTCGCCTACCTGCTCGACCTCGGCAGCAAGCTGCTGGTCGTGGCGCAACTGGAGCACAAGGACGCGATCCGGCTGATCGGCGACTGGGTGCAGTTCACCGTGATCCGCAACCCCGGTGCGGCCTTCGGCATGGGCGCGGCGCTGACCGTCGTCTTCACGCTCATCGCGACCACCGTGATCGTGGTGATCATCCGGCTGGCCCGCCGCCTCTACAGCCTGCCCTGGGCGATCGCGCTCGGCCTGCTGCTCGGCGGCGCCTTCGGCAACCTGACCGACCGGATCGTCCGCTCGCCGGGCCTGTTCCGCGGCGCGGTCGTCGACTTCATCTCGGTCAAGCACTTCGCCGTCTTCAACCTGGCCGACTCGGCCATCGTCTGCGGCGGCATCCTGGTGGTGCTCCTCTCCTTCCTGGGCACCAACCCGGACGGCAGCGTCCACCGCGACAAGTGATCTGACACGCGAAGGGGCGCCCGGCTCGGCCCGGCGCCCCTTCGCTTTCCGTGAGCCTTACAGCACCTTGGACAGGAAGGCCCTGGTCCGTTCGTGCTGCGGGTTGGTCAGGACCTCGCGCGGGTGGCCGGACTCGACGACCACGCCCTCGTCCATGAAGACCAGCGCGTCGCCGACCTCACGGGCGAAGCCCATCTCGTGGGTGACCACGATCATGGTCATGCCGTCCTCCGCCAGGCCCCGCATGACGTCGAGCACGTCGCCGACCAGCTCCGGATCGAGCGCCGAGGTGGGCTCGTCGAAGAGCATCAGCTTCGGCTCCATCGCCAGCGCGCGGGCGATCGCGACGCGCTGCTGCTGGCCGCCGGAGAGCTGGGAGGGGTAGTTGCCGGCCTTGTCGGCCAGCCCGACCCGGTTCAGCAACTCCATGGCCTGCTCGCGGGCCTGCGCCTTCGGCAGCTTCTTGACCTGGGTCGGCGCCTCGGTGATGTTCTCCAGCGCGGTCTTGTGCGGAAACAGGTTGAACCGCTGGAAGACCATGCCGATGTCGCGGCGCTTCTGCGCCACCACCCGGTCGGGCAGCTCGTGCAGCTTGCCGCCCCGCTCCTGGTAGCCGACCAGCTCGCCGTCGACGTAGAGCCGGCCGGCGTTGATCTTCTCCAGGTGGTTGATGCAGCGCAGGAAGGTGGACTTGCCCGAGCCGGACGGGCCGACCAGGCAGAACACCTGGCCCTGCTCGACCTGCAGGTCGATGCCCTTGAGCACCTCGACCGGACCGTAGGACTTGTGCACCTGCTCGGCGCGGACCATGGGCTGGACGGTCATGCGGCACCTCCGACGCGCCCCAGGCGCAGCACGTTCCTGCGGACCTTCTGCCAGGGCGTCTCGGGGAGCACGCGGTTGGCGCCGCGGGCGTAGTACCGCTCCACGTAGTACTGGCCGACGGACATGACCGAGGTCAGCAGCAGGTACCAGAGACTGATCGCGACCAGCGCCGGGATCTCGTACAGGGTCCGGTTGGCGATGTCCTGGCCGGCCCGGGTCAGGTCCTCCAGGGCGATGGCCGACACCAGCGAGGTGTTCTTGAGCATCGAGATGGCCTCGTTGCCCGTCGGCGGGATGATCACGCGCATGGCCTGCGGCAGCACGATGCGCCACAGCGACTGCCCGTAGGTGAGGCCCAGCGAGGAGGCCGCCTCGGTCTGGCCCTCGTCGACGGAGAGGATGCCGGCGCGGACGATCTCGGCCATGTAGGCGGCCTCGTTGAGACCGAGCGCCAGCGTGGCCGCGGTGAACAGCCCGACCAGGGAGTTGTAGCTCCATGAGACGAAGGTCGGGCCGAAGGGTATGCCGAGCCCGATGGTCGGGACCAGCGCGCCCAGGAAGAACCAGAAGAACAGCTGGACCAGCAGCGGGGTGCCGCGGAAGACCCAGATGAAGAGCCAGGAGACTCCGGACAGTACCGGGTTGTGCGACAGCCGCATGACGGCCAGCAGCACACCGCCGACGATGCCGATGACCATGCCGAGCACGGTCAGCAGCAGCGTCCGCCCGAGGCCGGCGATCACGGTCTGGTAGGTGAAGATCTGGCCGACGACGTCCCATTGCAGGACCTTGCTCGAGACCAGCAGGTGGACCAGCATCGCCGCGAGCACCGCGATGACGGCGACGGCGACCCAGCGGCCGGGGTGACGGACGGCGACGGCCCGGATCTCCTCCGGGCGCCCCCGGTCCGGGGGCGCCGTGTCCTGAGGAATCGTCACGATTCTCTCTGCCTTACGTACGTGGGAGGGACGGGGAGGATCAGCTGGTGGCGGCGTTGATGAGGACCTTGTCCGTGGTGAGCGCGCCGGAGTCGACACCCCACTTCTTCAGGATCTGCAGGTAGGTGCCGTCGTTGATGAGGTCCTTGATCGCGCCCTGGATGGCCTGCGCCATCTGGCCGTCGCCCTTGGGCACGACGATGCCGTAGGGAGCGCTGTTGTAGTTCTGGCCGATCTTGACCAGTTGGCCGTTGCTCTGCTTGACGGCGTAGTCGACGACGGGGGAGTCGGCCATCATCGCCTGGTCGCGCTTGGCGATCAGCGCCGAGGTGGCGTCCGTCTGCGCGTTGAACTGGTCGCCGTTGCCCGGGACCTCGGCCTTGCCGGCCTTCTTGCAGGCCGGGTTGATGGTCTGTGCGATCTCCTGCGACTCGGTGGTGTTGGTCTGCACCGAGACCTTGATGCCGCACAGGTCGGACGCCTGGCCGCTCAGCTTGTCCGGGTTGCCGGCCAGCGTGGCGATGGCCTCGCCCGCGTTGTAGTACTCGACCAGGTCGACCTGCTGCTCGCGGGCCTTGGTGTCGGTGAAGGAGGAGAGGCTCAGGTCGTACTTCTTGGCGGTGATGCCGCCGAGGATGCTGCCGAAGTCGGCGCTCTGCCACTGGGCCTTGAGGCCCAGCTTCTTCAGGATCGCGTTGCCGAGGTCGACGTCCATGCCGACGATGTTGCCGCTCGCGTCCTTGAACTCGGACGGCGCGTAGGTGGAGTCGGTGGCGATGAGGACGGTGCCCTTGGTCTTCAGGGCGGCGGGGACCATGGCCGCGAGCGCCGAGTCGGCGCCCTCCGCGTTCACCGACTGCGAGGCGTTGGGCGCGGCACCGGAGCCGCCGCCGATCTTGGAGCTGCCGCAGCCGGTGAGGATCAGGGAGCCGGCCACGGCGACGGAGCCGGCGAGGAGGAGACGCTGCGAGACGGAACGAGCCATGAGGGTGGGTCCTCCTGCGATGTATGAACGCGCCGAGGACGGCCTGCACACCGTTATGCGTCCCGCCCCCGCGTGAATTGAGACCGCATCCTCTCACTGCCGAGAGTGTGTTCGGCTGCACAGTTGGGTCAAAATCAGATAACAAGCCGCAGCTCGCAGCGCGGCTCGCGGGTCCGGGAGGGCGGGCCCGATGCGGCATACTCGTTACGGTGAGCACCGTTCCCCAGATCCGCGCCCTGCCCGTGCCCGACGGCCTCGAAGGCGAGCGCGTCGACGCCGCGATCGCCCGCATGTTCGGCTTCTCCCGCACGAAGGCCGCCGAGCTGGCCGCCGAGGGCAAGGTCACCGTGGACGGTGCCGAGGTCGGCAAGTCCGAGCGGGTCACCGCCGGAGCCTGGCTGGAGGTCGAGATCCCGGCGCCGCCGGCGCCGGTGCAGATCGTCGCGGAGAAGATCGACGACATGAAGATCGTCTACGACGACGAGCACTTCGTCCTCGTGGACAAGCCGGTCGGCGTCGCCGCGCACCCGAGCCCGGGCTGGACCGGTCCCACCGTCATCGGCGGCCTCGCCGGGGCGGGCTACCGCATCTCCACCTCCGGCGCCGCCGAGCGCCAGGGCGTGGTGCACCGCCTGGACGTCGGCACCTCCGGCCTGATGGTCGTCGCCAAGTCCGAGCAGGCCTACACCTCGCTCAAGCAGCAGTTCCGCGACCGGGTGCCGGAGAAGCGCTACAACGCGCTGGTCCAGGGCCACCCGGACCCGCTGTCCGGCACCGTCGACGCGCCGATCGACCGCCACCCCAGCAGCGACTGGAAGTGGGCCGTGGTCGCCGGCGGCAAGCCGTCGGTCACCCACTACGACCTGATCGAGGCCTACCGCGCCGCCTCGCTGCTGGACATCAAGCTGGAGACGGGCCGCACCCACCAGATCCGCGTCCACATGTCCGCGCTGCGCCACCCCTGCGTCGGTGACCTCACCTACGGCGCCGACCCGACCCTGGCCAAGCGCCTGGGCCTGACCCGGCAGTGGCTGCACGCCGTCTCGCTCGGCTTCGAGCACCCGGCGACGGGGGAGTGGGTCGAGTTCCGCAGCGAGTACCCGGCCGACCTGGCCCGCGCCCTGGAGATCATCAGTGCCGAGAGCTGAGGACGTCTCGAGCGACGTCTCGACCGACGTCTCGATCGAGGTGGCGACCGAGGCGGACATGCCCGATGTCCGCGCGGTCCGCCACGAGGTCTTCGTCGAGGAGCAGAACGTTCCCGTCGAGCTCGAGTACGACGAGCTCGACGCGACCAGCGTGCACGTGCTCGCACGTGACGCCGAGGGCACGCCGCTCGGCACCGGTCGGCTGATCCATGGTCCGCAGGCGCTGGCCGAGACGGGTCGTGAGGGCGTCGTGCTGCTCGGCCGGCTGGCGGTCCGTCAGCAGGCGCGCGGTACCGGGCTCGGGGCCGCGCTGGTGCGGGCCATCGAGGCGGCGGGGCGCGAACACGGCGGCGTGGAGCTGGAACTGCACGCCCAGGTGGCGGCCCTCGGCTTCTACGAACGGCTGGGATATGTCGCCTTTGGCGAGGAATACCCGGATGCTGGAATTCCGCACCGAAGTATGCTGAAGCGTCTGGTCTGACTGTTAGGTCTGGCCCGACCGTGAGGTCTGGCATGATGCATTTGTGGCGCAGCTGACTCTTCTCTTCACGGTCTTTCTCTGCGCCATCATCAGCACCCCGATCGCCGAGCGGATCCGGGTGCCGCAGCCCGTGCTGATGACCCTGATCGGCATCGTGCTGGCGCTGCTGCCGTTCGTGCCGAACATCAGCATCGAGCCGGACCTGATCCTGCCGCTGGTGCTGCCGCCGCTGATCTACGCGTCCGCGCAGCGCTCCACGGCGCGCTACTACCGGCAGAACGCCCGGGTGATCCTGCTGCTGGCCGTGGCGCTGGTGCTGCTCACCACCGTGGCGGTGGCCGGCGCCATGCAGTGGATCACCCCGGCCATGCCGGTGGCGGCGGCCGTCGCGCTGGGCGCGCTGATCTCCCCGCCCGACCCGATCGCGGCCGCGGCGGTGGCCTCCAGCGTCGGCCTGCCGCGTCGCCTGCTCGGCATCCTGGAGACCGAGGGTCTCTTCAACGACGTCACCGCGCTGGTCGTCTACGCGCTGGCCATCGACGCCGTGGTGACCGGTCAGTTCTCCACCGTGCACGCCGCGTTGCGGCTGCTGCTGTCGGCCGTGCTGGCCGTCGTCTTCGGTGTCGGCATCGGCTGGCTGAGCGGCAAGGCCATAGAGCTGCTCAGCGACGCCACGCTGCAGGTCGGGCTCAGCCTGCTGGTCCCGTTCGCGGCCTACGTGCTCGCCGACCAGCTGCACGGCTCCGGCGTGCTGGCGGTGCTGGTCTGCGCGCTGTGGATCAACGACCGCGCGGTCGGCGCCGACGACGTCTCCTTCCGGCTGGTCGGCTCCGCGTTCTGGGACGTGGTCGAGCTGCTGATCTCCGGCATGGCCTTCGGGCTGATCGGCCTGGAGTGGTCCAGCGTGCTGCACGAGGTCGGTAGCAGCTGGCCCTCGATGATCGGGGACGCGGCCCTGGTCATCGTCGTCGTGGTCGGCGTCCGGTTCCTGTGGCTGCTGCCCGGCTCCTGGTTCGCCGCCTGGCTGGACCGGAGGCTCGGCCGCCGCGAGGAGGTGACCCCGCTCGGCTGGCGCGAGACCGTGGTGCTGTGGTGGGCGGGGATGCGCGGGGTGGCCTCGGTCGCGCTGGCGCTCGCCATCCCGTTCACTGTGCACGGCGGCAAGGCCTTCCCGCTGCGCTTCGAGATCGTCTTCATCGCCTTCTCCGTGGTCATCTTCACGCTGGTGGTGCAGGGCATGACGCTGCCGCTGGTGGTGCGCTGGCTGGGGCTCAGCCGGGACCAGGACGCCGAGGACCACGAGGAGCGCCGCCTGTGGTACCGGGCCTCCCGGGCCGGGCTGATGCGGCTCAAGGAGATGGCCGCGGGCGAGGAGCTGCCGGAGGAACTGGTCGACCGGCTGAAGCAGCGTCAGGTCGACCGGCTGGCCCGCAGCCGGCCCGATCTCTACGACGAGCAGCAGCGCGAGGAGTGGAAGCAGCGGGTGAAGGCCGTGAAGACCTTGCGCAGGGTGGAGTCCGAAATGCTCGCGGCCTCGCGGGAGGAGATGCAGGCGGCCCGCACGGAACCCGGTGCTGACCCGGAATTGGTCGACCGCGTGATCCGTCGGCTCGATCTGCGCAGCGAGCGCTGAGGCGCGGCGGGCCGCGGGGAGTGGTACAGACCGCCTTAATCCCCCTTTATGCTCATGAGGACCCGCACGAAAGGGGCTCCTGCGCACCGTGAGCAAGGACCTGACCAAGACCGGGACCAAGGGCGTCCCCGGCGAGATCGACCTCGACGACGCCGGCGACGCCGGCTACGCGAAGTCCCTGGCGCCGCGTCACATCAGCATGATCGCCATCGGCGGCGCGATCGGTACCGGGCTCTTCCTCGGCGCCGGCGGCAGGCTCGCCATCGCCGGGCCGTCCCTGGCGATCTCCTACGCGATCGCGGGCGTCTTCGCCTTCCTGGTCGTGCGGGCCCTGGGCGAGCTGGTGCTGCACCGGCCCTCGTCGGGCTCGTTCGTCAGCTACGCCCGCGAGTTCCTCGGCGAGAAGGGCGCGTACGTCGCCGGCTGGATGTACGTGCTCAACTGGGCGACCACCGGCATGGCGGACATCACCGCCGTCGCGCTCTACGTGCACTACTGGGGCGCTTTCACCTCGGTGCCGCAGTGGCTGCTGGCACTGATCGCGCTGGCCGTGGTCGTCTCGGTCAACCTGATCTCGGTCCGGCTCTTCGGCGAGATGGAGTTCTGGTTCGCGATCATCAAGGTCGCGGCGATCGTGGTCTTCCTGATCGTGGGCATCGTGCTGCTCGCCACCCAGCACAAGATCGCCGGGCAGACGCCCGGGCTCCACATGATCAGCGACAACGGCGGCTGGTTCCCGCACGGCGTGGCGCAGATGGTGATCGTGCTGCAGGGCGTGGTCTTCGCCTACGCCGCCATCGAGATGGTCGGCATCACGGCCGGCGAGACGGCCGAGCCGGCCAAGGTGGTGCCGAAGGCGATCAACTCGATCACCTGGCGGATCGCGCTGTTCTACGTCGGCTCGGTGGTGCTGCTCGTCATGCTGCTGCCGTGGTCGGCCTACCACGCGGGCGAGAGCCCGTTCGTGACGGTCTTCTCCAAGATGGGCGTGCCCGCCATCGGCGGCATCATGAACGCCGTCGTGCTGACGGCGGCCATGTCCAGCCTCAACTCCGGCCTGTACTCCACCGGCCGCATCCTGCGCTCGCTGGCCGCGGCCGGCTCCGCGCCCAAGTTCACCGGGAAGATGAGCGCCCGCGCCGTCCCCTACGGCGGCATCTTCTTCACCGCGGGCTTCGCGCTGATCGGTGTCGCGCTCAACGCCTGGCTGCCGGGCGAGGCCTTCGACATCGTGGTCAACATCGCCTCGCTGGGCGTCATCTCCACCTGGATCATGATCATGGTCTGCCACGCCCTCTTCGTCCGCCGCGCCAGGGCCGGCCATGCCGAACGCCCCTCCTACCGCCTCGGCGGCTCCCCCTGGGTCGAGATCGTCACGATCGCGTTCCTGGTCTTCGTGGTCGTCGAGATGGGTGTCCAGGGCGGGGACGTCGGCCGCTGGACCGTCGCCCTCATCATCCCCATCGCCGGCGCCCTGACGGCCGGCTGGTACGCCATCAGGCGTCGGGACTGAGACGGGAAGGCACCGGCTGCGGGAAGACCCGCGTGTGCTTGACGCTGCCGAACGCGAACTCGGTGTCGATCGAGGCGATGCCGGGGATCGCGTGCAGGCGGGTGCGGACCAGGCGTTCGTAGGCCTGCAGGTCCTCGACGACGATCCGGAGCAGGTAGTCGGTGCTGCCCGCCATCAGGTAGCAGTCCTGGATGTGGTCGATCCGCTGGACGTGCTCCTCGAAGGCCCGCACCAGCGCGGCGTTGTGCTGCTCCAGCCGGATCCGCACGAAGGCGGTGACGGGCAGCCCGAAGACGGACTGGTCCACCAGGGCCGTGTAGCCCTCGATGACCCCCGCCTCCTCGAGCCGGCGCACCCGCCGCAGGCAGGGGGAGGGGGAGAGGCGGACCCGGTCGGCCAGCTCCTGGTTGGTCAGTCGGCCGTCCTCCTGCAGCTCGCGGATGATCTCCCGATCGACGGTGTCCATGGTTCTCATGCCTCCTGTGGCAGATTCTGCCCCTTGAGCGGTCTCTGGAGGCATGATTGGCAATCGTATGCCCTGACTGTCGCCATAGCATTGCCATATGTCCCAGACCACGGTTCCCGCCGCGCCCGCGCCTGCCGCCGGA
The DNA here is from genome assembly GCF_003258295.1 of Streptacidiphilus pinicola. GTDB lineage: Bacteria > Actinomycetota > Actinomycetes > Streptomycetales > Streptomycetaceae > Streptacidiphilus > Streptacidiphilus pinicola. The sequence continues at coordinate 112,469 of NZ_QKYN01000065.1, read as the reverse complement.
GTCCTTCGCCCGGCCGGGCGCGGGGTGGCCGACCCGCTCGGCGTCCTCGCGCTGGTGGCGACGGTCTGCCTGTGGAGCGCCTTCGCGCTCAGTGACCGGGCGCTCGCCTCCTCCTCGCTGCGCCCGGCGGACGCGGCGCTGATCCGCTTCGGGCTGCCGGCGCTGGTGCTCGCCCCGGCACTGTGGCGTCGGCGGGACCGCTTCACGCGGGCGACCGGCCTGCGCTGGGCACCCGTGGCGAAGATCGTCCTCGGCGGCGGCGTCCCGTTCTACCTGGCCGCGACCTACGGCGGCGCGCTGACCTCGGCCGCGTTCGTCGGCGCGCTGGTGCCGGGCATGGTCCCGCTCTTCGTCGCGGCCCTCGCCGCCCGCGGCGGCCGCGTCCCGCGCGGCCTCCAGGCCATCGGCCTCACCCTCATCGGCCTGGGCGCACTCGCCCTGGTCGGGCCCGACCTCGCGGGCGTCGACGGGCGCACCCTCGGTGGCGTGGGCCTGCTGCTGCTCGCCAGCGGCCTCTGGGCCGTCTACACCGTCGGGCTCCGAGAGATCTCGCTGGACCCCGTCGCCTCGATGGGCCTGCTCTGCGTCCCCACCTTCGTCCTCATCGCGCCGGCGGGCCTGGCCGGCGTCCTGCCGAGCACGCTCCTCACCCACCCCTCCCACGCCGCGCCGCGCGACGTGCTCGCCTTCCTCCTGGTGCAGGGCGTCGGCACCGGCATCTGCTCCGGCCTCTTCTACGCCACCGCGATCCGCCGCCTCGGCCCCGAACGCTGCACCACCGTCGGCAGCCTCAGCCCCGTCCTCACCGCCGCGGCCGCCGTCCCCCTCCTCGCCGAACCCCTGACCCTTCCCGTCCTCGCCGGCACCGCCCTCGTCGCGGCGGGCGTGATGCTGGCCAACCGACGCGACGTCAGTTGACGTGGCTGCTCGGGTGCCCTGTCCGCCCGGCCTCGTCCCGGCTACTCGCCCGTGCGCACGCGCGGCAGCGCTCCCGGGTGGTGGTCGCGGAGCCAGGCGAGGAGGTGTTCGCGGGCGGCGCACTTGAGGGTGTAGGCGTCGTCGGGGTTGCGGGCCGTCATGGTGGCGCGGACGACGATGGTGGACGGGGTGGTGTCGAAGACGACCAGGCTCCAGTCGCGGCCGTCCCACTCCTTGCTGTCGAGCAGCAGGCGGTGGAACTCCGCGCGCAGCTCCGGGACCGGAGTGGTGTGGTCGAGGTGGAGCAGCACCCAGCCGGTGGTGTGGGTGTCGGTGCGGGTCCAGTTCTCGAAGGGGCGGCTGACGAAGTAGGAGACCGGGACGACCAGGCGGCGTTGGTCCCAGAGGCGGACCACGAGGTAGGCGAGGGTGATCTCCTCGACCGTGCCCTGCTGCTGCTCGACCACCACGGTGTCGCCGATCCGGACCAGGTCGCCGAAGGCGATGACCAGGCCGGAGAAGAAGTTGCCCAGGGTGCTCTGGGCCGCGATGCCGGCGACGACGCCGATCAGGCCGGCCGAGGCCAGCAGTGAAGCCCCGACGGCGCGCATCTCCGGGAAGGTCAGCAGCATCGCGCCGACGGTGATCAGCGCGACCAGCGCGCCGGTCGCCCGGCGCAGCAGATTGACCTGGGTGCGCACGCGCTGGACCCGTGACGGGTCGTCGCTGAGCTCGCGGTAGCGGGCGAAGACCGCGGACAGCACGGCCGCGAGGACCCGGTTCGCCAGCCAGCCGACGGACGCGATCAGCGCCAGCAGCAGTCCGTGCCGCACGTCCCCGGCCGAGGACGTGAACAACTGCGCCAGCGGCGCGTTGGCGAGCAGCAGGGAGAGGCAGACGACGAGCTGCAGCGGGATCCGGCAGCGCCGCAGCAGCGGCCAGACCGTCGTCTCGGGGTGCCGCACGGCGATCCGCTGGAGCGCCTTGTCGACCAACCAGCCGATGAGCAGCGTGAGGCCGATGGTCAGCGCCACGGTGATCAGTTGGACAGTCACCTTCCAGGACATATCCGATTTGTTAACATACCGGGTCGGCCACCGTGCAACTCCCGGCGTGTCTCGGCACGGGAGGGATTAGTGTTGCCCTATCCACCCCGCCGCCTTCTGCCCGAGGGAGTTCTGTCCGCCGTGGCCGACAGCTTCGTTCACCTGCATGTTCACACTGAGTTCTCGATGCTGGACGGGGCCGCGAAGAACGGCAAGATGTTCGCCGAGGTCGAGCGGCAGGGCATGCCCGCGATCGCGATGTCCGACCACGGCAACATGTTCGGCGCGTACGAGTTCTTCCAGATCGCCAAGAAGCACCCGGTGAAGCCGATCATCGGCATCGAGGCCTACGTCGCGCCGGGCAGCCGCACCCACAAGAAGCAGACCTTCTGGGGCCAGCAGGGCGGCCGGATGGCCGGCGGGGACGCCAGTGGTGAGGGCGGCAAGGACGTCTCCGGTGGTGGCCGGTACACCCACATGACGATGTGGGCCAAGAACGCGGGCGGGCTGCGCAACCTGTTCCGGCTGAGCTCGCTCGCCTCCATCGAGGGCTACTACATGAAGCCCCGGATGGACCGCGAGCTGATCGCCCAGCACGCCGAGGGCATCATCGCCACCACCGGCTGCCCCTCGGGCGAGGTGCAGACCAGGCTCCGCCTCGGGCAGTACGAGGAGGCCGTCGCGGCAGCCGCCGCGTACCAGGACATCTTCGGCAGGGAGAACTACTTCCTGGAGTTGATGGACCACGGGCTCGGCATCGAGCGCGACGTCCGCCAGGACCTGCTGCGCCTGGCCAAGGACCTGAAAATCCCGCTCCTGGCCACCAACGACTCGCACTACGTCACCGCCGACCAGGCGGACGCGCACGACAACCTGCTCTGCATCGGCGTCGGCAAGAACAAGGACGACCCGAACCGCTTCAAGTTCAACGGCTCCGGCTACTACCTGAAGACCGCCGAGGAGATGCGCGAGCTCTTCGCCGAGCTGCCGGAGGCGTGCGACAACACCCTCCTCGTCGAGTCGATGATCGAGCCCTACGACGAGGTCTTCGACTTCGTCGACCGGATGCCGCAGTTCGACGTGCCCGAGGGCGAGACGCAGGTCTCCTACCTGCGCCAGAAGATCGGCGAGGGCCTCAAGCGGCGCTTCGGCGACGACCCCGGCCAGGACGTGCTCGACCGGATCGAGCTGGAGATGTCCGTCATCGACCCGATGGGCTTCTCCTCCTACTTCCTCGTGGTCGCGGACATCTGCCAGCACGCCCGCGACAACGGCATCCCCGTCGGCCCCGGCCGTGGTTCCGCCGCCGGCTCGATGGTCGCCTACCTGACCGGCATCACCCAGCTCGACCCGATCGAGCACGACCTGCTGTTCGAGCGCTTCCTCAACCCCGAGCGCATCAACCCGCCGGACGTCGACATCGACTTCGACGACCGCCAGCGCGACCAGATGGTGCGGTACGTCAGCGAGAAGTACGGCGCCGCGTACACCGCCCAGGTGAACACCTTCGGCACCATCAAGGCCAAGGCCGCCGTCAAGGACTCGTCCCGCATCCTCGGCTACCCCTTCGCCATGGGCGACAAGATCACCAAGGCGATGCCGCCGGACGTGATGGGCAAGGGCGTCCCGCTCAAGGACCTCTTCGACTCCTCGCACTCGCGCTACAACGAGGGCACCGAGATCCGCGCCCTGTACGAGAACGAGCCCGACGTCAAGAAGATCATCGACACGGGCATGGGTATCGAGGGCCTGATCCGCGGCACCGGCGTGCACGCCGCGGCCGTGATCCTCTCCTCGGCCCCGCTGCTGGACCTGATCCCGCTGCACATGCGGGACAAGGACGGCACCATCATCACCGGCTTCGACTACCCGTCGTGCGAAGCCATGGGCCTGATCAAGATGGACTTCCTGGGTCTGCGGAACCTGGGCATCATCGATCACTGCATCAAGATCATCAAGGCCAACCGGGGCGTCGACGTCGACTGCGACGAGATCCCGCTGGACGATCCGGTCACCTTCCAGCTGCTGGCGCGCGGCGACACCCTGGGCGTGTTCCAGCTCGATGGTGGTCCCATGCGCGCGCTGCTGCGCCTGATGAAGCCCACCGAGTTCGCCGACATCTCCGCCGTCTCGGCGCTGTACCGGCCGGGCCCGATGGGCATGAACTCGCACACCAACTACGCGCTGCGCAAGAACGCCCAGCAGGAGATCACCCCGATCCACCCGGAGCTGGAGGAGCCGCTCAAGGACGTCCTCGGCCCCACCTACGGCCTGATCGTCTACCAGGAGCAGGTGCAGCGAGCCGCGCAGGTGCTGGCCGGCTACAGCCTCGGACAGGCCGACCTGCTCCGCCGAGCCATGGGCAAGAAGAAGAAGGAGGTCCTGGAGAAGGAGTTCGTCCCCTTCCACGCGGGCTGCAAGGAGCGCGGCTACTCGGACGAGGCGATCCAGGCGGTGTGGGACGTGCTGGTCCCGTTCGCCGGCTACGCCTTCAACAAGTCGCACTCCGCCGCGTACGGCCTGGTCTCCTACTGGACCGCGTACCTCAAGGCCAACTACCCGGCCGAGTACATGGCCGCGCTGCTCACGTCCGTCGGCGACGACAAGGACAAGATGGCGATCTACCTGGCCGACGCCCGCGCCCAGGGCATCCGGGTGCTCTCGCCGGACATCAACGAGTCCGTCACCGACTTCACCGCCGTCGGCGAGGACGTCCGCTTCGGCCTCAAGGCCATCCGCAACGTCGGTGAGAACGTCATCGACTCGCTGGTGGAGACCCGCAAGGCCAAGGGCAAGTACGTCACCTTCGCCGACTTCCTGGACAAGGTCGAGCTGCCGGTCTGCAACAAGCGCGCCGTCGACTCGCTGATCAAGGCCGGCGCGTTCGACTCGCTGAACCACACCCGGCGCGGACTGGTCGCCGTGGCGGAGAACGCGATCGACGCCGTCATCGGCGTCAAGAAGCAGGCCGCGATCGGCCAGGACGACCTCTTCGGCGCGATCGACGACGGCAACGACGCCCCGACCATCGGCCTGGACTTCGTCCTGGACGACAAGGAATGGCCGCGCAAGCACCTGCTCTCCACCGAGCGGGAGATGCTCGGCCTCTACGTCTCCAGCCACCCGCTGGACGGCGCCGAGCACATCCTCGCGCGCAACCGCGACACCTCGATCGCGGAGCTGCTCGGCTCCGGCCGGACGGAGGGCGAGGTCAAGCTCTCCGGACTGATCACCTCGGTGGACCGCCGGATCAACAAGGCGGGCAACGCCTGGGCGCTGATCACCCTGGCCGACCGTGACGGCTCGGTCGAGGTGCTGTTCTTCCCGAAGACGTACCTGCTGCTCAGCGAGATGCTGGTGGAGGACAACGTCGTCGCGGTCAAGGGCCGCCTCAACGAGCGGGACGGTGCGCTGAGCATCTTCGGCTCGGAGATGCAGATGCTCGACATCTCCTCCGCGGAGCACGGCGGCAAGCCGCCGGTCCAGCTGAACATCCACGAGCGGAAGATCAACGCCCAGCTGGTCGCCGAGCTCAAGCGCGCCCTGCGGGCCCACCCGGGCGACGTCCCGGTCCGGCTGCTGATGGAGGGTCACTCGCGCAGCGTGCTCTTCGAACTGGGCTTCCTGGTGGACCCGGACAACGGCTTCGCCAGCGACATCAAGGGCATGCTGGGCGCCGGAGCGTGGGCGACCGTCTGAAACAGGCCTCAGCCGTGAGCGGCCGCCCGGAAGCCGTCGCCCTCCCGTCGGACCTCGACCACGCCGCTGCCGCCGAAGTGCGCCGGGACGACCAGCTCCCGTAGGTCCGCGGCCCGCTCCAGGATCCGGCGGCGGGTCGCGGCCGCGGCGGCCTGGTCGAGGCAGAAGCAGCTGTTGTGGGCGGGGTCGAGCAGCTGCACCGGGCTGTGCAGCAGGTCGCCGACGAAGACCGCGCGGTCCCCGCCGGAGGTGAGCCGCAGCACGGAGGAGCCGGGGCTGTGGCCGGGAGCCGGCTCCAGGGTCAGGTGCTCGTCGATGCGGTGGGCGTCCTCCCACAGCTCCAGCTGCCCGGCGCGGGCGACGGGCGCCACGCTGTCCTCGAAGATCAGGCGGTCGTCCGGGCGTCGCCCGCCGGCGTAGCCGCCCTCGGGGCCGTAGTGGGCGTGGTCCGCGGCCGGCAGCAGGTAGCGGGCGTTCGGGAAGGTCGGCACCCACTCCCCGTCCACGTCGGTGGTGTTCCACCCGACGTGGTCGGCGTGGAGGTGGGTGTTCACGACGACGTCGACGTCCTCCGGCCGGACCCCGGCGCGTGCCAGCCGGTCCAGGAAGTCGCCCTCCCGCCGGTGGAAGAGCGGCACGCTCGGCCGCTCCCGGCCGTTGCCGACGCCGGTGTCCACCAGCACGGTCCGTCCGCCGCTGCGCAGCACCCAGGTCTGCACGGCGAGCACGGCCCGGCCGCTGTCGCGCTCGAGGTGGTCCGGCGCCAGCCAGTCGGCGTTCCGCTCCCACAGCTCCGCGGGTGTGCCCGGCACCAACTGCGGGCCGGGCAGGTGCGGCCCGGCCCACTCCACGACGCGCACGATCTCCACGTCGCCCAGCTTGAAGGTCTGCTCCCGGTCAGTGATCATGCCACCGACGCTAACCCCTGCTGATCCGGCGTCACAACGCCCTTCGGGGCAGCGGACGGGACTACTGGTCGTCCTTCGGGGTGAAGAGTGTCGTCGCGCCGAGGAAGGTCAGCAGTGCCGCCATCGGCCAGGCCACGATCGCGGTCTTCGCGCCCAGCGCCAGCGGACGGGAGAAGTCGGTGTTCGTCGGGACCTGCTTCGCCAGCGTGAGGATGTCCTGCTGGCCGAGGTGGACGCCCAGCTGCCAGGCGACCCAGCCCGCCGCCAGCCCGCCGAGGGTGAGTCCGACGGGCACCGCCAGGCCCGCGCCGCGGCGGCGGGTGAGGACGTAGGAGAGTGCCGCCGCCAGGATGCCGAAGCAGGCGCCGATGAGGGCGAAGACGCCGTCCGCGGCGATCTGCTGCTCGCCCTCGGGGTCGCGCAGGTAGACCGCGGTGCCGTCGGAGTAGAGCGGGACCCGAGGAGCCATGGCGTGCCACAGCAGGCCGAAGAGGAGACCGACGACAGCCGAACCGAGGACCAGGGCGAGACCGATCAGGATCTCGCGGCGCAGGTCGGGCCGCGGGCGCGCGGACTCGGCGGGGGCGTGCCACTCCGGACCCGCTCCGGGGGGAACCGGAGGTGCGGACGGCGGGTGGCTGGGGCCCTCGGGGCTGTTGGGTGCGGTCACCGGGACATGGTCGCACGTCCGTCCGGCCGCCGCGCGGACGGACCCGCGACCGACGGCGCTCAGGCGCGCGTCGCGGCCTTGCGGTAGGCCCAGGTGGAGAGCGCCAGCGACAGCACGCCCACCACCGCGCAGACGGCGAGGTCCGCGGCGACGACCGCCCAGTCCGGCCGCGCCGTGAAGGTGCGGGCGAAGGCCTCGACGCCGTAGGTCGAGGGCAGCAGGTCGCGCAGCCACTGGACGGGCGTCGGCATGTGACTGGCCGGCAGCACGCCGAGCAGCAGCGCCGCCGACATGCCGAGCTGGCCCAGCAGCGTCGCGATCTCCTGCTTCGGCGCCAGCAGACCCAGCGCGGCGCCGACCCCGGCCAGCGCCGCGCCCGCGAGCGGGATCACCGCCAGCACGATCCACACGTGCACCCACGGCAGTTGGAACAGCGCGCAGCCCACGGCCGCGGTCACCAGCGTGCCCGGCACGGTGAAGGAGGCGTAGGCCGCCGCCGTGCCCAGCACCACGGACGCGGCCGGGACCGGCAGTGTCGCATAGTGGTCGAGGCCCCCGGTGGCGCGCAGCCTGCCGAAGTACTGGGCGAACAGGTTCAGCGCGACGAAAGCGACGACCAGCACCGCCGAGCCGGCGACCACGTCGCGGGCCGCCTCCGTGTCGTGGGCGCCGACCACGCCGCGCATCATCACCAGGATGCCGAGGGACTGGAAGGTGGCCACGAACATCAGCGGGATCCGGGCCACCCTGGCCCGGGAGAGCTGGGCGCGGTAGACGGCGCCGAGGGAGGGCAGCAGGCTCGCGCGCGGGGCGAGGGGCTGCGCTTCGTCGAGGAGGGCGGTGTCGCTCACTTCTCCAGCCCCTCGTGCCGGCCGCCGAGCAGCAGGTAGACGTCCTCCAGGCTGGGCGTGGAGAGGGAGAAGTCGTCGAGCGCCGCGAAGGCCGGTCCGGCGGTCACCTGGGCGACCAGCTCGCGGGCCTCGTCCGGGTCGGTGCGCACGGTCCAGCGGCGGCCGTTGACGGCCGAGCGGCCGGCCAGCGCGGCGACCAGCGGGATCGCGGTCGGGGCCCCGTCGCGCCAGACCAGGTCGAGCCGGACGGAGCCGTCCACCATGGCCTTGAGGCCGCCGGGGGTGTCGCAGGCGATGACCCGGCCCTCGTCGACGACCGCGACCCGGTCCAGCACCGTCTCGGCCTCGATGACGTTGTGGGTGACCAGCAGCACCGTCGCGCCGTCCTGATCGCGGCGGCGGTCGACAGCGGACCAGACGGAGCGACGGGCGATCGGGTCCATGCCGGTGGTCGGCTCGTCCAGGACCAGCAGCGGACGCGGCCCGGCCAGCGCGGCGCCGAAGCAGGCCAGCCGGCGCTGGCCGCCGGAGAGCTTGGCCAGCGGACGGTGGGCGAGCGGGCCCAGCGCCAGCTCGTCGATCACGTCCGCGGTGGCGGCGCGGGCGAGCGCGGTCGGCAGGCCGCGCAGCCGGGCGGTGGTCTCGATGGCGAGGCGGACGGTGAGCTCGTCCAGCGCCGTCGACTCCTGGCCGAGGTAGGCGAGCAGCCGTGCGGCCCGGTCGGGGTGGCGGACGATGTCGTGGCCGAGGATCTCGATGCCGCCCGAGTCCGGCCGCAGCAGGCCGGTGAGCTGGCGGACCAGGGTGGACTTGCCGGCGCCGTTCGGGCCGAGCAGACCGAACACCTCGCCGCGGCGGACCTCCAGCGAGATCCCGTCGTTGGCCCGCACCCGGGTGGCCCCGGCGCCGCGGCCGACGCGGTAGGTCTTCACCACGTCCCGCACCGCGCAGCAGATGGCGGTCGCGGGGGCGGCCGTCGCCGCCTGCGGTTCAGCTGCCACCGTGTTCACGTGCTCCCTCACCGTCCGGGCACGCTGGGGGAGACCCGGACCGCGTAGAGCCTACGCCGCCCGCGACCTACCGTCGTACGGGGGCGGACCGGACGGGTCCGGCTTCGGGGACAATGGGGGCGGCCTGTGGTCGATCGAGGATGAGGAAGATGCGCAGACGGTCCGTGCTCCTGCTGGCCTCCGGGGTGCTCGCGGTGGGCGGCATCGTGCTGCCCTCGATCGGGGAGAAGCAGTCGAGCGGCTCCACCCGGATCACCCACGTCGTGGTCAACGAGGGCAAGCCCGTGGTGCTCAAGGGCAAGGAGAGCGCGACGGTGAGCTTCGCCGTCACCGCCGAGGACAAGTCCGGGATCAGGTCGGTCGACAAGATCGGCGTCTGGGGCGGCAACTACGGCGTGCTCCGGCCGACGGCGGCGCCCTGCGTCGCCAAGAGCAAGACCGTCTCGGTCTGCACCGGCTCCTTCACGGTGAACCTGGCCAACCACGACGTCTACGACAACATGGCCGGCGAGTGGTACGTCCAGGCCACCGCCACGGCCAACGACGGGGACCGGTTCGAGTCCGACACGGCCGGCAAGTTCTTCATCAAGAAGGACGGCTACGCGACGCTGACCGGTACCCAGTCCACCGCCTCGCCCGGGACGCTGCTGGACATCGAGGGCCAGCTGATGCAGCCGAACTGGAAGACCTGGCTGTGGGTGTGGAACCCGAGCCAGCCGGTGCAGCTGCGCTTCAAGGCCGCCGGCAGCTCGACCTGGCAGATCGTCGCCCGCACGAAGACGGACGCGCGCGGCTTCATGCGCGCCGAGACCAAGGCCACCACGACGGGCACCTACGCCTGGTACTACGCGGGCAAGGACTGGTCGGTGCCGGTGACCAGCGCGGCGGCCCAGGTCAGCGTGGGCTGAGCTCGGCCTGGGCCGAGTCGCACCGGCGGGCGGGCCTCTCAGCCGCGCCCGATGGGCGCGACGACGGCCTTCGTCAGCGTCGCCAGGTCCTGTGGGGCCAGCTCCACCTCCAGGCCGCGGCGGCCGGCCGAGACGAAGACGGTCGCGTGCTCCAGCGCGGACGCGTCCAGCACCGTCCGCAGCGCCTTGCGCTGGCCCAGCGGCGAGATGCCGCCGCGCACGTAGCCGCTGCTGCGCTCGGCGGCCACCGGATCCGCCATCGCGGCCCGCTTGCCGCCGACGGCGGCGGCCAGCGCCTTCAGGTCCAGCTGCCCGGCGACCGGCACCACACCGACCACCAGCGCACCGTCGACCTCGGCGACGAGCGTCTTGAGGACCCGCTCCGGCGCGAGGCCCAGCGCCTGCGCCGCCTCGCCGCCGTAGGACTCCGCGGCCGGGTCGTGGACGTAGTCGTGCACCGTGAACGCGACGCCGGCCGCCTCCAGCGCGACGGTCGCGGGCGTGCCCTGGCCGCCCCTGCCCTTCTTGGCCATGGGTTCCGCTCCTAGTTCGGGCTGAAGGCCTGGCGGGTCAGCTCCACCGCCGGCAGTGAGGGCAGCTTGGCCAGCACCGCGGCCTCGCGGCGCAGCAGGCGCAGCTCCGCGCGCAGCCGGTCGCTCGCCGAGGCGGCGGCGAGCAGGTGCTGCTTGTCCTGGGTGTCCAGCACCGAGGCCGCAGCGACCAGGTAGGACAGGACGTTCGGGTCGTCCGGCAGCTCGCGCTCACCGGCGACGGTGCTCTCCTGCGCGCCGGCCAGCCGCTTGCGGTAGGTGCGGAAGACCCGCTCCACGCCCTTGGCCAGCAGCTGCGCCTCCGGCCCCGTCTCCTCCGGGACGTCCTCGACCTCGGCCGTCAGATACGGCCCGGTCGTGTCGACGGAGAGGATCCGGAAGCGGGTCGTGCCGCTGGCGATCAGCTCGAAGCGGCCGTCGCGGTGCGGGGTGAGCTGGGCGATCTCGGCGACGCAGCCGATCTCGAAGAGCGCCCGCTCCGGGTCCGAGCCGAGCCCGGCCAGCGCGGGCACCTCGCTGTCCACTCCGGTCGGCGCGACCTCGCGCCCGTCGCGGATCGCCACGACGCCGAAGCGGTGCGGCTCCGGCTTGGCGGTCAGGTCGGCCATCAGCCGGCGGTAGCGCTCCTCGAACACGTGGAGGGGGAGCACCAGCCCCGGATAGAGCACCGAGCCCAGCGGGAAGAGGGGGAGCCGTTCCGTCACAGTGCGCAAGCGTAAGGGCTACTCACCAGTCCAGGTGCCCGTACCGGGTCGCGCTCGGGGCAGCTCGCCGGTACGGGCGCTCAGGTGTCTCCGGCTCGGGGACCGGAGACCTCACCAACGCTGCCCCCGCCGCCCGTTCGCGGCGAGCCCGGCGCGGCCGAACGTGTCGTTGGCCACTCGGGGGCCTGCCGTGGCCCGTTGCGGGGCTTTCCGGGCCGATGATGTCACCGCGTGTCTCAGGAGGCGTATCAGAGAGTGATATGCCACGGCAGTGTTTTCCCAGGCCTCACTAGACTTGACAACGTGATTTCTCGAATCGACCTCCGCAGCTCCACCGAGGACCCGCGCGCCGTGCTGCCGCGCGCCGAGCTCGATGTCGAGGCCGCCCTGGAGAAGGTGCGGCCCATCTGCGAGGACGTCCACCATCGGGGCGTCGAGGCGCTGATCGAGATCACGGAGCGCTTCGACGGGGTTCGACTGTCCGACATCCGCGTGCCCAAGGCGACGATCACCGCCGCGCTGGAGACGCTGGACCCCGCCGTCCGGGCCGCGCTGGAGGAGTCGATCCGCCGCGCCCGCCTGGTGCACCGCGAGCAGCGCCGCACGGACCACACCACCCAGGTGGTGCCCGGTGGCACCGTCACCGAGCGCTGGGTGCCGGTCGAGCGGGTGGGCCTGTACGTGCCGGGCGGCCTGGCCGTCTACCCGTCCTCGGTCGTGATGAACGTCGTCCCGGCGCAGGAGGCGGGCGTCCGCTCGCTCGCCGTGACCTCGCCGCCGCAGAAGGAGTTCGGCGGGCTCCCGCACCCGACGATCCTGGCCGCCTGTGCGCTGCTCGGCGTCGACGAGGTCTACTCCGTGGGCGGCGCCCAGGCGATCGCGATGTTCGCCTACGGCGCCGGCGAGTGCCGTCCGGTCAACCTGGTCACCGGCCCCGGCAACATCTGGGTCGCCGCAGCCAAGCGGCTGCTCAAGGGCCGGATCGGCATCGACGCCGAGGCCGGGCCCACGGAGATCGCGATCCTCGCGGACGCGACCGCCGACCCGCGGCACGTCGCCGCCGACATGATCAGCCAGGCCGAGCACGACCCGATGGCCGCGGCCGTCCTGGTCACCGACTCCGTCGCGCTGGCCGAGGCCGTCGAGGCCGAGCTGCCGAAGCAGGTCGAGGCGACCAAGCACAGCGAGCGCATCGCCACCGCGCTGGCGGGCCCGCAGTCCGGCATCGTGCTGGTCCGCGACCTGGAGCAGGGCCTGGCGCTGGTCAACGCCTACGCGGCCGAGCACCTGGAGATCCAGACCGCCGACTCCGAGGCGGTCGCCGCGCGCGTGATCAACGCGGGCGCGGTCTTCGTCGGCCCGTTCGCGCCCGTCTCGCTGGGCGACTACGCGGCCGGCTCCAACCACGTCCTGCCCACCGGCGGCTGCGCCTGTCACTCCTCCGGGCTCTCCGTCCAGTCCTTCCTGCGCGGCATCCATGTGGTCAGCTACGACCGCGACGCCCTGGCCGAGGTGGCCGGGCACGTGGTCACGCTCGCCAACGCGGAGGACCTTCCGGGCCACGGTGACGCGATCCGTGCCCGCTTCGACTGGACGGTGCCCAACCAGTGACAGACAAGCTCAACATCGACGACCTGCCGATCCGGGACGAGCTCAAGGGCAAGTCCCCGTACGGCGCGCCGCAGCTGCACGTCCCCGTGCTGCTGAACACGAACGAGAACCCGTACTCCCTGCCCGAGGACCTCGTCGCCCGCATCGCCGAGCGCGTCGCCGCGGCCGCGCGGGACCTCAACCGCTACCCCGACCGCGACGCGGTGGAGCTGCGCACCCAGCTGGCGGCTTACCTGACGACCTCCACCGGCCACGCGGTGGTCAAGGAGCAGGTCTGGGCCGCCAACGGTTCCAACGAGATCATCCAGCAGCTGATGCAGACCTTCGGCGGCTCCGGGCGCACCGCGCTCGGCTTCTCGCCGACGTACCAGATGCACGACCTGATCTCGCGCGGTACCGGCACCCGCTGGATCGAGGGCCCGCGCCGTCCGGACTTCACCGTCGACGTCGAGGCCGCCGAGACCGCGCTCCAGGCCGAGCGGCCGGACGTGCTCTTCCTCTGCTCGCCGAACAACCCGACCGGCACGGCCATGGAGCGCGAGACGGTCGTCCGCCTCTACGACGCGGCACAGGCGGTCAAGCCGACGCTGGTCATCGTCGACGAGGCCTACGTCGAGTTCTCGCACCGGCCCTCGCTGCTGGAGCTGCTCGACGGCCGCCCGCTGATGGTGGTCACCCGGACCATGTCCAAGGCCTTCGGCGCGGCCGGCCTGCGGCTCGGCTACTTCGCCGCGGCGTCGGCCGTCGTCGACGCCGTGCAGCTGGTCCGGCTCCCGTACCACCTCTCCGCGGTGACGCAGGCGACGGCCCTGGCCGCGCTGGAGTTCACCGACGTCCTGCTCGGCTACGTCGACAAGCTCAAGGCCGAGCGCGACCGCATCGTCACCGAGCTGCGCGCGCTGGGTCTGGACGTCACCGACTCCGACGCCAACTTCGTGCAGTTCGGCCGCTTCGAGGACACCCACGCGATCTGGCAGGCGATCCTGGCCCGGGGCGTGCTGGTGCGCGACAACGGCGTGCCCGGCCGGCTCCGGGTCACGGCGGGCACCCCCGCCGAGAACGACGCCTTCCTCGACGCCGTCCGTACAGTCCTCAAGGAGAACCGCTAAATGTCCCGCAGCGACCAGCACCGTGTGGGCCGCGTCGAGCGCACCACCAAGGAGACCTCCGTCAAGGTCGAGATAGACCTGGACGGCACCGGGAAGACCGACATCTCCACCGGCGTCGGCTTCTACGACCACATGCTCGACCAGCTCGGCCGGCACGGCTTCTTCGACCTCACCGTGAAGACCGACGGCGACCTGCACATCGACACCCACCACACCATCGAGGACACCTCGCTGGCGCTGGGCGCCGCCTTCAAGCAGGCGCTGGGCGACAAGGTGGGCATCCGCCGTTTCGCCGACGCGTCCGTGCCGCTGGACGAGTCGCTGGCGCAGGTCACCGTGGACCTCTCCGGCCGCCCCTACCTGGTGCACACCGAGCCCGAGGGCATGGCGCCGATGATCGGCTCCTACGACACCACCATGACCCGGCACATCCTGGAGTCCTTCGTGGCCCAGGCGCAGGTCGCGCTCCACGTCCACGTACCGTATGGGCGTAACGCCCACCACATCGTCGAGGCCCAGTTCAAGGCTCTCGCCCGCGCCCTGCGCTCCGCGAGCGAGCTGGACCCGCGGGCGGCGGGCATCATCCCGTCGACCAAGGGCGCGCTGTGAGCGGTACCACGTATGTTCTGATCTTCCTCGGCCTGTTCCTCTGCGGTGGCGCGTACTCCTTCTGGAAGCAGAAGCTGCCCAAGGGCGTCATCGTGCTGCTCGCCCTCTGCGGAGCCATGAGCCTGGCCGCAGGCATCCTGCGGATCTGACCCGCTCGACCCGGAAGGGACGTAACCCATGACCGCCAAGAGCGTGGTCGTCCTCGACTACGGCTCCGGCAACGTCCGCTCCGCGCAGCGCGCCCTGGAGCGCGTCGGCGCGGAGGCCGTCATCAGCTCCGACTTCGCCGAGGCGATGAACGCCGACGGGCTGCTCGTGCCCGGCGTCGGCGCCTTCGCCGCCTGCATGGAGGGCCTGAAGGCCGTCAAGGGCGACCGGCTGATCGGCCGCCGCCTGGCCGGCGGCCGCCCGGTGCTGGGGATCTGCGTCGGCATGCAGATCCTCTTCGCCCACGGCGTCGAGCACGGCGTCGAGACGGAGGGCTGCGACGAGTGGCCCGGCACCGTCGAGCCGCTGCGCGCGCCCGTGGTGCCGCACATGGGCTGGAACACCGTCAAGCCGGCCGAGGGCTCCGTGCTCTTCGCCGGGCTGCCGGAGGACAGCCGGTACTACTTCGTGCACTCCTACGGCGTCCGCCACTGGGAGATGAACCCGATCGAGCAGCTGCGCCCGCCCAAGGTGACCTGGTCCGAGCACGGCGAGCCGTTCGTCGCCGCGGTGGAGAACGGCCCGCTCTCCGCCACGCAGTTCCACCCCGAGAAGTCCGGCGACGCCGGCGCCGCCCTCCTCAAGAACTGGATCGACACGCTGTGACCGAGAAGCTGACGCTGCTGCCCGCCGTCGACGTCCGCGACGGCCAGGCCGTGCGCCTGGTCAAGGGCGCCTCCGGCTCGGAGACCTCCTACGGCGAGCCGCTGGCCGCCGCGCTCGCCTGGCAGAACGCCGGCGCCGAGTGGATCCACCTGGTCGACCTCGACGCCGCCTTCGGCACCGGCGACAACCGCGCGCTGCTCGCCGAGGTCACCGGCCGACTCGACGTCAAGGTCGAGCTGTCCGGCGGCATCCGCGACGACGACTCGCTGCGCGCCGCGCTCGCCACCGGCTGCGCCCGGGTCAATCTCGGAACCGCCGCGCTGGAGTCCCCGGAGTGGGTCGCCAAGGTCATCGCCGAGTACGGCGACCGGATCGCGGTGGGCCTCGACGTGGTCGGCACCACGCTGCGAGGCCGCGGCTGGACCAGCGAGGGCGGCGACCTGTACGAGGCGCTGGCCCGCCTCGACGCCGAGGGCTGCGCCCGCTACGTCGTCACCGACGTGGACAAGGACGGCACGCTGACCGGTCCCAACCTGGAGCTGCTGCGCAACGTCTGCGCCGCCACCGACCGGGCGGTCGTCGCCTCCGGCGGCGTGTCCTCGCTGCAGGACCTGCGTGACATCGCGACGCTGGTGCCGGAAGGTGTGGAGGGGGCCATCGTGGGCAAGGCCCTGTACGCGCAGGCGTTCACGCTCGAAGAGGCTCTCGCAGCAGTGTCCTGACACCGATGGAGGTCGCGGGATGACGCAGGATCGGCGGCACGTGGGCGGGTACTCCCCCTGGGAGGACCAGTACGGCTTCGCACGTGCCGTCGCCATAGGGGACTTCGTCTTCGTCTCGGGCTGCACGGCCTGGGACGACGGCTCGGTCCGGTTCGAGGGATCCCCCTACGACCAGACCGTGGCCGCCTTCGGGGTGGCCCTGGACGCGATCTCCCGCTTCGGCCTCGGCAAGGCGGACGTGGTCCGCACCCGTCTCTACGTCACCCACGCCCGTGACACCGACGAGGTCGGCCGGGCCCACCGGGACATCCTGGCGGACGTCCGGCCGGCCTGCACGATCGTCGTCGTCAGCGCCCTCCTCGACTCGCGCATGAGCGTCGAGGTCGAGGTCGACGCGTACAAGAAGAACTTGGAGCTTCCCTGATGACCCTCGCGGTCCGCGTGATCCCCTGCCTGGACGTCGACGCCGGTCGGGTGGTCAAGGGCGTCAACTTCCAGAACCTGCGCGACGCGGGCGACCCGGTCGAGCTGGCCAAGCTCTACGACGCCCAGGGCGCCGACGAGTTGACCTTCCTGGACATCACCGCCTCGTCCGGTGACCGGGAGACGACCTACGAGATCGTGCGCCGCACCGCCGAGCAGGTCTTCATCCCGCTGACCGTCGGCGGCGGCGTCCGCACCGTCGACGACGTCGACAAGCTGCTGCGCGCCGGCGCGGACAAGGTCGGCGTCAACACCGCCGCCATCGCCCGCCCGGAGCTGATCCGCGAGATCGCCCGGCGCTTCGGCCGCCAGGTGCTGGTGCTGTCGGTGGACGCGCGCCGCGCGCCCGAGGGCACCGAGACCGCGTCCGGCTTCGAGGTCACCACGCACGGCGGCCGCACCGGCACCGGCATCGACGCGGTGGAGTGGGCGACGCGAGCCGCCGAGCTCGGCGCGGGCGAGATCCTGCTGAACTCGATGGACGCGGACGGCACCAAGGACGGCTACGACCTCGACATGATCGCCGCCGTCCGCAAGGCGGTCTCCGTCCCGGTCATCGCCAGCGGCGGCGCGGGCAAGCTGGGCGACTTCGCCCCGGCGGTCGGCGCGGGCGCTGACGCGGTGCTGGCGGCGAGCGTCTTCCACTTCGGCGATCTGACGATCGCCCAGGTGAAGGAGTCGCTGCGCGAGGCGGGCCACCCCGTCCGGATCTGACGGGGCGACATCCGAACGGCCCCGTCCGGATTGCGGGGCCCTCGCCGCGGCCCTGAACTGGACGGGTGCGCAAAGGCATCCTGCAGCGACTCGGCGAATGGTGTGCCCGCCACGCGATCATCGTGATCGTGGTGTGGCTGGCTGGACTCGGTGTGCTCCACGGGCTCCAGAACAGCTTCGGCGGCACCTACTCGGACGACTTCAGCCTCCCCGACAGTCAGTCGCAGAAGGGGGCCGACGTCCTCCAGGCGAACGCGCCCAGCATCGGCGGCACCAGCGCCCAGGTGGTGCTGCACGACGCGAAGCCGCTGACGGACTTCACCACCCAGGTGAACCAGGCGGTCGCCTCGCTGCAGAAGCTGGACCACGTCCTGTCGGTGCAGAACCCGCTGCCGCAGACGAACTCCTCCGGCACCACGACCCAGACCGGCGCGCTGTCCAAGGACGGGACGATCGGTTACATCACCGTCCGGTTCGACCAGAACCCCAGCGCGCTGGGGACGGACTACCTGAACGGGGTCGACGCCGCGGTGGCGCCGCTGCGTTCGGCGGGGGTGCAGGTCGAGTACGGCGGACCGCTCGGCGAGGCGGCGAGGCCGCATGCCAAGGACCTGACCAGTGAGGCCATCGGCTTCGCGGTGGCGATCGTGGTTCTGGTCGTCGGGTTCGGCAGCCTGATCGCGGCCGGACTGCCCCTGGTGACGGCGCTGATCAGCGTCATCGTCGGGCTCAGCTGCCTCAGCCTGCTGGCGGCCGCCATCGACTTCGCCAGCGTGTCGCCGACCCTGGCCACCATGATCGGGCTCGGCGTCGGCATCGACTACGCGCTGTTCCTGATCACCCGGTACCGACAGCTGATCATGGACCGGGTGGAGCCCCACATCGCGGCCGGCGTGGCGGTCACCACCAGCGGACGGGCCGTCCTCGTCTCGGGCTGCACCGTCATCGTGGCCCTGGCCGGGCTGTACGTGTCGGGCCTGAGCTTCATCGGCCGGCTCGGCATCGCGGCGGCGGTCACCGTGGTCACCGCGGTGGCGGGCGCGCTCACGTTGGTGCCCGCGCTGGCGGGCCTGATCGGGCGTCGGATCGACCGTTTCTGTCTGAAGACCCCCGTCGCCGAGGGCGGCCCGGTGGCCGGCGACGACGCCGTGGAGAAGTCCGGCGAGCCGCAGCACGGCTTCTGGCACCGCTACGCCAAGCGCGTCGAGCACCGCCCGTGGTGGTTCCTGGCGGCCGGTGTGCTGGTGCTGGGCATCCTCGCGATCCCGCTGTTCTCGATGCGGCTCGACCACATCGACGACGGCGCCGACCCGACCTCCTTCACCGACCGCCGCGCGTTCGACCTGATCAGCCAGGGCTTCGGGCCGGGCGCCAACGGGCCGCTCACCCTCGTCGTGGACCAGACGAACGTGCCGTCGAGTCAACGTTCCACGTTGGCTTCCAACCTGCAGAAGTCGCTGACCGGGGTGCCGAACGCGGCCAGCATCAGCCCGCTCCAGGCCACCAGCAACGGCAACGTGCTGACCGGCACGGCGATCTCGACCCAGCGGCCGCAGGCCGCGGACACGACGCACCTGTTCAACCACCTCAAGGACGTGTCGCTGCCCCAGGGCGCCAAGGGGACGGCGGCCACCACCTACGTGACCGGGGTGACCGCGGCCCAGCAGGACTTCACCGAGATCATCAGCGCCCGGCTGGCGCTGATCATCGTGGTCGTGGTCTGCCTCGCCTTCCTGATCATCCTCGCCGTCTTCCGGGGCCTGCTGGTCGCGCTGAAGGCCGCCGTGCTGAACCTGTTCTCGATCGGCGCCTCCTACGGCGTGGTGGTCGCCGTCTTCCAGTGGGGCTGGGGCGGGACGGCGCTGGGCGTCGCCGGCAAGGTGCCGATCGAGAGCTACGTGCCGATGATGATGTTCGCGATCATCTTCGGGCTGAGCATGGACTACGAGATCTTCCTTCTCTCCCGGGTGCACGAGGCCTGGATCCGCTCCCAGCGGGCCGAGGACAGCGTCGCCTACGGTCTGGAGATCACCGCCCGGGTGATCACCTGTGCGGCACTGATCATGTTCAGCGTCTTCGCGGCCTTCATCCTGAGCGACAACATCGTGGTGAAGATGCTGGGGCTCGGCCTCGCCGTCAGCGTCCTGGTGGACGCCACCGTCGTCCGGCTGCTGCTGGTCCCTGCCGTGATGACGCTGCTCGGACGGCACGCCTGGTGGGCGCCCCGGTGGCTGGACCGGATCCTGCCGCACCTGGACACCGAGGGCGAGGCGGCCCTCCACCAGGCGACGTCCGGGTCCGCGGCGAAGGGCTAGCGTCGGGGCTCAGCCGACCAGGGGTCCGGTCACCGGGAGCACGACCTCGCAGGGGACCGGCTGCGGGTGGGCCGGGTCCAGGGCGTTGAGCATGTCCGTCAGCGCCACCGGGTCGTAGGCGATCTCCAGGTGGTCCGACTGGTCCAACCCGCACTGGTCCTGCACGGTGATGTTCGTGACGTTGGGCGCGGCCGGCAGGAAGGCGTTGGTGTAGGGGGTGACCACCTCGTCGTCCTTGGTTCCGACCACGGTGTAGTCGATGCCCGGCACGGTCTCGCCGCCGGCATTCAGCGCGGTGAGGAACGGCGAACCGATCTCCTGCTCGACGCAGGCCGCGCAGGGCCCGGAGAGGAAGGCGTTCGCGGGCTCCAACAGACCGAGCTGGCGCCCGAATTCGGTGATCCCGTCGAGGGTGGTGCCCTGGTTGGTGGGGGAGAGGGCGACCAGCTTGGCGACCTTGTCCGCGCCGCCCAGGTTCTTGATGTAGTAGCGCGGCATCATGCCGCCCTGGGAGTGGCCGACCAGGTCGACCTTGGTGGCGCCGGTCGCAGCGCGGACCTGGTCGACGAAGGAGGAGAGCACCGCGGCGCCGTCCTCGATCGCGCCGACGCCCTGGATCGGGGAGGAGGCGCCGGGGCCGCCGTAGTCGAAGGTGTAGACGCAGTAGCCGTTGTCGGCGAGCAGCGGTGCGGCGCCGCCCCAGTTGTCGTTCCCGCTCTCCAGCGTGCCGTGCACGAGGACCACGGGCTCGGGGTGGGCGGCGGAGGGCTGGCAGCTCCAGTCGTTCGCCCCGGCGGGGGCGCTGCCGGGGAAGAAGAAACCGGCGGTGAACCCGGTTCCGAAGTGGTAGTTGACGGGATACCAGGCGGCGGCAGCGGGCTGCGCCGCGAAGGCGCCCACCGCGATCATCGCCGCCGTCACGCCCATGGTTCCTCTACGCATCGTGGACTCCGTCCTGAGCCGGTAGTGCGTGTCGATATCGGCGCAGATCGTGGAGCCGGAAAGCGGGGTCGGTCAACAATAAGAACGCTGCGAAGGCGAATCGTGCGCGCAGGTGCACGCATCCCGTGCGGCGAGGGTGCGAAACGCTCACGAAACCTCGCGGAACACGCACGCGCCCGCCTATTGACCCGCCGGTAACATCGCCGCATACTGACCGGTAACGTCGGAGGGAGCAGCCTTGAGCGACCCGTGGAGCGCGCTGCCCAGGGGCCTCGCGGCGGAGCTGCGCAAGGAACAGCAGACCATCGCCGCGGAAATCATCAGGGAGATCAGGAAGCAGGTCCCTGAATTCTCCAGGCCGCTCGCCGGTTATTTCGGTGCGGGAATCCAGCGTGGTGTCGAGAGTGCGCTCTCCGAATTCACCGACATGATCGAGGGTGCGCGGACGGACGATCCCGGGCGGATGCACGTCTACCGCGCGCTCGGCCGCGGCGAGCTCGCCGAGGGTCGCAGTCTGGACGCGCTGCAGGCCGCCTACCGCCTCGGCGCCCGGGTCGCCTGGCGGCGCTACGCGCGCGTCGCGCGGCGGGTCGGGCTCGGCACCGAACAGCTCGTCGTGCTCGCGGAGGCGATCTTCGCCCATGTCGACGAGCTGGCCGCCGCCTCCGTCCAGGGCTACGCCCTCGCCCAGGCCGACGAGGCCGGTGCGCGCGGGCGCTCCCGGTCACAGCTGCTGGCGCTGCTGGCCCGCGGTACCACTCGCCCGGAGCTGGAGAGCGCCGCCGCGCTCGCCGACTGGGCCCTGCCCTGGGAGCTGTGCGCGGTCGCGCTGCTGCCGGGGGAGGATCGCCCCCCGTACCGGCCCAGACCCGGCCTGCCCGAGCTCGTCCTGGCCGAACTCGACGGCCCCGAGCCGTGGTTGGTGGTCCCCGAGCCCGAGCTGCAACTGCGCGACGGCCGCCTCCGGGCGCTGCTGGAGGCGCGCGGCGGCGTGATCGGCCCGACCGTGCCACCCGAACAGACAGGGGACTCGCTGCGCTGGGCCCGCTCGCTGCGCGCGCGACTGCCCGAGACGGTGAAGACCCCCGTCGACTGCGAGGCCCACCTCACCGCGCTGCTGCTGCTCGCCGACCCCGCCCTGGTCCGCCTCATCGTGGCCCGACGGCTGCGCGCCCTGGACGAGCTGACGCCCAAGCAGCGCGGCCGCTTCGCCGAGACGCTGCTCGCCTGGCTGCAGACCAACCGCGGCAGCGCCCCCGACGTCGCCGCACGTCTCGGCATCCACCCGCAGACGGCGCGTCAGCGACTGCACCAGGTGCAGCGCCTCTTCGGTCCGGCGCTCGGTGACGCCGACACCCGCTTCGAGCTGGAGATCGCCCTGCGGGCGCGGATGGGCGCGGAACGCATCAGAGCCCGAACTTCGCCGCCCTGATCTGCTCCACGCTCTCCTCGGGCCCGTCGTACTCGACGTGCGCGTCGGCCTGACGCCCCATCATGAACAGCAGCAGCTCGCCCGGTTCGCCGGTCACGGTGACCACCGGCGCGCCCTTGCGGGCCACCGCGGTCTGCCCGTCCGGGCGGCGCAGCACCAGCCCGGCCGGCGCCTTGCGGCCGTTGAGGCGGGCCACCGCGGTCAGCCGCTTCCACAGGTACTCGCTGAGCTCCGCGTCCAGCACCCGGGGCGACCAGCCCGGCTGCGCGCGCCGCACGTCCTCGCCGTGGACGAAGAACTCCACCGTGTTCCCGGCGTCCTCGGCCCCCGGCAGCCGGAACGGCGAGTACGCGGGTGGACCCACCCGGATCGCCTCGACCAGCTCCTCGAACGGCTTGGCCGTGTACTCCGCCTGCACCCGGGCCAGCCGGGCCGCCAGCGGCTTGATCAGGATCCCTCCGGCCGCGTCCGGCCGCCGCTCGCGCACCACCACGTGCGCGGCCAGATCCGCGGTCCGCCACCCCTCGCACAGCGTCGGCGCGTCCGGGCCGACGCCCTCCAGCAGATCGGCCAGCAGCAGGCGCTCACGTCGTCCCAGATTCGACATGGGCCAAGCGTAGGCCCTGTCCGGCCTCTTGCCCGAGGGCGCGGGAGTCCCTACCGTCGCTGGCGTCGTCGCGTCGGGGCCGCGCAGTCACGGTGGTCCCGCCCGGCGCGGGAAAGCCGTTGGACCACCCCCCTCAGGAGGTCACGTGCGCGCCCCTGGACTCGCCCTGCTCGTCGTCCCGGCCATCCTCGGTGCCCTCACCCTGGCGCCCCCGGGTGCCGCCGCGGCCGGCGCTCCGGACCCCGGCGTCGGCGTGGTCCCGCAAGGGCTGCAGAGCGACGCCGCCTTCGCCGGCAGTGGCACGGCGGCCCACGTCAGCAGCACCGTCCCGACCGAGACCGCCGTCAGCTGCTACCGGCCCGAGGTGCCCTGGGCGGCGAACCACGGTCCGAACGACGGCTACAGCGGCGAGTCGGCCTGCCCCGGCGCGACCACCGGTGAGGACACCGGCGCCGCCGGCCCCTACGCCACCCAGGCCGGCAGCAACCCCGGCTACCCCGCGAGCGGGCCGATGCTGGTCAAGGACCACTCCGAGTCCGACATCCGGGTCGACCCGACCAACCCTCAGCACCTGATCGGCTCGTCCAAGTGGATCGTCAGCGCCGAGGGTTACAACCACGTGCTCGGCTTCTACGAGTCCTTCGACGGTGGCAGGTCCTGGCCGGTGCAGGGCCACATCCCCGGCTACGAGGGCTGGACCGACAACACCGACCCCGTCGGCGCGTTCGACAGCTACGGCGACTACTACGAGCTGCTGCTGCCCTACCAGTTCTTCTACAACGCCGACGGCAGCCACAACAGCTCCGTGGGCACCTCGCGCGAGGCCAACCCCGCGGTGCCCTCCGAGGTCATCTCGGTCTCCGTGCGCCCGCACGGCTCGACCACGGCCTCACAGTGGGTCAGCACCCACAACGGCCGGCCGGACTACGTCGCGAGCTACGACAGCATCGGCAACGGGCCCGACAAGCAGTGGATCACCATCGACACCAACCCGGCCAGCCCGCACTTCGACCGCGTCTACGCGATGTGGGTCGACTTCCACCACAACGTGCCGGTGCCGTTCGTCTCCTACGCCGACGCCCTGCCCGGCGGCGCGCACACCGACTGGTCGAAGCCGCAGGCGCTGCCCGAGCCGCCCAGCACCCCGCAGGGCGCCACCTACCTGCTGCCGCACGTCGCCCCGGACGGCAGCGTCTACACCTCGATCACCAACTTCGACCCGGCCCACCGGGCCTTCGGCGCCACCATGTTCGTCGACTCCTCCGCTGACGGCGGCGCGAGCTGGACCACCGACGGCACCGCCGAGAGCGGGGTGGTCGCCCCGGGGGCGACGTACAACAACACGACGTTCCGCAGCGGCATCGAGAACACCTTCGCCACCGGCACGGTCAAGGTGAACGGCCACTACCCGCTCTACCTCGCCTACGAGGACGACAGCACGGGCGTGGACGACGTGCTGCTCACCGCCTCCTACGACGGCGGCGCCACCTGGTCCGCGCCGGTCCAGGTGAACGACAACGCGACGCCCGCCGACGAGTTCCAGCCCAACCTCGCCGCGGCGCCGGACGGCACCGTCAGCGTCGCCTTCTACGACCGCCGGCTCGCCTGCCCCGCCGCCGGCACCGCCGAGGCGGCCGCGGCCGGCCTCGCCCTCGACGGCGCCAACCCGAACTACTCGGGTGCGCTCCCGCCGTACGGCGCGGCCAACTACTGCGTCAACACCGCGATCCAGTTCTACGGCCCGAGCCTGAACCCGATCGGGCAGAACATCCGGCTCTCGCCGCACTCCTTCGACCCGCAGCTGAACTCGCCCAGCGAGTCGGCCACCGGCAACCCGACCTTCCTCGGGGACTACTTCGGGAACACGGTCGGCCAGAGCTCGACAGCGCAGAGCTCGACGGCGCAGAGCTCGACGGGGCAGAGCGGCGCGGGAGCTGTCGACTGGACCAGCTCCGTCACCACCTACGACGACGGCGGCAACCCGGCCAACCGCCAGCAGCAGCTGGTCACCTCGATCCCCGTTCCGTGACGTGACATGACGTGGCGCTCCGCCCGCGGGGGCGGAGCGCCACGCGCCGGGCGCTGGACTAGCCGAGCGTGAAGTCGTCCGCGTAGACGTCGCCCTGGCCGTACCAGCCGTGGACGTAGACGGTGACCGCGCCGCTGCTGCCGGTGGTGAAGCTGACCGACAGCTGGTTCCAACTGGAGCTGTTGGACCAGGTGCTGGCGGAGGCGCCGCCGCTGACGCCGATGTAGGCGTACGGGCCCTGCACCCACCCGGTCAGCGTGTAGCTGTGGTTGGGCTGCAGCGTGACGGACTGGTCGCACTCGCCCGTGGTGCTGGAGGACGGGGCGACCTGCAGCGCGTGGCTGCCGGAGTGGACCGGGCTGCTGACCACGCCGCTGCCGGACTGGCAGGTCCACGGGCTGAGGCTGCCGCTCTCGAACCCGGCGTTGGCGAGCGAGCCGCCCCCGCCGCCTCCGCCGCCGGAGGAGGTGACGGTCAGCGAGTAGGTCGCGGTGTGGCTGCCGGAGGCCGCCGCGCCGGTGACGGTGATCGGGTAGGTCCCGGCGGCCACCGAGGAGCCGACCGTGGCGGTCAGCGTGGAGCTGTTGCCGGAGGTGACGGAGCTCGGGCTGAACGAGACGCTGACGCCGGAGGGCGCGCCGGAGGCGGACAGGCTGACGCTCTCGGCGCTGCCCGCCGTCACGCCGGTGGCCACGGACGCGGTCGCGCTGCCGCCCTGGGCCACGGACGCGGAGCCGGGGGAGAGGGAGAGCGAGAAGTCGCTGGTGCTGCCGCCGCCTCCGCCGCCCGAGGAGCCCTCGTAGGGCACGAACGCGTCGGTGAAGGCGAGCGGGCTCTGGCTGATCTCGCTGCACGTGGGCAGCGAGTTGGCGCTGCCGCCGCACGCCTGGTCGCGGGTGACCGCCCAGAAGGCGAGGCGGCCGACGCCGTTCTGCGCGGCGAAGTTCTCCACCGTCTGCGCGTCGGCGAGGGTGAAGGTCGAGCCGTCGTCGTTCTTGCCGATCATCGGCGTGATGCCGAGGTTGGCGTAGGTGTAGCTCGGGTCCACGGACTGCATCTGCGCGAGCGTGGCCTGCGCGGCCGAGACCGCGCCCTGGCCCATCTCGGTGCCGGTGCCGGCGTAGTAGTCCATGGCCATGACGTTGACGACGTCGATCTTGATGCCGGCGTTCTTCGCGGCCTTCAGGATGTTGACGCCGTCGCCGGTCAGACCGCTCGTCAGCACCGGCAGGGTCATGGAGAACGTCAGGCCCGGGTTGCTCGCCTTGAGGTCCTTCATGGCCTGCATCTGGCGGGCGGCGGAGGCGGTGTCGGCGACGGCCGCGCCCTCGACGTCGAAGTCGAGCTGGTTGACGCCGTAGTCGTTGATGATCGCCTGGTAGCCGGCGTCGATGCTGCTCTGGGTGGAACAGGTCCAGGCGAGCGGCTCGCCGCTGGCGCCGCCGGAGGAGATGATCACCGAGGCGCCCTCGGACTTCGCCTTGGCGATCTCCGGGTCGGTGTAGGAGTCGGCGCCGATCGGCAGCGTGTCGCCCCAGATCTGGTTGCAGCCCTCGCCGAGGACGAAGGCGGCGGTGTAGGCCTTGAGACCGTGGCCGGTGATCGCGGTGTCGAGCAGGCCCTCCTGGCCGTTCGACATGTCGACATAGGGAGCCACGGAGTAGACGCTGGTTGCGGCGGTGCTGCTGGTGGGGGCCAGCAGGCCGACCGCTCCGGCGGTGGCGAGCGCGAGAGCGCACGCGGAGCCGGTGAATCTCGCCAAGCGCATGACAGAGATCCCTTCGGGGATGCCCCAAGGGTGTGGGGGAGTGTGGGGGTTTCCGTGCGCGGCCAGGCCTGGCGAGACTACGAAACAACGTTCGTGAGTCCGCGTCAATAGGACTAGACCAACTTGCCTGCGCTCATCGGACCAGCGGGGCCGTCAACTTCCGTGCGCCCTGGTAACTTCCGCCCGAAAGTGCGCAGGTGACGGTGTGTCGACCACCCTGGTACTCGGCCAGGCTCGGATACAGCTCGTAGTACTGCAGCTGTTTGACGCTCTGCTTCTGGTAGGCCGCGGCGTTCAGCGGCTCGCACAGCTCCAGCGCCTTGTGCAGGATCGCCGGGTAGTCGGCCAGGTCACCGGGCAGCGTGGTCAGCCGGGTGACCTCGGCGTCGTGGGGCGTGGTGCAGGCGCGTTTGGCCAGCAGGGTGAGGCTCCGGGTGAACGCCGGCGAGTCGAAGCAGTCGCCGGGCTGCAGCGAGATGTAGGCGAAGGTGTTCGGCAGCGACGGCGACGGACTCGGCGAGGGCGACGGCGCGGCCTTGGACGGCGAGGGCGTCGGCTTCGCCTGCGGAGCGGCGGCGGGTTTCGACCGGAGCGCCAGCAGCAGGATCAGCGCCACCGCCACGAGCAACGCCACCAGTGTCACGGCCAGGCCGAGACGTGAGCCGCGCAGCCGCCCGAACCCCCCTGAGAGCCCCATGCGCCCCAGCATGCCGTCTGGCGGGGTTCGGCAACAGAGCACGGGCGACAGGGGCCGTCGCCGCTGTGGTTGCATTGGACGCATGTCCGCAACACCTGCCCTCCCGAACACCACCGCCCTCGACCCGGCGATCGCGGCCCGCCTCAAGCGCGACGCCCACGGGCTGGTCCCCGCCATCGCCCAGCAGTACGACACGGGCGAGGTGCTGATGATGGGCTGGATGGACGACGAGGCGCTGCATCGCACCCTCACCACCGGGCGCTGCACCTACTGGAGCCGCAGCCGCGCCGAGTACTGGGTCAAGGGCGACACCTCCGGCCACGTCCAGCGGGTCAGGTCCGTGGCGCTGGACTGCGACGGCGACACCGTGCTGGTCAAGGTCGACCAGACCGGCGCCGCCTGCCACACCGGCGACCGCACCTGCTTCGACGCCGGCTCGCTCCCCGTCACGGGTGGCTGAGGCGGTCACCGGGGGCTGAGACGGTCCGGCTCGGCGGAGGCCGAGCCGGTACGCTTCCGGGGCATGACCAGCGGCCGCGTCACCCCCGATCTCGACACCTTCCGCAAGCTCGCCGTCGACCGCCGGGTGATCCCGGTGACCCGGCGGCTGCTGGCCGACGGGGACACGCCTGTCGGCGTCTACCGCAAGCTCGCGGGCGAGCGGCCGGGCACCTTCCTGCTGGAGAGCGCCGAGCAGGGCCGCCACTGGTCGCGCTACTCCTTCGTCGGCGTGCGCAGCAGCGCGCAGCTGACCGTCGACGCCGAGGGCGACGCGTGCTGGATCGGCACCCCGCCCGTCGGCGTGCCCACCTCCGGTGACCCGCTGCAGGTGCTCCGCGCCACCATCGAGGCGCTGCGCGGCCCGCGCGACCTGCACGCCGGCGGCGAACTGCCGCCGTTCACCGGCGGCCTGGTCGGCTACCTCGGCTACGACATCGTCCGCCGGCTGGAGCGACTGCCCGAACTCGCCCCGGACGACCTGCGGCTGCCCGAGCTGACGATGCTCTTCAGCGACGACCTCGCGGTGCTCGACCACACCGACGGCTCGGTGCTGCTCATCGCCAACGCCGTCAACCGCGACGACCGGCCGACCGGCGTCGACGCGGCCTGGGAGGACGCCGTCAAGCGCCTGGACCGGATGACCGCCGATCTGGCCAGGCCCGTCGCGGCCGGCGCCGCGGTGCTCACCCCGGTCGCCTCCGTCGACGCGGTCTCGCCGTTCGGCGGCGCGCCCTACCGGGCCGCGGTCGAGGCCGTGAAGGAGCGGATCCGGGCGGGCGAGGCCTTCCAGGTCGTGCCCTCGCAGCGGTTCGAGGTCGACTGCCCGGCGAGCGCGCTCGACGTCTACCGGGTGCTGCGCACCACCAACCCCAGCCCGTACATGTACCTCTTCCGCTTCGGGGCCTCCGGCCCCGACAGCGAGCCGTTCGACGTGGTGGGCTCCAGCCCCGAGGCGTTGGTCAAGGTCGAGGACGGCGAGGCGATGGTGCACCCCA
This sequence comes from Streptacidiphilus pinicola, assembly GCF_003258295.1. Classification (GTDB taxonomy): domain Bacteria; phylum Actinomycetota; class Actinomycetes; order Streptomycetales; family Streptomycetaceae; genus Streptacidiphilus; species Streptacidiphilus pinicola. Next base: position 83,857 of record NZ_QKYN01000065.1, on the reverse strand, counting down.
TCGCCGGCACCCGGCCGCGCGGGGCCACCCCCGAGCGCGACGCGGAGCTGGCCGCCGAACTGCTGGCCGACCCCAAGGAGCGCGCCGAGCACCTGATGCTCGTCGACCTCGGCCGCAACGACCTCGGCCGGGTCTGCGCGCCGGGCAGCGTCGAGGTGGTCGACTTCATGACCATCGAGCGCTACAGCCACGTGATGCACATCGTCTCCACGGTCACCGGCCGCGTCGCCGCCGACCGCACCGCCTTCGACGTGCTGACCGCCTGTTTCCCCGCCGGGACCCTCTCCGGCGCGCCGAAGCCGCGGGCGATGCAGATCATCGAGGAGCTGGAGCCCACCCGCCGCGGCCTGTACGGGGGTTGCGTCGGCTACTTCGACTTCGCCGGTGACTCCGACACCGCCATCGCCATCCGCACCGCGCTGATCCGCGACGGCAAGGCCTACGTCCAGGCGGGCGCGGGCGTCGTCGCCGACTCGGACCCCGAGAGCGAGGACCAGGAGTGCCGCAACAAGGCCGCGGCGGTGCTGCGCGCCGTCGCCGCGGCCGCCACCCTGCGTCCGGCCGCGACGCCGGGCGCCGGGACCACCCTGGCTCCGAACGACGGGGCGGGGCAGGGCACACTGGAGCGGTGAGCCCCGAGCAGACGACCGCAGCGACCACCGCCCAGCCGACCGAGCCGACCGAGCCGACCCAGCCGAGCGAGCAGGCGGGGGCGGCGCCGGAGGCGAAGCCCTGGCGGCGCCCGCTCGCCCTCACGCTGCTCCTCTCGGTCGCGGGCGCGACGCTGCTGCTGGTCGCCGCCGGGCAGACCTGGGTCTCGGGCAAGGTCGAGGCGCAGGGCGCGGTCCGGGACGTCACCGCCCACGGCAGCGAGCTGAGCGGCGTGCCGAGCGCGATGGCGCTGGTCGCGCTGGCCTCCGTGGTCGCGGTCTTCGCGGTGCGCGGCAAGGCCCGCCGGGTCCTGGGCGGCCTGGTCGTGCTCGCCGGCGGCGCCGCGGCCGGGGCCGCAGCGACGGGCGCGCTCGGCTCCGACTCCGGCGCGCTGGACGACAAGGCGGCCCGCTCGGTGGGGCTGACCGAGGTCACCGCGACCGCGCTGTCGCACACGGCCTGGCCGTGGGCGGCGCTGCTCGGCGGCCTGCTGGTCCTCGCGGCCGGCGTGCTGACGGTGCTGCGCGGCGCGGACTGGCCGGGCATGTCGGCCCGGTACGACGCCCCGGCGGGCAAGAAGGCCGCCGCCCCGGCGCGCGCCAGGGCGTCCGCATCGTCCTCCGCGGCCCAGCAGAGCCCCGCGGATCTCTGGAAGGCACTGGACCGGGGCGAGGACCCCACTGCAGGCTGACCCCGGCGATACGGGACAATGGACCAGGAGAACTCTCCCGGGCGGGAGAGTCCTAGAACTAGGAGCAGTAAATGTCGGCAAACAGCCACGGACACACCACCGCCGCCTGGACCGGTGTCACGGTCTCGTTCCTCGGCTTCATGCTGGCCGGCGTGGCGATGGTCATTCCGAGCCCGATCCTCGTGACCATCGGCCTGGTCCTGGCCGCGGCCGGTGCGGTCGTCGGCAAGCTGATGTCGGCTGCCGGCTTCGGCAAGAAGCCCGCCACCCACGCTGCCCCGGCGGCCAAGGAGTCGGTCTCCAGCAGCGTCTCCGCCTGAGACCCGGCCGGAGAGTTCTCCCGACACGGCGGCGCGCCCCCAGCGGGCGGTGCCGCCTGTCCGGTGAAGAATGGCCGGGTGACCGCCGCCTCCCCCTCCCCCGAGCGGTCCGTCCGCGTCCCGCTGGGGCTGCTGGGCGCCGGCCTGACGGCGACGGCCTACGTCGGCGCGGTCGACCCGAACCGGCCCGGCCACTACCCCGTCTGCCCGTTCCTGGCGCTGACCGGCTGGTGGTGCCCCGGCTGCGGGGGCCTGCGCGCCGTCCACGCGCTGACGCGCGGCGATCTCGGCACCGCCCTGCACGACAACGTGCTCGTGGTCGCCCTGTGCGGTTTCACCGCCTCCTTCTGGACCCTGTGGGCGCTGCGCGCGCTACGCGGGCGACCCCGTCCGGCCCTGCGTATGGGCCGTCCGTGGTGGGTCGCGGCCGCGGTCCTGGTGCTCGCGTTCACCCTGGTGCGCAACCTTCCCACCGGCACTTTTCTCGCACCGTGACCGCCCGGCGGGTGTCCGGGGAGCGAGACCGCACCCCGCTCGATTCAGGTTCGGCGGGGCCGGACGGATACCATCGATCCAGGTCATCGGCAGACAGGCATCCGAGAGACGCCGACGTGTACGAGACCACCAACCGACCCGACGAATGGGGGCTCCGAGTGAGCGTGCTCGACGAGATCATCGCCGGTGTCCGTGAGGACCTCGCGGAGCGTCAGGCCCAGGTCTCGCTGGACGAGCTCAAGGAACTCGCGGCCAAGGCCCCGGAGGCCAAGGACGGCGTGGCCGCGCTCGGCGGCGAGGGCGTCGCGGTCATCTGCGAGGTCAAGCGCTCCAGCCCGTCCAAGGGTGCCCTGGCCGCGATCGCGGACCCCGCGGCGCTGGCCCGCGACTACGCGGCGGGCGGCGCGGCCGCGATCTCCGTGCTCACCGAGCAGCGGCGCTTCGGCGGCTCGCTGGCCGACCTCAAGGCGGTCCGCGCCGCGGTCGACACGCCGCTCCTGCGCAAGGACTTCATCGTCACCTCCTATCAGCTGTGGGAGGCCCGCGCCTACGGGGCCGACCTGGCCCTGCTGATCGTCGCCGCGCTGGACCAGGAGGCCCTGGTCTCCCTGATCGAGCGGGCCGAGTCGATCGGCCTGACCCCGCTGGTCGAGGTGCACGACGAGGAGGAGATCGCCCGCGCGGTCGACGCCGGCGCGCGCATCATCGGCGTGAACGCGCGGAATCTGAAGACCCTCGAGGTCGACCGGAACACCTTCGCCAACGTGGCCCACGCGATCCCGAACCACATCGTCAAGGTCGCCGAGTCCGGCGTCCGCGGTCCGCACGACCTGATCGCCTACGCCAACGACGGCGCCAACGCGGTGCTGGTCGGCGAGTCGCTGGTCACCGGCAAGGACCCGAAGGCCGCGGTCGCGGACCTGGTGGCCGCGGGCGCGCACCCGGCGCTGCGGCACGGCCGGTGATCCGGGCCCGTACGGAACGCTAGGATCTGACGCGTGACCTCCGACGCCCGCCACCAGCCCCGCCATGCCGGGCTGCAGCGCGGCTGCAAGCCGCGCGGGTGTCGTGCGCCCGCTCGGCGCGTCCTCGGGCGCCGGGTGCGGTACGTGATCGGGGCCGAGCCGGGCCAGGTTCCCGGGCGGCGATGGCAGCGCGTGCGGAGTGCCGCGCACCGCTGAGACGATGGGTCTCGACGCGGGTGCGCCGCTTCGCGCACGCCTGCCCACGTCCGTTCACATCCCCAAGGGAACACTCATGTCCGACGTGACATCCGTCCCCGACGCGCGCGGTTACTTCGGCGCGTACGGCGGTCGTTTCATTCCGGAGGCGCTGGTCGCCGCCGTCGAGCAGGTCGCCGACGAGTACGAGAAGGCCAAGGCCGACCCGGCATTCGCGGCCGAGCTGAACGCGCTGCTCAAGGACTACACGGGCCGTCCGAGCCCGCTGACCGACGTCCGCCGCTTCTCCGCGGAGGCCGGCGGGGCCAGGATCCTGCTCAAGCGCGAGGACCTGAACCACACCGGCTCGCACAAGATCAACAACGTGCTCGGCCAGGCGCTGCTGACCCGGCGGATGGGCAAGAACCGCCTCATCGCCGAGACCGGGGCCGGCCAGCACGGCGTCGCCACCGCGACCGCCGCCGCGCTCTTCGGCATGGAGTGCACCATCTACATGGGCGAGGTCGACACCCAGCGCCAGGCGCTGAACGTCGCCCGGATGCGGATGCTCGGTGCCGAGGTCGTGCCGGTGAAGTCCGGCAGCCGCACCCTCAAGGACGCGATCAACGAGGCGTTCCGCGACTGGGTCGCCAACGTCGACTCCACGCACTACCTCTTCGGCACCGTCGCCGGCCCGCACCCCTTCCCGATGATGGTCCGCGACTTCCACCGGGTCATCGGCCAGGAGGCCCGCGGCCAGGTACTGGAGCGCACCGGAAGGCTGCCGGACGCCGTGGTGGCCTGCGTCGGTGGCGGGTCCAACGCCATGGGTGTCTTCTACGACTTCATCCCCGACGCGGGCGTGCGCCTGATCGGCATCGAGGCGGCCGGCGAGGGCGTGCAGACGCTCCGGCACGCCGCGACCCTGACCAAGGGCGACCCGGGCGTGCTGCACGGCTCGCGCACCTACGTGCTGCAGGACGAGGACGGCCAGACCATCGAGTCGCACTCGATCTCGGCCGGTCTGGACTACCCGGGTGTCGGCCCGGAGCACGCGTACCTCAAGGACACCGGCCGCGCCGAGTACCGGCCGTGCACGGACGCCGACGCGATGGACGCGCTGCGGCTGCTCTCGCGCACCGAGGGCATCATCCCGGCCATCGAGTCCTCCCACGCCCTGGCCGGGGCCCTGGAGCTGGGCCGCGAGCTGGGCCCCGACGCGGTCATCCTGGTGAACCTCTCCGGCCGCGGGGACAAGGACATGCACACCGCCGCCCAGTACTTCGGGCTGCTCGACTCCTCCGACGCCGAGACCTCCGACGACGCTGCTGGCGGTGCCAAGTGACGAACGCCCTGCTGGACCAGACTCTCGCCGCCGCCAAGGCGGAGGGCCGTGCCGCGCTGATCGGCTACCTGCCGGCCGGCTTCCCGAGCGTCGCGGGCGCCGCGCAGGCGGTGCAGGCGCTGATCGACGGCGGCGCGGACGTCGTCGAGATCGGACTGCCGCACAGCGATCCGGTGCTGGACGGGCCGACCATCCAGACCGCCGACGACATCGCGCTGCGCGGCGGCGTGCGGACCAAGGACGTACTGGAGACGATCCGCACCGTCGCCGCCGCCAACCCGACCGTCCCGGTGCTGTGCATGACGTACTGGAACCCGGTCGACCGCTACGGCCAGGCGCGGTTCGCCGCCGATCTCGCGGCGGCGGGCGGCGCGGGCTGCATCCTGCCGGACCTGCCGGTCGAGGAGGCGGACGGGTGGCTCGCCGCGGCCGCCGAGCACGGGCTGGCGACGGTCTTCGTGGTCGCGCCCTCCAGCCGTGACGAGCGCCTCGGGATCATCACCGCCAAGGGCACCGGTTTCGTCTACGCCGCCGCCGTCATGGGAGTGACCGGCACCCGCACCCAGGTCGGCGAGATGGCCGAGGACCTGGCCGCGCGCACCCGGGCCACCACGGAGCTGCCGGTCTGCGTCGGCCTGGGCGTCTCCGACGCCGGACAGGCGGCCGAGGTGGCCGCCTTCGCCGACGGCGTCATCGTCGGCTCGGCCTTCGTCCAGCGGATCCTGGACGCCGACAGCCCGGAGGCGGGCTACGCGGCGGTCCGCGAGCTGGCCGCCGAGCTGGCCCGGGGCGTGCGCAAGCGCTGACGGCTCGTCACGAGGGGGCGCGGACTTCGGTCCGCGCCCCCTCGTCGTGTCGTCGTGCCGGGTGGGCTCGTCCGAACAGGCACTCGCCTGATCGGGCACTCGCCCGATCAGGCGACGGGGCGCGTGGCGCGGCCGGGGAGGCCGCGCGGGGTCGCCGATGATCGCGAGTGGGGCGTGCGTGTCCGTCCGGAGCCGCCTCCCGTGAGGCCGTCGAGGAGGACCCGTGCCGAATCCCCAGCGCAGCAGGGCGGCCCGGGCCGCCGTCGCCGCCCTTGTGCTCACCCTTGCGGTGGCCGCCGAATCCACCGTCAACCAGGCGCTGGCCGAGGCGCGCCACCCGCATCACGGCCACCACGTGAGCCACCGTCACCGTCATCATGCGGGCCCTGCCAAGCCGCAACCGCGGCCCGCGCAGTCCAAGCCGCAGACCAAGCCGCAGGCCGGTCCGGTCTTCGCGGACGTGCCGGACCGCGCCGTTGCCCTCGGCCTGCCGGCCCGGCTGGACGCCGACGGTGTGAGCATCGACGTCGGCTACGCGGACGCGCCCGTGCAGCTGACCCTCTTCGAGGACTACCGCTGCTCCGAGACGGCCAACTTCGAGGCCCGCCAGGGGTCGATGCTGCGCAGTCTGATCGCCCGTCACCGGGTGCTCGTCCACTACGTGATGGAGTCGTCACTCGACGAACGTCTGCCCGGTCCCGGCGCCGTGTCCGCCGCCGACGCGGCGCGCGCCGCGCTGGCCCACGGGGAGTTCCCGCTGTTCCACGCCCTGCTGCTGGCCAATCAGGGCCCGGAGGAGGTGGACGGCTTCACCACCGATCGCCTGCTGGCCCTGGCCGCCAGGGTGCCGGGACTGCGGTCGGCGGCGTTCGACTCCGAGGTTCGCACGCTCTACTGGAGGCCCTGGGTCGACGCCGCCCAGCACCTCTACGACACCGCGGGGGTGCACCACGGCACCCCGTCGATGCTGCTGAACGGTGGCGAGGTCGACCTCTGGGCGCATCCGGAGCTGCTCGACGACCCGTCCGCGCTCCAGCGCTTTGTGGAGAATGCTGCGAATCGCGGAGAATGACGCATGCCCGTTAAAGAACGTAAGGCAGGATTGGTCCCAATTGGCAGAGCCGGGCGGGAGGAGCCCGGGGCAAGGAGGGGGACCGCCGTGGTGGCCTGGATCGGCACGGCCGTGCGCATCGGCCTGGCCGTCGTCTGGGCCTGGGCGGGCCTGGCGAAGATCTCGGATCCACAGGCCGCGGCGCAGGCCGTGCGCGTCTACCGGATCCTGCCCGAGTCGCTGGTGAAGCCCTTCGGCTACGGCCTGCCGTTCCTGGAGCTGGCGCTCGCGCTGCTGCTCCTGGTCGGCCTCGGGACGCGGATCGCCGCGGTCATCTCCGGCGTGCTGCTGCTCGTCTACATCGGTTCGATCGCCTCGGTCTGGGCGCGCGGGATCTCCATCGACTGCGGCTGCTTCGGCGGCGGCGGCGCGGTGGCCGCCTCGAAGACGCAGTACTGGCAGGAGATCCTGCGCGACTGCGGCTTCCTGCTGTTGTCGGGCTGGCTGATCTGGCGTCCGAAGACCCGGCTGTCGCTGGACGGGTGGCTGACCGCATGAGTCAACACACCGACAGAACAGAAGACGTGATGAGCAACAAGAACGACGGCGGCAAGCGCAGCGCGCGTGAACGCATGCAGGCGGAGCGCGCCAAGCAGGAGGCGGCGGCCCGCAAGCGGCGCCAGCTCACCGTCATCCTGGCGGCGCTGGTCGTCATCGCGGCGGCGGTCGTGATCGGCATCGTGGTGCAGAACGGCCGCTCCAGCAGCTACAACGCCGCCGCGGACGCGCCGGCCGGCACGGTCGGCAACACCAGGCTGCTGATCCCCGTCGGCGGGACCACCGCGCCCAGCACGGTCACCATCTACGAGGACCCGCGCTGCCCGGCCTGCGAGCAGTTCGAGACCGGGATGAAGAGCACCATCAACCAGCTGCTGGCCCAGGGCAAGATCCAGATCCAGTACCACATCGCGTCGTTCATCGACCGCCACGACGGCGGCAAGGGCTCGAAGAACGCGGCCAACGCGCTGGCCTGCGCGCAGAACGTCGGGCTGTTCCACAACTACCACGACGTTCTCTACGCCAACCAGCCGGACGAGACCAACGACGCCTGGGCCGACAAGACCATCCTGATCAGCCTGGCCAAGCAGGTGCCCGGGCTGGACTCGCCCGCCTTCGAGTCCTGCGTCAACAACAACACCTACGGCAGCTGGGTGACGGCGGTGCAGTCGGACTTCGACAAGTCCGGCTACAACTCCACACCGACGGTGCTGCTCAACGGCACCTCCGCCTACTCGACGTACAACGGTGAGGACATCTCGCCGGCCAACTTCACCAAGTGGGTCGACACCGCGAACAAGGGCAAGCCGCTGGCGAGCATCCCCTCGGCCAGCGCCCAGGCCCTCGCCTCGCCGACCGCCCACAACAACCTGCCCGCGTCGGCGGGGGCCGGCCACTCCTGAGCCGGCCACTCCTGAGCCGGCCACTCCTGAGGTGAGGTCGGCCTTCGGGGCTGATCCGCCGCCCGACTACCGGGCGCGGATCAGCCCCGTCTGCATGGCGGCGGCGACCGCGGAGGTGCGGCTGTCGACGCCCAACTTGTCGTAGATGTGCACGAGATGGGTCTTCACCGTGGCCTCGCTGATGAAGAGGCGCTTGGAGATCTGCCGGTTCGGCAGACCCTCGGCCAGCAGCTCCAGGATCTCCAGCTCACGCGGGGAGAGCACCGGCCGCCCCGGGCGGGAGCGGCCCAGCAGCCGGGCGGCGACGGGCGGCGCGAGCACCGTCTCGCCCTTGGCCGCGGCACGGATGGCCGAGGCCAGCTCCTCGGGCGGGGCATCCTTGAGCAGATAGCCCGTGGCCCCGGCCTCGACCGCGGAGAGGATGTCCGCGTCGGTGCTGTAGGTGGTCAGGATCAGCACGGCCGGGGGATCGGGGAGCGCGGTGAGCCGGCGTGTGGTCTCCACGCCGTGCATGCCGGAGCCCATCTGCAGATCCATCAGCACCACGTCGGGCCGGGGACGGCCGTCCGCGGCGAACTGCTCCAGCAGCCGTAGGGCCTCGGCTCCGTCGGCGGCCTCGCCGACCGGCTCCAGCTCGGGCAGCTCCTCCAGCAGGGCCCGCAGGCCGCGCCGGACGACGGGGTGGTCGTCGACCAGGACGACGGTGATCACGAGGCGCGCTCCACGGGATGCACGGGGTGCGGGCGGGCGGTGGATTCGACGGGCTGGGTCACGGCAGGCGCGTGCTGGGACGGCGCAGGATCAGGCTGGGCGTGCGGTCCGCGCAGCGGGATCGCGGCGGCGACGGCCGTGCCCTCGCCGGGCGCGGACTCGATGGTCAGCGTGCCGCCGAGCTCGGCGATCCGCTCCCGCATGCCGTGCAGGCCGAAGCGCGGACGGCCGGCCGAACCCCCGGTGCCCTCCGGCGCGTCGGGGGTGAAGCCGACGCCGTCGTCGAACACGTCGAGGGTGACCTCGTCGTCCAGGTAGGAGAGGGTGACCGCGGCCCGCTCGGCACGGGCGTGGCGCTGCACGTTGGCCAGCGCCTCCTGGGTCAGGCGCAGCAGCGCGACCTCGGCCTCGAGCGGCAGCGGGCAGGGCTCGCCGTCGAGGTGGAAGGCGACCCGGGGGACCGGACCGCAGCCGGCGGTGACCCGGCGCAGCGCCTCGGCCAGCGTCGCGTCCTGCAGCGAGGGCGGCGTCAGCGCCGCGACGAAGCGGCGCGCCTCCGTCAGGTTCTCCCCGGCGGTGGCGCCGATCTCGCGCACCCGCTCGGCCGCCGCCTCCGCCCCGGACGGCAGGGCCGACTCCGCGGAGCGGGCCAGCAGCACGATGGAGGAGAGCCCCTGGGCCAGCGTGTCGTGGATCTCCCGGGCCAGCCTGGCCCGCTCGGCGAGCCGCCCGGCCTCGCGCTGGGACTCGGCCAACTCGTCCCTGGTGCGCACCAGGTCGTCGATCAGCGCCTGACGACGCCGGCTCTCGCGGTACAGCCCGGCGTATCCGTACGCCGTCAACACCGCGACGGCCGCGCCCGCGCACGGCCCTATCACCTTGGCCGGCGTCAGCCCGCCCGAGGTCGTCGACTGGGCCGCGATGACGACCCCCGTCAGCAGCGCGACCGAGGGCACCGACCAGCGCGCCGGCAGCAGGTGCAGATAGAGGAAGTAGAGCGGGAAGGCCACGTAGCCCGCGCCGGGGGAGGCCGCGGCCAGGGCCACCCAGAGCACGGTGACCGCCGCCAGCCAGAGCAGGCCGTCCCGCCGGGCGGCCTCGGGCCGGGCGAAGAGCCCGCCGAAGGCGTAGGCCGCGCCCAGCGCGGCACCCAGCACCCAGGTGGTGGCGCCGCCGCCGAGGCAACCGATGACCAGCAGCAGGTAGAACATGGCGTGCAGGGCGACCCGCATCACCCGGAGCGCGGGCATCCGTGCCGGGTCGTGCTGTGCGGGGGGAGTGCTGGTCACGGCATCGACCCTACGTCCCGGCAGCGACGGGCTGCGTCCTGGGGCCATCAACCTTTCGGTTGATTCGGAACCCATCCTCTCCCCGATGGCATGCCCCTCTTCATGGGCGAGCGTGGAGGACGTCAGCCGGTCCCTTCCGCTCCGAGGAGTGCCTCCCGTGTTCGTCGCCCTGCGTGACATCCGCTTCGCCAAGGGGCGCTTCGCCCTGATGGGCGCGGTCGTCACGCTCATCACCACCCTCGTGGTCTTCCTGTACGGCCTCACCGGCGGCCTCGCCTCCGCGGCCTCGTCCTCGATCGCGCAGTTGCCGACGCAGGACGTCGTCTTCGGTGCGCCGCGTGGCGCGACGCCGGAGGTCTCCTTCAGCAACAGCGGGATCACGCCCCAGCAGGAGCAGGCCTTCGCGGCCGCGCCCGGGATAGGCAGGGTCGAGCCGCTCGGGGTGGCCATGTCCCGGCTGACCGGCGACGGCGGCGCCACCTCGGTCAGCGTCTTCGGCGCCTCGGACGACCTGCTGCCGCCGGTGCTCTCGGGCGCGGCCCCGCAGCCCGGCCAGGTGGCGGTGAGCCAGAAGGTGGCGGACGACGGCAGGCTGCGCGTCGGCGACAAGGTGTCCGTCGGCGGAGAGACGCTCACCGTCTCCGCGATCACCGCCGATCGCTCCTACGCCCACGCACCCAGCGTCTGGACCCCGACCGCCACCTGGTCCCGGGTCACCGGTGCCAAGCAGCCCAACGCCCTTGTGGTCGACCCGGGTTCCGCCGACGTGGCGGCGCTCGACACGGCGCAGAACACCCGGACGGTCTCCCGGGAGGGCGCGCTGGCCGGGATCGACGGGTTCTCGGCCGAGCAGGGCAGCCTGCAGATGATCCAGGGCTTCCTCTTCGCCGTCAGCGCGCTCGTGGTCGGGGCGTTCTTCACGGTGTGGACGGTGCAGCGCAAGGCCGACATCGCGGTGCTCAAGGCCGTCGGCGCCTCCAGCGGCTACCTGGTCCGCGACGCCCTGGCACAGGCCCTCGCCCTGCTGGTGGTCGGCGCCGTGACGGGGGCGGTCGTGGGCTTCGCCGGCGGCGCGGTGCTCGGCGGCTCGGGCATGCCGTTCACCCTCGGCGCCGCGACGGTGGCCGTCCCGGTCGTCGTCATGGTCCTGCTGGGCCTGGCCGGCGCCGCCCTCGCCGTCCGCCGTATCACCTCCGTCGACCCACTGACCGCGCTGGGAGCCAACCGATGAGTCTCGTCCTGTCCGACATCGTCCTGACGTACCCCGACGGGGACCGTCGGCTCACCGCGCTGGACGGAGTCTCCCTGGAGGTCGCCGCCGGCGAGTTCACCGCGGTGGTCGGTCCCTCCGGCTCCGGCAAGTCCAGCCTGCTGGCCGTCGCGGCGACGCTGCTGACGCCCGACGCGGGCCGCGTGCTCGTCGGCGGCCAGGACGTGGGCGCGCTGAGCGCGGCCCAGCGCACCGCGTTGCGCCGCGACCGGATCGGCATCGTCTTCCAGCAGTCCAACCTGCTGGCCTCGCTGACCGCGGTCGAGCAGCTCCAGGCCCTCGCCCACCTGCGCGGTGAGAAGCCGCGCGCCGTGGCCGCCCGTGCCGAGAGCCTGCTGGCCTCCGTCGGACTGACCGACGGCAAGCAGCACCGCCGCCCGCACCAGCTCTCCGGTGGTGAGCGTCAGCGCGTCAACATAGCGCGGGCCCTGTTCGCGGAGCCCTCGGTGCTGCTGGTCGACGAGCCCACCTCCGCCCTGGACCACGAGCGCGGCGAGCAGATCGTGGGTCTGCTGGCCCGGATCACCCGCGAGCACGGCACGGCGACGATCATGGTCACCCACGACAAGGCCCAGCTCAGGGCCGCGGACCGGGTGCTGGAGATGGTCGACGGACGCCTGGCCGAGGCCGTCCCGGCCTAGCGTTCCTTAGGGAAGGAATGCCTAACTTCGCAGGTCAGGGCGTTAGTAAGGCAGTCCTGCCTTGCTGGAAATGGAATTCCGGAAGCGTTAGCTTCCTAGGCGTGACGACGATGACGATGAGCGCCCAGGACATAGCCGAGACCGCCGAGGCGTACAAGCACGACCACCGCGACGTGAACGGCGGCTGGCTGCGCCCGGCGGTGTTCGGCGCGATGGACGGCCTGGTGTCCAACTTCGCGCTCATGTCGGGTGTCGTCGGCGGCAGTGCCGGCCACAACGTGATCGTGCTGACGGGGCTCGCCGGTCTCGCGGCCGGTGCGTTCTCGATGGCCGCGGGGGAGTACACCTCCGTGGCCTCGCAGGGCGAGATGGTCCAGGCGGAGCTGGCGCTCGAGCGCCGCGAGCTGGAGCGCAACCCGGAGGAGGAGCTGGCCGAGCTCGCCCAGCTCTACGTCGAGCGCGGCGTGGAGCCGAAGCTGGCGTTCGAGGTGGCGCAGCAGCTCAGCGCGGACCCGGAGCGGGCCCTGGAGGTGCACGCCCGCGAGGAGATGGGCATCGACCCGTACGACCTGCCGTCTCCGCTGGTCGCGGCCGTCTCCTCGTTCACCGCGTTCGCGCTGGGCGCACTGCTGCCGCTGCTTCCGTACCTGCTCGGGGCGACCTCGCTGCTGCCGGCGATCGGCATCGCCGCGGTGGGCCTGTTCGCGGCGGGCGCCGTCGTCAGCAAGGTCACCGCCCGCACCTGGTGGTTCTCCGGCCTGCGCCAGCTGGTGCTGGGCGGTGCCGCGGCGGGCGTGACCTTCTTCCTGGGTGGCCTGATCGGCGGTCACATCGGCTGACGCGCCCGCGCGATCAGGCAGTCACACGGTCGCGCGGTCACATGGTCACGCGCTCGCGTGCGGCCGGGCGAGGTTGTCGGGGCGGAGCAGCTCGTCCAGCGCCGTCTCGCTCAACAGCCCGCGGCGCAGCACGAGTTCGCGGACCGGCATGCCGGTCGTCAGCGCCTCCTGGGCGACGGCGGTGGCGTTCTCGTAGCCGATGTGCGGGTTCAGCGCGGTGACCAGCCCGATGGAGCGGCCGACCAGCTCGGCCAGGTGGTCGCGGTTGGCGGTGATGCCGACGACGCACCGCTCGGCGAGGATCGCGCAGCCGGCCCGCAGATGCGTCAGGCTCTTCAGCAGGCTGTGGGCGATGATCGGCTCGAAGGCGTTGAGCTGTAGCTGCCCGGCCTCGGCGGCGAAGGTCACCGTGAGGTCGTTGCCGATCACCTCGAAGGCGATCTGGTTGACGGCCTCCGGGATCACCGGGTTGACCTTGCCCGGCATGATGCTCGAACCCGCCTGGACGGCGGGCAGGTTGATCTCGCCGAGCCCGGTGCGCGGGCCGGAGGAGAGCAGCCGCAGGTCGTTGCAGGTCTTGGAGAGCTTGACCGCGATCCGCTTGAGCACGCCGGAGAGCTGGACGAACGCCCCGGCGTCCTGCGTCGCCTCGACCAGGTCTCCGGCCACCACCAGCGGCAGACCGGTGAGCGCGCCGAGGTGGGCGCAGGCCGTGCCGGCGTAGGCGGGGTGGGCGTTGAGGCCGGTGCCGATCGCGGTGCCGCCGAGGTTGATCTCGCTGATCAGCGCGCAGGCCTCGGCCAGTCGGCCGCGGTCCTCCTCCAGCATCACCGCGAAGGCGGTGAACTCCTGACCGAGCGTCATCGGCACGGCGTCCTGGAGCTGCGTGCGGCCCATCTTCAGGACGTCCGTGAACTCCTCGGCCTTGGCGGCGAACGTGTCCCGCAGGTGCGCCATCGTGTCCAGCAGCGCGCGGGCGGCGAAGTGCAGCGCGATCTTGACCGCGGTCGGGTAGACGTCGTTGGTGCTCTGGCCGGCGTTGACGTCCTCCAGCGGGTGCAGCAGCCGGTACTCGCCCTTGGCGTGCCCGAGCAGCTCCAGCGCGCGGTTGGCGACGACCTCGTTGGCGTTCATGTTGGTCGAGGTGCCGGCGCCGCCCTGGATCACGTCCACCACGAACTGGTCGTGCAGCCGCCCCGCCCGGATCTCCTCGCAGGCGGTTGCGATGGCGTCGGCCTTGTCCGGGTCGAGCAGCCCCAGATCGCGGTTGGCCAGCGCGGCCGCCTGCTTGACGCAGGCCAGCGCCGCGACCAGCTCCGGGTAGGCCGAGATCGGCGTGCCGGTGACGGGGAAGTTCTCCAGCGCCCGGAGCGTGTGGACGCCGTAGTAGGCGTCGGCGGGGACGGCACGGTCGCCGAGCAGGTCGTGTTCGCTGCGCGTTTGCATGGGCGCAAGATTAGTGCTGATGCCGAGCAATCGGGTTGCCTGTTCAACCTCCTCTGGCCCATAACCAGGGTGGATAATCGCGCCATGGATGACATTGACCGCGAGATCTTGCGTGAGCTCCAGAAGGACGGCCGGCTGACCAACCAGGAGCTGGCCCAGCGCGTCGGCCTGACGGCCTCGCCGTGCATGCGCCGGGTGCGCCAGCTGGAGCAGGACGGGGTGATCCAGGGCTACCGCGCCGTGGTCGACCCGGACGCGGTCGGACGCGGCTTCGAGGTGCTGGTCTCGATCGAACGCGACACCCGCGAGGTGGCCGCCTTCGAGGAGGCGCTGCAGACGCTCCCCGACGTCGTCGAGGCGTACCGGCTGATGGGCAGCCCCGCCTGCCTGCTGCGCGTGGCCGTGGCCGATCTCGCCGCCTACGAGAAGCTCTGGACGGAGAAGCTGACGACGCTGCCCGGGGTCACCGCGGTCAACTCGCAGATCATCATGAAGCCGATCAAGGAGCCCGTCGGCCTGCCGGTCGAGCGCTGAACACGGGCGGACCTGCGCATTCCAGGTGGTGTTACTCACACAGGGCAATCGCGTGAACCCCCTGTTTCGCAGGTGCGGCGATCGGGCAGACTTGCGAGGACGTCCGAATACCCCTGACCCTGGGGACGAAGCGGGCGGACCCCCCCACGGGATGTCCTTTTCACGGCCTCCACCCACGGCCGCACGCAGCTGGCTCGTCCACATGATGGACTGAAAAATCCACTGAGTGGAATCTCGGGCATCATGTAACTTGCAACACACACGTAATCGCTAAGGGCCAGCGTCGTCCCGGATGCGCATGTGAATTGACCTCCATGCCGATCACGACGACGGGAGAGCCAATGCTGCCTGCGTCTGCGTTCACCGCCCCGCGGCCTTATGCCGCCCTGGCGGACGCACGCCCCGCGAAGCAGGGCCTGTACGACCCCAGCAACGAGCACGACGCCTGCGGCGTCGGATTCGTCGCTTCGCTCAGCGGGGACGCCGAGCACCGCATCATCCAGCAGGCGCTCACCGTTCTGCGCAACCTCGAGCACCGCGGGGCCACCGGCTCCGAACCGGACTCGGGTGACGGTGCCGGCATTCTGACTCAGATCCCGCACGCCTTCTTCACGGCCAAGGCCGCGGAGGTCGGCTTCGAGCTGCCCGAGCAGGGCCGCTACGCCGTGGGCATCGCCTTCCTGCCGGACGACGACGCCGCCGACGCCGCCGCTGTCTCGTCCATCGAGACGATCGCCGCGGAGGAGGGCCTCACCGTCCTCGGCTGGCGCGACGTCCCGGTGACGCCCGACCTGCTGGGCGCCACCGCGCGCTCGGTCATGCCGCGCTTCCGCCAGCTCTTCGTCACCGACGCCGAGGAGCACCGGGCCGGCCTGGAGCTGGACCGGATCGCTTTCGTCGTGCGCAAGCGCGCCGAGCGGGAGAGCGGGGTCTACTTCCCCTCCCTGTCCGCGCGCACCATCGCCTACAAGGGCATGCTCACCACCGGGCAGCTGGAGCCGTTCTTCCCGGACCTCTCGGACCGGTCGTTCGCCTCCGCGCTCTGTCTCGTGCACTCCCGCTTCAGCACCAACACCTTCCCGAGCTGGCCGCTGGCGCACCCGTACCGCTTCGTCGCCCACAACGGTGAGATCAACACCGTCAAGGGCAACCGCAACTGGATGACGGCCCGCGAGTCGCAGCTGGCGACCGACCTCATCCCGGCCAACAAGAACGGGCAGGGTCTGGACCGGATCTTCCCGATCTGCACCCCGGACCACTCCGACACCGCCTCCTTCGACGAGGTGCTGGAGCTGCTCCACCTGGGCGGCCGTTCGCTGCCGCACGCGGTGCTGATGATGATCCCGGAGGCGTGGGAGAACCACGCCACGATGAGCCAGGCCCGCCGCGCCTTCTACCAGTTCCACTCGAACCTGATCGAGCCCTGGGACGGTCCGGCCTGCGTCACCTTCACCGACGGCACCCAGATCGGCGCCGTGCTCGACCGCAACGGCCTGCGTCCGGCCCGCTACTGGGTCACCGCCGACGGCCTGGTCGTGCTCGCCTCCGAGGTGGGCGTGCTCGACATCCCGCAGGACCAGGTGGTCCGCAAGGGCCGGCTGCAGCCGGGCCGGATGTTCCTGGTGGACACCGCCGAGGGCCGCATCGTCGACGACGAGGAGATCAAGTCCTCCCTCGCCGCCGAGCACCCCTACGAGGAGTGGCTGCACGCCGGCTCCATCAAGCTCGACGCGCTGCCCGAGCGCGAGCACATCGCGCACACCCACGCGTCGGTGACGCGTCGCCAGCAGACCTTCGGCTACACCGAGGAGGAGCTGCGCGTCATCCTGGCGCCGATGGCGAAGACCGGTGGCGAGGCGCTCGGCTCGATGGGGACCGACTCGCCCATCGCCGCGCTCAGCTCCAAGCCGCGCCTGCTCTTCGACTACTTCACCCAGCTGTTCGCGCAGGTCACCAACCCGCCGTTGGACGCGATCCGCGAGGAGCTGGTCACCTCGCTCGGCTCCAGCCTGGGCCCCGAGGGCAACCTGCTGCACCCCGAGGCCGCCTCCTGCCGCACCGTGGTCGTGCCGTTCCCGGTCATCGACAACGACGAGCTGGCCAAGCTGATCCACATCAACGCGGACGGCGACCTGCCGGGCCTGAAGGCGGTCACGCTCTCCGGCCTCTACCGGGTCTCCGGCGGCGGCGAGGCGCTTGCCGCCCGCCTGGCGGAGATAGCGGCCGAGGCCGACGCGGCGATCGCCGACGGCGCCCGCCTGATCGTGCTCTCCGACCGCCACTCGGACGCCGAGCACGCGCCGATCCCCTCGCTGCTGCTCACCTCCGCGGTGCACCACCACCTGATCCGCACCAAGCAGCGCACCCACGTCGGCCTGATCGTCGAGGCCGGTGACGTGCGCGAGGTGCACCACGTCGCGCTGCTGATCGGCTACGGCGCGGGCGCGGTCAACCCCTACCTGGCCATGGAGTCCGTCGAGGACCTGGTCGCGCAGGGCACCTTCATCACCGGCATCGAGCCGGAGAAGGCGATCCGCAACCTGATCAAGGCGCTGGGCAAGGGCGTGCTGAAGGTGATGTCCAAGATGGGCATCTCCACCGTCGCCTCCTACCGCGGCGCCCAGGTCTTCGAGGCCATCGGCCTCGGCCAGGAGCTGGTCGACACCTACTTCGCGGGCACCACCACCAAGCTCGGCGGGATCACCCTGGAGGAGATCGCCAAGGAGACCGCCGCCCGCCACGCCCAGGCCTACCCGGCCTCCGGCATCTCCCCGGCGCACCGTCGCCTGGAGATCGGCGGCGAGTACCAGTGGCGCCGCGAGGGCGAGCCGCACCTGTTCGACCCGGAGACCGTCTTCCGGCTCCAGCACGCGACCCGCACCAAGCGCTACGACATCTTCAAGCAGTACACCTCGCGCGTGAACGAGCAGTCCGAGCGCCTGATGACGCTGCGCGGACTGTTCAAGTTCAAGCCGGGCGCCGAGCGCGGGCCGATCCCGATCGAGGAGGTCGAGTCGGTCGCCGAGATCGTCAAGCGCTTCTCGACCGGTGCGATGTCCTACGGGTCCATCTCGCTGGAGGCCCACGAGACGCTCGCCATCGCCATGAACCAGATCGGTGGCAAGTCCAACACCGGTGAGGGCGGCGAGGACCCGGAGCGCCTGTACGACCCGGCGCGCCGCTCGGCGATCAAGCAGGTCGCCTCCGGCCGCTTCGGCGTCACCAGCGAGTACCTGGTCAACGCGGACGACATCCAGATCAAGATGGCCCAGGGCGCCAAGCCCGGTGAGGGCGGTCAGCTGCCCGGCCACAAGGTCTACCCGTGGGTGGCCAAGACCCGGCACAGCACCCCCGGCGTCGGCCTGATCTCCCCGCCGCCGCACCACGACATCTACTCCATCGAGGACCTCGCCCAGCTCATCCACGACCTGAAGAACGCCAACCCGGTCGCCCGCATCCACGTGAAGCTGGTCTCCGAGGTCGGCGTCGGGACGGTCGCGGCGGGCGTCAGCAAGGCCCACGCGGACGTCGTGCTGGTCTCCGGCCACGACGGCGGAACGGGCGCCAGCCCGCTGACCTCCCTCAAGCACGCCGGTGGCCCCTGGGAGCTCGGCCTGGCCGAGACCCAGCAGACGCTGCTGCTCAACGGCCTGCGCGACCGCATCGTCGTGCAGACCGACGGCCAGCTGAAGACAGGCCGCGACGTGGTCATCGCCGCGCTGCTCGGCGCCGAGGAGTTCGGTTTCGCGACCGCGCCGCTCGTCGTCTCCGGCTGCATCATGATGCGCGTCTGCCACCTGGACACCTGCCCCGTCGGCGTCGCCACGCAGAACCCGGTGCTGCGCGAGCGCTTCTCCGGCAAGCCGGAGTTCGTGGTGAACTTCTTCGAGTTCATCGCCGAGGAGGTCCGCGAGATCCTCGCGGAGCTGGGCTTCCGCTCCATCGAGGAGGCCGTCGGCCACGCCGAGTTCATCGACGCGACCGAGGCGATCGACCACTGGAAGGCCAGCGGCCTGGACATCGCGCCGCTGCTGCACGTCCCGGACACCGGCTCCTCGCTGCACCAGACCACGGTCCAGGACCACGGGCTGGACAAGGCCCTCGACAACCAGCTCATCGCGCTGGCCGAGGACGCCCTGGAGCGCGGCGACGCCGTCAAGATCCAGCTGCCGGTCCGCAACGTCAACCGCACCGTCGGCACCATGCTCGGCTACGAGGTGACCAAGCGTTACCGCGGCGAGGGTCTGCCCGAGGGCACCATCGACGTCACCCTGACCGGCTCCGCCGGCCAGTCGCTGGGCGCCTTCGTGCCGCGCGGCGTCACCATCCGCCTCGAGGGCGACACCAACGACTACGTCGGCAAGGGTCTGTCCGGCGGTGTCGTGATCGTCCGCCCGTCCCGCGAGGCCTCCGCGATCGGCGCCGACGCGCAGAACCACGTGATCGCCGGCAACACCGTCGGCTACGGTGCCACCTCGGGCCGGATCCACCTGCGCGGCAAGGCCGGTGAGCGCTTCGCCGTCCGCAACTCCGGCGCCACCCTCGTCGTCGAGGGCGTGGGCGACCACGGCCTGGAGTACATGACCGGTGGTCGCGTCGTCATCCTCGGCGAGACCGGCCGCAACCTCGCGGCCGGCATGTCCGGCGGTATCGGCTACGTCCTCGACCTGCGTCCGGCCAACGTCAACGGCGGCCAGGTCGGCATCGAGGCGCCCGACGCCAAGGACCGCGAGTGGCTGCGCGAGACCGTGCAGCAGCACTACGAGGAGACCGGCTCCACGGTGGCAGCCGAGCTCCTGGCCGACTGGGGCAGCGGCGTCTCCCGCTTCTCCAAGATCATGCCCACCGACTACAAGGCCGTGCTCGCCGCCAAGGACGCCGCCGAGCGAGACGGACTCTCCGAGTCCGAGACCACCCGGAAGATGATGGAGGCGGCAAATGGCTGACCCGAAGGGCTTCCTCACCACCCCCAAGCAGCTCGCCGAGCGCCGTCCGGTCGCCGAGCGCGTCCGGGACTGGAACGAGGTCTACGTCGAGCGCTCGCTGCTGCCCATCATCAGCAAGCAGGCCGGCCGCTGCATGGACTGCGGCATCCCGTTCTGCCACAACGGCTGCCCGCTCGGGAACCTCATCCCCGAGTGGAACGACCTGGCCTTCCGCGACGACTGGAAGGGCGCCAGCGAGCGCCTGCACGCGACCAACAACTTCCCGGAGTTCACCGGTCGCCTCTGCCCGGCCCCGTGTGAGTCGGCGTGTGTCCTGGGCATCAACCAGGACGCGGTGACCATCAAGAACGTCGAGGTCACCATCATCGACAAGGCCTGGGACAACGGCAGCGTCACGCCGCAGGTCCCGGACCGCCTCTCCGGCAAGACGGTCGCCGTCGTGGGCTCCGGCCCCTCGGGCCTGGCCGTCGCCCAGCAGCTCACCCGGGCCGGGCACACGGTGGTGGTGTACGAGCGCGCCGACCGCATCGGCGGCCTGCTGCGCTACGGCATCCCCGAGTTCAAGATGGAGAAGCGCCACGTCAACCGCCGCGTCGAGCAGATGCGCGCGGAGGGCACCCGGTTCCGCACCGGTGTCGAGGTGGGCGTCGACATCACCGGCCGTCAGCTGCGCGAGCGCTTCGACGCGGTCGTGATCGCGGCCGGCGCGACCACCGCCCGCGACCTGAACGTCCCGGGCCGCGAGCTGGCCGGCATCCACCAGGCCATGGAGTACCTGCCGCTGGCCAACAAGGTGCAGGAAGGCGACTACGTCGACTCCCCGATCAGCGCCGCCGGCAAGCACGTCGTGGTCATCGGCGGCGGCGACACCGGTGCCGACTGTGTCGGCACCGCGCACCGCCAGGGCGCCGCGTCGGTGACCCAGCTGGAGATCATGCCCCAGCCCAGCGACGACCGGCCCGCCGGCCAGCCCTGGCCGACCATGCCGATGGTCTTCAAGGTCACCTCGGCCCATGAGGAGGGCGGCGAGCGGATCTACTCCGTGAACACCACCCACTTCACCGGGGACGAGGAGGGCAACGTCCAGCAGCTCCACCTGGTTGAGGTAGTGTTCCGCGAGGGCCGCTTCGAGCCGGTCCCCGGCACCGAGCGGGCCATCCCGGCCCAGCTGGTCACCCTGGCCATGGGCTTCACGGGCACCGACGTGAAGAACGGCCTGGTCGAGCAGCTCGGTGTGGACCTTGACGCGCGAGGCAACGTCGCCCGCGACAGTCGATTCGCCACCAACGTCGATGGCGTCTTCGTGGCCGGTGACGCCGGCCGCGGCCAGTCGCTGATCGTCTGGGCCATCGCCGAAGGCCGCTCCGCGGCCAAGGCGGTCGACTCCTTCCTCTCGGGCCGCGCCTCCACGCTGCCCGCCCCGATCCGCCCGACGGACCGTCCGCTGACGGTCTGACGGGTCAGCCACGTGGCCTGCAACGGCGCCGGATCGCACGCGGCGAACTGAAGCGGCACCCGCCCCCTGTCCCCGACCAAGTTCGGGGGGCTGGTGCCGTTGTTCGTTATCCGCGCGTCGGCGCCTCGGGCAGTCCGGAGCCGACATTGATCACGGTGCGGCCGTCCAGGACGTCGTTCAGGTGGACCGCGACGGGAGCGAGCCGCAGGTCCGCTGGGCAGGCCGTGCCGGGGGACATGGAGACGGGCTTGTCGGTCGCACCGACCACCACCACGTCCTTCGTCTCGTAGACCAGACCCGACGGCGGCTGCTGACCGCAGCCGGTGGCCACGCCGAGGGTCAGCGTGCGGCCGTCGGCGGAGACGGACTCCAGCAACGCTCCCTGGTAGCCGTTCAGCCTGGGTTCGTCGACCGGGTTGGGAAGCGTCTCCGGCTTGACCGCCGCAAAGACGAACTCGCCCTGGTAGCCCTGGATCCGGAAGGCCCATGCGGGCACCGTCGCCGGGCCCTGGCTGGTGCGCACCCGTTCGGTCGTGGCCCGTGCGGCGGTGACCGTCAGCCAGGTCGGGCAGCCCCCGGCGGCGGGGCAGTGGCCGGTTCCCTCGGTGCGCAGCGCCTGGTCGGCGCTGAGTCCGGGGCGGGTCGCCCGGGTGCCGCTGTCGAAGTGCACGGTCTGCTGTGTCGGACCGGTCGGCAGCGTCACGGAGAAGTGGAACTGCCCGGCCAGGTACGCCGCCTTGTCCGCGCCCGAGTGGAACGCGCCGGCCGGGAGCTGCGTCGTGCCGTCGAGAGGCACGTAGCCCGCCTCCCAGGTCTGCTGCGTGGGGGAGCCGACCCAGGAGGCGGCGAGTTGGGCCGCGCGCTGCGGGAAGGGGGTGCCCAGTGTGCTGGCCGGCGGTTCCACCGCGACCTGGTGCGACGAGGCGCAGCCGGCCGCGCCGGCCAGGAGGACGGCTGTGAGGATCAGTGCTCGGGTGACGCGCATGTCCCTGGGACGTGCGCCGGTCCGTGCCGGTTCCCGCAACGCCGCAGGGCCGGACCCGCGGACGCGGATCCGGCCCCTACGGCTTGCTGCCGCCGTTACGCGGCGGCCTTGCGGCGCGCCCGGCGGGAGGCGGCCCAGCCGGTGCCGAGGGCGGCGATGGCGGCCGCGCCCAGGCTGATGGAGAGCATCGTCGCGCCGTTGTCGGACGTGGCCGAGGCCGCGGCCGGGGAGGCCTGGATCGCCTCGGGGGTGTCGCCGTTGTCACCGTGCTTGATCGGCTTCACCGAAGCGACCGAACCGTCGGTGTTGAGCAGCACCCGCACGTTGTTCGGGTGCTTGAAGTCGAAGCCGTAGCTCAGGTGACCGGCCGTGGCGTCGAAGGAGCCGTCGCCGATCCGGCCGAGCCGCCAGTTGTCCTCGATGAAGCGGGTGATCGAGGACTGCGAGGTGTAGGTGTGCGAGATGTGGTTGGTCTGCGCGTAGGGCGAGATCAGCAGCAGCGGCTGACGCGGGCCGGTGCCGCAGCGGTCGGCGTAGCCCTTCTTCGCGGCCGGACCGGCCTGGCAGGCCGGGGAGTCGGTGGCGACGCCGCCGGAGGCCTGGGTGCTGTCCTTCGAGCCGTTGGTCGGCGCGTGGTAGACGTGGTCGTACCAGCCGTCGGAGTCGTCGTAGGCGACGACGACCGCGGTGGAGGACCACTCCGGGGAGGACTCCAGCGCGTTGATCTGCTGGACCAGGAAGTGCTGCTCGTCGATCGGGTCGGAGTAGGCGGCGTGGCCGTCCTGGTACTCGCCCGCCTTCAGGAAGCTGACGGCCGGCAGGTTGCCGTGGGCCAGCGCCGAGTCGAAGTCGGTCAGGTCGTACTCGTGGTTGGCGCGACCGGCGTTGCCGATCTCCGACACGCTCGCCGGGGCCAGGTGGTGCGGGTTCGAGGTCGACTTGTAGTACTCGAACGGGTTGTGGTGCGCGCTGTAGTCCGCGACCGTGGCGCCGCCGGCGTTGGTGTGCGTGGCGCCGCAGGTCGCGTAGCCGCTGGTGCCGTTGTACGCCGTGGTCGGACGGAAACCGCCCTGGAACCAGCCCCAGGTCACGTGCTTGGCGTTGAGCAGGTCGCCGACGTTCTTGCCCTGCATCTCGGCCAGCGGGTTGTTCGAGGCGTGATTGTTGTCGGCGCAGTCGTCGTAGGCCGGGTCCGGGTCGCCGACGACGGTGCCGACGCCCTGGGCATTGGGCGAGTGCACCGTGTAGGAGTCCGGCGTGGTGGTCTGCGTCGGGTTCGTGGTGCTGCCGTTGCCGGTGACCGAGACGACGCCGTGCGTCTGGCCGGAGACCAGGCTGAGGGCACCGGGGGTGGACGGGCCGTAGACGTCCGAGAAGGAGTTGTCGCTCAGCGTGTAGTGCTGGGCGTAGTTCCACATGGCCGTGACGGTGTTGCCGTCGAAGTAGTCCATGGCCAGGCCCGGGGCGCCGAACAGGCCGCCGGAGCAGGTGTCCTTGGAGGTGTACTGGACGAACTTGTCCATCTTGCCGCCGTCGGCGGCGTACTGCTCCGGCGTGTAGTTGTGGTTCTGGTCGCAGGTCAGGGCCTGCTTGCCGGAGAGGCGCTGCGGCGCATAGAGGTTCGGGTTGCTGGTCAGCAGACCGGAGTTGACCAGGTTGTTCGACTTCGGCGTGTTCTTCGCCGCGGTGAACGGGGTGCCGTCGGTGTTGGCGGCCTTCGGGTAGGTGCCGAAGTAGTGGTCGAAGGAGACGTTCTCCTGGAAGATCACCACCAGGTGCTTGATCGGCGTGGTGGTGTGCACCTTGCCGTGCCCGCCGTGGTTTCCGTTGTCGGCCGAGTCCGCCCAGGCCGGCGCGATGCCCGCGGCGACCGTCAGTGCCGCCGCGCCCGCCAGCGCGGCCCAGCGCCGACCGCGCCGTGCGCCGGTCGTCCTATCCGTGTTGCCGCTCATCCCGCATCCCCTCCGTGCCAACACTCTTGAACTTCGCGTCCGCATCTTTCGCGCAGCGGCCGACGCGCCGGAACCTCTCAGATGACGGGTCAGTAAACGGCAGGGGAAGCCTGGTCTCTGCGCGCGTAGATCATGTGAGCAGTCCTCGGGCAAAACGGTCGTTCGGGTCGGTAACACCCGGGAGCGCGAAGAAGTAGCCCCCGCCGAAGGGACGGATGTAGTCGACCAGCGGCTCCCCGGCCAGCCGCCGCTGCACGGTGGCGAACTGACGCTCCAGATCCTGCTGGAACGCGCAGAAGACCAGGCCCATGTCGAGGTTGCCGTTGGCGTCGGTGCCCCGGTCGTAGTTGAAGCCGCGGCGCAGCAGCCGCTGGTCCGCGCTCTGCGGCGTCCGCGGGTTGGCCAGGCGGATGTGCGAGTCCATCGGGATGACGTCGCCGGTCGGGTCCGAGCCGAAGTCGGGTGTGTCGGTCTCGGTCCGTCCGTCCAGCGGAGCGCCGGAGTCCTTGCGGCGGCCGAACATCCGCTCCTGCTCGGTGATGCCGACCCGGTCCCAGAACTCCACCAGCATCCGGATCAGCCGGACGGCCAGGTAGGAGCCGTTGGCCGCCCAGGCGGGCTCGCCCTGCCCGGCGCCGACCCAGAGCAGGCGGTCCATCAGCCGGGCGTCCGTGGTGTCGGGGTTGGCGGTGCCGTCGCGGAACCCCATCAGGTTGCGCGGCGTGCCGACCGGGCGCGGCGGGGAGGAGAAGCCGTCGATCCGCCACCGGACCTGCATCCCGCCGCGGGTGTGCCGGGCCAGGTCGCGCAGCGCGTAGGCGAGCACGTCGGTGTCGTCGGCCTCCAGCTGCAGCAGCAGGTCGCCGTGGCAGACGGAGGGGTCGAGGTCGTCGTCGGGGAAGTCCGGCATGGCGGCGAGCCGCGCGGGCTTCCGCCCGGCGAGCCCGAAGCGCTCGTCGAAGAGGGAGGCGCCGACGGCGAGCAGCGCGGTGAGCGCGCCGCCGGGCGGGACCGGCCCGAGCACGCCGGAGTCGGCGGGCGGTGCGCTGATCCCGAGCGGTTCGGGCACGCCACCCGAGGTCAGCGCGCGCACCCGGTCGGTCAGCGTGGCGAACAGCTCGGCCAGGCCGGCGCGGTCGGCGGCGGTGACGTCGAAGGAGACGAAGGCGGCGACCTTGCGCTTCGGCGTCAGGATGCCCGCCTGGTGCACGCCGTGGAAGCCGCGCTCGGACTCCCCCGAGGGGGAGGAGGCCCGGGCGGACGCGGCCGCGCCCGTCAGCGCGGCCGCGGCCCCCGTGGCCAGCGCGCCTGCCAGCACGGACCGCCGTGCGAGGTCCTTCACTGCGTCCTCCGAATGTCCAGCACGGCCGCCACCGGCGCGAGCTGCTCGACCAGGTCCCCGAACACCGCGTTCAACCTCTCCCGCTGCGGTTGGGTGAGGCCGCCGAGCGGTACGCTCCCGTCCGCCGTGAGCTGCGCGCGGGCCGCCGCCATCGCCGCGTCGATCTGTGGCATCGGGACGCGGGAG
Source organism: Streptacidiphilus pinicola (assembly GCF_003258295.1). Taxonomy (GTDB): domain Bacteria; phylum Actinomycetota; class Actinomycetes; order Streptomycetales; family Streptomycetaceae; genus Streptacidiphilus; species Streptacidiphilus pinicola. Next base: position 58,281 of record NZ_QKYN01000065.1, on the reverse strand, counting down.
GTCAGCAGCGGGCGCAGCAGGGAGAGCACCTCGGCGGTGCCGTCGAGGTTGGCGCCCACCGTCGCCAGGCTGGAGCCGCTGCCGTAGTCGGTGCGGCCGCTGAGCTCGAACTCGATGGCGTTCTCGACGATCTCGTGCGCCCGCACGCCGAGGACGGCCGGATCCAGCTGCACCTTCGGCCAGGCGGCGGCCAGCCCCTGCACGTCGGAGAGAAGCTTCGCCGCGACCGGCTCCAGGCCCGTGGTCGAGCCCTGGTGCCACAGCCCGTACCCGACGCCGTGGAAGCCGGTGGCCTGGCTGCGCGGTCCGTTGATCTCGCCGTCCACGTCCCCGAAGGCCCCGTACGCCGCGCCGAGGCGCTCGTAGGCGAGGTGCGCGGTGAGCCAGCGCTGCTTCGCGCCGGCCAGGTCGCCGGAGGCGACGGCGCTGTGCAGCGCGTCCACGTCCGTGACCAGGGCGGGCAGTTGACCGGCCACCCAGTGCTGGTAGGCCAGCGCGGCGGGGATCAGGTCCTGCTGGGTGACGGGCACGACGGCGGGCGTTCCGCGACCGTCGCCGGTGACCGTGACGGTCGGGCCGGTGACGGCGTCGGTGTCCTGCTGCAGGCAGCGGAAGGCGTAGGAGCCGGCCGCGAGGCGCACGAGGAGCGGCCGGGAGCGGTTCGGCGCCAGGCTCTCGACCTCGCCCAGGACCGCGCCGCTCCGCGGCTCGACGAGTTGGACGTCGGCGGGGGAGACGCCGCTGTTGGTGACGTCGAAGACCTGGAGCCCGGGGTGCCCCGAGGCCCAGCCCGTGCCGCAGCCGCCGGGGGAGGTCTGGACAGAGACGTGCGGGAGAGCGGCGTAGCCGTCGCCCTGCGCCACGCCGGCGCCAGGCGACCTCTGCGCGCCCCCCGAGAGTTGCCATACCGCCACGCCGGTCAGCGCGACTGCTGCGGCCGCGGCCAGCGCCGTCGTGCGCCCGGCCCGTTCCAGTCTTCCCCGTTCCACTTGCGGAAGCCTAAGCACCCGCGACGAGCGTTCGACAGGGGGAGGCGTGTACGGCAAGGAAGTGTTCCCCCGCAGTTCAGGTGCACGTACCGTGCGCGTACGTTTCGGAATCTTCAACGCTCCGTCGGACAAAAGACATCTGACGGACCGCCAGCACCCCGAAGCTACCCATGGGTAGGACCTAGGCTCGTTCCATGCGCCGAGCAAAAATCGTCTGTACCCTAGGCCCCGCCTCCGACAGCTTCGAGCAGATCAAAGCGCTCGTGAACGCCGGCATGGACGTGGCCCGCTTCAACCTCAGCCACGGCACCTACGCCGAGCACGAGGACCGTTACCGCCGAGTCCGCAAGGCCACCGACGAGACCGGCCACAGCGTCGGCATCCTGGTCGACCTGCAGGGCCCCAAGATCCGTCTGGAGACCTTCGCCGAGGGGCCCGTGCTCCTCGAGCGCGGGGACTCCTTCACCATCACCACCGAGGACGTCGAGGGCGACCGCCGCCGTTGCGGCACCACCTACAAGGGCCTGTGCCACGACGTCACCCCCGGTGAGCGCATCCTGGTCGACGACGGCCGGGTGTCGCTCGAAGTCACCGCCGTCGACGGCCACGAGGTGCACTGCACCGTCGTCGAGGGCGGCATGGTCTCCGACCACAAGGGCCTCAACCTCCCCGGTGTGGCCGTCTCCGTTCCCGCGCTCAGCGACAAGGACGTCGCCGACCTGCGCTGGGGGCTCCGGATCGGCGCCGACATGGTCGCCCTCTCCTTCGTCCGCAGTGCGGACGACATCAAGGACGTCCACCGCATCATGAGCGAGGAGGGGCGCTTCGTCCCGGTCATCGCCAAGGTGGAGAAGCCGCAGGCCGTCGAGAAGCTCGAAGAGATCGTGGACGCCTTCGACGGCGTCATGGTCGCCCGCGGCGACCTGGGCGTCGAGATGCCGCTGGAGCAGGTGCCGCTCGTGCAGAAGCGCGCCATCAAGCTCTGCCGCCGCAACGCCAAGCCGGTCATCGTCGCCACGCAGATGCTCGACTCCATGATCAGCGCCTCGCGGCCGACCCGCGCCGAGGCCTCCGACGTCGCCAACGCCGTGCTCGACGGCGCGGACGCGGTGATGCTTTCCGGCGAGACCAGCGTCGGCAAGTTCCCGGTGGAGACGGTCCAGACGATGTCCCGCATCGTCTGCGCGGCGGAGGAGGACATCCTCGCCGCGGGTCTGCCGCCGCTGACCACCACCAACAAGCCGCGCACCCAGGGCGGCGCGGTGGCCCGCGCGGCCGCCGAGATCGGCGACTTCCTGCACGCCCGCTACCTGGTGGCGTTCACCCAGTCCGGCGACACGGCGCGGCGGCTGTCCCGCTACCGCTCGCCGATCCCCGTGCTGGCCTTCACCTACGAACCGGCCGTGCGCAGCCAACTCGCGCTGACCTGGGGCGTGGAGACCTTCCTCGGTCCCTTCGTGGGGACCACCGACGAGATGATCGAGCAGGTCGACGCGCAGTTGCTGGCCATCGGCCGCTGCAAGGTCGGCGACATCGTCGTCATCACCGCCGGCTCCCCGCCCGGCCTGGCCGGCTCCACCAACCTGGTCCGCGTCCACCACGTCGGCCAGGACGACCTGCCGCTGCCGACCAAGCGGTAGACCGCACGCGACAGACAAAGGAGCCCGGCCGGAGCGACACTGCTCCGGCCGGGCTCGGTCATTCAGAAGGGGGGTCAGTGACCGCCCTCGTCCACGACCTCGACGTCCTCGATGTTCCGCTCGATCTCGGCGGTCTTCAGCGAGGTGGCGATGGCCCAGTAGTACACGCCGAGGGCGAAGACCGCGACGATGGCGATGTCGACCCAGAGCGGGATGTTGCCGGTGCCGCCGAACTGACCCTGCCAGGAGACCAGGCCGATGCCGATCAGGTAGACCGGCAGCCACTGAGCGGACTTCCAGTCCATCTTCGGCGCGTAGGGCTTGCCGCTGACGTTCGCGTACCAGGCGTAGCCGCCCATCAGCGCGTAGCCGAGCAGGATCGCGATGCCGAGACGCCACAGGGTGTCCCAGCCGGACCAGTAGATGATCAGGGTCGCGATGACGAACGACAGCGGCGAGATGACCTGGCCGAAGGGCAGGCGGTAGGGCCGCTCACGCGCCGGCAGCTGCTTGCGCAGCGCGCCGTAGGCGAGCGGGGCGCCCGCGTACATCAGCACCGAGGCCGAGGTGATGAAGGAGACCAGCGCCTGCCAGCTCGGGAACGGCAGGAAGCAGATGATGCCGACCACGAAGGAGATGATCAGGCCGAACCACGGCACGCCCTGGCGCTCGGTGCTCTCGAACAGCTTCGGCGCGTAGCCGTTGCGGCTCAGACCGTAGGAGATGCGCGAGGTGGAGGTGGTGTAGATCAGGCCGGTGCCGGCGGGGGAGACCACCGCGTCGATGTAGAGGACCACGGCGAGCCAGCCCAGGCCGACCAGCGAGGCGAGACCGGCCCACGGGCCGGAGATGCCCTGGTAGGCCAGGTTGGCCCAGCCCTTGGCGAAGGACGCGCCCGGCAGCGCACCGATGTAGGCGACCTGCAGGAAGACGTAGATCGCGGCGCCGATGGCGACCGAGCCGAGGACGGCGCGGGGGATGTCCTTCTTCGGGTTCTTGCTCTCACCGGCCAGCTGGATCGCCTGCTCGAAACCGAGCAGCGCGAAGATGATGCCGGAGGTGCTGATCGCGGCCAGGATGCCCTTGCCGCCGAACGGCATGAAGCCGTGCGAGGTGAAGTTGCTGCCGTGGAAGTGCGTCAGCGCCACCACGAAGATCGTCACCAGCGGGACGAAGATCTTCCACCAGGTCGCGGCGCTGTTGGTATGGGCGAGCACCTTGACGCCCAGGAAGTTCACCGCGACGAAGACCGCCATGAGCACACAGGCGACCAGGAAGCCGGAGGTGGTCAGCGTGCCGTTGGCGTTCTGGAAGCCCGCGGCCCAGGACCAGTGACCGGCGTAGCCGATCATGGCCTCGACCTCGATCGGGGCGACCGTGGCGGCCTGCAGCCAGGAGAACCAGCCGAAGGACATGCCGGCGAGCCCGCCGAAGGTGTAGTGCGGGTAGCGCGCGGTGCCGCCGGCGACCGGGAACATGCCACCGAGCTCGGCGTGCACCAGGGCCAGCAGGACGATGGCGATCGCGCCGATCCCCCAGGAGATGACGGCGGCCGGGCCGGCCACCATGACGGCGTTCTTGGCGCCATAGAGCCATCCGGATCCGATAATCGAACCAACGGATGCCCACGTCAGGCCGATCAGGCCGACCTCTCGGCGGAGGGTCCTGCCCTTGACAGGGGATGAGGGCAGTTGGGTGCTCGTGCTCATGCAAGGCCTCTCGAGGGTGGGGAGCTGTTGCTTGAGAGTTGCCCAACCGTAAGGGCGATATTTATCCCATGCATAGACACCGTTACTGAATAGATGCCTGTAAGAGCAGCTCAGAGAATGCTCAAGTGGCTGAGGAAGATTTGAGCATGGCTCAGGCTGGTACAGAATATTCAGAGATCTACGCGAGTTGACCTAAGAATCTCAAGGTCTTCGACCCTGCTGCATGGGATTCTTCGACCGCGTGAATGGCGGCATGCAGACGACCTGGTGGCAGGGGGTAAGGGGCGCTCTGGGGCGCCGTCGCTTTCACGTCTGGACGTCCGCTCAGCGGTACTGTCTCAGCATATGAGAAAGGGCCCGCCGAAGCGGGCCCGAGGGTGGTGCCGGGTGCGGGATTCGAACCCGCAAGCCTTTCGGCAGATGTGTTTGAGACATCCGTGTATGCCGTTCCACCAACCCGGCCGCTGGTGTGCAGCAGCACCATACCGTGTACGCCCACTTCGACGCAGCTGGGTAGGCTTGCGCCGTACGCCCCGGAGCTACGAGGAGCATCGTGACCGCCGCCGACGAGCAGGATCCGCACGTCCCGCCGACGACCACTCGCGTCGTCATCGCCGAGGACGAGGCCCTGATCCGCCTCGACCTCAAGGAGATGCTTGAGGAGGAGGGCTACACCGTCGTCGGCGAGGCCGGGGACGGCGAGACCGCCGTCAAGCTGGCGCAGGAGCTCAAGCCCGACCTGGTGATCCTGGACGTGAAGATGCCCGTCCTGGACGGGCTCTCGGCGGCCGAGCAGATCCACCAGGAGCACATCGCTCCGACGCTGATGCTGACCGCCTTCTCCCAGCGCGAGCTGGTCGAGCGGGCGCGCGACGCCGGGGCCATGGCCTACATCGTGAAGCCGTTCAACAAGGGCGACTTGGTCCCGGCGATCGAGATGGCCGTCTCCCGCTACAGCGAGATGCGGGCGCTGGAGCTGGAGATCGAGGACCTCAATCTGCGCCTGGAGACCCGCAAGCTGGTCGACCGCGCCAAGAGCGTGCTGCAGACCAAGTTCGGGCTGTCCGAGCCTGCCGCGTTCCGCTGGATCCAGAAGACCTCGATGGACCGCCGGATGACCATGAAGGCCGTCGCCGAGGCCGTCATCGAAGAGGGCGCCAGCAAGTAACAAGTAAGAGGAGGGGTGCGGGGGCGAAGCCCCCGCACCCCTCCTCTTGTGGTCCGCTAGTCCTCGCCGAGGTAGGCCTTGCGTACGGATTCGTCGTGGAGCAGGTCCGCGCCGGTGCCCGAGAGCGAGATCCGGCCGACCTCCATCACGTGACCCTGGTCCGCCAGCGAGAGCGCCGCCTGGGCGTTCTGTTCGACCAGCAGGATGGTCATGCCGCCCTGGCGCAGCTCGGTGATGGTGGACATGATCTTCTGCATCATGATCGGCGACAGACCCATGCTGGGCTCGTCCAGCATCAGCAGCTTCGGCTGGGACATGAGCGCGCGGCCCATCGCCAGCATCTGCTGCTCACCGCCGGACAGCGTGCCCGCGGCCTGCTTGCGCCGCTCGCCCAGGATCGGGAAGAGGTCGTAGGCGTGTCGGATGTCGGCCTGGATCCCGGCCTGGTCCCGGCGCAGGAAGGCGCCGAGGAGCAGGTTCTCCTCGATCGTCATCCGGGCGAAGATCCGGCGCCCCTCCGGGGAGTGGGCCAGACCCATCTGGACGATCTCGTGGGCCTGCTTGCCGTCGATGCGCTCGCCCTTGAAGGTGACGCTGCCGGACGTCGGCTTGAGCAGCCCGGAGAGCGTGCGCAGGGTGGTGGTCTTACCGGCGCCGTTGGTGCCGATGAGGGTGACCACCTGCCCTTCCTCGATGCTGAAGGAGATGCCCTTGACGGCCTCGATCTTGCCGTAGGCGACGCGGAGGTCCTCGACCTCGAGCAGCGCGGTCACTGGTTCTCCTCCGGGGTGGTGCTGTCGGCGCCGCCCTCGACGGGCGTGCCGAGGTAGGCGGCGACGACGCGCTCGTCGCCCTGGACGGTCGCGGCGTCGCCCTCGACGAGCTTGCTGCCCTGGACCAGGACGGCCACGCGGTCGCACAGGTTGAAGATGAAGCGCATGTCGTGCTCGATGACGAGCACGGCGATGCCGCGGTCGCGGATCGCGAAGACCAGCTCCTCGGTGGCGCGGGTCTCCTGCGGGTTCATGCCGGCCGTCGGCTCGTCGAGCAGCAGCAGGCCGGGCTCGCTGGCCATGGCGCGGGCGATCTCGAGCTTGCGCTGCTCGCCGTAGGGCAGGTTGCGGGCGAGCGTCTCGGCCTTCTTCGCGAGTCCGACGAAGTCGAGGTACTCCATCGCCTTCGCACGGGACTCGGCCTCCTCGCGGCGGTAGCCGGGGCCGCGCAGGATGGCCGAGATGAGGCCCTCCTTGGTGCGGGTGTGCCGGCCGACGAGGACGTTCTCCAGGACCGTCATGTTGTGGAAGAGCCGGATGTTCTGGAAGGTGCGCGCCATCCCGGCCTGGGTGACCTTGTGGGGCTTGGGCGGCAGCGCCTGGCCCTGGTAGGTCACCGTGCCCTCGGTCGGCACGTACAGGCCGGTGAGGCAGTTGAAGAAGGTGGTCTTGCCGGCGCCGTTGGGGCCGATCAGGCCGATGATCTCGCCGGTGTTGACGGTCAGTGAGACGTCGTTGACGGCGGTGAGGCCGCCGAAGCGCATGACGACGTTGCTGGCCTGCAGCAGCGGGGTGCCCGGCGTCGGTGCTTCGGCGGTGGTGGCGGTGGTGGTCTCGGTCATCGCGTTCACGCCTCTGCGGTTTCGGCTTCGTGGAACTCCAGCTGGCGGCGCCGGTTCGGGATGATGCCCTCGGGGCGGAAGCGCATGAAGAGGATCAGCGTCAGGCCGAAGAGCAGCAGCTGGTAGTCGTGCAGGAACGACAGCTTGGCCTGCAGCAGGAAGAACAGCGAGGCGCCGACGAGCGGTCCGGTCACGGTGCCCATGCCGCCGATGACGACGGCGGCCAGCAGGAAGGCCGAGTTGGGCGGGGTGGGTCCGGCGAACTGGAAGGTGTCGGGCACGACGCTGTAGTTGACGTGCACGAAGACGGTGCCGGCCAGACCGGCCAGGGTGGCGCCGAGGGCGAAGGCGAGCAGCTTGAAGCGGAAGCCGTTGATGCCCATGGCCGTCGCCGCGGTCTCGTCCTCGCGGATGGCGATCCAGGCGCGTCCGATCCGGGAGTTGGTGGACCGGGCGAAGACCAGCACGATGATCGCCGTGAACAGGAGCATCAGCTCGAAGTAGTTGGCGAACCGCCCGATGGTGAACCAGCCGAGGCTGTGCGGCGAGCCGAAGTCGAACCCGAAGATGTTCAGGTCCGGCACGTTGCTGATGCCGATGGCGCCGTTGGTGACGTTGGGACCGGAGGTGCCGTCGAGGTTCTGCACGACGATGCGGAAGATCTCACCGAAGCCCAGGGTGACGATGGCCAGGTAGTCGCCGCGGACGCGCAGCGTCGGCGCGCCCAGCAGGACACCGAAGACGCCCGAGACGGCCGCGCCGAGCAGGGCCGCCGCCCAGAACGGGAACTGCACGTGGAAGGCGGCGCCGGCGGCGCCGGAGACCAGCGCGGCGGTGTAGGCGCCGACGCCGAGGAACGCGACGTAACCGAGGTCGAGCAGACCGGCCAGGCCGACGACGATGTTCAGGCCGAGCGCGGTGGCCGCGAAGATCAGGATGCTGACGCCGAGGTTGGCGTTGGCCTCGGCGTTGCCGCCCTGCTGGGTGAAGGGGAAGAGCCCGGCCGCGACGAACGCGCCGACGGCGGCCGTGGTGCGGTTGCGCTGCATCAGCGCGGCGAGCCGGGTGAAGTCGCCGGAGCGGTTGAGCGCCCAGGCCGTGAACCCGGTGAGGATCAGGAACCCGCCGAAGAGCTCGGCGTAGGCGGTGTCGATGCCGTAGGAGAAGATCCCGAGGGCGACGGCGAGCGTGACGAGGACGACGGGCACCTCCACCCAGGGGCTCTCCGGCTGGGTGGGCGGCAGTTCGGGGCGCTTGCCGGCGTAGAGCAGCACGCGGAGCTTGGCGTCCTGCGTCTGCTCGCCGTCGCGGGGCAGTGCGAGCGCGCCGACCACGGCGACCAGCGAGCCGACGCCCGCGACCCAGCCGCCGCCGGTCAGGTTGGCCAGGCCGCCGAGCTCGACGCTGATGGCGATCAGGGTGAACCAGGTGGTGACCGCGGAGCCGACGGCGAGCAGCACCGTGGTTCCCTCGGGCCCGCCGGGGGCCAGCAGGCGCAGGACCGGGACGCGGTAGCCGACCAGGGTGTAGAGCAGGGTCAACAGGCCACCGGCGAAGGTGATCCACTGCAGCCCGCCCGGGTAGCCGGAGACGGTGAGGTCGCCGGGGAACTGGGAGCTGTAGGTCCAGGACAGGAAGGCGGAGGCCGCGGTGATCACCGCGCCCGCGGCGGTGGCCGCACGGGCGACGGAGGTCGGGAGCGGGATGGCCGGCTTGGGTCGTGCGGCCGCTTCGCTCTGGAGCTGGAGTGTGTCGGTCATGGTGGTTACGCCCTGTCCGCGACGCGCTCACCGAGCAGGCCCTGCGGCCTGACCATGAGCACCAGGATGAGGATGACGAAGGCCCAGACGCTGGACCAGGACTGGCTGCTGAACTGGCTCATGCCCGGGATGTCGGCGATGTAGATGGCGGTGAGGTTCTGGACCAGACCGAGCACCAGGCCACCGAGCATGGCTCCGTAGATGTTGCCGATACCGCCGAGGACAGCGGCGGTGAAGGCGTACAGGCCGGTGAGGAAGCCCATGTCGAACTTGATCTCGCCGTAGCGCAGGCCCCAGGCGACACCGGCGATGCCGGCGAACGCGGCGCCGAGCGCGAAGGCGATCACGATGACGCGGTCGGTGTTGATGCCCATGAGCTTGGCCGTGTCCGGGTCCTGGGCGGTGGCCTGCATGGCCCGGCCGGTGCGCGTGCTGCGCACGAAGTAGGCCAGGAACAGGGTGGACAGCACCGCCGCGACCAGCACGAAGATGTCCGAGGACTGAATCAGGATGCTGCCTATGTGGTACGGGCCGCCGGGCAGGCTCGGGAAGACGCGGGGCGACTTGGCGCTGGGGTAGAAGCCCCAGACCAGCTGCTGCAGGGTGATCGAGACGCCGATGGCGGTGATCAGCGGCGCGAGGCGCGGAGCGTTGCGCAGGGGACGGTAGGCGAGCCGTTCGGTGAGGACCGCGATCACGGTCGAGGTGACGATGGCCCCGAGGATCATCAGCGGGATGGTGATCCACATCGAGGTCCCGGAACCGAGTCCGAGGTAGACCGACAGCGCGCCGAAGGCACCCGTCATGAAGATCTCGCCGTGGGCGAAGTTGATCAGTTGGACGATGCCGTAGACGATCGTGTAGCCGACGGCGATCAATCCGTAGGTCGCGCCCAGGAGTAGGCCGTTGACCAGGTTTTGCGGCAGTTCGTGCACCGCGGTCCTCCGTGTTCGAGCCGGTGTCGGAATCTGTCCGCGGACCGGACGTGGAACCGCGCGGGGGCCTGAGTGTGGTGCCCCCGCGCGGTTGAGGTGGTGAAGGTGCTTCGGCGGATGCGTGCCGGTCGGCAGCGTCAGCCGGAGAACGTGCCGGTCTTGATGGTGGCCCAGAGGCCGTTCTTGACGCCGTAGACGGTCAGCTGCTTGTTGGTGGCGTCGCCGTACTGGTCGAAGGCGACCGTGCCGGTCACGCCGGAGAAGCTCACGCTGCCCATGGCCTTCTCCACGGCCGCGCGCGGGTTGCTGGGCAGCTTGCCGCTGTTGGCGCTGACGACCGCCTTGACGGCCTCGATGATGGCCCAGGCGCTGTCGTAGGAGTAGCCGCCGTAGGCGCCGTAGGCCTGGGAGTAGCCGCCGGCCTTGTAGTTGGCCACGAAGGTCTGCGCGGACGGCAGGGACTCCACCGGCGCGCCCACGGAGGTGGCGTAGTCGCCGTTGGCGGCGGTGCCGGCCAGCTTGACGTAGGTCGGGTCGTAGTTGCCGTCGCCACCGATCATCGGGATGTTGTCGCCGCCCGCCTTGAGCTGCTTGGTCAGCGGGGCGGCGTCCGGGTACTCACCACCGAAGTAGACGAAGTCGGCGCCCGAGGACTTGATGGCGTTGACGGTGGAGGAGAAGTCGCTGGCGCCGCTGGTGACGTGGTCCTGGCCGGCGACCGAGCCGCCGAGCTTGGTGAACTCGTCCTTGAAGGTGCCGACCAGGCCGACGCCGTAGGCGTCCTTGTTGTCGACCAGGAAGACCTTCTTCTTGCCCAGCGTGCTGTACGCGAACTGCGCCGCGAACGGGCCCTGGATGGCGTCCGTGGTGGCGGTGCGGAAGTACGAGGCGAAGGGGCGCGCCTTGGTGCCGGTCTGCCAGTTCGGGCCCTGGGTCAGCGCCGGGTTGGTGTTGGCCGGGGAGACCTCGACCAGGTTGGCGTTGTTGAACGTCTTCTGCATGGTCAGCGCGACGCCGGAGTTCAGCGGGCCGACCACGCCGAGGACGCTGCTGTCGCCGACGAGCTGGGTGGCGTTGAGGCTGCCCTGCTGCGGCGCGGCCTTGTCGTCCATGGCCTCGATCTTGAAGGTGACCCCGGGGACCTCGTTGGTCTTGTTCGCCGTCTTGACGGCGAGGTCGACGGAGTTCTGGATGCCGATGCCGAGGGCCGAGAGCGAACCGGTGAGCGGGGCGTCGACGCCGATGGTGACCGTGGTGGATCCGGAGCCGCCACTGCTGCCGCTGTTCGACGCGCGGGAGCCACAGGCGGTGAGGGTGAGCGTGCCGGTGGCCGCGATGGCGGTCAGCACGAGCAGGGATCGGTTTCGCACGAGAAGTCCTTCTTCCTCTGGCCTGAGGGGATCGACCCGCGCGCAGGCCCCGACCTGTCTACCCATGGCGCGGTGACTGGCCGTGACTTTAAGGCTCCCCTGTGCTCGGCCGGGAGCGGTTGGATGTCTATGTGATGGGGTTGTTATCAGCTGAGGAAGATTTGAGACTTCACCCTCGACGGCAGGCGGCGGTCATGGCTCGGTGCAGGTCGAGGGTGTATCTGTCACCGAGTATTTCGCTTTCCTGTCCTATTGCGCGGATGTTACGGAACGTAATGTCGACGAAAGGAAGGGCGTCGTTCTCGGGGATGCCCGAGCAGTCCGCCGCGGTCACGATGAGCTGGATGCGCACGGTTTGCCCGGGTTGCACGGGCAGTGGCAGCCGGGGCTCGGTGCGCAGTGTCAACCCCCGGTAGGCGAAGGTGATCTGAATCACCGTCATTGACACCCGGTCCTGGTTGCGCACGGAGACGACGAAGTCGGCGGTGCGCCCTGTCGGGTCGTCGTGGACGGGCAGCGTTCCCCCGTACCCGACGGAGGCGTTCTCGGCCGGCCAGGCGGTCGGGACCGGCGGCTGCGGCTGAGGGCGCGTCAAGTACAGCACCAGGGCGGCGACAAGGAGGAGGGTGAAGGTTCCGGCAGCGTAGACCCGCTTGTGCCGGATCGTCGTCGACCGCGACTCCAGGACCTCGACCCGTGCCGGGGAGGCGTCCTGACTGACGATCAACTCGGTCTCGCTGATGGCGCTCGGGCGCGCGTCGTCGTCCGCCCCGAATCCACGACGGCGTCCTGCCATGCGCCCTTGCTTCCCGCGCGCGGGGGCGGCGAAACCCGGCCGCCCCGGCGCGCGCGGCGACTACAGGTCGCGGAGCATGCAGGTCAGGCGGCAGCTGGTGATGCGGCGGCCCTGGTCGTCCGTGATCGCGATCTCGAAGGTCGCCGCGGTGCGGCCGCGGAAGACGGCGGTGGCGACGCCGGTGACCAGGCCGGAGGTGGCGCTGCGGTGGTGGGTGGCGTTCAGGTCGACGCCCACCGCGTAGCGGCCGGGGCCGGCGTGGAGCATCGAGCCGATCGAGCCGAGGGTCTCGGCCAGGGCCGCGGAGGCGCCGCCGTGCAGCAGGCCGTAGGGCTGCTGGTTGCCCTCGACCGGCATGGTGCCCACCACGCGCTCCGGGGAGGCCTCCACGATCCGGATGCCGAGCTTCTCGCCGAGGTGGCCGCCGGAGAAGGTCTCGGCCGTCACCCCCAGCTTCGCGAAGTGGTCCAGCACGTCCTGCGGGACGTTCAGCTGGACGCCTGGCTGCTCGGGGGCGGGCTGCTCGGTGCTGGGCTGGTCGGCCATGTTGCTCCTGACGCCGTTGTCGTTCGGGATCTCCGTCGTGCGAGATCGGTGCGATGGTACGACGCGGGAGGTCTCCGGCCCATGTGACGCGGATCGCTCCGCGCGCTGTGGCACGGGCGGAAGTGTCAGCGCCGGGTCATAGGATTTCGGGGACAGGTATTCGGCAGAGCGGCGGGTGGCGAGGCATGGCAGGCAGTAAGGGTTCGACCGGCGGCTCCCAGGGGCGGCTGCTGCTCATGGACGGCCACTCCATGGCCTACCGCGCCTTCTACGCCCTGCCCGAGGAGAACTTCTCCACTGTCACGGGCCAGTCGACCAACGCCGTCTACGGCTTCACCTCGATGCTGGCCAACATCCTGCGCGACGAGCAGCCCACGCACTTCGCCGTCGCCTTCGACGTCTCCCGCAAGACCTTCCGGGCCGGCATCTACCCCGAGTACAAGGCCACCCGCTCCGCCTCGCCCGAGGGCTTCCGCGGCCAGGTCGAGCTGGTCTCCGAGCTGCTCGACGCGATGCGCGTGCCGCACCTGCGCTCGCCCGAGTACGAGGCCGACGACATCATCGCCACCCTGGCCACCGCCGCCGCGGCCGAGGGCTACGAGGTGCTGATCCTCACCGGCGACCGGGACTCGCTGCAGCTGGTCACCGAGAACGTCACCGTGCTCTACCCGACCAAGGGCGTCTCCGAGTTCACCCGCTACACCCCCGACAAGGTGTTCGAGAAGTACGGCGTCACCCCCGCCCAGTACCCGGACCTGGCCGCGCTGCGCGGCGACCCGTCGGACAACCTGCCCGGCATTCCGGGCGTCGGTGAGAAGACCGCCGCCAAGTGGATCAACCAGTACGGCAGCTTCGCCGAGCTGGTCGCCCACGCCGACGAGGTCAAGGGCAAGATCGGCGAGAAGCTCCGCGGCGGCCTGCAGGACGTCAAGCTCAACCGCGAGCTGACCGAGCTGATCCGCGACGTCGAGCTGCCGCTCGGCGTCGGCGAGCTCGCCCGGCAGCCGTACGACGTGCCCGCCACCACGCTGCTGCTCGACACCCTGGAGTTCCGCAACCAGCAGTTGCGCGACCGCCTCTTCGCGGTCGACCCGGGCGCGGGCGAGGCCGGCGCCGAGGTCGACGTGCAGGCCGGCCCCGGCGTCGACATCCACGGCGTGCTGCTGACCGAGCCGGGCGCGCTCGCCGCCTGGCTCGCCGAGCACGCCGCCGAGGCCCGCGTCGGGCTGGAGGCGGACTACGCCTGGGCCCTGGGCGAGGGTCACGTCAAGGCCGTGGGGCTGGCCGTCGAGTCGGGCCCCGCCGCCTGGTTCGACCCGACCGCGCTGGCCGAGGAGGACGAGCGGGCCTTCGCCGGCTGGCTCGCCGACCCGGCGCGGCCCAAGGCGCTGCACATCGCCAAGCAGGTCCAGCGTGCCTTCGCCGAGCACGGCTGGGAGATCGAGGGCATCGAGGCCGACAGCGCCCTGGCCGCCTATCTGGAGAAGCCCGGCCGCCGCACCTTCGGCCTCGACGTGCTGGCGGAGGAGTACCTGGGCCGGACCCTCGGCTCAGCGGCCGCGGCCGACTCCGGCCAGCTCGCCTTCGGCGACGAGGCCTCCGAGGACGACGCGGCGGCCGCGGCCGCCGAGCTGCTCATGGTCGAGGCCCGCACGGTGCTCGACCTGGCCCAGGCGCTCGAGGAGCGCCTCGCCAAGGACAGCGGGCCGGCCCTGATGCGCGAGCTGGAGCTCCCCATCGCCGCCCTGCTGGCCCGGATGGAGCGCACCGGCATCGCCGCCGACCGGGAGTGGCTCGCCCAGCTGGAGATCCAGTTCGGCTCCGCCGTGCAGCAGGCCGTCAAGGAGGCCCACCACGCGGTCGGCCACGAGTTCAACCTCGGCTCGCCCAAGCAGCTGCAGGAGATCCTCTTCAACGAGCTGGGCCTGCCCAAGACCAAGAAGATCAAGACGGGGTACACCACCGACGCCGACGCGCTCACCTGGCTGGCCGGTCAGACCGAGCACGAGCTGCCCGTCATCCTGCTGCGCCACCGCGACCAGACCAGGCTGCGCACCACCGTCGAGGGCCTGATCAAGACGATCGCCGCCGACGGCCGCATCCACACCACCTTCAACCAGATGGTCGCCGCCACCGGCCGCCTCTCCTCCACCGACCCGAACCTGCAGAACATCCCGGTCCGCACCGAGGAGGGCCGGATGATCCGCCGCGCCTTCGTGGTCGGCGAGGGCTACGAGACGCTGCTGACGGCCGACTACAGCCAGATCGAGCTGCGCGTCATGGCCCACCTCTCCGAGGACGAGGGCCTGCTGGCCGCCTTCGCCTCCGGCGAGGACCTGCACACCACCGTCGGCTCCTACGTCTTCGACGTGGCGCCGGGCGCGGTGGACGCGGAGATGCGCCGCAAGGTCAAGGCCATGTCCTACGGACTGGCCTACGGGCTGTCCGCCTTCGGCCTCTCCCAGCAGCTCGGCATCGAGACGGCCGAGGCGCGCCGCCTGATGGACACCTACTTCGAGCGCTTCGGCGGCGTGCGCGACTACCTGCAGCGCGTCGTCGAGGAGGCCCGCGGCACCGGCTACACCGAGACCCTGCTGGGCCGCCGCCGCTACCTGCCGGACCTCAACAGCGACAACCGCCAGCGCCGCGAGATGGCCGAGCGGATGGCCCTCAACGCCCCGATCCAGGGTTCGGCCGCCGACATCGTCAAGATCGCGATGCTGAAGGTCGACACGGCCCTGCGCGAGGCACAGCTGGCCTCGCGGATGCTGCTCCAGGTCCACGACGAAATCGTGCTGGAGATCGCCCCCGGTGAGCGCACCGCCGTCGAGGAGCTGGTCCGCCGCGAGATGGCCGGCGCCTACCCGCTGCGCGCGCCCCTCGACGTCTCCGTCGGCGCGGGGCGCAACTGGGAGGACGCAGGTCACTGAGGCGCGTAGCGCCCCTACGGGGCGCTCATCCGGTGCGCCAGCCAGACCGGCAGCGCCGACAGCACGATGAGAGCGGAGGCGACGACGTCGACGACCGGGCCCTGGTTGGGCCGGGCCAGGTTGTCGAAGATCCACAGCGGCAGCGTCTGGGTGCCCGGCCCCGCGGTGAAGGTCGTCACCACGATCTCGTCGAAGGAGAGCGCGAACGCTAGCAGCGCGCCCGCGAACAGCGCGCCGCGCACCGCGGGCAGGGTGATGTACCAGAACGTCTGGAAGGTGTGCGCGCCGAGGTCGGCCGAGGCGTCCTCGCCGCTGCCGGGCAGCCGGCGCAGCCGTGCCGACACGTTGTTGAAGACCACGACGATGCAGAACGTCGCATGCCCGACGATGACGGTGAAGAGCCCGAATCCGATGCCCAGCGGCGTCAGCACCGTCCGGAACGCCGCGTTCAGCGCGATGCCGGTGACGATGCCGGGCAGCGCGATCGGCAGGATCAGCAGGAACGACACCGCCTGCCGCCCGAAGAACCGGTAGCGCGTCGCCGCGAACGCGGCCATGGTGCCGAGGACGAGCGCCACCGCCGTCGCGCCCAGCCCGGCCCGTACGGAGGTCCACAGCGCCGTCCGCAGCCCCGGCTCCTGCCACGCCGCCTGCCACCACCGGAGACTGAAGCCGGTCGGCGGCCACGCGAACGAGCGCGAGGCGTTGAAGGAGTTGAGCAGCACCACCAGCAACGGCACGTAGAGCACGGCGAGGCCCAGCGCCATGGCGAGCCGCAGCGCGATCCGGGAGCGGCGGTTCAGATGCATCAGAGGTTCTCCCACGCGCCCGTGCGGCGCACGGCCAGCAGGTAGCCGACGATCAGCAGCACCGGGACGCACGAGACCGCGGCCGCCATCGGCAGGTTCAGCGTCACGTCGGACGCGATCACGTTGCCCAGCATCTGCGTCGTCCCGCCCACGATCTGCACGGTGAGGTAGTCGCCGAGGCTCAGCGAGAAGGTGAAGATCGAGCCCGCGATCAGCGCCGGCTTGACCAGCGGCAGCACGACGGACCGGAAGGTGCGCCAGGGCCGCGCGCCCAGGTCGGCGGAGGCGTCCAGCACGCTGTCGGGCAGTTGCGCGAACGCGGCGTAGAGCGGCAGCACCATGTAGGGCAGCCACAGGTAGGACAGCGTGATCACCACCGCGGGCACGCCGAAGCCCGGCGTGCCCACCGCCCAGTCCAGCACCCCGCCGTGGCTGAGCATCACCCACCACGCGTACGCCTTGACCAGGTACCCCGCCCACAGCGGCGCCGTCACGGCCACCAGCAGCAGCCGGCGGCTGCGCGGCCGGGCGACCCGGGCCATGTAGAACGCCATCGGCAGCGCCAGCGCGCCGTCCACGACGGTCACGCCGACGGCGATCCCGAGCGTGCGCAGCGCGACCGTCCGGTAGACCGGGTCGCTGAGGATGTTGGCGAAGTTGTCGGTGTTCCAGACGTACTCCACCTGCGAGGTGAAGTCGTTGGTGGTCCAGAACGCCGACAGCAGCAGCACGCCCAGCGAGCCGAGATAGGCCAGCACCAGCCAGGCCATCGGCGCGGAGAGCAGCGCGGTCAGCCGCAGGCCGGGGCGCCGGTGCAGCGCCCCGGCCAGTCTGCGGACGGGGGAGCGGTGCATCAGCTCTTGATCTCGTTCCAGGCGGTGACCCACTGCGCGTAGTCGGTGCAGTCGTTCCTGCCGCTGCCGTCCACGCAGTTCCTGGTCGGGGTGTTCCAGTAGTAGACGTTCCTCCACCACGACTCGTCGTTCGCGTGGTAGTCGGCGCAGAAGTTCGGGTTGTCCTTGATGTAGCCGCAGGCCTGCGAGTTGGCCGGGGCCTCACCGAAGTACTCGGCCACCTGGGCGTTGACGGACGGCGAGACGATGTAGTTCATCCACTCGTAGGCGCAGTTGGGGTGCTGCGCGTGCGCGGAGACCATCCAGGTGTCGGACCAGCCGGTCGAGCCCTCGCTGGGCAGGATCGCGGCCGTCTTCACCTTGCCGTCGGCGGCCACGGCCTGCTGGATCACCTCCCAGGTGGTGCCCAGCCAGAAGTCGCCGGAGTCGAAGGAGGCCTGCTCCTTGGTGTAGTCGCTCCAGTAGGCGTTGACGTTCGGCTTCTGGTCCTTGAGCAGCGTGACGGCGGCGTTCAACTGGTCGGCGGTCAGCGCGTAGGGGTTCCTGATGCCAAGTGAGGGCTTGGTCTTCATCAGGTACAGCGCCGCGTCGGCGATGTAGATCGGGTCGTCGTACGCGGTCAGGTGGCCCTTGTAGGGGGAGTTCGGGTCGAAGACCGCCCCCCAGCTGGTCGGCGCCGGGGTGACCTTGGCGGTGTTGTACATCAGCAGGTTGGCGCCGCGGCCGTGCGGGATGCCGTAGGGGACGCCGCCGACCGAGTTCCACGGTTGGTTCTTCAGACCCGGGTAGACGGTGGCGTAGTTCGGCACCAGCTTGGTGTTGACCGGGGCGACGTCGCCGCCCGCGATCAGCCGCAGCGTGGCGTCGCCCGAGGCGGAGACCGTGTCGTACTGGCCGGTCTTCATCAGCGCGACCATCTCGTCGGAGGTGCCGGCCACCTTGAGGTTCACCTTGCAGCCGGTCGCCTTCGTGAACGGGGTGACCCAGTCGACCGTCTTGCTGTCCTGGCCGTACTCCACGTACCCGGCCCAGGCCACGACGTCGACCGATCCCTCGCCCGCGCCGAGGCTCTGCCGCATCGGGACCCTGGGCGGGGTGAACCCGGACGGCGTCTGGCCGCCGGGGCTCTTCGAGGCCGAGCAGGCGCCCGTGAGCAGCAGCGCTGCGGTGGCGGCGAGGGCCGCCAGGGGACGGAGGGTACGCATGAGGGTGTGCTCTCCAATCGGTTCCGGTGCCGGTCAGTTCGCTTGGGTGAGCTCGACCGTGTGGGTGCGTCGCCAGGCCAGGACCACGCCCGCGCCGCGGTGGCGCAGCGCCTCGTCGCCGTCCTCGTCGCGGTTCTGCCGCAGCGCGGTGAGGCGGCCACCGGCCTCCAGGTCCACCAGGAAGCGGGTCTGCGCGCCCGCGTACACGACGTCGGCGATCCGGCCGGGTGCGGCCACCTCGTCGCCGCGCGCGGCCGTGCCCGGCGGCAGGATCCGGATCTTCTCCGGCCTGACGGAGTAACTGCCGTGCGAGCCGAGGATCTTGGCCGCGGTCTCGCCCTCCACCAGGTTCGAGGTGCCGACGAAGCCGGCGACGAACGGCGTGGCCGGACGCTCGTAGACCTCGGCGGGCGTGCCGACCTGCTCGATCCGGCCGGCGTTGAAGACGGCGACGCGGTCGCTCATGGTCAGCGCCTCGTCCTGGTCGTGGGTGACGAAGACGAAGGTGATCCGGGCCTCGCGCTGGATCTGCTTCAGCTCCGACTGCATCTCCAGCCGCAGCTTGAGGTCGAGCGCGCCGAGCGGCTCGTCCAGCAGCAGCACCGAGGGCCGGTTGACCAGCGCGCGGGCCAGCGCGACGCGCTGTCGCTGGCCACCGGAGAGCGCCGCGGGGCTGCGGTTCGCGAAGCCCTCCAGGTGGACGGTGGCCAGTGCCTGTTCGGCCCGGGAGATCCGCTCCGCCTTGGCGACCCGCTTCACCCGCAGGCCGTACTCCACGTTCTGACGGACCGACAGGTGCGGGAAGAGTGCGTAGTCCTGGAAGACGGTGTTCACGTCCCGGTCGAACGGCGGCAGCCGGGTCACGTCGCGCCCGGCGAGCTGCACCGTGCCCGTGGTGGGTTCCTCGAAGCCGGCGATCAGCCGTAGCACGGTGGTCTTGCCGGAACCGGAGGGGCCGAGCATGGAGAAGAACTCGCCGGACCGGATCTCCAGATCCACCCCGTCGACGGCGCGCACCGCGCCGAACTTCTTGCTCACGCCGCTCAGGGTCACCGTCATGACCACATAGATGCCCAACATCCGGCGCGCCGAACTGACCCCGGAAACAAGGTAGAACCCGTTCTCATTTGTGATGGTCGACGCTACGGTGCGCATCTGCCCGGGCATCGACGGGAAGGGGCGGATGTGCGCGCGCTGATCGCGGCGGCCGTGGGAGCCGTGGTGGCGGTACTGATGGCCTTCGTGGCCGTGCCGCTCGCCGACCAGAACGGGCCGACGACGGCCAAACCCCTGCTCACCAGCGCTCCGGCGCACCCGTAGCGGGGAGAGGCGGATGCGGCAGCGGCTCTCCCTCGTCCTGGTGGCCCTCGCGGCCTTCCTCGCCGTGCTCGGCGTGATGCTGCGGGTGTGGGTCTACCCGCACGTGGTCGCGGTGCCGGACAACCAGTACCAGGCCGTCGTGCTGGAGGCGAAGGACGCCACACTGATCGACTACAGCAAGATGGCCGGCGTCCCGCACCAGCACGTCACCATCGTCGAGACCCTCAAGGGCGACGCCGGTGCGGCCGAGGCCTACCAGAGGCGCACCGGCCGGTCCGTCGTCGTCTGGGACGCGCTCTCCTACGTGCTGGGCAACGACGGCAAGCGGCTCTCCGCCATCCCGGAGGTCTACCCCTTCGACGCGCACACCCAGGAGCCGGTGCACTGCTGCGGCGAGAACGTCGACGGGCAGGCGCTCAGCCGCGTCGGCATCGAGTACAAGTTCCCCTTCGACACCCAGCCCCACGACTACCAGTACTTCGACCCGCAGACCCGCACCTCGGCGCCCATCCACTACAAGGGCACCACGCAGCTCGACGGGCTGACCGTCTACTACTTCGAGCAGACGATCCCCTGGACCCGGGTGCCGTTCCCGAAGGCGATGCCGGACGGCGTCGCGATCACGCCGCAGCAGATCGACAGCCTCGGCTACCAGCGTTGGTACACCACCGTGCGCAAGTTCTGGGTCGACCCGGTCACCGGGGCGCCGATCAACGGCGAGGAAGTGCACAACGAACAGCTGCGGATGCCGCCGAGCTCCGGCATGGCGCCGGTGACCATCTTCTCCGGGGACGTGAAGATCCGCCCCGACTACCAGGCCGCCACCGTCGCGCTGGTGAAGAAGGAGCGGACCCTGCTGCTCCTGCTGCGCGACGATCTGCCCACCGGGCTACCGCTGTTGGGCGTCGCCGCGCTGGCACTGGCCTTCGTCGTCGAGGGGCGGGCCCGGCGTCGGACCGCCCCACCGACGCTGCCGGTCGCCTCAGTCGCGGACGCAGACGAACACGGCGGTGCCGGGGAGACGGCGACCGCGAAGGGGGCTCCAGCCGCCCCACTCTGAGGTGAGGCCCTCGGGCCACTCCGGCTCGACCAGGTCGATCAGGCGGAAGCCGGCCAGCGCCAGCTCGCGCACCCGGTCGCCGAGGGTCCGGTGGTGCTCGACGTAGACGGCGGCGCCGCTCTCGTCCTGCTCGACATAAGGGGTGCGGTCGAAGTAGGAGGTGGTGGCCGTCAGGCCCTCGACGCCCGGCTCGTCGGGGAAGGCCCAGCGGATCGGGTGAGTGACCGAGAAGACCCAGCGCGCGCCGGGCTTCAGCACCCGGTGCACCTCGCGCATCAGCCGCGCGGTGTCGGCGGCGAAGGGCACCGCGCCGTAGGCGGAGCAGGCCAGGTCGAAGCTCGCGTCCGCGAAGGGCAGCACGGTGGCGTCCGCCTCGACCAGCGGCACCGGCGTGCGCGCCGACTGCTCGTCGATGCGGCGGGCGTGCTGCAGCATCCGGTGGGAGAGGTCGAGCGCGACCGGGAGGGCGCCCTGGTCCGCCAGCCAGCGCGAGCACTGGGCCGCGCCCGCGCCGATCTCCAGCACGCGGGCCCCGCGCAGCGCGGCGTGGTCGCCGAGCAGTCGGGCCTCGGCCTCGTCGAGGCCCTCGGGGCACCAGGTGAACCGGGCGTCGCCGAGGAAGGCGCCGTGCTCCAGCAGGTACTCGTCGGCGTTGCGGTCCCACCAGCCGCGGCTGGCGCGGCTGCTCTCGCCTGCGCCGGCCTCGCGGCGGACCGCCTCGGCGTCGTCGTCGATACCGGGCTCGGTCATCTCGGGGGGAGTGTCATTGATCATGTCGCCGATAGCGTAACCTTGGCGCCGTAGCAAGCGAGGACACCTCAGGGTCTTGCGGAAAGTCCCGTTCGGGCGATAGACATCCATCCGTCCGGGCCTACCCCGCGGTGCGGCTTCCGCATTGACCGTGCATGGCTGTCCCCGTATGCTACAAGTTGCGCTGCGGGCCTGCGCGCCTCGGACGGAGCAGGTCGCGCTCGCATCTGTTGAAGACTCCACGTTTCGCTGCTTGTTTGCTTGTCCTCTGTGCGGCATCCGGCTGATCTGTGGCGTCCTTGGTGGAGCGATCACGGGTCCCCGGCGTGGTAGTACCTACGACTTCATGTCCGTACCGGAGCCCCTTTCCTAATGACGAGCAGCACCGAGGCCCCCACCACTCCCCAGGTTGCGGTCAACGACATCGGCGACGCCGAGGCCTTCCTCGCCGCGATCGACGAGACCATCAAGTACTTCAACGATGGTGACATCGTCGAAGGCACCATCGTGAAGGTTGACCGTGACGAGGTGCTCCTCGACATCGGTTACAAGACCGAGGGCGTCATCCCGTCCCGCGAGCTGTCCATCAAGCACGATGTCGACCCGCACGAGGTCGTCG
This sequence comes from Streptacidiphilus pinicola, assembly GCF_003258295.1. Lineage (GTDB taxonomy): Bacteria > Actinomycetota > Actinomycetes > Streptomycetales > Streptomycetaceae > Streptacidiphilus > Streptacidiphilus pinicola. The sequence goes on along the minus strand of NZ_QKYN01000065.1, from coordinate 36,206 downwards.
CCGTGGGCGACAGCATCGAGGCCCTGGTCCTCCAGAAGGAGGACAAGGAGGGTCGTCTGATCCTGTCCAAGAAGCGCGCCCAGTACGAGCGCGCCTGGGGCACGATCGAGAAGATCAAGGACGAGGACGGCATCGTCACCGGTACCGTCATCGAGGTCGTCAAGGGTGGTCTCATCCTCGACATCGGCCTCCGTGGCTTCCTCCCGGCCTCCCTGGTCGAGATGCGCCGTGTCCGCGACCTCCAGCCGTACGTCGGCAAGGAGCTCGAGGCCAAGATCATCGAGCTGGACAAGAACCGCAACAACGTGGTCCTGTCCCGCCGTGCCTGGCTGGAGCAGACCCAGAGCGAGGTCCGTCAGACCTTCCTCACCACCCTGCAGAAGGGCCAGGTGCGCTCCGGCGTCGTCTCCTCGATCGTCAACTTCGGTGCCTTCGTGGACCTGGGTGGCGTCGACGGCCTGGTGCACGTCTCCGAGCTGTCCTGGAAGCACATCGACCACCCGTCCGAGGTTGTCGAGGTCGGCCAGGAGGTCACCGTCGAGGTTCTCGACGTGGACATGGACCGCGAGCGCGTCTCCCTGTCGCTGAAGGCGACCCAGGAGGACCCGTGGCAGCAGTTCGCCCGGACCCACCAGATCGGTCAGGTCGTCCCGGGTAAGGTCACCAAGCTGGTTCCGTTCGGTGCGTTCGTCCGCGTGGACGAGGGCATCGAGGGTCTGGTCCACATCTCCGAGCTGGCCGAGCGCCACGTGGAGATCCCGGAGCAGGTCGTCCAGGTCGGCGACGAGATCTTCGTCAAGGTCATCGACATCGACCTCGAGCGTCGTCGCATCAGCCTCTCGCTGAAGCAGGCCAACGAGTCCTTCGGTGCCGACCCGATGGCGGTCGAGTTCGACCCGACCCTCTACGGCATGGCCGCGTCCTACGACGACCAGGGCAACTACATCTACCCGGAGGGCTTCGACCCCGAGGCGAACGACTGGCTGCCCGGCTACGAGAAGCAGCGTGAGGAGTGGGAGCGCCAGTACGCCGAGGCGCAGACCCGCTTCGAGCAGCACCAGGCCCAGGTCGTCAAGAGCCGCGAGGCCGACGCCGAGGCCGCTGCCGCGGGCGAGGGTGCCGCTGCCGAGACCGGCGGCAGCGCCGTGTCCGGTGGCTCGTACTCCTCCAGCAGCGAGGAGACCTCGGGCGCCCTGGCGACCGACGAGGCCCTGGCCGCGCTCCGCGAGAAGCTCGCGGGTGGCCAGAGCTGAGGCTCTGCTCTCCTGAGCTGACGCACAGCGTCTGACGAACCCCCGCCCGGGGAACCGGGCGGGGGTTCGTTCGTTTCTGTCGCGTTTCTGTCGGTCGCTGTGCGTTCATTCGGGCGTTCTTGACTTCTGGCTTATGCGCGCCTGACGACTATGGCGCAGCCCATATCGGTAGCCTCTACCGATCATGGGGCAACTCGGTCACCGTGGACTGAGTTGCCCTGAACGGAAGCAAGGCCTCCTTATGCACCAGACCCCCTCGCGGCTCCGCGGCCCCTTCGCGGCGCTCGGCCGGTTCAGCTTCCGTCACCGCAAGTGGGTGGCACTCGCCTGGGCCGTGCTGATCGCGATCGGTCTGGTCTTCGGCACCAAGGTCTTCAACGCCGCCGCCCCCTCGGCCAAGGCCGCCGGCTCCGAGTCGGCCACCGGCTCGGCGCTCCTCTCCCAGTACGGCACCAGCGGCGACGCGCTGCAGGCGCTCGTCAGCGGCAAGTCCGCCGACGACCCGGCTGTGAAGGCCGCCGTCAGCTCCGCCGAGAGCGACCTGCGCACCATGCCGGGCGTCGGCTCGATCAGCGACACCCGCGCCCAGAACGGCTCCTCGCAGATCGTGAGCGTCCAGCTGAGCGACGCCAAGGCGCTGAACGCCGCGAGCCAGCGGCTGGACCGGATCGCCACGGACAGCGGCGCGAGCGTCAAGCTCGGCGGGGACCAGGTGCTGGCGCAGCAGGTGCAGCAGCAGACCAAGTCCGACACCGAGACCGGCGAGCTCGTCGCCCTGCCGATCACCCTGGTGGTGATGGTGCTGATCTTCGGCGGCTTCGTCGCGGCCGGGCTCCCGCTGATCGGCGCGATCGGCTCGGTCGCGGGCGCCCTGCTGGCGCTCCTGGGCTTCACCCAGATCATGCCGATGGACACCAGCGTGCTGCCGATCACCACCGTGCTCGGCCTCGGCCTCTCCATCGACTACGCGCTGCTGGTGGTCAACCGGTTCCGGGAGGAGCGGAGCAAGGGTGCGACCATCGAACAGGCCGTGGAGCGCACCAGTGCCACGGCGGGCCGCACCATCGCCTTCTCCGCGCTGACCGTCGCCGTCGCCCTCTCCGGACTGTTCGTGCTCACCAGCCCGATCTTCCACGCGGTCGCGGCCGCCGGCGTCAGCGTCGTCGTCATCACGGTGCTGTCCGGGTTGACCCTCGTCCCCGCGCTGCTCGGCTTCGCCGGCAAGAAGATCAAGCCGCCCAAGCAGGGCGTCCGGGACAAGGGCCGCTTCGCCTGGGTGGTGCGCAAGGTCCGCCGCCGCGCACTGCCCGTCGCACTGGCCACCGTCGCCCTGCTGATCGCCGCCGCCGCGCCGTTCTTCGGCGCCCACGCGCAGAGCCTCGGCACCCAGACGCTGCCCACCAGCTTCGGCGCCCGGACCGTCGCCGACGCCATCGCCGCCGACTACCCGACCCTGCAGAACCCCGACGTCACCGTGCTGGTCAAGGGCGACGCGGCCACGGCCGACAACTACGCCAAGCACATCGAGGCGCTGCCGGACGTCAGGACCGCCGCCGTGACGGAGGCCGGCGGCAGCGGCGGCACCGCGTGGGCCGCCGTCGGCGTCCACGTGACCGGCTCCCCTCAGGGCGCGACCGCCCAGCACGTCGTGAACGAGCTGCGGGCCGACCGGGACGGGCTCACCACCTGGGTCACCGGCGACGCGGCGAGCGTCGTCGACTTCCAGCACGAGATCACCACGCGGGGCCCCTGGGCGCTCGGGCTGATCGTCGCCGCGACCTTCGCGCTGCTCTTCCTGATGACGGGCTCGGTCGTGGTGCCGATCAAGGCCCTGGTGATGAACCTGCTGTCGCTGGGCGCGGCCCTGGGTGTGATGACCCTGGTCTTCCAGGGCGGCTGGTTCAGCGGCTTCCTCGGCTTCACGCCCACCGGCGGGCTGGAGGCGTGGACCCCGGTCCTTGTCTTCGTCTTCTCCTTCGGTCTCTCCATGGACTACGAGGTCTTCCTGCTCTCCCGGATCAAGGAGCTGCACGACGAGGGCTACTCGTGTGCGCGCTCCGTGGAACTGGGCGTACAGCGCAGCGGCCGGATCATCACCTCGGCGGCGGCCCTGATGGTGATCGTCTTCCTGGGCTTCTCGACGGGCCGGATGCTGGACATCAAGGAGATCGGCCTCGCCCTGGCGGTCGCCGTCCTGGTGGACGCGACCCTGGTCCGGATGCTGCTCGTCCCGGCGACGATGTCGATGCTGGCCCGCATCAACTGGTGGGCTCCGCCCTTCCTCCGCCGCCTCCACGCCCGCTACGGCTTCAAGGAACACGCGGTCCTGCCGCCGTTGCCGGTCGCGGCTGCTGTCCCGGTGCAGCGGGCGGAGGCTGCACCATCAGGGGCGCGGGGAACTGCGCGAGAAACCACTGATGAGCGGATGGCCCTGCCCGTTCGGTGATGTGCGTGGGTGGGTGGCTTGTCGCGCAGTTCCTCGCGCCCCCGGAAACCCGCTAGCGTTCTGACCATGGTCAAAGTTGGACTTACCGGCGGCATCGGCGCAGGCAAGAGCGCCGTCTCGGCGCTGTTCGCGGAGCTCGGGGCCGTGGTCGTGGACGCGGATCTGATCGCGCGGGAGGTCGTCGCGCCCGGGACGGAGGGGCTGGCGGCCGTCGTCGCGGAGTTCGGGGAGGTCGTGCTCGCCGCCGACGGCTCGCTGGATCGTCCCAAGCTCGGTGCCATCGTGTTCGCGGACGCGACCAGGCTCGCCGCGCTGAACGCGATCGTGCACCCGCTGGTCGGGCGGCGTTCCGCGGAGCTAGAGGCGGCCGCCGGGCCCGACTCTGTCGTCGTGCACGACGTACCGCTGCTCGCCGAGAACGGGCTCGCGCCGCTCTACGACGTGGTCGTCGTCGTGGACGCGGCGGACGAGACGCGCCTGCGGCGGCTCGTCGCGCTGCGCGGCATGGCCGAGGCGGACGCCCGGGCGCGGATGGCCGCGCAGGCGACGCGGGAGGCGCGGCTCGCCGTCGCGGATCTGGTGATCGACAACGACGGGCCGCTGGAGCGGCTCGCGCCGCAGGTGCGGGAGGTCTGGGGAAAGCTGCAGGCCTACCGGCCCGAGGCGGGAACCCGCAGCACCGTCACCGACGGCGGGAACTGAGCCAGCACCGTCCCGCCGGGCAGCGGTAGCTCGCGCCGCGCGCCCGTCGACGCCACGCCGAGGTCGACGCCGACGACCAGCTCGTCGCGGCGCAGCACCAGCCAGCGCTCCGTCTCGCTGTACTCGACCTCGGCGGGTCCAGTCGCCAGCGGGCGCAGCCGGATCAGCGTGCGGTACCAGTCGAGCAGCGCGGCGTGCCCGTCCTGCCGCGGCTCGGCCCAGTCGAGGCGGGAGCCGATGAACGTGGACTCCGCCTGCGGGTCGGGGATCTCCTCCGGTTTCCAGCCGTGTTCGGCGAACTCCCGGCGGCGGCCCTCGCGCACGGCCTGGGCCAGTGCCGGGTCCTGATGGTCGGTGAAGTACATCCAGGGCGTCGAGGCGCCCCACTCCTCGCCCATGAACAGCATCGGCGTGAACGGGGAGAGCAGCATCAGCGCGGCGCCCGCCGCCAGCCGTTCGGGCGTCAGGGTCGCGGCGAGGCGGTCGCCGCGGGCCCGGTTGCCGATCTGGTCGTGGGTCTGGGTGTAGCCGAGCAGCCGGTGCGCCGGGGTGCGCACCAGGTCGAACGGCCGGCCGTGGGTACGGCCGCGGAAGCTGGACCAGGTGCCGTCGTGGAAGAAGCCGCGGGTCAGGGTCTTGGCCACGGCGTGCAGCGGGCGCCGGGCGAAGTCGGCGTAGTAGCCCTGGCTCTCGCCGGTGAGCGCGGTGTGCAGGGCGTGGTGGAAGTCGTCGCTCCACTGGCCGGCCAGTCCGATGCCCCCCGCTTCGCGCGCGGTGACCAGACGCGGGTCGTTGAGGTCGGACTCGCCGATCAGGAAGAGCGGGCGGCCCGTGGCCCGACCCAGCTCGTCGACGGCGGTGGCCAGCTCCTCCAGGAACGGCAGCGCGCGGTGGTCGACGAGCTCGTGCACGGCGTCCAGCCGGAGTCCGTCGATGCGGTAGTCCCGCAGCCAGGCCAGGGCGCTGCCGATGAAGTAGGCGCGCACCTCGTCGGAGTCGGGGGCGTCCAGGTTCACCGCCGAACCCCACGGGGTCTGGTGGCGGTCGGTGAAGTACGGCCCGTAGGCGGGCAGGTGGTTGCCGGACGGCCCGAGGTGGTTGGGAACGACGTCGAGGACCACGCCGAGCCCGTGCCCGTGAGCCGAGTCGACAAGTCGTTTGAGCGCCTCGGGGCCGCCGTAGGGCTCGTGGACCGCCCAGGGCGCCACGCCGTCGTAGCCCCAGCCGTGCCGGCCGGGGAAGGGGCAGACGGGCATCAGCTCGAGGTGGGTGACGCCGAGCTCCACCAGGTGCGGGAGGCGCTCGACGGCGCTGTCGAAGGTGCCCTCCGGGGTGAAGGTGCCGACGTGCAGCTCGTAGAGGACCGCTCCGGCCAGACCCCGGCCGGGCCAGTCCGCGCTGGTCCAGCGGAAAGCCGCGTGGTCGACCAGTTGTGACGGGCCGTCCGGTCCGTCGGGCTGGCGGGCCGAGCGCGGGTCGGGGAGCGTCGGGCCACCGTCCAGGCGGAAGCCGTACCGGCTTGCGCCCGGATCGGCCGGCACACCCGCCTCCCACCAGCCGGGCCGGGCCGGATCGGGTCGCATGGCGTGCACCGTCCCGTCGACCTCCACCTCCACGGCGGCGTGGTCGGGCGCCCAGACGGTGAACCGGTGCGGGCGGTGGGCGGACGTCGGGGAGGGCATGGCGGGCGTCGGCATACCCGCCCTCCTACCCGGCCCGGCCGCGTCCGCATGCGCGGCCGGACCCTCCTTCCGCCTCCCGGCGGTGTGCCGGGCCGGACTTCGTCAGGTCCCGGCCGGCTGGGTCCCCGTCCGGCTGGGGCCCGACCGGCCGGGGCCCTCGCCGGCCTCACTCCCGCGCGAGCAGGGCGACGGGCAGCGGGTCCAGCAGCTCGGCCAGGGCCACCGTGCCGGTGAAACCCGTGCGGCCGCTGAGCGTCTCGGTCCAGCTGCCCTCGGGGAGGGTGAGCGTGGCGTCGCGCCAGCCGCCGGAGCGGGCGAGACCGTGGGGGAGCCGGGTGACGACGGTGAGCGCGGCGTCGCCGCGCAGGAAGGCCAGGGCGTGCGGGCCGGGCGTCGGCCAGGGGGCGTAGCCGGCCTTCGGGTCGAGGTCGGCGCGCAGGCGCAGGGCCGTTCGGGTGAGCGAGGCCTTCTCGGCGGCGAGCCCGGTGGGGCCGCTCTCCTCGGGGAAGGCGACGACGCCGCGGTTGTCCGGGTCGACGAGCGTGTAGAGCGGAAACTCGCTGCCCTGGTAGAGGTCGGGCGCGCCCGGCATGGTCAGTTGGAGCAGTGCCGCGCCGAGGGTGTTGACGCGGGCGTGGGGGGCGATGCGGTCAGCGAAGGCGGTGATCCGCGCGGCCAGGGCCGGGTCGGCGGGTATGGAGAGCGCCAGGGCGCGGACCGCGTCCTCGTACGCCGGATCGGGGTCGGTCCAGGAGGTGTGGAGTTTGGCCTCGCGGACGGACTTGAGGGCGACGGCGGCCAGCCGTTCCCCGTCGATCGGCCAGGCGGCCAGCGCCGTCTGGAAGACCAGGTCCTCGGCGGCCCGGTCCTGCGGCAGGCCGCCGCCGGGTGCCAGCGCGGACCAGGCGTCGCGCTCGGCGAGCCACTCCTGCGGCAGCTCGGCCAGGACGGCGAGCCGGGCGCGCGCGTCCGCGCTGCGCTTGGTGTCGTGGGTGGAGAGCGCCGTCATGGTGGTGGGCCAGTCGCGGGCGATCCGGGCACAGTAGGCGTGGAACTCCTGCGGGCTGACGCCCGGGTGGGCCGGGTCGCCGCCGACCTCGTTGAGCGAGAGCAGCGGATGGTTGCGGTAGAAGGCGGTGTCCTCGACGCCCTTGGCGGCCACGGCCGCGCAGGTCTGGGAGAAGCGGGCGCGCAGCGAGGCGGGGGAGTCGGCGGCCAGCAGCAGCTGCTTGAGCAGCGCGGCGGTCCCCGCGTGGGGAGCGGGCAGCAGCCCCTCGTCGGGCTCGGCCCGCAGCGCGGCCACGTCGGCGTCCGGCAGCGGCTCACCGGGCACGGGGTAGGGCCGGTAGCGGGGGAAGCGGGCCAGCAGGCCCGCCACGGCGGCCCGGATCGCCCAGGCGGGGTGGTCGGTGCGGGCGAGGTCGTCGCCGCAGGCCGCCTGGACCTCCCGGACGAGCCGGGCGACCTCGGCGTCCAGCTCGCCCTGGGGGCGGACCAGCTCGCTGCGGCCGCGCAGCGCCGCGGCCACGGCGGTGGCCGCGGCCGGGCGCAGCCCGCGGACCACGCCGTCGCCGTCGGTGAGCACACCGTCGATCTGCCGCAGCGCGTCGTAGCCGGTGGTGCCGGCGCAGGGCCAGTCGTCGGGCAGGGTCTCCTGGCCGGTGAGGATCTTCTCGACGACGACGTGGGCGCCGCCGGTGGCCTCGCGCAGCCGGCGCAGATAGCCGCGCGGGTCGGCGAGACCGTCCGGGTGGTCCACCCGGAAGCCGTCCAGCACGCCCTCGGCGTACAGGCGCAGCAGCAGCGCGTGGGTGGCCTCGAAGACCTCGGGGCGCTCCACCCGGACCGCGATCAGCTCGTTGACGGTGAAGAAGCGGCGGTAGTTCAGCTCGGTGCCGCCCAGGCGCCACCAGGCCGGACGGTAGAACTGGCGGCGCAGCAGCTCCGGCAGCGGCAGGGTCTCCGTGCCCGGGCGCAGCGGGAAGGCGTGCGGGCCGTACCGCAGCACCGTCTCGTCCCCGTCCGGGCCCTCGTTCGCGGCCAGCCGGAAGCCGCCGTCGGCGAGCACCGCGCCGATCCGCTCGCCCAGGACGGGCAGCAGCACGCGGCCGTCCTGTGCCGCCCAGTCGATGTCGAACCAGGCCGCCGCAGGTGACTCCGGGCCCTCGCGCAGGGCCCGCCACAGGGTCCGGTTCAGGTGCAGCGGGGTGGGGGCGGCCATGTGGTTGGGCACGATGTCGGCGAGCAGCCCGAGATCGTGGGCCCGGGCCCGTTCGGCGAGGGCCCGTAGGCCCGCCTCGCCGCCGAGCTCGGCGCTGATCCGCTCGTGGTCCACCACGTCGTAGCCGTGCCGCGACCCCGGCACGGCCTGCAGCACCGGCGAGAGGTGCAGATGCGATACGCCCAGCCCGGCCAGATAGGGGACGGCCGCGGCGGCCTCCGCGAACCCGAAGCCGGGCTGGAGCTGCAGTCGGTAACTGGCCGTGGGGGCCCGTCGCTCTGCGTTTGTCATAGGTACACGCCTACCCCACCCGGCCGCGCCCCACGACCGGAACGGCCGGGAGGTTGCGGCCGCGTGCCCGGACGAACGCTCGGACGGACACTCAGACGGAGGGGCGCTGCATCACCATCATCGACCGGTCCACCAGGCGCACCGTCTCCCCGGCCCGCACCTTGGCGCCCGTGCCGGGGGAAATGGTCCACGGCAGCGAGGTGTCGACGATCACCTGCCACTCCTGCCCGTGGTTGACCGGCACGGTGAACTCCAGCGGCTGCGCGTCCGCGTTGAACAGCAGCAGGAACGAGTCGTCCTTGATCCGGCCGCCGCGCCGGTCCGGCTCGGAGATGGCGTTGCCGTTGAGGAACACCGTCAGTGACTTGGCGAAGGAGGCGCGCCAGTCCCGCGCCGTCATCTCCTGGCCCTCGTTGGTGAACCAGGCGATGTCGGTCAGCTCGTCGTGCGTGCCGGAGACCGGGCGGCCGTGGAAGAAGCGGCGTCGCCGGAAGACCGGGTGGTCGCGCCGGAGCCAGACCATGTGGCGGGTGAACTCCAGCAGTTGGCCGGCCGGGCTCTCCTCGTCCAGCAGCGGCCAGCGCACCCAGGAGACCTCGTTGTCCTGGCAGTAGGCGTTGTTGTTGCCGCCCTGGCTGCGGCCGAACTCGTCGCCATGACCCAGCATCGGCACGCCCTGGCTGAGCAGCAGCGTGGCCATGAAGTTGCGCTGCTGGCGGGCGCGCAGGCCGAGCACCGTCGGGTCGTCCGTGTCGCCCTCGACGCCGCAGTTCCAGGAGCGGTTGAAGGACTCGCCGTCGCGGTTGTCCTCGGCGTTGGCGGCGTTGTGCTTCTGGTTGTAGGAGACCAGATCTCGCAGGGTGAAGCCGTCGTGGCAGGTGACGAAGTTGATGCTGGCGATGGGCCGGCGGCCGTCGTCCTGGTAGAGGTCGGAGGAGCCCGTCAGCCGCGAGCCGAACTCGGCCAGCGTGGCGTTCTCGCCGCGCCACAGGTCCCGCACGGTGTCGCGGTAGCGGCCGTTCCACTCCGTCCACAGCGGAGGGAAGTTGCCGACCTGGTAGCCGCCCTCGCCCAGATCCCAGGGCTCGGCGATCAGCTTGGCCTGGGAGACCACCGGATCCTGCTGGACCAGGTCGAAGAAGGACGAGAGCCGGTCCACCTCGTGGAACTGACGCGCCAGCGTGGCCGCCAGGTCGAAGCGGAAGCCGTCGACGTGCATCTCGGTGACCCAGTAGCGCAGCGAATCCATGATCAGCTGCAGCACGTGTGGGCTGCGCATCAGCAGGCTGTTGCCCGTGCCGGTGGTGTCCTCGTAGTACCGGCGGTCCTCGGCGAGCCGGTAGTAGGAGGGGTTGTCCAGGCCGCGGAGGGCGAGCGTGGGGCCCAGGTGGTTGCCCTCGGCGGTGTGGTTGTAGACGACGTCGAGGATCACCTCGATGCCGGCCGCGTGCAGCGCCTTGACCATCGACTTGAACTCCTGGACCTGCTGGCCGCGGTCGCCGAGCGAGGAGTACGCCCCGTGCGGGGCGAAGAAGCCGATGGTGTTGTAGCCCCAGTAGTTGGACAGGCCCAGATCGGTGAGCCGGTGGTCGTCGACGAACTGGTGCACCGGCATCAGTTCCAGTGCGGTGACGCCGAGTTTGACCAGGTGTTCGACGACGGCCGGGTGCGCGATCCCGGCGTAGGTGCCCCGGATGTCCTCGGGGATACCCGGGTGCAGCCGCGTCAGGCCCTTGACATGGGCCTCGTAGATGACCGTGCGGTGGTAGTCGGTGCGCGGCGGACGGTCGTTGCCCCAGTCGAAGTAGGGGTTCACCACGACCGAGGCCATGGTGTGCGGGGCGGAGTCCAGGTCGTTGCGGCGCTCGGGCGCGCCGAAGTGGTAACCGTAGACGGACTCGTCCCAGTCGACCCGTCCGCTTATCGCCTTCGCGTACGGGTCCAGCAGCAGCTTGGCGCTGTTGCAGCGCAGGCCCCGGGCCGGGTCGTGCGGCCCGTGCACGCGGAAGCCGTAGCGCTGCCCCGGCTGCACGCCGGGCAGGTAGGCGTGCCGGACGAAGGCGTCCGTCTCACGCAGCTCCACCGAGGTCTCCGAGCCGTCCTCGGCGAGCAGGCACAGCTCGATCCGCTCCGCTGCCTCGGAGAAGACGGCGAAGTTCGTCCCGGCGCCGTCGTAGGTGGCGCCCAGGGGGTACGGCTGGCCCGGCCAGACTTGCATGGTCCTCAACCAATCCTGCTCGTCCGCCCGGCCCGTTCGACGGGGCCCTGACGGGGTGTTGCCCGGACCGACGGTGCGTCATGTCCGAGTGCATCGTGACCTAGCACACCGGTTCCCATGAAAGACTTGCCGGTTCTTCGCCCGAACGAGTGTCTGTTCGTTACCTGTACCCCGCGCGCGGGCCGACCTCACGGCCGCCGGGGCTCGAACTACTGCGCTGGATCAGGAATTGACGTTAGTCTTGATCGTCCCGGAGGTCCCGGACGGCCCGCATCCGGCTCTTCGGCGCGGTAGCGTGTGGGCCGATGCGTCGTGCGGGGCGGCTGCCGGGTGTTGCGGTTGAGGGACGGTGAACTGAAGGAATGGTGGTACCCGACGGGGGTGCCCCGGGGAGCGCGGCGCGGGGCGACGCCCCCACCGTGGTGGTCCGCACCGGCCCCAGCCGGACCGTTCCGAGTCAGTCCGGCCCGCTGGAACCCTCGCTCGCCTGGCCCGCCACAGCCTGGGAGGAAGCCAGGCTGCGGGTGGGCCGCGCCGGCCGCGCCTACGTCTGGCTGAACCTGGTCGAGCAGCGGCTGCGCTCCGTCGTGGCCGAGGTGCTGCGTCCTGTCTACGAGCCCGCCCACGGCGACGACTGGGTCATCGCCGCCGCCGGCCCCGCCGGCGAGGAGTGGGTGCAGCGGGCGGGCGCGGTGCGCGAGGTGAGCCGCCGCAAGGGCTATCTGCTCGACCCGGACGACGACGCACTCGTGGTCTTCCTCACACTGCCGCAGCTGCGCGAGCTGATGGTGCAGCACTGGCCGTGCTTCGAACCCTTCCTGGGCGACCGGCGGGAGACGGAGCTGGCGCTGGACGAGCTGGAGGTGGCCCGGCACGTCGTCTCCCGCAACCGCACCCTGACCGAGAACGTCCTCGCCCAGGCCGAGCGCGCCTCCGCACGGCTGTTGCTGCTGCTCGACGGGGCCGGGCGCGAGGCCGCGCTGGCGGCGGGTCAGCACGCGCTGCGCGCTCCCGTCGACGCCGTCGAGGAGCTGATCGGCGACCGCTACGCCGACGTGATCGGCGTGCACCCGGACCGGGTCCGGCTCCAGCGCTCGCTGCCCGTCGAGGACCTGCTCGCCGGCGCGCGCCGGCTCGACGCCGTCGGCATCGGGCTCAACCTGCTCTGCCAGAACTTCACCGGACGCCGGCTGGTGCAGCTCGCCGACGCGGGCTGCCGGGTCCGCCTGCTCTTCCTCAACCCCGCGAGCAGCGCGCTGCGCCGTAGAGAGCGCGAACTCGGGCTCGGACGCGGTGAGTTGGGCAAGCAGGTGGAGACGAACATCATGCACGTGCGCCGGGTCCGCTCCCGGCTGCGCGACGGCGGCGGCTTCGAGATCCGCGTCTACGACGAACTGCCGCGCGTCTCGGCCTATCTCGTGGACGGCGACGGCCCGGACGGCCTCGCGGTGGTCCAGCCCTACCTGCGCCGCTCGCGCGGCATGGAGTCCCCGGTAATGGTCCTGCGCCGCGGCTCCGCCGCGCCGCTGACCCCCGGCCGCCCGCCCGAGCCGGGCCTGTTCCAGGTCTACCAGGAGGAGTTCGAGGGCGTCTGGTCCGACTCCAGGCCGGTGTCCTGAGGAAAGTGGAACCTGCCCGTCGGCCTGTCAGTGCGGCACGCGATGATGGTGTCCACGGGACGAGAGGACGCGCTTGATGAGCTGGTTGCACGACATGCTGGTCGGTTTCGACCTGGAGACCACCGGTACCGAGCCGGCCGAGTCACGCATCGTCACGGCCGCGCTGGTGGAGGTCAAGGAGGGCGAGCCGGTCCGCCGCCGCGAGTGGCTGGCCGATCCCGGCGTCCCCATCCCGGCGGAGGCGACGGCCGTGCACGGCATCACGACCGCGCACGCGGTCGCCGAGGGCCGCCTGGCCGCGGACGTGGTCGCGGAGGTCGCGGCGGCGCTGGTCGCCTACTGGCGGGCCGGGATACCCGTGGTCGTCTACAACGCGCCGTTCGACCTCAGCCTGCTCGCCGCGGAGCTGCGGCGGCACGATCTGCCCTCGCTGGAGCGGCAGTTGGGCGGTGGCGCCGCGGCTGTCGTGGGCCCGGTGGTGGACCCGTTGGTGGTCGACCGCGCGGTGGACAAGTACCGCAAGGGCTCACGCTCGCTGGAGAACGCCTGCGCGGTCTACGGCGTCCGCCTCGACGACGCCCACGAGGCCGGCGCGGACGCGCTGGCCGCGGTCCGCGTCGCCCTGGCCCTCGGCGCGAAGTACCCCAGCGAGGTCGGCGAGCCGACGCCGCAGGCGTTGCACGATCGCCAGGTGGGCTGGCACGCGGCGTGGGCCTCCGGCCTCCAGGAGTGGCTCCGGAAGAAGAAGGACCCGGAGGCGGTCGTGGACGGCTCCTGGCCGGTGCGGTAGCCCCGAAGCGCGAGGCGCTGCGTGCCATGCCGCTCTCCCCCGGCCTGCGGCCGGGGGAGAGCGGCATGGGCAGAGCCCCGCGCCCCTAGGTGTCATGACCCGAAGTGCAAGCTCCTCGCTTGCCCGAGATCACGGTGCGGTGATGACCTGTCCGGCCCAGGACAGGCCGCCGCCGAAGGCGAAGAGGAGGACCGGGGAGCCGGAGGGGAGTTCCCGGGACTCGACGAGCTTGGAGAGGGCCAGCGGGACGGACGCGGCCGAGGTGTTGCCGGCGTCCACGACGTCGCGGGCGATCACGACGTCGTCCGGAAGGCCCAGGTGACGGGTGAGCGACTCGATGATGCGCAGGTTCGCCTGGTGGGTGACGACACCCCCGAGATCGGCGGGCGTCAGGCCCGCCCGGGCGCAGGCCTCGCGGGCCATCGCGGGGAGCTCGCTGGTGGCCCAGCGGAAGACGGACTGGCCCTCCTGGGCGAAGCGCGGCTGCCAGTCGCCCATCAGGCGGACCGCGTCGCCGCGGCTCGGGTCGGAGCCCCAGACGACGGGACCGATGCCGGCCTCGTCGTCCGTCGCGCTCAGGACGGCCGCGCCCGCGCCGTCGCCGAGCAGGATGCACGTGCTGCGGTCGGTCCAGTCCAACAGGTCGGACATCTTCTCCGCGCCGATCACGAGCGCGTGCTTCGCCGCGCCCGCACGCAGGGTGTGGTCGGCGGTGGAGAGCGCGGTGCAGAAGCCGGCGCAGCCGTTGTTGAGGTCGAAGCAGACCGCGTTCGGGATCCCCAGCCGCGCGGCGACCTGAGCCGCCGTCGAGGGGCAACGGTCCCGGTTGCTGCAGGTGGCGACGGTGATCAGGCCGATGTCGGACGGTTCCAGGCCGGAGCTCGCGAGTGCCTTGGCCGCCGCCTCGGCGGCCATGTCGGCGACGGTCTCCTCCTCGGCGGCGATGCGCCGGTTGGCGATGCCGGTCCGCTGCTTGATCCACTCGTCGTTCGTCTCGACGAGCTGCTCGAGGTCGTGGTTGGTCAGCACACGGGCGGGCTGGTAGTGGCCGAGCGAGGTGATGCGGGAACCGGGCACAGGTCTTCTCTCCACTCATCGGGATCGTGACTCGCCGGAATATAGCAACCGATCGTTCGGAAGCTAAGGGCGGGGCGGGCGCTCGGCGGGTGAGTAGCATGAACACTCATGAGTCCCAGGAAGTCCGTCGCCGAGACCCGCCTGACCCGGCGGCGCATCGTGGACCGCGGCTTGGAGATCGCCTCCATGGAGGGGCTGGAGGGCCTGACCATCGGCCGTCTGGCCGCCGATCTCGGGATGAGCAAGGCGGGAGTGATCGGTCACTTCGGCAGCAAGGAGACCCTGCAGCTGGCCGTGGTGGACGAGGCGGCCGACGTGTTCGTCCGCGAGGTGCAGGAGCGGGTGCCCGACGTGCCGGTCGGGCTGGTCCGGCTGCGGGAGATGTGCGAGGCGTGGGTTGCCTACCTGGAGCGGCACGTGCTTCCGGGCGGCTGCTTCTTCACGGCCGCCGCCACGGAGTTCGACGACCGCGGTGGGCCGGTGCGCGACGCGATCCGCGGGATGAGTGCCGTGTGGCAGCGGGATCTGCGCATCCAGGCGCGGATGGCCGTGCACGCGGGCGAGCTGCCCGCGGACACCGACGTCGGGCAGCTGGTCTACGACCTGGTCGGGGTCATGCTCGCGCTGAACCACTTCCTGCAGCTCGAAGGGGACTCCGTCGCTCCGGGCCGCGCCCGGCGCTCGCTGCGCCGGCTGCTCGCGGAGTGAGCCCCTCCGACCCGGAGGGGACCCGGGGGTGAATCTCCACCCTGAGCAGGAGACGGATCCACCCGGGGGACGAGGACCGGGGGTGGACCGGGCGGGCAGGATGATGGAGGCAGACCTGGAGCTGCCGAACGGGGAGATCAGCGGCCGGGCCCACGTGCGCGGATCTGACTTGCCGGTCGGCAAGTAAGTTCTTAGGATGCCCACATTGGAACGTATTCGCCGTCCGACCTGTCGGGTGGCCAGATCGCCCTGCCCACGACCTCACCCGGGGTGGCGGTGATCCATGCCGTGGAGGGGCAATCGACATGTTTCACCGGATCGGGCGGGTCGTCGTCCGACACCCGTTCTGGACACTGATCGCATGGATCGTGGCGGCGGTGGCCATCGCGGTCTCGGCGCCGACGCTGCAGTCGAACAGTGACGAGAGCAGCTTCCTGCCGAAGAGCTACGAGTCCATCCAGGCGATGGAGCTCCAGCAGTCGGCCTTCCCGCAGAAGTTCACCCCGGGCGCGGAGATCCTCTTCCAGCGCGCGGACGGGAAGCCCCTGACCGCGACGGACAAGGCCCAGGTCATGTCCATCAACAAGGAGCTCTCCGCCAAGACGGACATCCCGCTCAACAAGGGCGTCTACCCCGCGCCGTTCTCCAAGGACGGACTGTACGGCCTGGGGATGGTGAACCTCGGCCAGAACAGCTCGGACCAGACCAAGATGTCCGACGCCGCCAAGGCGATCCGCGCGGACGTGGCCGACCTGACCAAGGGCACCGACCTGACCGCCAAGGTCGGCGGTTCGGCCGCGCAGGTCCTGGACCAGGCCGACTCCAACAAGACCGGCCAGGCCATCATCGGGATGGGCACCTTCGTCATCATCATCCTGGCGATGCTGTTGATCTTCCGGTCGCCGCTGATGGCGATCCTGCCGATCGTGCTGATCGGCGTGGTGCTGATGGCCGCGAACGGCTTGATCGCCGACGTCACCAAGGCGCTCAACCTGTCCTACAACGCGTCGGTCTCCGGCATCCTGATCGTGGTGCTCTTCGGCGTCGGGACGGACTACATCCTCTTCCTGATGTTCCGTTACCGAGAACGACTGCGTGCCGGTGAGGACCACAAGGAGGCCATGATCAACGCGGTCGGTCGCGTCGGCGAGGCGATCGCCTCCGCCGCCGGCACCGTGATCATCGCCTTCCTCGCGCTGTGCCTGTCGTCCATCTCCTTCCTCAAGCAGATGGGCCCCTCGCTGGCCATCTCCGTCGGCGTCACCCTGCTCGCCGGTCTGACGCTGGTGCCCGCGATCTTCTCCTGGATCCCGCCGCGGGTGCTGTTCTGGCCGTCGAAGAAGTGGCAGATCGAGCCCGAGGGCTCGCGCTTCGCCGCGATGGGCAACACCGTCAAGCGCCGCCCGGCTCTGGTCGCCGTCGTCTCCGGTGTGCTGATGGTCGCGATCGCCCTGGTCGCCACCACCTACAAGGCGAGCTTCGACTTCGCCTCCGGCTCGATGCCGAAGACCGTGGAGTCGATGGTCGTCCAGGACACCATCACCAAGGCCTACAGTGCCGGCGCCGCCACCCCGACCGACGTCTTCGTGACCAGCTCCAGCCCGCTCGACAAGAGCGCGGTCGACGCCCTGGGCTCGAAGCTCGACATCTCCGGTGTGGCCAGCGTCGCCCCGGCCAAGTACAACGCGCAGGGCACCACGGCGGACATCAGCGTCGTCTTCAGCAACGACCCGTCGAGCAGCCAGGCTCTCGACACGGTGGCCAAGCTGCGCGACGTCGCCCACGCCAACGCGCCCAACGACACCAAGGTGCTCGTCGGCGGGATGAGCGCGATCTACGCGGACATCCAGAAGGCGATCAACCGCGACTACTCGGTGGTCTTCCCGGTCGCCGCGATCCTGATCATGCTGATCCTCGGCCTGATGCTGCGCAGCGTCGTCGCGCCGTGGTACCTGATGGCCTCGGTCGGGCTGGGCTTCGCCGCGACGCTCGGCGCGACGGTGCTGGTCTTCCAGCACCTGGCGCACCAGGCGGGCCTGATGTTCATGCTGCCGGTCTTCATCTACCTCTTCGTCGTCGCCATCGGGACGGACTACAACATCCTGATGATCTCCCGACTGCGCGAGGAGGCCCGTGAGGGCCGCGAGCCGCGCGACGCCGCGGCTCAGGCACTGCGTCACGCCGGTCCGACGGTCGCGGCGGCGGGGGCGATCCTCGCCGGCACCTTCGCCTCGATGATGCTGGCCGGGAACTCGCTCTTCGCGGAGATGGGCTTCTCCATCAGCATCGGCATCGTGATCGCCGCCTTCGTGATGGCGATGTTCTTCACCCCGTCGCTGACCGCGCTCGTCGGGCACGCCGCCTGGTGGCCGGGCCACGCCGACCGCCGCAAGGCGGAGGGCAGCCGCGTCGTCGCCTCCTCGGCGGGCAGCCGCTCCGAGGACGACGAACTGGACGCCAGCCGCCGCTGAGTCCGCGTCACACCGCAGGACCCGCGAGGGCCGCAGCCGATCCGGCTGCGGCCCTCCGCTGTCTTCCGTTGTTCGCCACTCAGCTCAGTGCGTGCCCATGTCGTGGGTGGAGCCGTCGGCCACGGCCTGGAGCTTGTCCGGGTTGGCGACGTTGTGGATCGTGGTGATCCGGCCGTCGGCGTCGAAGTCGAGGGTGACGGTCGCGATCACGCGGTCGGGCCCGCGGAAGACGATGCCAGGACCGCCGTTGAGCTCCACCAGTTCGGCCTTCATGTCGGCCGGCTCGACGCCCTGGTAGGTGACCGTGCCGATGGCCGCGAACCAGGAGGCCACCGTCGTCGCGCCGACGACCGGGCGCAGCGCCTGGCGGACCTTGCCGCCGCCGTCGGTCCACAGCGTGACGTCGGGGGAGAGCAGTTCCATCAGCGCGTTCATGTCCCCGCCGGTCGCGGCGGCGAAGAACCGCTCGGTGGCGGCGCGTTGCTGCGAGCGGTCCGCGGCGAAGCGGGGCCGGCGGGCCTGCACGTGCTCGCGGGCCCGGTGGCCGGCCTGCCGCACCGCGGCCTCCGAACGTTCCACCATCTCCGCGATCTCGCCGTAGCTGAAGGCGAAGACCTCCTTCAGCACGAACACCGCGCGCTCCAGCGGGCTGAGCGTCTCCAGCACCACCAGCAGGGCCATCGACACCGACTCGGCGTCGGTGACCGCCTCGGTGGTGTCCGGGCCGGTCAGGATCGGTTCCGGCAGCCACGGGCCCACATAGGTCTCCCGCTTGTGGCGGGCCGAACGCAGGCGCTCCAGCGCCTCGTTGGAGACGATGCGGGTCAGATAGGCCTTGGGGTCCGCCACCTGGGAGCGGTCCGCGGCGGACCACTTGAGCCAGGCGTCC
The DNA here is from genome assembly GCF_003258295.1 of Streptacidiphilus pinicola. Taxonomy (GTDB): domain Bacteria; phylum Actinomycetota; class Actinomycetes; order Streptomycetales; family Streptomycetaceae; genus Streptacidiphilus; species Streptacidiphilus pinicola. The sequence continues at coordinate 17,839 of NZ_QKYN01000065.1, read as the reverse complement.
TGGACCGCGTCCTCGGCGTCGGCGGCCGAGCCGAGCAGGCGGTAGGCGACGGAGAAGAGCAGCCGCCGGTGCCGGTCGAAGACCTGCTGGTCGGGGTGGGCGGAGGACAGGTCGGTCACTTGGCGCTCCGGATGCGGGTGAAGCGACCGCCGTGCGGCCAGAACGCGCCCGAGGCGGGCATCTTCTTCATGCGGCTGTAGGTCGGCCAGGGCGAGGCGGTCACCGTCTCCTTGTACCGGACGGCCAGCCCCCCGGTCAGGCAGATCCGCCGAGGGCTGTCGTCGGGCCTGGTGAACTGCACCACCGCGTCGCCCCGGCCCAGGCTCACCGGCGTGTGGTAGTAGCCGAAGCGGAACGGCTTGGGCTGCTTGCCGCGCAGCGTCCGGTCGATCGACAGCGCGGCGTGCACGCCGGTCGGCATGCCGCCCTGGCAGGTGCCGTGCATGACGCCGTAGCCCTGGCGGATCGCCGCCGCGTCGCCGATCGCGTAGACGTTCGGGTGCGAGACCGAGCGCAGCGCCTGGTCGGTGACGATGCGTCCGTGGGCGTCGACCTCCAGCCCGGCGGCGGCCGGCAGCGGCGAGACCCGGGTGCCGCTGGTCCACAGCACCGCGTCGGCGTCGAGGGTCTCCCCGTCCGCCAGCTCGACCGCGTCCGGCAGCACCTTGACCACCTCGACGCCGGCGCGCACCCGTACGCCCAGCCGGTCGAGCGCGCCGCGCAGGTAGGCGCGCGCCCTCGGGTTCATGTTCGCGCCCGGCTCCTGCCGGCCCAGCAGCACGACCCGCAACTCCGGGTACCGTTCCGCGATCTCGGCGGCCGACTCGACGCCGGTCAGGCCGCTGCCGGCGACCACGACGGTGCCCGTGGTCAGGCGGGCCAGCCTCTCGGCCAGCAGCTGCGCGTCCTGGACGCCGCTCAGCGTGTACGCATGGTCCTCGGCGCCCGGGACGGCGGTGGTGTCGGCGACCCCGCCGAGGCCGTAGACCAGTGTGTCGTAGGGGAGTTCGCGGTCGTCGTCGATCCGGACCGCCTTCGTCTCCGCGTCGATCGCGGTGACCCAGCCGCGGACGAAGCGCACGCCGGTGCCCGTCAGCAGCTCCGGGATGTCGAGCGCGGCGACCTCCTGGCCCGTCGCCGTCATGTGCAGCCGCAGCCGTTCGGTGAACCGCTCCTGCGCGTTGACCAGGGTGACCTGCACGTCCTGGCGTCCCTTGACCCGCCCGGCGAGCTGGACGGCCGCGGCCAGTCCGGCGTAGCCGGATCCCAGGATCACGACGCGGTGCCGGGTATCAGTCTGCTTGGCGTTCAACGTTCTGTCCTCTCGCTCGCTTGCTGACACCCACCAGATGGGAGCAGGCGGCCGAGACGTGACATGGGTTGAACGTGACGCGCGCCACACGGAGGCGAGGATCAGGCGCTGGCGGAGAGCTCCGCGGGCCGGATTGTCAGTGCCTCCGCATAGCGTTGCAGCAGCAACTCGGCGAGGTCGGGGGACGCGCCGATGGGCGAGGCGACGGCGGGGATGCCCGCCGTCGCGGCCTGGTCCGCGATGCGGTCCGGGAGCAGGCCGGGGGCCAGCAGGTAGAGGGCGACGGCAAGGCGCCGCAGCCCCTGGGCGCGCAGGGTGGCCGCCGCGTCGGCCACCGACGGGGGCGCGGCGGAGGCGTGCGCCACGGCCACGCCTCCCCAGCCCGCCGCGCGGGCCCACGCGGCGGCGGTCGCCCGCGTCGCGGCGTTCGCCGTCGGATCGGAGGAGCCGGCGGAGGCGAGGACGATGCCGGTGTCGGCGGCGGGCCGCACGCCCACCTCGGCCAGGCGGCGCTCCAGCGCGCGCCACAGCAGTGGGGAGGGGCCGAGCACCTCGGCCAGGTGCACCTCGAGCCTCGGCAGCCGGGCCGCGGCCTCGCGCAGCACACCGGGGATGTCGGTCTTGGCGTGGAAGGCGCGGGCCAGCAGCATCGGCACGGCGACGACCGGCCCGTCCCCCTCCTCGGCCAGCTGCTCCAGGGTGCGCGGGATGCGCGGGGCGCAGTGGTCGAGGTAGCCGACGCGCACATCCAGGCCCGGGCGCAGCGCGCGGGCCTGGAGGACGAGGGCGTCCATGGTCGCGGCGTGCCGCGGGTCGCGGCTGCCGTGGGCCAGGAGGAGCAGGCGGGCGGTCATCAGCTCACCGCTTGGCGGCCAGCAGGCCGCGCGAGCGCAGCACGCGTCGCTCGATCGGGTTGAAGATGAGCAGTTCGATGCCGATGCCGACGAGCAGGATCAGGATGATGGTGGCCAGGACCCCGGGCATGTCGAGGTTCTGCCGGGAGAACTCCAGCTGCGCGCCCAGGCCGAGGCCGAGCGCGGGGGAGCTGGCGATGAGTTCGGCGGCCATGAGGGAGCGCCAGGAGAAGGCCCAGCCCTGCTTGAGTCCGGCGACGTAGCCGGGCAGGGCGGCGGGCAGCAGGACGTGGCGGATGCCGCGCAGGCCGGTGGCGCCGAGGGTGCGGCCGGCGCGCAGGTAGATCGGCTGCACCTGGTCGACGCCGGCGACCAGGCCGTTGGCGATCGAGGGCACCGCGCCGAGCAGCACGACGGCGTAGATGGTGGCGTTGGACAGGCCGAACCAGATGACGGCGGCGGGCACCCAGGCCACCGAGGGGATCGACTGCAGGCCCGAGAGGATCGGTCCGATCGCGGCCCGGACGGGCTTGACCCGGGCGACGAGCAGGCCGATCGGCGTGCCGATGAGGACGGAGATCAGGAACCCGAGCACACCCCTGGAGAGGGAGGTCCAGATGACCGAGAGGATGGTGCCCTGGAGCCACTGCTGGCGCAGGCTGTCCCAGACGTCCAGCGGGCTGGGCAGCAGGTCCGGGCGCTTGAGGTGGGCGGAGTATGCGAGCTGCCAGACCACCAGCACGAGCGCGATGGCGATCAGCGGCGGCAGCACCTTGCCGGTGAACACCCGGATCAGCGGGGTGCGTTCGACGGTCTGGGTCTCGAGCGCGTCCAGGCCGGCGCTGATGTCGGAGACGTCCGAGGCGGTGCCGGGCGCCGCGTCCGCGGGCTTGAGGTCAGTGCTGGACATGGCGGCGGATCTCCCCTCGGAGCTTGTCGGTGATCTCCACCGCGAGGTCGGCCACCCCGGCCGACTCGATACGCCGCGGCTGCGGCAGGTCGATGGCCCACTCCTGGGCGATGCGCCCGGGGCGGGAGGAGAGCAGCACCACGCGCTGGGCGAGGCGGACGGCCTCGCGCACGTTGTGGGTGACGAACAGGACGGACAGATTCGTCTCTTCCCAGATCTGAATGAGCTCCTCGTGCAGCACGTCGCGGGTGATCGCGTCGAGCGCGGCGAAGGGCTCGTCCATCAGCAGCACCTTGGCGTCCTGGGCCAGGGCCCTGGCCATGGCGACGCGCTGGCGCATGCCGCCGGAGAGCTCGTGGACGCGCTTGCCGTGGGCGCCACCGAGGCGGACCAGCTCCAGCAGGCGCTGGGCCTCCGCGCGGCGCTCGCCGCGCGGGACGCCGCGCAGGCGCAGCGCGAGCTCGATGTTCTGTCCGGCGGTCAGCCACGGGAAGAGCGCGTGCTCCTGGAACATCAGCGCGGCGCGCCCGCCGGGCACGTCGATGCTTCCGGCGGTGGGCTGGTCCAGCCCGGCGACGAGGTTGAGCAGGGTGGACTTGCCGCAGCCGGAGGCGCCGAGCAGGCAGACGAACTCGCCCGGGGCGACGTTCAGGCTGATGTCGTCCAGGACGACATGGGCCGCGGCGTTGCGGCCGAAGGACTTGGTGACGTGGTCGAGCCGGACGGCGGTGTCGACCACGGGGGTGGCCTCGGTCAGCAGGGCGGTCATGCGGTCACCTCCTGGTACTGGCTGCGGATGGGAAGGGGCTGCGGTAAGAAACGGGGAGGGCTGTGGCCGGGGGCCGCCCCGCGCCGCCTGACTGGGCATCGACGCAGAGCGGAGCGGCTCCCGGAGTCGGTGGGGCTACTGCGCGCCGAGGCCTGCTGCCGAGACGGCGGGCTTGCCCTCGGCGGCGAGGACCTGGTTGAGCAGGCTCAGGTCGTAGATGCCGGTGAGGCTGGGCTGCTTGATGAACCCGGCCGTCACGGCGTGCTGGGCCTCGGCCTGCAGGGAGGACGCGAGCGGGTCGTCGGTGACGGTCAGCTCGCTCCAGGCGGCGTCGAGCACCTTGGCGGGGAGCGCCTTGCCGGTCAGGGTCTTGAGGGCGGCGTTGGCGTCCTGCTTGGCCTGGGCGGGGTTGGCGGTGATCCACGCGTTGGTGTCGACGGAGGCCTTCAGCACGGCCTTGACCACGTCCGGGTGGGCCTTGAGGAAGGTCTGCGACACGATGACGTTGGTGGAGACGAACTTGCCGCCCGGCCACAGGGACTTCTCGTCCACCAGCACCTTCGCGCCCTCCGAGACCAGCTTGGAGGCGGTGGGCTCGGGCACCCACGCGCCGTCGATCTGGCCGGCGGCGTAGGCGGCGGGCGTGAGGGAGTTGTCGGTGCGGATGACGGAGACGTCACCGGCGCCGGTCTTCGGGTCCTCCTTGTAGCCCTTGCCCGCCAGGAAGTTGAGCAGGGCGACGTCCTGGGTGTTGCCCGCCTGCGGGGTGGCGATCTTCTTGCCCTTGAGGTCCGCAACGCTCTTGATCGTGGCCGGGTTGACGACCAGCTCCGCGCCGCCGGAGGTGGCGCCGGAGATGATCTTCAGGGCGCTGCCCTGCGACTTCACATATCCGTTGATCGCGGGGGAGGGGCCGATCCAGGCGATGTCGATGGCGCCGGAGTTGAGCGCCTCGATCTCGCTCGGGCCGGCGTTGAAGATCTGCGTGGCGATCTTCGTGCCGCCCACGGCCTGCTGGAACCGGCCGTCCTGGATGCCGATCAGCGGCGTCGCGTGGGTCAAGTTCGCGAAGTAGCCGATGTGCACGGTGCCGGCGGACAGGGCCGGGCCGGAGGCGCTGGAGGTGGAGCCGGTCGAGTTGTCAGAGGAGGTCGACGCGGCCTGGGAGCCGTAGCCGCAGGCGCTGAGCAGCCCGGCGGCGGTCACGGCGACGGCCCCGGCCAGGGCAGCGCGTCTGATCCTGGTCGAGCGGGGCGAACGGGTGCGGTGCGACATGGGAGAAGTTCCTCACGGTGACGAGTGGCGAATTCTTCGGACAGGCGGTGCGGCTGCGTGCCAACGCGGGGTGGGCCCTCGCGTCAGCGGCACATGAGACGACACGCGCCGATGGCGCCGCGGCCGGCCCCGAGCGCGCCGCTGCCGACGCGCCCGCCTTCCTTCGCGAAGAGCGAGTAAGCCTCGCCACTCATCGTGTGACTACCCTTCATCGGAGCCGACGTCGACCGTCGAAGCTCAGAACGCCTCGCCCGCCATGCCGGCGGTGAGGGTGGTGCCGTCGGCCTGGTCGATCAGCAGGAACGAGCCGGTGCGGCGGTTGCTGCGGTAGTCGTCCAGGGCCAGGGGCTCGGCGGTGCGCAGCACCACACGGCCCAGGTCGTTGACGTTCAGGCTGCCCGGGCTGGGCACCTGCTCGAGCGTGTCGACGGAGATCGCGTAGGGGATGTCCTTGACGATCGCCCGCACGGTGCGGGTGGTGTGCTTGAGCAGCACCTTGTCGCCGACGCGCAGCGGGCGCTCGTTGAGGTGCGCCACCGTCGCCACGACGTCCTGGGTCGGCTCGGGAGCAGGCCCGGCCGCGATCAGGTCGCCACGGGAGATGTCGATGTCCTCGGCCAGACGGACCGTCACCGACTGCGGCGCCCAAGCGGTGTCGCGCTCCTCGCCGAGCACGTCGAGCCCGGCCACCGTGGTGGTGATCCCGGCCGGGAGCACGGTCACCTGGTCACCGGTGCGCAGCACGCCGGAGGCGAGCTGGCCGGCGTAGCCGCGGTAGTCGCGGTGCTCGGCCGACTGCGGGCGGATCACGAACTGCACCGGGAACCGGGCCGGCTCCTCGCTCGGGTCGGAGCCGACCGGGACGGTCTCCAGGTGCTCCAGCAGCGTCGGGCCGCCGTACCAGTCCATGTTCGCGGACGGCTCGACGACGTTGTCCCCGGCCAGCGCGCTGATCGGGATCGCGGTGACGTCCTTGACGCCCAGCGAGGCGGCGTAGGCGCCGAACTCCTCGGCGATCGCGGCGAAGACGGGCTCGGCGTAGTCGACCAGGTCCATCTTGTTGACCGCCAGCACCACGTGCGGCACCCGCAGCAGCGCGGCGACGGCCGCGTGCCGGCGGGTCTGCTCGACGACGCCGTTGCGGGCGTCGACCAGCACCACGGCGAGCTCGGCGGTGGACGCGCCGGTCACCATGTTGCGGGTGTACTGCACGTGCCCGGGGGTGTCGGCCAGGATGAACCGGCGCCGCGGGGTGGCGAAGTAGCGGTAGGCGACGTCGATGGTGATGCCCTGCTCGCGCTCGGCCCGCAGGCCGTCGGTGAGCAGCGCCAGGTCGGGGGCCTCCTGGCCGCGCTTGCGCGAGGCGTGCTCGACGGCCTCCAGCTGGTCGGCCAGCACCGACTTGGAGTCGTGCAGCAGCCGGCCGACCAGGGTGGACTTGCCGTCGTCGACGGAGCCGGCGGTGGCGAAGCGCAGCAGCGAGGTCGCGGCCAGCTCCGCGGCGGCCGCGGCGTCGGGGTGGGTGGTGCTGGTCATTAGAAGTACCCCTCGCGCTTGCGGTCTTCCATGGCGGCCTCGGACATCTTGTCGTCCGCGCGGGTGGCGCCACGCTCGGTCAGGCGGCTGGCGGCGATCTCGGCGATCACGGCGTCGATGGTGTCGGCGTCGGAGTCGACGGCGCCGGTGCAGGACATGTCGCCGACCGTGCGGTAGCGCACCAGGCGCCGCTCGACCGTCTCGCCCTCCTTGGGGCCGCCCCAGTCACCGGCGGTGAGCCACATGCCGTTGCGGGCGAAGACGTCGCGCTCGTGGGCGTAGTAGATCTCGGGGAGCTCGATCTTCTCCCGCTCGATGTACTGCCACACGTCCAGCTCGGTCCAGTTGGACAGCGGGAAGACGCGCACGTGCTCGCCGACCGCGTGGCGGCCGTTGTAGAGCGACCACAGCTCGGGGCGCTGACGGCGCGGGTCCCAGGCGCCGAACTCGTCGCGCAGCGAGAAGACGCGCTCCTTGGCGCGGGCCTTCTCCTCGTCGCGGCGGCCGCCGCCGAAGACGGCGTCGAAGCGGCCCGTCTCGATCGCGTCCAGCAGCGGCACCGTCTGCAGCGGGTTGCGGGTGCCGTCCGGGCGCTCGCGCAGCCGGCCGTTGTCGATGAACTCCTGCACCGAGGCGACGTGCAGGCGCAGGCCGTGCTCGGCGACCGTGCGGTCGCGGTAGGCCAGCACCTCGGGGAAGTTGTGCCCGGTGTCCACGTGCAGCAGCGCGAACGGCACCGACGCCGGCGCGAACGCCTTCAGCGCCAGGTGCAGCATGACGATGGAGTCCTTGCCACCCGAGAAGAGGATCACCGGGTTCTCGAACTCGCCCGCCACCTCACGGAAGATGTGGACGGCCTCGGCCTCCAGCACGTCCAGGTGCGAGAGCGCGTAGGGATTGTCCTGCGCGGCGGTGGTGGGCAGGGAGATTGCGGTGGTCACGCCAGTCCCCTCTCGGTCAGCAGGGCGTGCAGGGCGGCGGCGGACTCGGCCACCGTCTGGGTGTGCGCCTCGATGCGCAGATCGGGAGAGGCCGGAGCCTCGTACGGGTCGTCCACGCCGGTCAGCCCGGAGATCTCCCCGGCCGCCTGCTTCGCGTACAGGCCCTTCACGTCGCGCTCCGAGCAGACCTCGACCGGCGTGGCGACGTGCACCTCCAGGTAGTTGGTGTGCTTGGCCGCGTGCCGGGCGGCGACCGCGGCGCGGGACTCCCCGTAGGGCGCGATCACCGGGGCGAGGACCTTGACGCCGTTGGAGGCCAGCAGCTCGGCGACGAAGCCGATCCGCTGGATGTTGGTGTCCCGGTCCGCGCGGGTGAAGCCGAGACCGCGCGAGAGGAACTCGCGGATCTCGTCGCCGTCGAGGATCTCGACACGGTGGCCCTCGGCGCGCAGCCGCTCGGCCAACGCTGTGGCGATCGTTGTCTTCCCGGCGCTGGGCAGGCCGGTCAGCCACACGGTGGCGCCGCAGGCCTGCACGGCGGCTGCCGTGGGGCTCGCCGGTGCGTCAGCTGTGGTGGTCATGAAGGTCTGCTCCAGACAGGGGATCAGTGGGAGAAGGGACAGGAAGTCAGAGGTGGATGCCGCACTCGGTCTTGCCGGCGCCGGCCCAGCGGCCGGAACGGGCGTCCTCGCCCTCCAGCACCCGGCGGGTGCAGGACTCCGGCGAGCAGCCGATCGACGCGTAGCCGTCGAAGAGCAGCGGGTTGAGCAGGATGCCGTTGGCCGCGACGTAGGCGTCCACGTCCTCCTGCGTCCACCGGGCGATCGGGGCGATCTTGACCTTCTGCCGCTTCGGGTCGTACGCCACGACCGGGGTGTTCGCCCGGGTGGGGGACTCGTCGCGGCGCAGGCCGGTCGCCCACGCGTCGTAGCCGGCCAGGCCCCGGTTCAGCGGCTCGACCTTGCGAAGCTTGCAGCACAGGTCCGGGTCGCGGTCGTGGAGCCGCGGACCGTACTCGGCGTCCTGCTCGGCCACGGACTGACGCGGGGTCAGCGTGATCACGTTGACCGGCATGGTCGCCGCCACCGCGTCGCGGGTCCCGATGGTCTCCACGAAGTGGTAGCCGGTGTCCAGGAAGATCACGTCGATGCCGGGCAGCGCGGTCGAGGCCAGGTGCGCGACGACGGCGTCCTCCATGGAGGAGGTCACCGCGAGCCGCCGCCCGAAGGTCTCGGCGGCCCAGCGCATGATCTCCTGCGCGGAGGCCTCCTCGAGCTCCACCGCGGCACGGGTGGCCAGGGCCTCCAGCTGCTCGGCGGTGTAGGCGGGTTCAGTCTCGGTGGTCATCGGTGTCTCCCCCGGTCGCGGTAGAGGCTGAGGACGAGGCCGACAGCAGGCCCAGGAACTTCACCGCGAACGCGCGGCGGCAGGACGCGCACTCCCAGGCCCCGTGCCCGCCGGTCTCGCTCGGGCGCAGGTCCTCGTCGCCGCAGTAGGGGCAGTAGAAGGGCGCGGCACGCTCGCTCATGACAGCTGCTCCTCGCTGGCCCGGGTGGTCCACTGCGCGAAGCGCTCGCCCTCCTGGCGGTCCGCCAGGTAGCGGCGCAGCACGCGCTCGACGTAGTCGGGCAGACCGTCCTTGGTCACCTTCAGGCCGCGGACCTTGCGGCCGAACCCGGCCTCCAGGCCCAGCGCGCCGCCCAGGTGCACCTGGAAGCCCTCGACCTGCTGGCCGTTCTCGTCGGTGACGAGCTGGCCCTTGAGGCCGATGTCGGCGACCTGGATGCGGGCGCAGGCGTTCGGGCAGCCGTTGATGTTGATCGTCAGCGGCTCGTCGAACTCCGGCAGGCGCGCCTCCAGTTCGTCGATCAGGGAGCTGCCGCGCTCCTTGGTCTCGACGATGGCGAGCTTGCAGAACTCGATGCCGGTGCAGGCCATGGTGCCGCGGCGGAACGGGGACGGGGTGACCCGCAGGTCCAGCGCCTCCAGGCCGGAGACGAGGGACTCGACCCGGTCCTCGGTCACGTCCAGCACGATCATCTTCTGCTCGGCGGTGGTGCGCAGGCGGTCCGAGCCGTGCTCGGCGGCCAGGTCGGCGACCTTGGTCAGCAGCGAGCCGTCGACGCGGCCGACGCGCGGCGCGAAGCCGACGTAGAAGTTGCCGTCCTGCTGCCGGTGCACGCCGACGTGGTCGCGCCAGCGCTCGACCGGCTCGGCCGGGGCGGGCCCGTCGACGAGCTTGCGGTGCAGGTACTCGTCCTCCAGCACCTGGCGGAACTTGGCCGGGCCCCAGTCCGCCATGAGGAACTTGAGGCGGGCGCGGTTGCGCAGCCGGCGGTAGCCGTAGTCGCGGAAGATCGAGATCACGCCGACGTGGACGTCCGCGACCTCGTCCAACGGGACCCAGGCGCCCAGGCGCTCGCCGAGGCGCGGGTTGGTGGAGAGGCCGCCGCCGACCCAGAGGTCGAAGCCGGGACCGTGCTCGGGGTGCTCGACGCCGACGAAGGCGACGTCGTTGATCTCGTGGGCGACGTCCAGCAGCGGGGAGCCCGAGATCGCCGTCTTGAACTTGCGCGGCAGGTTGGAGAACTCGGGGTTGCCGATCACGCGGCGGTGGATCTCCTCCAGCGCCGGGGTGCCGTCGATGATCTCGTCGGCGGCGATGCCGGCGACCGGCGAGCCGAGGATGACGCGGGGAACGTCGCCGCAGGCCTCCGTCGTGGACAGGCCCACGGCCTCCAGCTTCTGCCAGATGGCCGGCATGTCCTCGATCCGAATCCAGTGGTACTGGATGTTCTGCCGGTCGGTCAGGTCCGCGGTGCCGCGCGCGTAGGTCTGCGAGATCTCGCCGATGGTCCGCAGCTGGGCCACGGTCAGCCGGCCGCCGTCGATGCGGACGCGCAGCATGAAGTACTCGTCCTCGAGCTCGTGCGGCTCCAGGATCGCGGTCTTGCCGCCGTCGATCCCGGGGCGGCGCTGGGTGTACAGCCCCCACCAGCGCATACGTCCACGCAGGTCGTTCGGGTCGATGCCGTCGAAGCCGGTGTGCGCGTAGATCGTCTCGATCCGCGTCCGCACATTGAGACCGTCGTCGTCCCTCTTGAACTGCTCGTTGCCATTCAGCGGCGTGAAGTGACCGGCAGCCCACTGGCCCTCGCCGCGGTGGCGGGTCACCTTGCGCTTCGGCGTGGAGGAGGCGGGGGTGGCGGCCATGGAGCGTCCTTCGGCAGTTGGTTCGGGGCCTGAGCGGTAGTCTCAGCAGTGGTTCCCGGACCGGCGCTACGGCGCTGACCTGCACGAGGGTGCGTGCGGCGCGACGGCGACCCGGCCTGGGCGACGTGTTCCGCGCGTCGGCGCGCGGGCGTCGGGCTTGCTGTCGGTGGGGCGGCAGGGGTATCAGGTCACCGGACAGATGGCGCTGGACATGCGGCCGAGGTCGACGTGGAGTCGACCGACCAGGGCAGTTCCGGCACCAGACATGGCAGAAGCGTCGCACGCCGAACTTTTCGCAGTCCAGCGCCTTCCGACATGTGGACAAAAGTGTCCCGAAGACTGGGATTTCACGGGAGTGCCGATGCGGCCGGAGGGCCCGAACGCCCATATTGGCCCTCGTGTTCCGATCTGCAAGACGAGGGCGTCCACTATTCGGAAGATCACCCGGATGCGGAGTCGGCCGATCCGGCGGCGCCCCGGACCTCCGACGCGCCCGGAGAGATCGGCGAGACCCCCGTGGGCCGATAGGTTTGCACCGTGCAACCTGCAGGCGAACCCTCACCCAAAGCCCGGCATCGCGCCCACGGCGGTCGGCGCGCCAACCGCCGACGGGTCGGGGGCACCTACGGGCCGATCGCCTGGAAGCTGATCAAGGACACCACCAACGTCTGTGTCGAGTATCGCGTCACCGGGCTCGCCGCCGAGGTCGCCTTCTTCACGCTGATGTCCGTCCCGCCGCTGCTGCTCTGCGTCGCCGGCACGCTCGGCTACCTCAGCCAGGGCGTCATCGCCAAGCTCGAGGCCGACATCCTGCGCGCCGCGAGCACCTTCCTGTCGGCGAGCTCGGTGCACCAGACCGTGCAGCCGCTGCTGAACAGCGTCTTCAGCAGCGGCCGCCCCGACCTGATCTCCATCGGCTTCCTGCTGGCCCTCTGGTCCGGCTCGCGTGCGCTGTACGTCTTCGTCGACACCGTCACGATCATGTACGGGCTGGAGGACCAGCGCGGCATCGTGCACACCCGGCTGCTCTCGCTCGGTCTCTACATCGTCGCCCTGATCGTCGGCACGGTGATCGGGCCGCTGGTGATCGCCGGACCGGACCAGATCGTCGCCTGGTTCCCCGCCACCGCGGACATCGTCCACGTCCTGTACTGGCCGGGCGCGATCCTGCTCTCGGTGGTCTTCATGACCACGCTCTACCACGTGGCCGTGCCGGTGCGGACCGCCTGGAAGGAGGACCTGCCCGGCGCGATAGTCGCGCTGCTGGTCTTCTTCGTCTGCAGCATCTTCCTGCGCCTCTACCTCGTGCACTCGGTCGAGGGCCCGACCGTCTACGGCTCGCTGGCCGCGCCCGTCGCGGTGCTGCTGTGGATCGGGGTCATCGCGCTCGCGGTGCTGATCGGCGCCGCCATGAACGCCGCCATCGACCGGATGTGGCCGACCCGCGAGACCGCGCAGGCCCGCGCGGAGAACGAGAAGGCGCGCGAGGAGGAGGCCATGGAGGTCATGCGGCGCGCCGAGGCCCGCCGCGCGGCCACCCGCAACCGTGCCGCGAACCCGCCGCCGACCGAGGGCGAGGGCGAGTCCGACATCCCGGCGGAGTACCCCGAGCGCTGGGCGGACTTCCTGCCGCACAAGGACCTGCGCGGGCGCATCCAGTCCAAGGGCGACCGGCGCCGCCGCTACCCGTCGCCCTTCGAGGGGGAGCAGCAGGACGAGGAGGGGGAGCAGAAGTAGAAATCCCTTGGCCCTCGTCCCCGGCCCGGCGGTAGCGTCTGAGCAGGAGCCACGGAAGGCCGTGGCCGCGGAAGCCGAGGAGGTGAGGAAGCGATGAACACCGAACTGACCACCGAGCAGTCGATCATCCACTTCACGCCTCGAAGGGCTTCCTTTGTCTTCCACCACTCCCCTTGACCTCTCCCGCTACGGCTGGGACGAGGACTGGCGGGCCGCCTTCGCGCCGTACGCGGCGCAGGGCCTGATCCCCGGCCGGGTCGCCCGGGTCGACCGCGGCCTGTGCGACGTCGTGACCCCGCGCGGCACGCTGCGCGCCGACACCGCGCTGGTCACGCCGCGCGACCCGGTGCGCATCATCTGCACCGGCGACTGGGCGGCCGTCGCCGAGGGCGCGGCCGAGATCGGCTACCAGGTCCGCACCCTGCTGCCGCGCCGTACCGCGGTGATCCGCACCGGCGCCTCCAAGCGCTCGGAGGGCCAGGTGCTCGCCGCCAACGTCGACACCGTCGTCATCGCGGTCTCCCTCGCCGTCGAGCCGGACCTCGGCCGCGTCGAGCGCTTCCTCGCGCTCGCCTGGGAGAGCGGCGCGGACCCGCTCGTCGTGCTGACCAAGGCCGACCTCGCGCCCGACGCGGACCTGATCCGCGCGGACGTCGAGGGGGCCGCGCCCGGCGTCCCCGTCCACGTGGTCAGCGCGACCGACGGCGCGGGCGTGTCCGCGCTGCGGGCCGCCCTCGGCGCGAGCACGGTGCTGGTCGGCCAGTCCGGCGTCGGCAAGTCCACCCTCGCCAACGCGCTCACCGGCGTCGAGGCGATGGACGTCCGGGCCATCGGCGTCGACGGCAAGGGCCGGCACACCACGACCACCCGCGAGCTGCTGACCCTGCCGGACGGCAAGGGCGTCCTTATCGACACCCCCGGCCTGCGCGGGGTCGGCGTCATGGACGCGGAGGCCGGGCTGCAGCAGGTCTTCGCCGACGTCGAGCGGCTGGCCGCGGAGTGCCGCTTCGCCGACTGCGGCCACGACGGCGAACCCGGTTGCGCGGTCCAGCGTGCCCTCGACGAGGGCGAGTTGTCCTTCCGCCGACTGGACAGCTACCGCAAGCTGCAGCGGGAGAACCTCCGCATGGCGGCCCGCAGCGACGCGCGCCTGCGCGCGGAGCTGACCCGCGTCTGGAAGCAGCGCGGCCGTACCGCCCGCGCCAACCGGCGTCTCTGAGACGCCGGTTCCGGCCGGATCAGCAGGCGCAGGAGATGCCGGAGCGGGGAGCGGTGAGGTCGTCGATCGGCCGCTGCTCCTCGCCCCGCGCGGACTCGAAGGCGAAACCCTCACGGACCCAGTACTCGAAGCCGCCGATCATCTCCTTGACCGGGTAACCGAGGCGGGCGAAGGCGAGGGCGGCGCGGGTGGCGCCGTTGCACCCGGGGCCCCAGCAGTAGGTGACCACCGTCGTGGACGGGTCCACCAGGGTCGGCGCGAGCTCCGCGATCCGGGCGGTCGGGATGTGGATCGCGCCCGGAATGTGGCCCTGTGCCCAGGCGGCGTCACTGCGCGAGTCGACCACCACCACGCCCCCGACGCCGGCGGCCAGGTCGGCGTGCACGTCGGAGACGTCGGCCTCGAAGGCGAGCCGGGCGGCGTAGTGGGCGGCGGCGACGGTCGGGTCGGCGGCGGGCACGGAGAGCACGGCGCTTGCGGTGGCGGTCGTCGTCATGGCTGGGGTCCCTCTCGATGGGTCGTCTGCTGCGGTGCCTTCATTCTCGCGAGGCGCCCGACGCCGCCACGAGTGGCGTGAACGCCCCTGACCATCAAGATCCCGCCAGCGCCCACCCTGTCACTGTCGTGTCCGATTCCCGCCAGTGCGTCGGCCGCCGATGCCGCAGACTGGAGGGCGTGAGGATGCACGAGGACGCCTGTTACCGGGCGGTGAGCAGCAAGGACGCACGACTCGACGGCGTGTTCTACTCGGCCGTGCGGACCACCGGCATCTACTGCCGGCCCAGCTGTCCCGCCAGAACCCCCAAGCGCGAGAACATCGACTTCTACCCGACCGCCGCGGCCGCCCAGGCCGCCGGCTTCCGCGCCTGCCGGCGCTGCCGCCCCGACGTGGCACCCGGCTCGCCGGAATGGAACCTGCGCGCCGACCTGGTCGGCCGCGCCATGCGCCTGATCGCCGACGGAGTCGTCGACCGCGAGGGCGTCGCGGGCCTTGCCGCCCGGCTCGGCTACAGCGAACGCCACCTGACCCGCGAGCTCCACGCCGAGCTCGGTGCCGGACCGCTCGCCCTCGCCCGCACCCAACGCGCGCAGACCGCGCGCCTGCTGTTGCAGACCACCGACCTCGGCGCGACGGAGGCCGCGTTCGCCGCCGGCTTCTCCAGCGTGCGGCAGTTCAACGACACGATCCGCGAGGTCTACGCGATGACCCCGACCGAGCTGCGCGCCCACCAGGGCCGACGCAACGTCGTGCACGGCGTGATCCCGCTGCGGCTGGCGCACCGTCAACCCTTCGACGCGGCCGCCGTCTTCGACTTCCTGGCGCTGCGTGCGGTGCCCGGCGTCGAGGAGGTGGTCGTGCGCGAGGGCGGTGGCGGCGCCCGCACCTACCGGCGCACCCTCGCCCTGCCCGGCGGCTCCGGCGTGGCCGAGGTCGACGAGCCGGCCAAGCCCCAGGGCTGGCTGGACGCACGGGTGCGGCTGGGCAACGTCCGCGACCTGACGGCCGCGGCGCAGCGCCTGCGCGCGCTCTTCGACCTCGACGCCGACCCGGAGGCCGTCGCCGAGGTGCTCGGCGCGGACCCGCACCTCGGTCCGCTCGTCGCCAAGCGCCCCGGACTGCGCTCGCCCGGCCACGTCGACGCCCACGAGCTCGCCGTCCGCGCGGTCCTCGGGCAGCAGGTCACCGTCGCGGCGGCCCGCACGCTGGCCGGACGTCTCGCCGCCCGCTACGGCGTGCCGCTGCCCGAGGCCGGCGGCGGGCTCACCCATCTGTTCCCCTCGACGGCGAGCCTTGCCGAGGCCGACCCCGCCGATCTGGCCATGCCGCTCGCGCGGCAGCGCGCCCTGCGCGGCCTGTGCGCGGCGCTGGCCGACGGCACCGTCCGACTCGACCCGGGCGTCGACCGCGACGAGGCCTCCGCGGCACTGCTGGCGCTGCCGGGCATCGGCCCGTGGACCGTCAGCTACGTCCGGATGCGGGCGCTCGCCGACCCCGACGCCTACCTCCCCACCGACATCGGCGTGCGCCACGGCCTGCGCGCCGCGGGCTCGACGGCCGAACCCAGCAGCGACGGGTGGCGGCCCTGGCGCTCCTACGCGGTGCACCACCTCTGGGTCGCCGCGGGCGAGGCCGCGGCCGCGGAACGCGCCCTCAGGCCCGCCAAGACCTCAGCGAAAGCGAGCAAGTGATGACCCGTTACACCACCATGGACTCCCCGCTGGGCCGCCTGCAGCTCACGGCGGACGAGGACGGCCGGCTCACCTCCGTCTACGCGCCGGTGCAGAAGGGCCGCGCGGTGGAGCCCGATCCCTCCTGGACCCGCGACCCGGACCTCCTCGCGGACGCGGTCGCCCAACTCGGCGAGTACTTCTCGGGCGAGCGCAAGGAGTTCGACCTCGCGCTCGCCCCCGCCGGCACGGAGTTCCGGCAGCGCGTCTGGCACGCCCTGGACGACATCCCCTTCGGGGCGACGGTCACCTACAAGGAGCTGACGCAGTCGGCGGGCCTGCCGCCCACCTCCGTCCGGGCGGTTGCCGGCGCGGTGGGCGCCAACCCGCTGCTGATCCTCCGGCCCTGCCACCGGGTCGTCGGCAGCGACGGCTCCCTGACGGGCTTCGCCGCCGGCCTGGAGGCGAAGCAGACGCTGCTCGGGATCGAGAGCGACTGACGGAGCCCCGCGCGCCTACGCGGCCGGCGGGTTGTCCTCGCCCAGGGCGGCGGCCAGGTTCTCCAGGCCCGTCAGGGCGTTGAGGACGGCCGCGCTGTCCTCGGGGGCCAGCGTCGCCAGCGCCGCGGCGAGTCGGCGCTCGTGGGCGCGCTGCCAGTCGCCGAGCTGCCGGTGGCCCGCGTCGGTGAGGCCGATGCGGGCCGTCCGGCGGTCGCCGGGGTCGTTCTGGCGGTCGACGAAACCCGCGTCGAGCAGACGGCCGACCAGGCCGCTGACGGTGTTGGGGGCGAGGCGCTGCCGCGCGGCGAGCTCCCCGACGCGGAGCGGGCCCGTCTGGGCGAGCGTCTGCAGGAGCTCCACCTGCGCCATCGGCAGGGCCTCCCACGGGTAGTCCGTGCGGATGCTGCTGCGCAGGGCGCGGCGCAGCCGGGTCACCGCGTCGGTGAGGCGCTGGACCTGGGCCGTCTCCACGGGCTGACCCGACGGCGAGGACGCCGGGGACGCCGGGGCGGCATGATCGACAGGTTCTGGCATGGGCGAAGCCTAACGGGCGACCCAGCCGCGCTCGTACGCGTGCCAGCCCAGCTGCAGACGCGTGCTGACTCCCGTCAGCGTCATCAGGCGCTGGACGCGTCGCTGGACCGTGCGCAGGCCCAGATCCAGCTGCTTGGCGACGCTGGCGTCGGTGAGGCCGGTCAGCAGCAGCGAGACGATCTGCAGATCGACGGGGTCCGGCTGGTCCGCGTCCACCTCGACCGTGCCCGGGAGCTCGGAGCTGAACCGCACCGGGGAGGCCGACTGCCAGCACTGCTCGAAGAGCCCGACCAGCGCCTCCAGCAGCCCTGGCGCGCGCACCAGCAGCGCCGCCGGCTCGCCGGGCGTACCGAGGGCGAGCAGCGGGACCATGGCGAGCCGGCGGTCGGAGACCATCAGCTTGGTCGGCACCCGCTCCGCGACGCGGACCTGCTGCCCGCGCTCCAGCGCGAGCGCGAGCGCGTCCATGACGGGCGCGTCGGCGAGCCGGTCGCGGGAGAGCACCGTCCGGTGGGTGACGCCGCGGGCGACGATCACGTCCTCGGCGCCGTTCTCCTCGGGCGACACCGCGACGGGCGTCTCGGTGACCAGGGCCAGCAGCTCGTTCTCGGTGCCGAGCTGGATCTGCTCGAACCGGTGCCGCAGCGCGGAGACGCCGGAGACCACCTCGACCAGGTCGGCCGCGCCCGCCGTGGCCGCTCCGGTGCGGCGGTACTCGTCCGCGAGCAGCTCGACGACCCGCTCGGCCTCGTGCAGTTCCTGCCGCCGCTGCGACAGCGCGGGCGCGAGCGCGACGCCGGGCGGCGCGGCCACGTAGTGGTCGGCGAGCGAGGCCGACACCGCGGCCAGCCCGGCGGCCTCCAGCTCCGC